>NZ_FLSP01000023.1 GCF_900091315.1 Streptomyces sp. DI166
TTCGCCAACCTCACGTACAGCCACTACGCGCTGATCTACGAGTGGGGAAGCATGTCCGACGCCGAGGTCCTCGCCCATGCGCGAAGCCTGGTGCGGAGTCCGGCGTTCCGCCGCTACTGGCAGCTGTCGCGCGACGCCAAGGCCGCGCTCCCCGAGGACAGTACGGAGGCGCGCTTCTTCCGGCTCTTCGACCGGGCGATCCGCGAAGCCTCCACGGGTGACGGATCACCCGCCTGAAAATCGCCCGGACCGAGCGACCTCCGGCACCGCCACGGCCGCTCCGGCCCCACATACCGTGCCGCAGGGCGGATGATCTTTCGGTCCTCCGACTGGCCAAGCCGCCGACGCGCTGCCCGAATGCACCGGGCCCACCGGCTGGTTGAGGGTCGCGGTCGTCGCCGCGGCGACCGCGGACCCGCTGCGCTTCGACCTGTCCGAGGACGCCGTCCTCGGCACCGCACGCACGCTCATCCCCACCCTCATCGCCGCCCCGCCCCCGGCACGGCGCCACCACCGCGACACCGGCCCCCTCGCCGCCCTCCTGTGGGCGCGACTCAGCGGGCTGCCCGCCGACGAGGACTGTGTGCGTGTCCTGGACACGGTGCTCGCCCTGCTCGCCGACCACGACCTCGCCGCCTCCACGCTGGCCGTGCGCGTCGCCGCCTCCGCCCGAGCGCACGCCTACGCGGCCGTCTGCGCGGGTCTGGACGTCCTGGAGGGCCCCTTGCACGGCGCGTCCAGCGGGCTCGCCCACCGGATGCTCCTGGACGTCCTAGACCGCGGTGACGCGGCCCCGGTGATCGCCGAGGAACTGCGCGCCGGACGCCGCATCCCCGGCCTCGGGCACCGGCTCCACCCCGGCGAGGACCACGCGCGCGTGCTGTTCGATACGAAACCTGGGCCGACCAAGTCCGCCCCACCGCGAGGACCACGCGCGCGTGCTGTTCGAGCTGCTGGGGCGGATCCCCCAGGGCCGAATCCGCCCTGGCGGCGGCCGCGACATCGTCCCCACGACCGCCCGGCACACGCCGCTGCACGCCAATGTCGACCTGGCCCTGGCCGTGTTCACCGCGTCCTGCGGCATGCCCGCCACCGCGGGCGAGACGATCTTCGCCGTCGCCCGGACGGCGGGCTGGATCGTCCACGCGCTGGAGGAGTACGGCGAGCGCCCCCGAGGATGCGCCCCAGTGGTCACTACGCCGGCCCGAGGCCGCCCCGACCACTGCCGGAGTAGGACACGAGCGGCCCGGCAAGCCACTCTGGATCAAGTCAGGTTAGGCTCACCTTCGTGAGTACCTGCTCAAGTGTCTCCCGGGACCTCGACGAGCCGATCGCGGGCACCGCGGCCACCGCGAAGACCTGGCTGCTGCTGGAGCAGCCCGGTCCGTGGGGCGCCAAGGCGCTCACGTCCAGCCATCTGGACCCCGCGCTGGGCCGCGCCCTGGAGGCGGCCGCCAAGGGCACCGGCGTGCGGATCGCGCTCATCCGCCGCCCCGGGCGCCACGCCGACCGCGGCACACCCGCCGCGCGCCAGGTGTACGCCGCCCACACCACCCCCGCGAACGCCTGGCTGCACGGCGCCACCGTCACCGACCCGAGCCGGCTGCTCGACCTCGACTTCGCCGCGCTCGGCAGGGGCGACCACCGTGTGTTCGACACGGTGCTCCAGGCCACCCCGCACACCGGCGACCCGCTCGCGCTCGTGTGCACCAACGGCAAGCGGGACCGCTGCTGCGCCCTCCTCGGCCGCCCCCTCGCCGCCGAACTCGACGCCTCGGGCCTGGAGGGCGTCTGGGAGGTCACCCATCTGGGTGGGCACCGTTTCTCCCCTACCCTGCTGGTCCTGCCGTACGGCTACGCCTACGGCCGCGCACAGGCGCCCGCCGTCAAGGAGGTCCTCCTTCACGCGCGGGAGGGGCGGATCGTCGTCGAGGGCTGCCGCGGGAACTCCGCGTGGGAGCGGCCCGGACAGACGGCCGAGCTGGCCGTGCGCTCGGCGGTGGGCGAGTACGCGGCGGACGCCCTGAGCGTCATCCGCACCGAGGGCGCCGCGCCGCGCTGGACGGTGACAGTCGGCCACACCGACGGCCGCCTGTGGCATGTGGTCGTCGCCCAGGGCGAGGCGCTGCCGCCCCGCGCGGAGAGCTGCGGTACGTCGGTACTGGGCTCGCCCGCGCGGATGGACGTGGTCGCGGTACGCGAGCTGGCCACCACGACGGCACTGGCCGGCTGACGTCCATGACCGCACCCGGTCGGCCGAAAGCGACCGCACCGGGCTGCTGACGAACACGGCGGCACCGGCCCGCTGACGCGTCCGCGGCGGGCCCACGTACCGTCGTGGGTATGAGCCCCACTCCCCCCGCGCGCCGCCTGCGCCTCGGCCTGCCGCGGCGGATGTTCTCGCAGGTGCTGCTGATGCAGGTGGCGATCGCCGCGGGGGTAGCGGTGCTCGCGACGGGCCTGTTCCTCGCGCCGCTCGGCAACCAGCTCGACGACCAGGCCATGCGCCGGGCCCTGTCCATCGCCCAGACCACCGCCGTCGATCCGCAGATCGCCCACGGTGTCGTGAACACGCCCCCGACGGCCGACGGGCCCGTCCAGCAGGAGGCCGAGCGGATCCGCGAGGCCACCCGGGCCGAGTACGTGGTCGTGATGGACTGGCGGGGCGTGCGCTGGTCGCATCCCACGCCCGACGAGGTCGGCAGAACCGTGTCCACCGACCCGGGCGACGCCCTGGCCGGCGACGAGGTCATGGAGATCGACGCCGGCACCCTGGGCCGCACCGCGCGCGGCAAGGTGCCCCTGCGCGACAGCGACGGCGACATCGTCGGCGCGGTCTCCGTCGGCATCGCCTACGACAGTGTCCGGGCCCGGCTCATCCACGCGATCCCGGAGCTGCTGGCGTACGCGGGCGGCGCTCTGGCGGTGGGCGCGCTGGCCGCCTGGCTGATCTCCCGGCGGGTCCAGCGGCAGACCCGCGACCTGGCCTTCTCCGACATCTCGGCGCTGCTGGCGGAGCGCGAGGCGATGCTGCACGGCATCCGCGAGGGTGTGGTCGCGCTCGACCGCGAGGGCCGGGTGCGCCTGCTCAACGACGAGGCGCGGCGGCTGCTCGGCATCGGCGACGAGGCGCTCGGGCGCTCCCTGGACGAGGCGCTCGGGGAGGGCCGTACGACCGACGTACTGGCCGGGCGGGTGACGGGCACGGATCTGCTCACCGTGCGCGGGCAGCGCGTCCTGGTCGCCAACCGTATGCCCACCGACGACGGCGGCGCCGTGGCCACCCTGCGCGACCGCACCGAGCTGGAGCAGCTGGGCCGGGAACTGGACTCCACGCGCGGGCTGATCGACGCCCTGCGCGCCCAGGACCACGAGCACGCCAACCGTATGCACACCCTGCTCGGGCTGCTGGAGCTGGAGATGTACGACGACGCCGTGGAGTTCGTCGGCGAGGTGGTGGGCGAGCACCGGGCGACCGCGGAACAGGTCACGGAGCGGATCCAGGACCCGCTGCTGGCGGCGTTGCTGGTCGGCAAGGCCACCGTGGCAGCGGAGCGCGGGGTGGCGCTGCTGGTGTCGGACCGGACGCGGCTGCCGGACCGGCTGGTCGACCCCAGAGGCATCGTGACGGTCGTCGGCAACCTGGTGGACAACGCCCTGGACGCGGTCGCGGGCACCGCGCACGCACGCGTGGAGGTCGAACTGCGCACCGAGGGGGACACGGCCGTCCTGGTCGTACGCGACACCGGGCCCGGAATCCCGGCCGAGCGACGCGAGTTGATCTTCACCAAGGGCTGGTCCACGAAGGAGGCACCGGCCCACCGCGAACGCGGGATCGGGCTCTCCCTGGTGCGCAGGCTCGCCGAACGGCAGGGTGGCAGCGCCACCGTGGGCGAGGCGCCCGGCGGCGGCGCGGAGTTCACCGTGGTCCTGCCGGACGCACTGACCGAGCCGGCCGCCGAACCCGCCCTGACCGCACCCACCGCCCACCGGACCGCCGCCCGCCGGACCGCCGAGGAGGAGTCGCGATGATCGAGGTCCTGGTCGTGGACGACGACACCCGTGTCGCCCACGTCAACGCCGCCTACGTGGAGAAGGTGCCGGGCTTCCACGTGGCCGGGGAGGCGCACAGCGCGGCCCAGGCGCTGCGGCAGGTCGAGGAGCTGCCCCGGGTGGACCTGGTGCTGATGGACCACTACCTCCCCGACGACACGGGCCTGTCGGTCGTACGGGAGATGCGGCGGCGCGGCCACCAGACCGACGTGATCATGGTGACGGCCGCACGGGACGTCTCCACCGTCCAGGAGGCGATGCGGCACGGGGCGCTGCAGTACCTGGTCAAGCCGTTCGCCTTCGCGGGGCTGCGCGCCAAGCTGGAGGCGTACGCGGAGCTGCGCCGCACGCTGGACGGCGGCGGCGAGGCCGAACAGGCCGAGGTGGACCGGATCTTCGGCGCCCTGTCCGCGCCGTCGGAGCCGGGGCTGCCCAAGGGCCACTCCCCCACCACGGCCGAACTGGTGCGGCGCTGCCTGATCAACGCGGACGGTCCGCTGTCCGCCCAGGACATCGCGGACCGCACCGGAGTCAGCCGCCAGACCGCGCAGCGCTATCTCAAACTCCTGGAGCGCACAGGCCGCGCACGGCTCACCCTCAAGTACGGCGACGCGGGCCGCCCTGAGCACCGATACGTATGGGCGACCCGCGCCTGAGGGCACGGCCGTTCGTGGGGGCGGGGGAAGCGGCCGTGCCCCCACCCTGGGATACGGATTTCACGGCCGATTGTCTCCGGCCGCCCGGGCTCGCCTGGATCAGGCCGCTCCCGCCCCGGTCAGTGACCGCACCTCGGTCTCCGCGTGCTTGGCCTCGTCGGGGAGTTCGGCGGAGGTGACGGTGCCAAGCCAGCCGGCCAGGAAGCCGAGCGGGATGGAGACGATGCCGGGGTTCTGGAGCGGGAACAGGTGGAAGTCCACGCCGGGGAAGAGGGATTCGGGGCTTCCGGAGACCACCGGGGAGAGCAGGACGAGCGTCAGAGCGGGGATCAGGCCCCCGTAGACGGCCCAGACCGCACCGCGTGTGGTGAACCCTCGCCAGAACAGCGAGTAGAGCAGCACGGGCAGATTGGCGGACGCGGCGACGGCGAAGGCCAGGCCGACCAGGAACGCGACGTTGAGGTCGCGGGCGAGCAGGCCGAGGGCGATGGCGACGACACCGATGCCGACCGCTGCGACCCGGGCGACGGCGACCTCACTGCGCTGCTTGGCCCGTCGGCGCCGCAGTGACGCGTACAGGTCGTGGGCGACGGACGCCGAGGAGGCGAGGGTGATTCCGGCGACCACGGCGAGGATCGTGGCGAAGGCGACGGCGGCGACAACGGCGAACAGAACCGTTCCACCGGTGGAGTCGGCCCCGCCGCCCAGGTCGAGGGCCAGCAGCGGTACGGCGGTGTTGCCTGCGGCGTTGGAGGCACGCACGGCGTCGGAGCCGACGATGGCGGCGGCGCCGAACCCGAGGACGATCGTCATCAGGTAGAAGCCGCCGATCAGCCCGATCGACCAGACCACCGACCGGCGGGCCGCCCGCGCGGTGGGCACGGTGTAGAAGCGGGACAGGATGTGCGGCAGTCCGGCGGTGCCCAGCACCAGGGCGAGTCCGAGGCTGATGAAGTCGAAGCGGGCGGTCCAGTCGGCGCCGTACTTCAGACCCGGGGCCAGGAACGATTCGCCGTGGCCGCTGCGTTCGGCGGCGCTGGTCAGCAGGTGGTCGAAGTCGCCGTGGAAACGCACCAGGACCAGCACGGTCAGCGCGATGGTGCCGCCGAGCAGCAGGACCGCCTTCACGATCTGGATCCAGGTGGTGGCCCGCATCCCTCCCAACGACACGTAGATCACCATGAGCGCGCCGACGCCGATGACGGTCCAGGTCTGCGCCGCCTCGCCCTGTCCGCCGAGCAGCAGCGCGACCAGGCTGCCCGCACCCACCATCTGCGCCACCAGATACAGAACGGACACGGTGACCGAGGAAGTTCCCGCGGCGATGCGCACGGGCCGTTCGCTCATCCGGGCGGCGACCACGTCGGCGAGGGTGAACCGGCCGCAGTTGCGGACCAGTTCGGCGACCAGGAAGAGCACAACCAGCCAGGCCACCAGGAAGCCCACCGAGTAGAGCAGGCCGTCGTATCCGTAGAGGGCGATGAGTCCGGAGATGCCGAGGAAGGACGCGGCCGACATGTAGTCGCCCGCGATGGCAAAACCATTCTCCATCGGCGAGAAGAGCCGGCCTCCCGCGTAGAACTCCTCGGCGGAGCCGTGCCGGTGGCGGCTCACCCAGGTGGTGATCGCCAGGGTGACGGCGACGAACGCGCTGAACAGCAGGAGGGCCAGGGTCTGATGATCGCCCGTCACGACGTGCCGCTCCTCGTGCCGCGGGTCATTTCCTGGGTGTCCCAGCGCAGTTCGAGCGCGGCCCGGTCCCGGCGCAGGCGCGCGTGGCGGGTGTAGGCCCAGGTGAGCAGGAAGGTGGTGAAGAACTGCGCGAGCCCGGCGACCATCGCCACGTTCACCGCGCCGGCCACGGGGCGGGCCATCAGTGCGGGCGCGGTGGTGGCGGTGACGACGTACCCGATGTACCAGGCCAGGAAGCCCACGACGGCCGGGACGACGAACCTGCGGTACTGGCTGCGTACTTCCTGGAAGGCGGCGCTGCGCTGCACCTCCAGGTAGACCTCCGCGGCCGTGACCCCCTCCGCGCGGGCCGCCGGTGCGGCAGCGGGAGCGGGGGCGGGGTCCGACTCGCCCCAGCCGGAGGCGAGAGCGTCGTACCAGGGATCGTCGTACCGCACGCTCCCGGTTGACCCGACCGCGTCGGGTCCGCCGGGACCACCCTCGCGCACGCGGGAGTGACCGTTGCTTGAGTGCATGCCCAAGGATGGACAGAACGGGAAGATCCCCGACTCTTGTTCCCCTACCCCTTCACCCCATCAGGTGATTTGTCCCGCATGTACGGTGCGGTTCGCTTCGCAAACGCGTAGGCCGGGGCGGGCCGAAGGCGGATTCACCCGCCGACGGCCCGCCCCGGCCTGAAGGTTCCTACGCGTCGATGCGGGAGCGGTCCAGCGTCGCCGCCGAGGAGGAGATGAACTCCTTGCGCGGCGCCACGTCGTTGCCCATCAGCAGGTCGAAGACCTGCTCCGCCGCCTCCAGGTCGGAGAGGTTGATCCGGCGCAGGGTGCGGTGGCGCGGGTCCATGGTCGTCTCGGCCAGCTGGTCGGCGTCCATCTCGCCGAGACCCTTGTAGCGCTGGATGGAGTCCTTGTAGCGGATGCCCTTGGACTGGAACTCCATGAGCTTGTCGCGCAGTTCGCGGTCGGAATACGTGTAGACGTACTTGTCCTGGCCCTTCTTGGGCTGGATCAGCTCGATGCGGTGCAGCGGCGGCACGGCCGCGAAGACGCGCCCGGCCTCCACCATGGGCCGCATGTAACGCTGGAACAGCGTCAGCAGCAGACAGCGGATGTGGGAGCCGTCCACATCGGCGTCGGTCATCATGATGATCTTGCCGTAGCGGGCCGCGTCGATGTCGAAGGTCCGGCCCGAGCCGGCTCCTATGACCTGGATGATCGCGCCGCACTCGGCATTCTTCAGCATGTCCGTGACGGACGACTTCTGGACGTTGAGGATCTTGCCGCGGATCGGCAGCAGCGCCTGGAACTCGGAGTTCCGGGCGAGCTTGGCGGTGCCGAGCGCGGAGTCCCCCTCGACGATGAACAGCTCGCTGCGCTCGACGTCGTCACTGCGGCAGTCGGCGAGCTTGGCGGGCAGCGAGGAGGACTCCAGGGCCGTCTTGCGGCGCTGCGCGTCCTTGTGCTGGCGCGCGGCGATACGCGTGCGTGCCGCGGCGACGGTCTTCTCCATGACCACGCGGGCCTGGGCGGCCGCGTCGCGCTTGGTGGAGGTCAGGAACGCCTTGAGTTCCTTGCTGATCACGGAGTTCACGATGCGGCGGGCCGCGGAGGTGCCGAGCACCTCCTTGGTCTGCCCCTCGAACTGGGGCTCGGCCAGGCGGACGGTGACGACGGCGGTGAGGCCTTCGAGGGCGTCGTCCTTGACGATGTCGTCCTCGGCCACGCGCAGCAGCTTCTTGGCCCGCAGGACCTCGTTGAGGGTGCTCGTGACGGCCGCCTCGAAGCCCGCGACATGGGTGCCGCCCTTGGGAGTGGCGATGATGTTCACGAACGACTTCACGGTCGTGTCGTAGCCCGTGCCCCAGCGCAGCGCCACGTCGACGTCGAGTTCGCGGGTGACCTGGGTGGGCGTCATCTGGCCGTGCTCGTCCAGGACGGGGACGGTCTCCCGGAAGGTGCCCTGGCCGGACAGCCGCAGGACGTCGCAGATGGCCTTGTCGGTGGCGAGGTACTCGCAGAACTCGCTGATGCCGCCGTCGAAGCGGAAGGACTCCTCGCCCTTGCTGCCGCCCTCGCCGAGGCCGAACTCGTCACGGACGACGATGGTCAGGCCGGGCACCAGGAAGGCGGTCTGGCGGGCGCGCTGGTGGAGGTTCTCCAGGGAGAGCCTGGCGTCCTTGAGGAAGATCTGGCGGTCGGCCCAGTAGCGCACGCGCGTGCCGGTGCGGTTCTTGGGGATCTTCTTGGTCTTGCGCAGCCCGCTGCTCGCCTCGAACTTCGCCTCCGGCCCGGTGGCCGTGAAGGCGCCGGGCACCCCGCGCCGGAAGCTGATGGCGTGGGTGTGGCCGCCGCGGTCCACCTCGACGTCCAGTCGCGCGGACAGGGCGTTCACCACGGAGGCGCCCACACCGTGCAGACCGCCGGAGGCCGCGTAGGAGCCGCCGCCGAACTTGCCGCCGGCGTGCAGCTTGGTCATCACGACCTCGACGCCGGACAGGCCGGTCTTGGGCTCGACGTCGACCGGGATGCCCCGGCCGTTGTCGCGGACCTCGACCGAGCCGTCGTCGTGCAGGACGACCTCGATGTGGTCGCAGTAGCCCCCGAGGGCCTCGTCCACGGAGTTGTCGATGATCTCCCAGAGGCAGTGCATCAGGCCGCGGCTGTCGGTCGAGCCGATGTACATGCCCGGGCGCTTGCGCACGGCTTCGAGGCCCTCAAGGACGAGCAGGTGCCGCGCGGTGTAGTTGGAACCGTCCCGGTCTGCTCCTGCCAGCAGCGCTGTGGACGGCACGGACGTCTCGGCGGTCACGCGGTTCGCTCCTCGCTGAATTTCAGGTGGCGCCCTGATGGGTAAGGGCGCGGCTTCGGTCGCCGCTCAGAGGGTACCGAGGCCTGGTAGAGCCGATGTAACGCCACCCTCGTCTGTCGGCAGACTAGTCCAGAGTCGCATACATGTTCGATCCCTCGATGGAGTGAAGTACATATCACGTTCCCTTCCAGGCATGAACCATTTAGGCTCCGGGCACGTCCTCATGAACAAACCGGCAATCCAGCCGGAGGGACCCGACACCGACCGACAGCGCGAACCCGTACGACTCACAGACACGCGATACGGCACATTCGCCGCCAACCGGCAGCAGCCAGCCGCCCGGAAAGATTTTTTCAAGGAAAAGCCACGAGCGGGAACGTTTTCGGGCTGGTTGGATGTTGACCCTGGTACGACAGCTCGTCGAGCTAGAGAAGAGGCGACGTGACTACTGTTCTGACCCCCGCGAGCCCGCTGACGGCCGCCGATCGCTGCGACCGTTGCGGCGCCCAGGCATACCTGCGCGTCGTCCTGGTAAGCGGCGGAGAACTGCTCTTCTGCGCCCACCACGGCCGCAAGTTCGAGCCGGGACTCAAGAAGATCGCCGCTGAGATACAGGACGAGACGGAGCGGCTGACGGCCGTTCCCGCCACCGCTTCCGAGGAAGAGCGCTGACACCCTCGCGTCCACGACGAGCCAGATACAGGCATTAGGCCGGCGTAGGGCGGCTGTCCCCGATTTCCCGGGGCAGCCGCCCTACGCGTACCCGGAGCCGCTCAGGGCGCCGCCTGCGCCCCTTCCACGCCTCCGGTGCCCCAGCCCAGCTTCGTCAGCACGTCGGAGACCCGCGCGTACACCCCGGGGCTCCCTGGGCGGCCGCAGCCGCTCCCCCAGGACACCAGCCCGATCAGCCGCCCCTCGGCGACCAGCGGCCCGCCGCTGTCCCCCTGGCAGGCGTCCCGGCCCCCGAGCACCTCACCGGCGCACAGCATGCTGTCGGCGAGATACACACCGCCGCCGCCACCGCCGGGATAGGCCCGCTCGCAGCGGCTGTCGGCAAGCACATGCACGCGCGCGGCCCGCAGGCTCGTCGCGTAGTCCCCTCCCCCGGTCACATCCCCCCAGCCGTAGACCATGGCCGCCGTCCCCTCCGCGTACGCCGGATCCCCGGCCGCCGCCGCTCCGATCACCGAATCCTGCGGCAGCGGTTCCGCGAGGCTGAGGACGGCGAAGTCCCCGGCGTTGGTGGCATCGTCGTACTCCGGGTTCACCCAGCTCTGCCGTACGGCGATCTCCTGCCCCCGGTCCGTCCGCAGGTCGGTGCGTCCCGTGACGACCCTGAGGTCGGGCACCTCGTCCGGCGGCGACCCGAGGACGTCCTCACGCAGACAGTGCGCCGCGGTGAGCACGGTGGTCGGGCCGACGGCGACGCCGCCGCAGAACTGCCCCGAGCGCGTACCCCCGAACCGGTCACGGCTGGACAGCGCCACCGTCCAGGGACTGTCGGCGACATCCACCGGGAAGCCCCCCACGATGATGCTGTCGGAGGCCGCCGGAGCGGCGGAGGCGAAGGGTATGACGGCCGCGGTGGCAGCCAGGGCCAGAGGCCGGGCGAGCGCCCGGGCCAGGGGACGACGCATACGCGCTCCTCACTCAGGGGTGGTCGTGGGACACCCAGCGTCATCCACCCCGGCGCGCCCCGCACCCGCGCGGGCAGCGCGAAGGCCCGGCCCCCGCGCGGGGGAACCGGGCCTGCGTCGTCGTAGGACTCGACCTAGTCGAGGTAGTCCCGAAGGACCTGGGAGCGCGACGGGTGGCGCAGCTTCGACATGGTCTTGGACTCGATCTGGCGGATGCGCTCACGCGTCACGCCGTACACCTTGCCGATCTCGTCGAGGGTCTTCGGCTGACCGTCGGTGAGACCGAAGCGCATCGAGACGACGCCCGCCTCACGCTCGGACAGGGTGTCGAGAACGGAGTGCAGCTGCTCCTGCAGCAGCGTGAAGCTGACCGCGTCGGCCGGGACGACGGCCTCGGAGTCCTCGATGAGGTCACCGAACTCGCTGTCGCCGTCCTCGCCGAGCGGGGTGTGCAGTGAGATGGGCTCGCGACCGTACTTCTGGACCTCGATGACCTTCTCGGGGGTCATGTCGAGCTCCTTGGCCAGCTCCTCCGGGGTGGGCTCGCGGCCCAGGTCCTGGAGCATCTGGCGCTGCACGCGCGCGAGCTTGTTGATGACCTCGACCATGTGCACCGGGATACGGATGGTGCGGGCCTGGTCGGCCATGGCGCGGGTGATCGCCTGACGGATCCACCATGTGGCGTACGTGGAGAACTTGTAGCCCTTGGTGTAGTCGAACTTCTCCACCGCGCGGATCAGACCGAGGTTGCCCTCCTGGATGAGGTCCAGGAAGAGCATGCCGCGGCCGGTGTAGCGCTTGGCCAGGGAGACCACCAGACGGAGGTTGGCCTCCAGGAGGTGGTTCTTGGCGCGGCGGCCGTCCTCGGCGATGATCTCCAGCTCGCGCTTGAGCTTGGGGGCGAGCTTGTCGGCGTTGGCCAGCTTGTCCTCGGCGAACAGACCGGCCTCGATGCGCTTGGCGAGCTCGACCTCCTGCTCGGCGTTGAGCAGCGGGACCTTGCCGATCTGCTTGAGGTAGTCCTTGACCGGGTCGGCGGTGGCACCGGCGGCCGCGACCTGCTGCGCGGGCGCGTCGTCCTCGTCCTCGTCGGAGAGCACGAACCCGGCGCTCTCGGTGCCCTCGGGCTCGTCGCCGGGCTTGACCTCTTCGAGGACCTCGTCCTCGGCCAGCTCGGCGTCGTCCTTCTTGGCGGTGGTCTTCTTGGCCGCCGTCTTCTTCGCGGTGGTCTTCTTCGCGGCCGCCTTCTTGGCGGTGGTCTTCTTGGCGGCAGCCTTCTTCGCGGGAGCCGCTTCCTCCTCGGTGGCCGCGTCGGCGGCGGGTGCCGCAGGCGTGGCGGTGGCGGTGGCCTTCTTGGTGGTCACCGTCTTCGCCGCGACCGTCTTGGTGGCGGTGCGCTTGGCCGGACTCTTCGCTGCGACGCTCTTTCGGGTGCGCTTGGGCTCCGCGGCACTGACCATCAGCGTCACACCCTCTTCCTCAAGAATCTGGTTGAGGCTGCGCAGTACGTTCTTCCACTGAGTGGCCGGAATCTGGTCAGCTTCGAAGGCCCGACGCACGTCATCGCCGGCGATCTGCCCCTCAGCCTTTCCCCGCTCAATGAGCGCCATGACAGAGACGGACTCGGCGATCTCCGGCGGGAGCGTACGGGATGTGCTGGCCGACACGAACAACCTCTCGGAACGTTGGAAAACGGCTTCCGGCCCCGTCCACAGCGGACAGGAGCCGACCACCGACCTGGGGATGGGCCGACGGTGCGGGCGGGGGCCGGGAAGATGCACAGCGCCGTGTACGGCGTCCGTATTCCCTCCGCGGCTGTCACCTCTTAGGTCATCGCGCTGTTTCCACAAGCGTTACGCCCAATCTGCGTGGCCCGAGTCACACCCCGTAAGCGATCAAAAACGGTCAGATACGGACAGATAGTGTCGGTCGGGGGCACTGCCAACGGTAACTCCGCCCGCGCCGTCGCCTCGCCGCGCCGTCGGACCCCGCAGGATCGCGCGGATCCTGCGGGGTCCGACGGGGGGCGGTCCGCCGGCCGGACGATGCCACGGGAGGGGGGAGGCATCCCCGGCCGCGCCGCCCGTGGGGCACGGTCAGTGCTCGCGCGGGGCGGGCACCACGCGCTCCACCTCCGGATGGACGGTGAGCAGCTGCCGCATCGCCGCCTCGGCCGCCGCGCCGTCCCCGGCGGCGAGGGCGTCGACGATGCGGGCGTGGTGCGCCAGCGACGACTCGTTCGGGCGTTCGCAGCCGGTGACCGGACCGCCGGAGACCTGGAGGGCGGCCGAGACGATCCCGGAGAGGTGCTCCAGCATGCGGTTGCCGGCGACCTGGATGAGCAGGGAGTGGTACTCGGCGTCCGCGCGGGAGAAGGTGAGCGCGTCGCCCTGCCCCATGGCGTGGCCCATGATCTCGACCATGTCGGCCAGCCGCTGCTGGACGTCCTCGCGGCCGTGCCCCGCGGCCAGGCGCGCGGCGAGCGGCTCGATCGTCCAGCGCAGCTCGCTCAGCTCACGCCGCTGATCGTCGCGCTGCGGCCCGAAGGCCCGCCACTCGATGATGTCCGGGTCGAGGAGGTTCCAGTCGCTGACGGGACGCACGCGCGTGCCGACGTTCGGCCGGGCGCTGACCAGGCCCTTGGCCTCAAGGACGCGGAGCGACTCACGGACGACGGTGCGGGAGACCTCGAAGCGCTGGCCGATCTCCTCGGGCACCAGCGGGCGGTCGGCACCCAGGTCGCCGGAGACGATCATCTGGCCGAGCTGCTGAACGAGTTGGCCGTGCAGCCCACGTCCGCGGCTGCCCGCGGCGCGCCGGCCCACACGGCCCAGCTCCGGCTCCGCGCTCTCCCAGGAAGGGGCTCCGACGCGGTCGGCCACCGGGGCCTCGGCGTAGGGGTAGCGGTCGAGTTCGCCCGGGCCGACGAGACCGGAGTCGGCGGCGCGGGCGGCGGTCATCATGGTGTGCGCAAGGGTACTCACGGATCCTTTGTCGGCGCCCTCCCCAACTCCCTTGAGGTCTTTGGTGAAAAGCACACGAAAGGGTGATCGCTTACCCCGTCGCAATTGACGCCTTATCGGAAAGAAATGGGCATTCCACGGGGAGTTGCGCACACCGAAGCCACTGAATGGACAGAAACAGTCGCTATCGAAGCCTGCCGCGCATCGTTGTGAGCAGATATGCGCACAGCAGCGTGGCGAGCGACAACGCCAAGGCCCCGCCCACGGGTTGAGCCAGTACGCGCGCGACTCCCACGAGATAGCGCTCTCCCCCGAAGGGCCACTGCATCAGCAGCACTTCCCTGACCCGCATCGGGAATCCCGCCGCCGACCGCACACCGGGCCCCTCCAGGAACTTCTGCACCAGCGGTACGACAACCACCGGCACCGCGACCACCGCCGCGAGCCCGGCCGTCGTCGAGCGGAACACCCCGGCGGCCAGCACCCCCGCCCAGGCGCACCCCACCACCAGCCCCACCCAACTCGCACTCAGCGAAAGCCACTCCGAGGGAACTTCCGCCAGCTCCCGTCCGTATACGAGATACAGCGCCTCCGCATCGCACCCCACCGTCACCACGGCCAGCGCCACCGCGGTGACCCCGGACACCAGCAGCTTGGCCGCGAGCAGCCCCAGCCGGCGGGGCACCGTGCCGCGGTCCGCCGCCAGCGCCGGATGCCGGAACTCGTCCCCGAAGGCCAGCGCACCGAGCAGCCCCGCACCCAGCGCCGCGGGCGGCAACGGCATCTCCCGCGGCCAGGCCGCCAGCAGCCGCTCCTGCGGGGTGTGCCCGATCCGCGCCAGCACGACAGCGGCAAGCGCGGACACGACGAGCACGGTGGCACCGGTGAGAAAGGCGGTGCCGACACTGAAGGCACGCCGCAGTTCGTAGCGGAGGGGGCGGAGAGGGCTGGGGGCGGGGCGGACGGAGATGGGGGGGTGGGAGGGGAGGGGAGGGGGGAGGGGGGCAGGGGGGAGCCCCCCGAAGAGCCGCTGCCCTCTGTCACGGGGCCTTGTTGCCCCGTCTCCTCCGGCCCGGTTCCGTGCTCACCCTCGGGCGCCTTCTCCGCCGCCCTCGGCCCCATGTCCCCGATCTCATCGGCGAGTTGGTGAACGAGGACATCGTGCCGGAACGCGATCTCGCCGATGTCGGCGCAGGTACTGCCGTACACGGAGAGGCGGTTGCCGTCCTCGCGGACGATCTCGACGGAGCGCCGGGTCGTGCGGGCGTCCTTGGCGAGCAGCGCCGCGAGGCGGGCGGCGTGCGGGGTGCGCACGGCGACGCGGGGACGCAGGCGGGTCCGGGAGAACTCAGCGGCGTCCTGGTCGGCGACGAGCCTGCCCTGGTCGAGGGTGATGACGCGGTCGGCGGTGCGGGCGGCCTCCTTGGGGTCGGAGGTGGTGAGCAGGACGGTTCCGCCCTGGGCCGCGTGGGCGCGCAGGACGCTGTACAGCCAGCGGCTCTCGCGGGTGGAGAGTCCGTCGGCGGGGTTGTCGAGGACGAGGGTGTGCGGGTCGGCGAGGAGTGCGCAGGCGAGGCCGAGCCGCCGGTCCATGCCGCGGGAGAGGGTGCGCAGGCGTTCGTCGCGCAGGCTGACGAGGCCGACGACTTCGAGGACTTCGTCGGCGCGGCGCACCGGCACTCCGGCCGCGGCGCAGAGCATGCGCAGATGGCCGCGGACGGTGCGGGCGGGGTGCCCGGGCACATCGCCGAGGAGGACGCCGACCTCGCGGGAGGGGTGGGCGATGCGGTGCAGGGGGCGGCCTCTGAAGTGGGTGAGTCCGCGGCCCTGTTGGAGTTCGAGCATGAGTCTGAGCGCTGTGGTCTTGCCCGCTCCGGGTGCACCGAGCAGCGTGGTGACTCGGCCGGCGTGTGCCTCGAAGGAGACGTCGTCGACGGCGGGCGGAAGATCCTTGCGCGGGTCGCTGGTCAGTCCGATGGCCTGGATCACCCGAAGCAAGATAGCGCGGTATGTCCGGTTTTTCGGGCATCTCTAGGCCCGCTCCCGGGCCGGGACTCGGCGCGCTCGGACCCGTGTTCGCCGTTCGCTCGCGGGCCCGGTCCGGCCTGTGCGCCCGCGGCTCGCCTCAGACTTCCGGGCGCAGCATCGGGGGGTTGAGCAGCGTGGCCCCACCGGCCCGGAAGAGCTGTGCCGGACGTCCGCCCTGACGGGTGGTGGTGCCGCCGGTGGGGACGAGGAAGCCCGGGGTGCCGGTCACCTTGCGGTGGAAGTTGCGGGGGTCGAGGGCGACGCCCCAGACGGCTTCGTAGACGCGGCGCAGCTCGCCGACGGTGAACTCGGGCGGGCAGAAGGCAGTGGCCAGTGAGGAGTACTCGATCTTGGAGCGGGCGCGTTCCACTCCGTCGGACAGGATTTGGGCGTGGTCGAAGGCGAGCGGGGCGAGGGGTTCGCCGTCGCGGCCGTAGCCGCCCTGCTGGAGCAGTTCGTCCACCGGCGCCCAGCGGGCGTTGCTGGCGTCGCCGCCTGCGCGCGGGGCGGGCATGTCGGGGGCGAGGGCGAGGTGGGCCACGCTGACGACGCGCATCCGCGGGTCCCGCTTGGGGTCGCCGTAGGTGGCGAGCTGTTCCAGGTGGGCGCCGTTGTCCTGGACGGGTGCGGTCGGGTCGTGGGCGCGCATGCCGGTTTCCTCGGCGAGCTCGCGCGCCGCCGCCTGCGCCAGGTCCTCGTCGGCCCGTACGAATCCGCCGGGCAGCGCCCAGCGCCCCTGGAACGGTGGTTCGCCCCTGCGTACCGCCAGCGCGCACAGGGCATGGCGGCGCACGGTCAGCACGACCAGGTCCACGGTGACGGCAAAGGGCGGAAAGGCTGACGGGTCGTAGGGCATGCCGCGATCATAGTCGTCTGCCTGACGATAAACACTCCCTTCGCCGGTCGCTTCGACTGTTGATCGAGTTCGTACCGTCAAGGACCGCCTTTGTTGATCGAGTTCGCACTGCGAGGGGCCTCCTTTCGGTGCCGGAGTGGTACGTCGTGCGAGGTCACACGCCCAGTTGGAGTCCGTCGGCGGCCTCCTCGACCATGGCGAGGCCCAGGCGGCCGACCCGCAGGGAGAAGGGGGCGCCCGCGACGCGGAGTCCGGTGAGGACGATCTCCCCGAGGGGGGCACTGGCGGCGGGGCGGAGGGTGACGGTGCCCGCGGGGGCGTCGGGGCGGATTCCGGCGAGCGTGGTCAGGAGCAGGACTCCGGCCGCGGCCGCGGTGGCGGCGGGGCGGCAGGCGGCCGGGTGCGGGATGGGTGCGCTGCCGTCGGTGCGCTGCTCTCCCCCGTACATCTCCGGCAGGCGGTGGTCGAACGCCTCGGCGGCGGCCATGGCGCCGCGCAGCAGCCCGGTGGCTTCCTTCTCGTATCCGGCGGCGAGCAGTCCGGCGACGGCGACGGCTGTCTCGTGGGTGCGTACGGCGCCGCTGCGGTGGCCGAAGGGGTTGAACCCGGCTTCCTTGGTGCCCAGTCCGCGCAGTCCCCAGCCGGAGTCCATCGCGGGGCTGCCGAGCAGCCGGGCGAGTTGCTCGGTGGTCACCTTGTCGAGGAGGCCGGGTGCCTGTTCGCCACCGCCCAGCAGGCCGGTGTCGAGAAGGTGGACGGCCGAGGAGCCGAGGTGCGGTGCGAGGCGCCCGTCGGGGGTGCGGGCCGCGGCGGGTCTGCCGCCGCCGAGGTCGTCAATCCAGAAGTCCCGCTGGAACGCGGTGCGCAGCTCTCCCGCCCACTGGCGCAGTCCGGCGCCTCCCGGTCTGCCGAGGGCGTCGAGCAGGTCGGCGCCAAGCAGGGCCGCGCGGTGGGCGTGGGCCTGGGTCTCGCACCGCTGTGGTCCGCCGGGGTGCGGGTCGCTGAGGTAGGTGCCGTCTCCGACGGTGGTGCGCAGCCAGGTCAGGCATCTTTCGGCGGCCGGGAGCAGTTCCTCGGTCTCCCTGTCCGGGAGACCCCAGCGGCGGGCCTCGGCGAGGAGAACGGGGAAGAGCAGGGTGGCTTCCGTGGCGGTGCAGCTGGGTGGAAGGTGGGGGCCTGCGTCCCGGCGCGGGGCGGGGATCAGGCCGACGCGTGTTCCCTCGGTGAGCTGGGTGCGGGCCAGAGTACGGAGCGTGCCCGCGGCGAGGCGGGTGCCGAGGGGCAGGGTCATCCGGGCGGCGGCGAGGGCGTCGGCGGGGGCGAGCCCGCAGCGCCAGGGTGCTCCGGCGGCGAGGTGGGTGTCGGTGGGGTGGGTGGGGTCGCGCAGCAGGAGGGCCTGGAGGTCGTCGACGCAGGTGCGCAGGAGTGCCTGGGCGCCGGGGTGGTCGCCGTCGGCCCGGGCCTGGGCCAGTGGGGCGGCCGTGGAGGCCCGGCTCACGGCGCGGGCGGGGCCCGCTCCTTCCGGCCGGATCCTCAGTTCGATCGTCGCGCTGCCGCCGGGGGGCAGGGTGATGTCCCAGCGGAGCAGGCCGGCGGATGCCAGGGCGTCGGTGGGTGGCGGGTCCGCGGTGACGCTCGCGGTCCCGGTGGCGCAGGTCCAGCGCAGGCCGGAGTCGTGGACGGTGGCGGGCAGTTCGGGGCCGGTCCGGCCGGAGGCGACGGCGCTGAGGTCGGCCAGGTCGGTGCCGAGGGCGACTTCGACGGGCAGGCGCAGGGGGCGGGAGGCCGCGCTGTGCAGGGTGATGCGTTCGGCGCCCTCGGCCTGCCGGGCGCGCTCGACAACGACATCGGGGTCCGGGCCCGCGTCCGGTGAGACGCGGAGGGTTCCTACGAAGCGGGCCCGGTCCGCGGTGGTGATGCGGGCGTGCACGGGGAGTGGTTCATGGCCGGCGACACGCAGTTGGCAGCGGGAGAGCAGGCGCCTGCCTGCCCGGTAGAAGCCCTCCAGTCCTTCGCCGGTCAGTTGGGCTTGCGGTGTGGAGATGGCGAGGCTCGGGAGGGCGACGCAGATGAGGGCGGTGTGGGTGGGCGGCAGGCCGGAGGGGCGTCGGGGTGGAGCCGCTCGTGGGGGTGGTGGGGTGGGTGCTCGGTGCGTGGTGGGGGGATTCGGGTCGGTCGCTGTCGTGCGGGGTGGTCCTTGGTTGCCGGGTCCGGGTGGTTGCGTCGGCCGGGAGCCGGGCGGGCGGCTGTCGGCGGTGGAGGGCGGAGTCGGCTGGTGCATGGGGCGGCTTCCTCTGCGCTCTGTGCGCCTGGGGCGGGTTCGGCGCCGGGTGGGGGGTCCGGGGTTGGGTCCGGGGTTGCCTGGGGAGGTCGGCGGCAAGGCCCGTACGGACATTCCGCCACTCAGGTGAACGGAGTGACGCTCCTCCAGGTCACGCACGGGAGTGGGTGACCTGTGCGGGCGGTGGCGGCCGTGGTGCGTAGGGCGGGTGGTCACGCTTCCCCCTCGGGTCCGGTGTTCGTCCCCTCCTGGCACGTGCCGCCGGGCTGTCCCGGGATCCGTGTGGTGCGGGGCTTGCGGGTCGTTCCGGTGCGCGTGCTGCTCATGGGTGTGCGGGGTCCGGGCACCCTCGTCCTGGGCCGGCGTCCTGCCCTGCCGACGGGGGCCGTGGCGGCGGGGGTGGTGGGGCGGGACTGGGTGCGGTAGGGGCGTCGGGGGGTGGTGACCGACCGGGACGGCGGGGCGTCGGTCGATGGTGCCGGGGCCTTGGTCGGGTGGGGGTCGGGCACGTCGTGGGTCGGGTGGGCGACCGGCGCACCGTTGGTCGCGTGGACGTCCGGCGCACCGTTGGTCGCGTGGACGTCCGGCGCACCGTTGGTCGCGTGGACGTCCGGCGCACCGTTGGTCGCGTGGACATCCGGCGCACCGTTGGTCGGGATGGTTTCCGGCGCCTCGGCCGCGGGGGTGTGGTCCGCAAGTGCCGCATCGGCGTGCTGCGCGGCGCCCCGGTCCGACGCTGCGGGCGCGGGCGTACGTCCGCGTTCCGCGCGCAGGCAGCGTCGGATCTTTTCCGGGTCCAGGCCCTCGTTGCACGCCTGGTGCAGGAGGCGTGCGAAGAGGTAGTCGGGGTCTGCCCCGAGGGCCATGGCGAGGGCCTCCCGGGCCTCCAGTTCGTCACCGGTGGACCAGGCGACCCAGCCGACGAGGGTGAGGCACGGCGCGGCGTGCTCGTTGTAGGGGCCGACGCAGCGGCGGGCCATGGCTCGCCACAGACGCAGTGCGGGTGAGGCCTCGTCGCCCTCCATCCAGGCGGCGGCTCGGTCGCGGGTGGTGCGGTCCTGGAGGCCGAGGATGAGCCGGGCCGCTTCGTCGTGGGTGATCAGGTCGTCGTCGCGGAGGTCGGATGTGAGGGTGCCGGATACGGACGGTGCCTCGGCGAGGCGCTGCATCAGCTTCTCCGCCAGTTCCAGGGTTTCCTCGGCGACCTCCGCGCGGGTTTCCTCCTCCAGGATCCGCGGGACCAGGGCCATGCTCGCGGTGTCGAGGGCGATCTCCTGTTCCAGCGCGGCTCCGGTCTCCCAGGGCAGCAGCCTGGCTCGCAACTCACGTAGCGTGCCTCGCACCTGGAGCCCGGCGTAGGTGGCGGCCGCGGCCAGCACCGAGGTGCCCGGGAGGCCCATGGCGGTGCCGTTGGGCGGGCAACAGGTCGCGTTGTCACAGCAGTACGACCAGAAGCGGCCGTCCGAGATGCACAGCGCCTCGATCACGGGTACGTCGAGGTGACCGCACTCGATGCGCAGTTTCTGGGCGAGCGGGCGCAGCCGCTCCATGACCTGGCGCCCGGACTCCCCGGCCGCGGGCTCCTGGCAGAGAAAGGCCACGATCTGCTCGGGGCGTGCGCCTCGGCGTTCGCTGCCCGTGACCAGCCCGTGGGCCAACTGGCGTGCCGCGGACGGCCAGTCGTCCGGGTTGGTGGGGATGCCGAGCCGCGCCCTCCCACCGAAGCGGCCGCGGCCGTCCCGGTCGTGCAGGGCGACCAGCACGATGCTGTCCTCGGGGCGGTAGCCCAGCAGATACGGGAGCGCGTCGGCCAGTTCGGCCGGAGTGCGCAGGGTGACCTGCTGGTCGCGGTGGCCTTCGTAGGCGGTGCAGTCGAGTTGCTTGGCGGGACGGGGGTCGTGTCCCACGATGCCGTGGTTCTCTGAGTTTCCTGTGGTTTCGCCGTGGTTCGTCATGGCTAGACGATCTCGCGGAATTCAATCTTCCGCTTAGCCCTGTGGATAACTCGGGGCAGGGACATGGCAATTCCACGTTCCGTCGGTCTCACCACGCCCCGCGCCAACCGCCCGGTCGGGAGCTCGCCGGCTTACCCCGCCGCGGCCAGTACCAACGGCAGAACCTCTCCGCTCCCGGCCCGCCGCAGCAGCCGTGCCGCGACCGCCAGCGTCCACCCGGTGTCGGTGTAGTCGTCGACGAGCAGTACGGGACCGCGTGAGTTCGCCAGCGCCTCGGCCAGTTCCCCGGAAACACCGAACGCATCGGACAGCGCCCTCAGCCGCTGCGCCGAGTTGCTCCGGCGCAGCGCGTGCTCGGGCCCCGTGCGGGTCAGCGTGCCGAGGAACGGCAGCCGTCCGACATCCGCGATGCCCCGCGCCAGCGTGCCCACCAGCTGCGGCCGCGTCAGGGACGGCACCGCGACCACACCCACCGGCCGCGCCATCGCCTGCTCGCCGCCCGATGCCCAACCACCCGGCGACCGGGCCCAGTCGGCGAGAACCGACACGGCTGCTCGCAGGACGTCGTCGGGGACCGGTCCGTCCGCCGCGTTCTCGGTCAGGAGCGGACGCAGGCGGTTGCCCCACCCGATGTCCGAGAGGCGTCCGAGGGCACGCCCGGTGGAGCACTGTTCGCCGGCCGGAATGCGGCCCTTGAGCTCGATGCCCAGGGCGGGCATGCCCGTCGGCCACATCCGGCGCGGCTCGATCTCGACGCCGGGCCGGTCCAGTTCCTTGACTGCTCCCGTCAGCGCCTCCGGTGTGACGGCCGGATCGGCCCACGGGCCCGCACAGTTGTCGCAGCGGCCGCACGGGGCCGCGCCCTCGTCGTCCAACTGGCGGCGCAGGAACTCCATCCGGCACTCATGGGTGCTCGCGTACTCGCGCATGGCCTGTTGCTCGGCCGCCCGCTGCCGCGCCACCCACGCATAGCGCTCGGCGTCGTACACCCACTCCGCTCCGGTGGCGGTCCAGCCGCCCTTGACGCGCTTCACCGCGCCGTCGACGTCCAGCACCTTCAGCATCGTCTCCAGGCGGCTGCGCCGTAGTTCCACGGCCGCCTCCAAGGCGGGCACGGACAGCGGGCGTCCGGCTCCGGCGAGGGCCGAGAGGGTCTGCCGGACTTGGTCCTCGGGCGGGAAGGCCGTGTCGGCGAAGTAGCGCCAGATGGCCTCGTCCTCCTTGCCCGGCAGCAGCAGGACATCGGCGTGGGCGACGCCCCGGCCGGCCCGCCCCACCTGCTGGTAGTAGGCGATGGGTGAGGAAGGTGAGCCGAGGTGGACCACGAAGCCGAGGTCGGGTTTGTCGAAGCCCATGCCGAGCGCGGAGGTGGCGACCAGCGCCTTGACCCGGTTGGCGAGCAGATCCTCCTCCGCCTGGAGCCGGTCCGCGTTCTCCGTGCGCCCGGTGTAGGAGGCCACGGCGAAGCCGCGCTGCCTGAGGAAGGCGGCGGCCTCCTCGGCCGCGGCCACGGTCAGGGCGTAGATGATCCCCGAGCCCGGGAGGTCGTCCAGGTGCTCGGCCAGCCAGGCAAGGCGGTGTGCGGCGTCCGGCAGCTGGACCACGCCGAGCCGCAGGCTCTCCCGGTCCAGCGGGCCGCGCAGCACCAGGGCCTCACCGGCGCCCGTTCCCAGTTGCTCGGCGACATCCGCCGTGACGCGCGCGTTGGCCGTCGCTGTCGTGGCCAGCACGGGCACGCCGGGGCCCAGCTCGGCCAGCATTGCCCGCAGCCGCCGGTAATCGGGGCGGAAGTCGTGACCCCAGTCGGAGATGCAATGCGCCTCGTCGACCACGAGCAGACCGGTCGTCGCCGCGAGCTTGGGCAGCATCTGGTCGCGGAAGTCGACGGAGTTGAGCCGCTCCGGGCTCACCAGGAGCACATCGGTCTCGCCCCGCTCGACCTCGTCGTGGATGGCGTCCCACTCCTCCGGGTTGGCGGAGTTGATGGTGCGCGCCCGGATTCCGGCCCGTTCCGCCGCCTCGACCTGGTTGCGCATCAGCGCCAGCAGCGGCGACACGATCACTGTGGGTCCCGAGTCGCGTCGCCGGAGCAGCGCGGTGGCCACGAAGTACACGGCCGACTTGCCCCAGCCGGTGCGCTGCACCACCAGGGCGCGTCTGCGCTCCCGCACCAGGGCGGCCACCGCCTGCCACTGGTCCTCCCGCAGACGCGCGGTACCTCCCGGGTCGCCCACCAGCTGACCGAGGACGGTGTCGGCTTCGGCACGGAGTTCCAGTTCGTCCATGCCCCCATGCAACCCGATGGCACTGACAGTCGGCCACTTCAGTGGCGCGCGATGCGAGCGGGACCCCGGCACGCGCGCGCGGGGCACAGCTCTACCGCAGCAGCGACGGACGCTGGCTCGGGGACCCCGGCACGCGCGCACGGGGCACAGGATCCCAATCGACGAGACTCAGCGCTGCCCGGTTGGCTCCCCGGCACGCGCGCGTGGGGCGGGATCAGTGCGACGGGAACAGTGCACTACCGAGAGGGTCCGATCACGCGGCGTAATCAACATGGGGGGCGCATTCAAAAGGCGTACGACGGCGGACGCACCCGCGCGTCAGCAGGTGGCACACGGGGTAGGGATATAACACTCACTCCTCCCTATATCGGTCGGGCATCCCAATTGCTCGTTGCCGCAACCAAGTTCGACAGGAAGAATTGAAGTCCGCTCCCCGCACGGCTCGCCCGTGGTCCGGCAGGGCTTTGCTGCGGTGTGCGCTCCCCCGAATCCACCCCGCCCTCAGTGTGGGCGCGTAGCCGAAGGGAGGACCGTGACCTTCGGATTCGCTCCGTCCACCGCGGCATCCACGTCGACCTCCACCGACCTGTCCGCCTCTACGACGGGCCGCGTGCTGGAACTCGCGGAGTGGGCTGCCGCCGGGATCCCCCTGCTGCGCAACCCCCGCGAGGTCGTCAGTGGACTGCATGCGCGGCACCACCCCAGACCGGCGACCGCGATCGTGGCCGTGCTCGACCCGGACGAACGGCTCCGGGCGAGCGCCTCGTTCACCCGCCGTACAACTCAGGCCGACGGCTGGATGTTCCGCAACGTGCTGCTCGACCAGTTGCGCCGGGTCATTCCGCACGACCTGCGCCGCCGCACCCCCGTGCGCACCGCTGTGCTGCTCTACTGCCGCGAGGGCGACGCGCGTTGGACGCAGGAGGACGGGGCGTGGATGTGGGGGCTGCGTGACGCCTGCACGCTGCACGGGCTGCGCTGTGGCGCGTACATCACGCTGACCCGGGACGGCTGGCAGGTCCTCGGAGAGGGCCGCGGTGGGCGTCGCCCCAGCGCGAACTCCGCTCCGGAGTCCTTCGCCACGTCCGAGTCACCGCCTCCGCTGCCCCGCACCGGAGGCGCCGCCTCGGACATCCTGCGCCGCGCCGCGGCCCGCTGAGCGGCTCGGCTCCGTCTCCCCCGACTTCCCGACGGAACGTTTCCGCGCTGCCCTGGCCAGGGCAGCGCGCCGCACACCCTCGTTCACTGACAAGTCCCCGCAACCGTCGGTCGACGCGCCCCAGGGCGTCGTCGAACCAACCGCCACACCTTCCCGCGGGCACGCCGAAGGCCGCACCGTGCAGGTACTCCTGCGGCAACACCGGTTCGCCGACCGCCCCCGAAGGAACCGGGGGCGGTTCAGACGCCCGCGCCCAGCACGGAGTTGATCTGCTGCGGGTCGCCGCAGACGATCAGCAGAGCGCCGGCCCGGGTGAGGGCCAGGGGCAGGGCGGTGGCGGCAGCGGAGTCGGATCCCCCGTTGACGGCGACCACGACGACGGGACGCTCGGCCGCACGGCTCGCGACGGCGGCGTCCGCATAGAAGACGTCGTCGGCGGCGTCGTGCTGGCTCCAGTAGGCAGCCTCGCCGAAGGACAGCTCGTGGGCGGCCCACGGGTGCTGTTCGCCGGTGGTGATCACCAGCACGTCACCGGGGGCACGCCCCGACTCCAGCAGCAGGTCGACGGCTTCCTCGGCAGCATCGAGCGCACCCTCGGCCGAGGCCGGGATCAGCTGGATCTGCGGAGTCGCCTTGGCCGGCGCGGAGGCGGGGGCAGCCGGAGCGGAAGCTCCCGGCTTGGGCGCGGCCACATCACGGGGCGTGCGTTGCGCCGGCGCCGTGGGCCGCGGGGGGCCCCGGGACGGCCGGGACGCGACGGAGCCGCGGGACGCGGACCGGGTACGGGGCGGGGGGTCGGCGCGGTGCGGCCGCTGGCCGGCGTGGCGCGGGGACCCTGGGCACTCTCGTGAATCTGAGGCTCCTCGGGAATGAGAGGCATGGGCTGATATTTATCAAACATTGGTGCGGCTCACGTGGGCGGGTGGCACACGAGTGCGAGCGGAACGGTCAGAAATCGAAGCCGAGCTGCCCTTCGATCTCCGGAACGCTCCGTTCCGCCCAGCTGCGGACCTTCTTGAGGTGCCGCCACTGGGGCAGCGCATCAAGATACGCCCACGACAGGCGGTGGTACGGGGTGGGCCCCCGCTCCTCCAGTGCGGCCTTGTGCACGGGCGACGGATACCCGGCATTGTCCGCGAAACCGAAGTCTGCATGGTCGATACCCAGTTCGGCCATCATTTTGTCGCGCTGAACCTTGGCGATCACCGAAGCCGCCGCGACCGCGACGCACGACCGGTCGCCCTTGATCACCGTACGGACCTTCCACGGGTCCCCGAGGTAGTCGTGCTTGCCGTCGAGGATCACCGCGTCGGGACGGACCGGCAGGGCCTCCAGGGCACGCACCGCGGCCAGGCGCAGCGCGGCCGTCATACCCAGCTCGTCGATCTCCTCCGGCGAGGCATGCCCGAGGGCGTACGACGTCACCCACTTCTGCAGTTGCCCGGCCAGTTCGGTGCGCCGCTTGACGGTGAGCAGCTTGGAGTCGGTGAGCCCTTCCGGGGGCCGACGCAGTCCGGTGATGGCCGCGCAGACGGTGACGGGCCCGGCCCAGGCGCCGCGCCCCACCTCGTCGACACCGGCAATGACCTTCGCTCCGGTCGTGGCGCGGAGTGAGCGCTCGACGGTGTGAGTAGGCGGTTCGTACGGCATGACGCCCTTAGCCTACGCCGCCCGGATCACCCGGCGACACCCAGGTTTTCCGGAACGTAACCGAAGCCCCCCGACGCCCCGAGTTCAGCCCGCGTGCGGCCGGAGGAGCGGCAGCATCAGCTGGTCGATCATCTCCTCCAGCTCCCTGTCCTCCCATTCACTTCCGCACATCTTGGATCGATACATCATCATGGCCGGGATGGCGTCGAAGACGCATGCGTTGGCCGCGTCGGAGCGCACCTCACCCCGCTCTATTCCACGGGTGATGACCTCTCGGATCAGTTTGAGGGTCGGCTCCACGATCCCGTTGAAGATCACGCCATGGAACCGCTCCGCCTGCAGATGGTCACATTCGTGAATGACCGCACGGAACGCGAAACCGGGGCGTGAATACATGGCGTCCCGCGCCAGCCGACATAGCGCGAGCAGGTCCTCGCGCACGCTGCCGAGGTCCGGCACCGCGTCGATGCGCGGCAGTCCGACCTTCAGCGCGTCGGCGACGAGGTCCTCCTTGGACGGCCAGCGACGGTACACGGCGGCCTTGCCGGTCTGGGCACCGGCGGCGACACCTTCCATCGTGAGGCCGTTCCAGCCGACCGTGCTCAGTTGCTCCAACGTGGCGTCGAGGATGGCGCGTTCCAGTACGGCGCCGCGCCGGCGCAGTGAAGCCGCCTGAGCGGGGGCGGCCGTCCAGCGCGAGGTAACCATCAGTGTTCTCCAACGAGCGAAAGGCGAGGGGTGCGGGGGACATGGGGAAGCCACACGGCGGCGGCTGGCGGGGAGCGTCATGAGGCAACGGATTATGTGAACGCTTGCGTTCACTACTGGGGACTCACTACCTTTGACGCGACAGTGAACGCGAGCGTTCACTAAGGCGCTTATGGGGGACCCATAGTGACAACCTCTCAGTTGATTCAGAACAAGCAACCAGGCGCGGCCCGCAGGCAGGGCCACCCCGGCATCGCGCTCACCGTCATCGCGGCCTGCCAACTCATGGTGGTACTCGACGCGACGATTGTGAACATCGCGCTGCCGCACATTCAAGACGCGCTCAAGTTCAGCACCACCGACCTCACCTGGGTCGTCAGCTCCTACACACTCACCTTCGGCGGTCTGCTGCTGCTCGGCGGCCGGGCGGGCGACATCCTCGGCCGCCGCCGGGTCTTCATGACCGGCATCCTGCTCTTCACCTTCGCCTCCCTGCTCGGCGGACTCGCCCAGGAACCCTGGCAGTTGCTCGCCGCGCGTGTGCTCCAGGGCGTCGGTGGCGCCATCGCCTCGCCGACCTCGCTGGCGCTCATCACCACGACGTTCCCCGAAGGCCCGGAACGGAACCGGGCATTCGGTGTCTTCGCCGCCGTCTCCGCGGGCGGTGGCGCCATCGGACTGCTCGCCGGCGGCATGCTCACCGAGTGGCTCGACTGGCGGTGGGTGCTCTTCGTCAACGTCCCGATCGGCGTCCTGATCGCCGTCCTCACCCCGCTGTACATCAACGAGTCCGAACGGCACACCGGCCGCTTCGACATCGCCGGCGCGCTGACGTCGACCCTGGGCATGGCGACCCTGGTCTACGGGTTCATCCGGGCCGCCGACGAGGGCTGGCGGGACAACCTGACCATCGGTTCCTTCGTCGCCGCGGTGATTCTGCTGCTCGCCTTCGCGTTCATCGAGTCGCGGGCGAAGGAGCCGATCACCCCGCTGCGGATGTTCGCCGACCGCAACCGCTCCGGCACGTATGTGATCATGCTGAGCCTGGCGGCGGCGATGTTCGGCATGTTCTTCTACATCGTGCTCTTCGTGCAGAACGTCCTGGAGTACACCCCGATCGAGGCGGGCCTCGCCTTCCTCCCCGTCACCGTGGTCATCGCCCTTGGCGCGGGCCTGTCGCAGCGGTTCCTGCCGGTGCTCGGGCCCAAGCCGTTCATGCTCACCGGCTCGGCCCTCGTGGTGGTCGGTCTGAGCTGGCAGGCCCTCCTCAGCGCGGACAGCTCGTACGTGGGCGGAGTGCTCGGACCGATGCTGCTGTTCGGCTTCGGCATGGGGCTGAACTTCGTGACGCTGACGATCACCGCGGTGTCCGGGGTCGCCCAGCACGAGGCAGGCGCGGCCTCCGGTCTGCTCAACGCCATGCAGCAGGTGGGCGGATCGCTCGGCCTGTCCATCCTGACGACCGTGTTCGGCTCCGCCAGCAAGGACGAGGCGGAGAAGCAGGTGGCGCAGTTCATGGCGGAGGCCTCGCCCGAACAGAAGGCGCAGTTCGCCGAGACGCAGCAACTGCCCGCGCCATGGGGGCACGAAGTGCTCGCCAAGGGCATCTCGATGGGCTTCGTGGCGGCCGCCTCGATGGGTGTACTCGCCCTCATCACCGCCTGGTTCGTGATCAAGGTCCGCAAGAGCGACCTGGAGGCCCTGTCCGGCACAGCCGCCCCCATCGCTCACTGAGCAGGCCGAGCCGCCGACGGGTAGCGGACGGCCGGACCTCGCCCGGAAGGCAGACGGCGAGGGCGACGGCCCGGCCATCCGCACCAACGCCCCCAGCAACCCGGTGATCAGCGCCAGCAACGGCACGGACACCCTCTGCACCCACACCACGTACATCTCCACCCCCGAGACCCTGTCGCACCCACGCTCCGTACCCTCATGGATCACACAGCGAGTACCGGGACAACGGACGGGTCGTCACGGAGAGTTCCCAATACGCACGGAGAGTTGCGACCCGGGTGCAGCGACAGGAGTCCGGGCAGGGCCCTCAGGCCGACGCAGCGCCCGAGCTCTCCGCCCCGGAAGCCCAGGCGGGCAACGCCTCGGTCCGCTCCGCCCACTCCGTCGGCGGGAGCCCGGCCTTGCTCGCCGCGAGCACCCCGCCCACGATCGCGCAGGTGGTGTCCACGTCCCCGCCGACCTGCGCGGTCGTCCAGAACGCCTGCTCGTAGTCACCGAGTGAGCGGGCCGCCGACCACAGGGCGAACGGCACGGTGTCATGGGCGCTCGTCCGCCGACCGCAGCCCAGCACGGCCGCGACGGTGGCGGCGTCGCCGTAGTCGAGCATGTCGCGCGCCCGGCGCAGCCCGGCGCCCACCGCGCTCTTCGGGACCAGGGCAATCACGCCGTCGAGCAGCGCCTCCGGGCTGGGCGGGCCGCCGGGCGCGGCGGCCAGTGCCGCGGCCGCGGCGACGGCCATGGAGCCGACGACCGCCTCGCGGTGCTGATGCGTGGGGTAGGCCGAGATCTCGGCCTGGTGGGTGGCCTGCTCCGGATCGTCCGCGTACCAGGCGCCCAGGGGCGCGATCCGCATCGCCGCGCCGTTGCCCCACGAGCCCTGGCCGTTGAAGAGCGCGGCGGACAGCTCACGCCAGTCGCCGCCCTCCCGGACCAGCCTCAGCAGGCGGTTCACGGCGGGGCCGTAGCCCCGGTCGAAGTCGTGGTGGTGGGCGAAGGAGTGGGCCAGTGCGTCCTGGTCGATACGCCGGTGAGCGGCGAGCACGGCGACGACGGAACAGGCCATCTCCGTGTCGTCCGTCCACTGCCAGGTGCCCTGCGGCAGCTCGCGGCGCTTGAGCAGGGGGTAGTTCGCCGGAACGAAGTACTGCGAGCCCAGCGCGTCACCGACCGAGAGTCCGCGCAGGCTGGCGAGGGCGCGGTCCAGGGGTCCGTAAGGTGAGGAATCAGCGGTCATCGCACTGCCACTCTAACCGGTGATTCCGTAGGGTTCCGGTTCACGCCAACGATCAAATGGCCTGTCGAGGCTGTACTTGCCGTCGTCCCCGAGAACGAGCATCCGCATCTCCGCGTTCCCCGGATTCGACAGCGACTCGAAATCCGCCACGGTCCAGTGGAACCAGCGCATGCAGAACAGGCGCATCGCCAGGCCGTGAGTGACGAGCAGGACGTTCGGCGGATGATCAGGGGCCTCGAAGCTGCGGAACAGGCTCTCCAGGAAGTTGCCGACCCGGTCGTACACATCGGCTCCGGACTCGCCCTGGGCGAAGCGGTAGAAGAAGTGCCCGTAGGCGTCCCGGTAGGCCTTCTGGAGGCGTACGTCGTCGCGGTCCTGCCAGTTCCCCCAGTCCTGCTCGCGCAGCCGGGGCTCCTCACGCACGCGTATGAGCTCGGGGTCCAGGTGGAAGGCGCGGAGCGTCTCGTGCGTACGGCGGTAGGGGGAGACGTAGACGCTGACCCGCTCGCGGCCGAACAGCTCGCGCAGCCGTTTGCCCGTCTCCTCCGCCTGCTGCCAGCCGCGCTCGGTGAGGGCGAGCGCGTGATCGGGTTCGCGCTCGTACACGGTGTCATCAACATTGCCGGTTGACTCGCCGTGCCGGACAAGGACGATGCGCCGTGGTCGTGCCATGCCAAAACCCTAGATCGAGTGACGGCCGATCGAGGACTCGAACGGGCTCCATACAGCGTAGGTCACACTGCGTTCAAGATCCTTTTCAGACCGTCCAGCTCGGTTCAAGATCCACGATGTCGCCGGTGAGGGAGGCGACATCGGCCTCGATCTGGGCCCGCAGGGCCAGCCGCTCCACCCTTTCCTCCCGGTATTTGCCGTGCTCCGCACTCGACAGCCACATCGACAGGACGAGGAATTCGTGGCCGGGCGCCTCGCCGTACATCCCGCGGACCATACCTGGCGAGCCCGCCATCGCGGGGTTCCAGACCTTCTCCTGCATGAGCGTGAAGTGCTCGGCACGCTCCTCGTGCACCCGGCAGTGCGCGACCCGCAGCAGATCGACATCCGTGAAGCGGGGCTCGAAGCCCGTCTTCACGTCGAATCGGTAGTCGAAGAGCTTGACCTGGGAGTCCTTGAACGTGCCCGACTGCGAGGCCGCCAGCCGATCGTGGGAGCGCGCCATGAAGGAGTCGTAGAAGGCACGGCTTTCCCAGAAGGCGAAGATGTGCGCAACCCCAGGACGGCTACGACTCCAGCCCCCGCCCTGTCCCCGAAATCCCGGCTCCCCCAGAAGCCCCGCCCACTTTCGCTGCCCCCGCTCAAAACCGCGGCGGTCCACCACGGTGCAGCGAATCCACTTGACCAGCACCGCGCCATCGTAAGGCCCCGAGGCGCGGCGCCGGCTGCCCTCGCTCCCACTGCTCCGCCGCGCACCGCCACGCACGCGTGGCAGGATGGACAATCGGCCTTGCCCACAGGGCAGTTCGGGCCGCACGCGGTTGACGAACGGGGAAGGGGAGTCTGGTGAACGGCCTCAACAAGGGGATCCGTAAGGTCGAGATCGCGCTCAAGTGGGACCCGAGTCCGGCCGGGGAGCCGGACACCGACCTGGACATCGTCGCCGCGACCTATCCCGCCAGTGACCCTTACGGCGATCCGGCCTTCGTCGTGCACTTCGACAGCCGCTCCCCCGACGGCACGATCTATCTGAACCGCGACAGCCACGACGGCAAGGGCTTCGGCTGGGACGAGGTCATGACAGTGGAGCTGTACCGGCTCGACGCCCGCTACGCGCGCGTGGTGGCCGGAGTGGTCATACAGCAGCGGTCCGTGGAGCGCACCTTCGTCAATGTGGCCAACCCGGGGCTGCGGATCCGCGAGGGCTACACCGACCTGGCCACGGACGACTTCGGCGGTGTCCTCGGCGCCACGGCGGCCACCGTGGCGGAGTTCGCCCGACAGGAGGACGGCAGCTGGGACTTCCACCCCGGCATCCACGGCTTCGACGGCGACCCGGCCACCTTCACGCGCGTGATGGGCAGGACCCACCAGCCCTGACCGAGGGCCGAAGACGAAGGAGGGGCGCCGGCGGAATGCCGACGCCCCTCCTCGTCAAGGGCCGATGATCAGCTGCAGCCGCTGGTCGAGCCGCAGCCCTCGCAGATGTAGCAGGAACCGGCCCGCTGCATCTTGGTGCCGCAGGAGAAGCAGAGCGGGGCGTCGGCCTGGATGCCCAGCTGCATCTCCACCAGCTCGGCGCTGGTGTGCGCCTGCTTCGGGGCGGGCTTGACCGCCTCGACCTCGGTCTTCGGCGCGGCGACGGCCTTCAGCTCCTGGGTGCGCGGAGCCGACTGGGCCAGGCCCTCGACGTCCACCTCGTCGTCGGCCGGCTCGTAGGAGCCGGTCTCCAGGTGGCGCTGACGCTCCTCGGCGGAGTGGATACCGAGTGCGGAGCGCGTCTCGAAGGGCAGGAAGTCCAGCGCCAGGCGGCGGAAGATGTAGTCGACGATCGACTGCGCCATCCGCACGTCCGGGTCGTCGGTCATACCGGCCGGCTCGAAGCGCATGTTGGTGAACTTCGAGACGTACGTCTCCAGCGGCACGCCGTACTGGAGGCCGACCGAGACTGCGATGGAGAAGGCGTCCATCATGCCCGCGAGGGTGGAGCCCTGCTTGGACATCTTCAGGAAGACCTCGCCGAGACCGTCGTCCGGGTAGGAGTTGGCGGTCATGTAGCCCTCGGCGCCGCCGACGGTGAAGGACGTCGTGATGCCGGGACGGCCCTTGGGCAGACGCTTGCGGACCGGGCGGTACTCGACGACCTTCTCGACGGTCTCACGGATGGTGGCCTCGGCCTTCTCCGTGATCTCCGCCTTCTCCTTCTCCTTGGTCTTGGCGGAGAGGGGCTGGCCGACCTTGCAGTTGTCGCGGTAGATGGCGAGCGCCTTGACGCCCATCTTCCACGCCTCGAAGTAGATCTCCTCGACCTCCTCGACGGTCGCCGACTCCGGCATGTTGACCGTCTTGGACAGGGCGCCGGAGATCCAGGGCTGGATCGCGGCCATCATGCGGACGTGGCCCATCGGGGAGATGGCGCGCTCGCCCATGGCGCAGTCGAACACCTCGTAGTGCTCGTGCTTGAGGCCCGGGGCGTCGATCACATTGCCGTGCTCGGCGATGTGGGCGACGATCGCCTCGATCTGCTCCTCCTGGTAGCCCAGGCGGCGCAGGGCCTGCGGGACGGTGCCGTTGACGATCTGCATCGAGCCGCCACCGACCAGCTTCTTGAACTTGACCAGCGCGAGGTCGGGCTCAAGACCGGTGGTGTCGCAGGACATCGCCAGACCGATGGTGCCGGTCGGGGCGATGACGGACGCCTGGGAGTTACGGAAACCGTTCTTCTCACCGAGGCGGAGCACGTCCTGCCAGGCCTCCGTGGCGGCAGCCCAGATCGGCGTGTCCAGGTCGTCCATGCGGACGGCCTCGGTGTTGGCGTCGGCGTGCTGCTTCATGACCCGCAGGTGCGGCTGCGCGTTGCGGGCGTAGCCGTCGTACGGGCCGACGACCGCGGCGAGTTCGGCCGAGCGCCTGTACGAGGTGCCGGTCATCAGGGAGGTGATGGCACCGGCGAGGGCACGGCCGCCGTCGGAGTCGTAGGCGTGGCCGGTCGCCATCAGCAGGGCGCCGAGGTTGGCGTAGCCGATGCCGAGCTGGCGGAACGCGCGCGTGTTCTCGCCGATCTTCTGGGTCGGGAAGTCCGCGAAGCAGATGGAGATGTCCATCGCGGTGATGACGAGCTCGACGACCTTGGCGAAGCGCTCGACGTCGAAGGACTGGTTGCCCTTGCCGTCGTCCTTGAGGAACTTCATCAGGTTCAGCGAGGCGAGGTTGCAGGACGTGTTGTCCAGGTGCATGTACTCGCTGCACGGGTTCGAGCCGTTGATACGGCCGGACTCCGGGCACGTGTGCCAGTGGTTGATGGTGTCGTCGTACTGGATGCCCGGGTCGGCGCAGGCCCAGGCGGCCTCGGCCATCTTGCGGAACAGTGCCTTGGCGTCGACCTCTTCGATGACCTCGCCGGTCATCCGCGCGCGGAGGCCGAACTTGCCGCCGGTCTCGACCGCCTTCATGAACTCGTCGTTCACGCGGACGGAGTTGTTGGCGTTCTGGTACTGGACGGACGTGATGTCCTCGCCGCCCAGGTCCATGTCGAAGCCCGCGTCGCGCAGCGCGCGGATCTTCTCCTCCTCCTTCACCTTGGTCTCGATGAAGTCCTCGATGTCGGGGTGGTCGACGTCGAGGATGACCATCTTGGCGGCGCGACGGGTGGCACCGCCGGACTTGATGGTGCCGGCCGAGGCGTCGGCGCCGCGCATGAAGGAGACCGGGCCGGAGGCGTTGCCGCCGGAGGACAGCAGCTCCTTGGAGGAGCGGATGCGGGAGAGGTTCAGGCCGGCGCCGGAGCCGCCCTTGAAGATCATGCCCTCTTCCTTGTACCAGTCGAGGATCGACTCCATGGAGTCGTCGACGGACAGGATGAAGCAGGCGGAGACCTGCTGGGGCTGGGGCGTGCCGACGTTGAACCAGACGGGGCTGTTGAAGCTGAAGATCTGGTGCAGGAGGGCGTAGGCCAGCTCGTGCTCGAAGATCTCGGCATCGGCGGGCGAGGCGAAGTACTTGTAGTCCTCGCCGGCCTTCCGGTACGTCTTCACGATGCGGTCGATCAGCTGCTTGAGGCTGGTCTCGCGCTGCGGGGTGCCGACGGCACCGCGGAAGTACTTGCTGGTGACGATGTTGACCGCGTTCACCGACCAGAAGTCGGGGAACTCGACGCCGCGCTGCTCGAAGTTCACAGAGCCGTCGCGCCAGTTGGTCATGACGACGTCACGGCGCTCCCACTGGACCTCGTCGTACGGGTGCACGCCGGGGGTGGTGTGGATGCGCTCGATACGCAGGCCCTTGGTCGCCTTGGTGCCCTTGGATCGGGAACCTCGTGCCGGACCGCTCGCCGTCTCTGTCATGCCGCCTCCCTGTACGGGCTGAAACGCCCTGAAGTGCCCCGTTGTTCCCGTGGCACGGTGTTCTGTCTGGTGTTGCGGGCATCTCTCGCCGCCGCCCGCAACAGGTCTTCGGTCGCCGCCGCGCGGCCGGACCCGGAGCCTGGTTCCCCGGACCCGGTCCGCCAATCAGTCGGCGGCGGTGGCGGGCAGGGGGACCTGGGCAGCCCCTCCGGACCCGCGTTCGTCTTCCTGGCTCCCCGCACCCGTGTCCTCGCGGTCTTCGTCGTCCGCGGCGGGGTGTCCCGTCTGCCTGAGTTCCGCGATGGCGGCCTCGAAGTCCTCAAGCGAGTCGAACGCCCGGTAGACGGAGGCGAATCGCAGATAGGCGACGAGGTCGAGCTCCTGCAACGGGCCGAGTATGGCCAGCCCCACGTCGTGGGTGGTCAGCTCGGCGCTCCCGGTGGCCCGCACCGCCTCCTCGACCCGCTGGCCGAGCTGGGCGAGCGCGTCCTCGGTGACAGGCCGTCCCTGGCATGCCTTGCGCACACCGTTGATGACCTTGGTACGGCTGAACGGCTCGGTGACTCCGGACCGCTTCACCACCATGAGCGAGCACGTCTCCACGGTCGTGAAACGACGGGAGCAGTCAGGGCACTGGCGGCGCCTGCGGATCGACGTGCCGTCGTCGGTCGTACGACTGTCGACCACACGGCTGTCGGGGTGCCTGCAGAAGGGGCAGTGCATGAACTCCAACCCTCCTCACAGCAGACTCAATAGCCTCGCTGGGCCTCATGGACCCCTCGAAGCAGCCCCAAGCATAGGCGATGATCGAGGGCCCGAAGACCCGGGGGACCACAACTTCTGGGCTGCTGCTGCAATCCAACCACTAGATGTGGGGATTGGCTCATACATACACGCCACGCGCGCGTGTCGCTCCTCTACGGAGTCGGCTTCTCCAGCCGCACCAACACGCGGAGGCCCGCGGCAACACGGGCATGCACAGCCGTACCGCTGCGGCACATGCGGAGATACGGTGTGCGCGACAGGGAGGCGTCGTGGGGCTCCGGCAGAGAACGGAGCCAGGCCCCGGTCGGCACCGCAACGGATGGCAGACTGGGACGGCAACCGCGAGGCCGTTGCCCCGGCGGTGAAGGGTACAGCAATGAACCCTTTTGTCCGTCGGGCGCCGCGTTAGCCATACACCCAGACACATGATCACGTCAGGCGAAGCACGATTTTTCACTCGAACGTGTGTTTGGCGCAACCTTTCGAAAGCAACTACCGTTGTCCAGCAGGGAGACCATCGAGAGGGGCCGACGTGACCACCACCGCAGACAGTGCCACCATCACTGCCCAGGACCGCTCCCAGGGCCGACTTGAGCCGGTGCATGCGATGAACGAAGCCGCGAATCCCGACGGACACAAGCGCTCCCTGCCGGGCCGACCTCCAGGCATCCGGGCCGACAGCTCCGGACTCACCGACCGGCAGCGCCGGGTGATCGAGGTCATCAGGGACTCCGTGCAGCGCCGCGGCTACCCGCCGTCGATGAGGGAGATCGGGCAGGCCGTGGGCCTCTCCAGCACCTCCTCGGTCGCGCACCAATTGATGGCACTGGAGCGCAAGGGCTTCCTGCGGCGCGACCCGCACCGCCCGCGCGCGTACGAGGTGCGCGGCTCCGACCAGGCCGCCTCCGTGCAGCCCACGGACACCGCCGGCAAGCCCGCCGCGTCCTATGTCCCGCTGGTCGGCCGGATCGCCGCCGGTGGCCCCATCCTCGCGGAGGAATCCGTCGAGGACGTCTTCCCTCTCCCCCGGCAGCTGGTCGGTGACGGTGAGCTGTTCGTCCTCAAGGTCGTCGGTGACTCGATGATCGAGGCCGCGATCTGCGACGGCGACTGGGTCACGGTCCGCCGCCAGCCGGTCGCCGAGAACGGCGACATCGTGGCCGCGATGCTCGACGGCGAGGCCACCGTCAAGCGCTTCAAGCGCGAGGACGGCCACGTCTGGCTTCTCCCGCACAACTCCGCGTACGAGCCGATCCCCGGCGACGACGCGACCATCCTCGGCAAGGTCGTGGCGGTGCTGCGGCGCGTGTGAGCACCGCGCGGTCGCCGTTCTGACCGGGCCCCGGAACCCCTGCGCCGGTTCCGGGGCCCTGTTCTGTCCGGTCCCGGTGAAATCCGGTGACACACGGGTGGTTGGCCTGTCCCGGCTGCGGGACGACCAACCACCCCCGCCCTACGCTCCGGCCTGCGCCTCTGCCTGCTTGGCCGCCGCGTCGATCGCGGACAGCGACCTGCGCACCTGATTACGGTCCGTTGTGTACCAGAAGTCCGGAAGCGACGCCTTCAGATAGCTCCCGTACCGCGCCGTCGCCAGCCGCTGATCCAGTACGGCGACCACGCCCCGATCCCCCGACGCCCGTACGAGGCGGCCGGCGCCCTGCGCCATGAGCAGCGCCGCGTGGGTGGCGGCCACCGCCATGAAACCGTTGCCGCCCGCGTCCTCCACCGCCTTCTGGCGGGCGCTCATCAAAGGGTCGTCGGGGCGCGGGAACGGGATCTTGTCCATGACGACGAGCTGACAGCTCGGGCCGGGCACGTCGACGCCCTGCCACAGCGAGAGCGTGCCGAACAGACAGGTCTTCGGGTCGGCCGCGAAGTTCTTGATCAGCTCGCCGAGGGTCTCCTCGCCCTGGAGGAGGATCGGGAACTCCGGAATGCGCGAGCGCAGTTCCTCCGCCGCGAGTTGCGCAGCCCGCATCGAGGAGAACAGACCCAGCGTGCGGCCACCGGCCGCCTGGATCAGTTCCGTCAGCTCGTCCAGCATGTCCGCGCGGTCTCCGTCCCGCGCAGGGCGGGACAGATGCTTGGCGACGTAGAGGATGCCCTGCTTGCGGTAGTCGAAGGGCGAGCCGACGTCGACGCCCTTCCACTGCGGCAGGTCGTCTCCCTCCGTGCCCTCGGGGGCGAGGCCCAGCGACGCGCCGACGCCGTTGAAGTCGCCGCCCAGCTTCAGGGTCGCCGAGGTAAGGACCACCGAGCGGTCGGTGAAGAGCTTCTCGCGGAGCAGGCCGGAGACCGACATGGGCGCCACGCGCAGGGACGCGCCGAAGCGGTCGTGGCGCTCGTACCAGACGACGTCCCACTCGGAGCCGTTCGTGATCCGTTCCGCGACATCGTGCACGGACTCCACGGAGGCCAGCGCCTGCTTGCGGACCGCGTCCTCGTCCTGGACGGACTTGTCACGGGTCGCGCCGATCGCGGAGATCACCGTGCGGCAGGCGTCCCGCAGCGCCATCAGCGCATAGCCGAGATCCTCGGGAATCTCCTCCAAGCGGCTCGGCAGCGCCAGCTCCATCAGGCGCTCGAAGCCCTCGGCCGCGGTCTGGAGCTGGTCTGCGGCCTTCTCGTTGACCAGCTTGGCGGCGCGCCGGACAGCCCGGTTGACCTGGCCCGGGGTGAGCTCGCCGGTGGCGACACCGGTGACCCGGGAGACAAGTTCGTGCGCCTCGTCGACGATCAGCACCTCGTGCTGCGGCAGCACCGGGGCGCCCTCGATGGCGTCGATTGCGAGCAGGGCGTGATTGGTGACGACAACCTCGGCGAGCTTGGCGCGCTCACGGGCCATCTCGGCGAAGCACTCGGCGCCGTACGCACACTTCGAGGCGCCGAGGCATTCGCGCGATGAGACGGACACCTGCGCCCAGGCCCGGTCCGAGACACCGGGGGTGAGGTCGTCGCGGTCGCCCGTCTCGGTGTCGTCGGACCAGTCGCGCAGCCGCAGCAGGTCCTGGCCCAGCTTGCTGGTCGGCGCCGCCGCCTCGAACTGGTCGAAGAGGCCCTCCTCCTCGTCCTGCGGAACACCCTCGTGCAGACGGTGCAGGCAGAGGTAGTTCGAACGACCCTTGAGCATCGCGAACTCCGGGCGGCGACGCAGCAGCGGATGCAGGGCGTCGACGGTGCGCGGCAGGTCCCGCTCCACCAGCTGGCGCTGCAGGGCCAGCGTGGCCGTCGCCACGACGACGCGCTCCCCGTGCGCGAGGGCGGGGACCAGATAGCCGAGCGACTTTCCGGTGCCGGTGCCGGCCTGAACCAGCAGATGCGAACCGTCGTCGATCGCCTCCGCGACGGACTCGGCCATGGTCACCTGGCCGGGGCGCTCCGTACCGCCGACAGCAGTGACGGCAGCGTGCAGGAGTTCGGGGAGTGAGGGCTTCGTCATAGCGCGTCCACCCTACGGCCCGGCACTGACAAACGGGTGATCGCTGAGGGGGTGGGGGGCTCGATCATGACAGGGGGCTGGATCACGGCAGGTAACTGGATCACGGCGGGGGGTTGGATCAAGACCGGGGGTCCTTGAGGTGTGAGTGGGGCGGTGAAGGGGCGTGGGCGTGAAGGGGTGTGGGGTGGGTGCCGCGGTGGGGCGGATGCCGCGGCGGGAGGTGGTGACCGAGGCTGGTGTCGTCGGAGCCGACGCACTCGCCTTCCGGCCCGCTGCGAAATCCATCCACGAAGAGTGGGAACCCCAGCCGCCCGACCGGTGTACTCAAAGTGACGACACAACGTGACGACATCACGACGCGCCGTCACAACACATCGCGCAAGGCCCGGTCCCTGACCATGAGAGCGGCCCGCTTGTCCGGCAGGTCGACCTCTGCGCAGAACCGGAACCCAGCGCTCAGGAAAGCGGCGACGGAGGGGGTGTTTCGAAGGTCGGGCTCGGCGATGACGCGCGCACAGGCGGGCCGCCGGTCGAGCGCCCGATCGGCAACGGCACGCAGGAGCGTGGAGCCGAGCCCTCGTCCGCGGTCGACGACATCACCGATGAGGAGGTGGATTCCGGTGTCATGAGGACGGGCGGGATAGTGGCGGGCCAAGGGGTCGAGGTCCGCTCGGTAGATCTCCCAGTAACTCATCGGCGTGCCGTCCAGCACGCCCACGCATGGCACACTGCGCCCGTCCCCGGCGGACTGGGACCGTACGTGCTGCTCGACCACGCCCAGGGGCCCGGCCAGCTCCCAGAAGGCGGCAACAGCGGGGTCGTTCATCCAGCGGGAGATGAGAGGAAGGTCGCGTTCAAGGCAGACGGGAACGAGTTGGAGCACGCCCGCGGACGTGGTGATCGGCCCCCAGTCCACGACGCGGTCGAGGAGGTCGTCACCTAGCGGTGCTGACGGGGCGGACTGGATGGGCGCCGGCGCGCCTGGGCCACCGCCCCCGTCGCCCGGGCCGCCGCCACCGTCGCCCGGGGCGGAACCAGCCCCCGGATCGGTATTCGCCGCCGTCTCCGTCGCCCCCTCCGTCGCCGCGATCAGCGCGAGGAGTTCGGGGGGCAGGCGCAGGTCCAGGGTGTCCTCGCTGTCCCCGCCGAGGGCACCGGGATCGGGGTCGGTACTCACGGGTGCGGCGGGGTCGATACCGGCGTCGGTGCTCGCGTCGTTGGGAGCCACGGCGACGCTCCTCTCTCAGGAAACGGGGTGGGTCATGGTCCTCGGTGATGCGGGGGCGGAGGTGGTCAGCAAGGTCAGAGGCTGGAAGTCCGGGATGTGAAGCTCAGCAGTGAAGGGGGTTGGCGATGGTGACGTAGACGGACTGGGTGTCGACCGGGCCGACGAGTTCGTCCAGCCCGTGCAGACGTGTCAGGAGGTTGGCCTTGCAGCGCAAGGTGGGCGAGTCGAGGAGGTGGGCCGGGAGTGAGGTGCGCAGAGGGGCGGACCCTCGGGAAACGTCGCCGAGGAATCGGCGGAATGCGGCCAGCAGAAGCCGCTCGTCGGCCAGGCCCTGTGACCCGAAGGCGCCGATCAGGCCGAAGACGTTGTTGATGGCGAGGTAGTAGGTGAAGCGTTCTTCGGTCACGTCGTCGGTGACGAAGGTGTCGCTGTGCTGCCCGATGCCTGGCAGCCGGGCGTCGAGTTCCTCGCGTCGGGACTCGCGGAAGTAGTAGCCCTGGTTGTCGCGGTAGCGGCCGCCGGTGGGCCAGCCGTCCGGGTCCAGCAGGAGCAGGGTGTTCTGCTGGTGCGCCTCCAGGGCGACGCCGGCCTCGGCGTCCAGCCAGAGCACCGGGCGCACCACGTGTTCGAGATAGCGCAGGAACCACTCGACGGACACGGCACCCCGGGGCCGGCCGGAGCGGGCGGCCAGGCGCGTGACGACATCGGCCAGGCGGGACCGCCAGACCGGTCCGGTCTGCGGGTGGCAGCCGACGGCACTGGGCAGAGCGGTCTGCGGTCGCGGGGAGACGAGTCCGGCGACGCAGGACACGTCGGCGGCGGGGTGGAAGGGGTTGTGCCTGATCACCACGTCCAGGCCGGACAGGGGCGCGCCGTCCGGGCCGTCGACGGCGATCCAGGCGGGGTCCCGGACGATGTCGAAGCCCGGGTGGGCGGTCTGCCACTTGCTGGCCAGCCCGGTGCGCAGCAGGCGGTGAACCTCGACGCCGCGGTGCAGTTCTTTGCGGAGGTTCTCACGACGGGAGTTGGTGATGCGCAGGCCCAGCGAGAGCTTGAGCATGGCGGCGGCGCCGGAGCGGTGGACGGTGCGTACGGAGGAGGTGGGGTGCCAAGGAGCGCCGTGAGGGCCCAGGTCCCGGAGGAGTCCGGCGTCGAAGAGGGCTGCGGTCTCGGGGCGGTTACGGATGTCGCGGAACTGCCAGGGGTGCAGGGGAAGGGCCGCGTAGGTGTCGGGCAACCGCAGGCCGGGGCCCGCGAGGCGGGCGGTGAGGTGGGGCGCGGGGACGGGTCGGCCGCGTTCGGTCCACGCCGAGTCGGTGGCGAGTACGGAAGGAGCGATCGCGATCCAGTGAAGGGGGAAGGAGCCACGTGTCTCGGGTGAGTACAGCCGGGCTTCGGAGTCCGATACGCCCTCGCGGCTCTTCGGGGCCGGGTGGAGGGGGTGGCCCAGGACGAGTGCCTGCTCTGCGCTGAGGAAGAGGTCGGGGCCGTCGGCGGGGCGTTTGCGGCGGTCGCTGATGAAGAGGGCGGTCCGGCGAACCGAGTCGGCGACCCGGGCGACGAGGTCTGCGCCGTCGAGGGCATGTGCTGCTGGGGGCCGTGGCCCAGCGCCGGGGGTCTCCCGGGCGAGCAGTGCGGCCACGGTGACCGCGTCGGCGGGTGGCGACTGCTCGGGGGCGCCCTCCAAGCGGGGGAGTCCGAAACGGTGCCAGCCTGTCGGGGACCAGTAGTGGACCGGTGCGATCAGGGCCGTGCCGCTGGCGGGGAGCGGGATATGGAGGGTCCCGGTGGTGGGGGCGGCGAGGCCTGCTTCCCGTACCCAGCAGCGGAGCAGATTCTCGACGGCGGCGGCGTCAGCCGCTGTGCGGGGGTCGGGGTGCTGGAGGAGGTCGGCTGTTGGGCGGAGTCGGTGCTTGGCGGTGAGGGCGTCGCCCGGCCCTGCAGCGACCGCCTCCGGGTTCCGTACGCCCTGGGGCTCAGGACGCCCTCCCCGGCCGCCTCCACCACCCTCCCCGCCCCTGCTCCCGGCCCCGCCGCTCCCCCGCCCCGTCCCGTCGTCCCCGCCCGCTCCCTCCGAGCCGCCCCCGCCCCCCGATGGGCCGCTCAGCTCCGGGCTGGCGCCTTGTTGCCGGGGAACCGCGGGGTCCTGTTTCCGGGGGACCGAAGGGTCCGTCGGCAGTGAGGGCCGGGGCTGGGAGGGGCCGGAAGGGGGGCGGGCGGGTGTGCCCCCCTGGGTGTGCTCGTCGGATGTGTGGGTGGTGTTCAACGTCTGCTCTGTTCCTAGGGAGGTGGTTCTGGTGGAGGGGAAGCCGGTCGTGGAGGGGAAGCCGGTGGTGGAAGGGCGGCCGTCAGGGGCGGAGCCTGGTCTGCGTGTGGGTGCGGGCGGCTGTCTGGACGGCGTCGGTCAGACGGTCCAGGACCGCGGTGGCCTGCTCGTCGGTGATCGTGAGCGGCGGCAGGAGCCGTACGACGCTGTTGTGGCGTCCGCCGAGTTCGACGATCAGGCCTCGGCGCAGGCACTCCCGCTGGACGGCGGCGGCGAGTTCGGGGGCCGGTGGCAGGGGCTCGTAGGTTCGGTCCGCCGGAGTCGGGTTCTCGGTCGGCTGCGGGTGCTGTTTCGGCGTCGGCTCCCCCGACGGGTCGACCAGCTCGACGCCGATCATCAGACCTCGGCCCCGGACGTCGCCGACGCAGGTGAAGTCGGTTCGCAGGCGGCGGAGTTCGGTCAGCATGCGGTCGCCGAGGCGGTGGGCGCGGTCGGCGAGGCCGTTCTCGCGGACGTGGGTGAGGGTGGCCGTGCCCGCGGCCATGGCGAGTTGGTTGCCGCGGAAGGTGCCCGCGTGGGCTCCGGGCTCCCAGACGTCGAGGTCCTCGTGGTAGACCACCACCGCCAACGGGAGGCTGCCGCCGATGGCCTTGGAGAGGACCATCACGTCCGGGGTGACGCCGCTGTGCTCCACGGCCCAGAAGGCGCCGGTGCGGCCGACGCCGGTCTGGACCTCGTCGACGATGAGCGGGACGGAGTGGTCCGCGGTGAGCTGACGCATCCGGCGCAGCCAGGCGTCGGGGGCCGGAATCACTCCGCCCTCACCCTGGACCGGTTCGAGGATCATCCCGGCGGGGTGCGGCACGCCGGACTTGGGGTCGGTGAGGACGGACTCGGTCCAGCGGGCGGCCAGTTCGGCACCGCGGTCGCCGCCGACGCCGAACGGGCAGCGGTAGTCCTGGGGGTAGGGCAGTCGGGCGACACGTACGTCGGGGGCGTTGCCGGAGGCTTCGAGGGCGCCGCTGGTCATGCCGTGGTAGGCGCCGGTGAAGGCGAGCAGTCCGTCGCGGCCGGTGGCGGTGCGGACGAGCTTGAACGCCGCCTCCACGGCGTCGGTCCCGGCGGGTCCGCAGAACTGCACGCGTGCGTGGTCGGCGAGTCCGGCAGGCAGCGTGCGGAACAGTTCCGTGATGAAGGCGTCCTTCACCGGGGTGGCGAGGTCGAGGACGTGCAGCGGGGCGCCGGAGTCCAGGACCTTGCGGATCGCCTCCAGCACGACGGGGTGGTTGTGGCCGAGGGCGAGTGTTCCGGCACCGGACAGACAGTCCAGGTACCGGCGTCCGTCCGCCCCCTCGATCGTCATCCCGCGCGCCCGTACCGGCACGATCGGCAGGGCCCGCGCGTAGGTGCGTGCCGACGATTCGCGCGCCGCCTGCCGCCGCAGGATCCCTTCGTGCCAGGGCAGGCGCGCGCCGGTACTGCCCTCACTCCCCCCGCGCTTCCGCCCGCCCGGCGCACGCGCCCCGGACGCGCCCGCGCGGCCCTCGGTGTGACCCTCTTCCGGGTCCTCCTCACCAACTCCCGCCACAGGCCCCCCGGCTGTGCGTACCCCCGCCCCGGTCACCCCGGCTCCGGCCCCTCCCCGTACCCCGTCCACGCCCAACGCTCCCCGACCTCCCGCCGTTCTGGGGCGAGCAAGTCCCTTGTGTCCTCGCCCGTCCCGACATACGCACCCCCGCGAGCCTTCACTCGAAGGTGCGGGGAAATGGGTGCAGGGGGTCGCCTCCGGACAGCAGAACCCCCACCGCTACCAACCCCGGAGCACGCACGGGGTTACGGGTTGCTTCAAGATCCTTGCCGTGACGGAACCGTTGCCGTTCCGTCGGAAGTCCCCCACAGCGAGCGCATAGTGTGTGTTGCCGTTCCCGTCGCCGTCCGTGGCGCGGGACAGCGGCAGCGCCGCCCGGTTCGTTCACCTCAGGGGGAGTCAGACTCATGCGATCGATACGCCCGTCCTTCATTGCTCGCCGAGGGAGGGGCGCGCGGCGCAGAACCCCCCTGCCTGCCGCTGTCGCCCTCGTCGCGGCCCTCGCGCTCACCGCCACCGCCTGTGACTCGGACGACGAGGCCGCCGACATCGCCGCCTCGGCCACCGCCGACGCGGGTGACGGCAAGATCTCGTTGGACGACATCAAGGACCGGCTCCAGGAGCACGGGATCGACCTCGACAAGTGGAAGGACGGCGCCTGGAAGAACTGGGACAAGGACGACTGGCTGCGCGAGGCCGAGGACTTCGTCAACCCGATCATCGAGGACCTGTGGGACCCGGACCGGATGCGCGAGGCCGAGGAGCCGGACCAGGGTGTCGACGACAGCGACCTCTCCGGTGACCAGGGCGTGACCGACCCGGAGCCGGCTCCGGTGGACGCGAAGGCCGTTCCGGCCGCGTACCACGAGAGCGAGCCGACCGCGGGCAAGGTGTTCTTCGACTCGCCCGAGGGGACGATGGTCTGCTCGGCGACTGTCGTGGCCGACCCGGCCAACCCCGGTAAGTCCAACCTGGTGTGGACGGCGGGCCACTGCGTCCACGCGGGCAAGAGCGGCGGCTGGTACCGGAACATCGCCTTCGTGCCGTCGTACAACAACGACTCCATGGAGACGGCGGAGCTGGAGAGCGCCACGCGCGAGGAGATCGCGCCGTACGGGGTCTGGTGGGGCGACTGGGTCCAGACCTCGGACCAGTGGATCGAGCAGGGCGGTGCGACCGGCGGTGACGGTGCCTCGTACGACTTCGCCGTGATCCATGTGACGCCGGAGGAGGGCAGCGGCGGCAAGTCGCTGGAGGAGATGGTCGGTTCGGCCCTCCCGGTGGACTTCAACGCCCCGGCCGTGCCCGAGGTGGACAGCATCACCGCGACCGGGTACCCGGCGGCGCCGCCGTACGACGGGCAGAAGCTGTACCAGTGCCAGGACAAGCCGGGCCGGCTGTCGCTGAACAAGACGGACCCGACGATGTACCGGATCGGCTGCACGATGACCGGTGGTTCGTCGGGCGGTGGCTGGGTCGCGACGGGGTCGGACGGCAAGCCCGCGCTGGTGTCCAACACCTCCATCGGCCCGGTGGAGTCGGGCTGGCTTGCCGGGCCGCGGCTCGGCAAGGAGGCCAAGGGCGTGTTCGACGAGGTCAGCGGGAAGTTCGCCGGCCAGTGAGCAAGGACGGCGGTGGGACCGGAACCTTCACGGTCCCACCGCCGTTCGCCCTCAACTCCCCGGGCATAGTGGGGAGTCGCGTGCCCGGCACGCGTGCATCAGTCAGAGCAGTTCTACGGGGGTCATCGCACCAATGCGTTCCACACGTACCCGCCTCGCCGCCACCGCGCTCCTCGCGGCCGTGGCACTGACCGCGACCGCGTGCGGCGGTTCCGACGACAAGGCGAGCGACAAGGCGAGCGGCGGGCCCGGCGCCTCCCAGGAGGCCGGTCAGGACAAGGTCGACGTGCCTCAGGGCATCGCCGACAAGCTGAAGGAACACGGCATCGATGTCGACGCCTGGGCCGACGGCGGCTGGCAGGACTGGGACAAGGACAAGTGGCTCAGTGAGGCCAAGGACTTCGTCAACCCGGTGATCGAGGGGCTGTGGAAGCCCGACCGGATGCAGTCCGCCAAGGCGGCCGACAAGACGATCTCGGTCAAGGACGCCTCCGCCGACCAGGGCGTCAGCGACCCGGAGCCGGCGCCCGTGGAGGCGACGGCCGAGAAGACGCCGTACCACGAGAACGCCGCGCCCGTCGGGAAGGTCTTCTTCGATTCCCCGGACGGACCGGCGGTCTGTTCCGGCACGGTGGTCAAGGACGTCAACCACCCGGGCAAGTCCAACCTGGTGTGGACGGCGGGGCACTGTGTGCACGCCGGCGGTGACGGCGGCTGGTACCGCAACATCGTCTTCGTCCCCGCCTACAACGACCTCGGCAAGTCCGAGACGGATCTGGCCAACGCCGGCTCCACGCAGATCGCGCCCTACGGCAACTGGTGGGCGGACTGGGCCTCCACCTCCAACGAGTGGATCCAGGGCGGCTCGTCCTCGGGCGGCGCGGGTGCGGCGTACGACTACGCCGTGCTGCATGTGAAGCCGGAGCAGGGCGCGAAGTCGCTGGAGGAGACGGTCGGCGCCGCGCTGGACGTGGACTTCTCGGCGCCGTCCGCGACCGAGTCCGGCACCATGGGCGCCTGGGGCTACCCGGCGGCGCCGCCGTACAACGGTCTGAAGATGTTCAAGTGCCTGGATCAGCCCGGCCGTCTGTCGCTGAGCCCGACGTTGCCGACGATGTACCGGATCGGCTGCACGATGACGGGTGGCTCGTCCGGCGGCGGCTGGTTCCGGGTGGTGGACGGCGAGACCAAGCTGGTGTCGAACACCTCGATCGGCCCCCAGGACAACACCTGGCTCGCGGGCCCGCAGCTCGGCAAGAACGCAGAAGCGCTGTACCAGAACATGAGCAAGACCTACGGCGGTCAGTGACCCCGACGTGAGAAGGCCCGCCTCCCGGGAAAGGGAGGCGGGCCTTCTGTCGTAGCCGTGTGTGCCGTCTACACAGCCGGAGCCGGGACGTACGGCATGAGTTCCGCCGCCAGCTCCTCGTGCACCCGCACCTTGAGCAGGGTGCCCTCCGGGGTGTGCTCCTCGGAGATCACCTCGCCCTCGTCGTGCGCACGGGCGACCAGCTTGCCGAGGGTGTACGGCACCAGCGCCTCGATCTCGACCGAGGGCCGGGGCAGCTCGTTGTCGATCAGGGCGAGCAGCTCCGTGATGCCCTGGCCGGTGCGGGCCGAGACGGCGATGGAGCGCTTCTCGATCCGCATCAGCCGCTGGAGCGTCAGCGGGTCGGCCGCGTCGGCCTTGTTGATCACGACGATCTCGGGTACGTCGGTGGCGCCGACGTCCCTGATCACCTCGCGCACGGCGGCCAGCTGCTCCTCCGGGTTCGGGTGCGAACCGTCGACCACGTGCAGGATCAGGTCGGACTCGCCGACCTCCTCCATCGTGGAGCGGAACGCCTCGACCAGGTGGTGCGGCAGGTGCCGGACGAAGCCGACGGTGTCGGCCAGCGTGTAGAGCCGGCCGCTCGGGGTCTCGGCCCGGCGCACGGTCGGGTCCAGGGTCGCGAACAGGGCGTTCTCGACCAAAACGCCCGCGCCGGTGAGCCGGTTGAGCAGGGAGGACTTGCCCGCGTTGGTGTAGCCCGCGATGGCGACCGAGGGCACCTTGTTGCGCTTGCGCTCCTGGCGCTTGATCTCGCGGCCGGTCTTCATCTCCGCGATCTCCCGGCGCATCTTCGCCATCTTCTCGCGGATCCGTCGCCGGTCCGTCTCGATCTTGGTCTCACCGGGACCACGGGTGGCGAGGCCGCCGCCCTTGCCGCCGCCCATCTGCCGGGACAGCGACTGACCCCAGCCGCGCAGCCTGGGCAGCATGTACTGCATCTGCGCGAGCGCGACCTGCGCCTTGCCCTCTCGGGACTTGGCGTGCTGGGCGAAGATGTCGAGGATCAGGGCCGTACGGTCGATGACCTTGACCTTGACGACGTCTTCGAGATGGATGAGCTGGCCGGGGCTGAGCTCACCGTCGCAGATGACGGTGTCGGCGCCCGTGTCGAGAACGATGTCCCGCAGCTCGGTGGCCTTGCCGGAACCGATGTAGGTGGCGGCGTCGGGCTTGTCGCGGCGCTGGATGACGCCGTCGAGGACGAGTGCGCCCGCGGTCTCGGCGAGGGCGGCGAGCTCCGCGAGGGAGTTCTCCGCGTCCTGCACGGTGCCGGTGGTCCAGACGCCGACGAGCACGACCCTCTCCAGACGGAGCTGGCGGTACTCGACCTCGGTGACGTCCTCAAGCTCGGTGGAGAGGCCCGCCACGCGGCGCAGGGCCGCGCGCTCGGAGCGGTCGAACTGGTCGCCGTCCCGCTCTCCGTCGATCTCGTGGCTCCAGGCGACGTCCTCTTCCATCAGGGCATCGGCCCGAAGACCTTCGGCGTAGTTGTGCGCGAGGCGCTGCGAGTCCTGGGAAGGGGAAGAAGAGGAGGTCATTGGATCCTTACGTCGTAGAGGATGCGTGCTCGGCGTCATTGTGCACAACGTACGAGTGCCCCGGGAGATTCCCTCGGAACCTCTGCGGGCCCGTGCGGGCCCTCGGGCCCCGTGCCGCGCCGACCCGAAGATGGTCGCACGGCACGAGGCGTCTCGTCACCGCCTTATTCCGGGGGCGCCGCCGTCGCGGCGGGCGCGACTGCGGGCCGCGCCTGTGCGACCGGCTTCCAGTCCGGGTGGCCGGGCATGGGCGGGGTCTTCTCGCCGTACAGCCAGGGGTGGAGGAAGCCGGTCAGGTCGCGTCCGGCGATGGTCGAGGCGAGGGCGACGAAGTCGGCGGTGGAGGCGTTGCCGTCCCGGTGGCGGACCACCCAGGTGCGTTCCAGTCGCTCGAAGGCGGGGCGGCCGATCTCCTGGCGCAGGGCGTAGAGCACGAGCGCGGCGCCGTCGTAGACGTTGGGCCGGAAGATGCTGATCTTGCGACCGGGGTCGGGGGCCTTGGGCGCGGCGGGGGGCCCGCCCGCGGCGCGCCAGCGGTCGGAGACGCTGTAGGCGGCCTTCATACGGGCCTGAAGGGGGCGGTCGGCCTTCTCCTCCGCGTACAGGGCCTCGTACCAGGTGGCGTGCCCCTCGTTGAGCCACAGATCGGACCAGGTACGGGGGCTGACGCTGTTGCCGAACCACTGGTGGGCCAGCTCGTGCACCATGATCGCTTCCACGTACCAGGCGGGGTAGGAACGGTCGGTGAACAGGCCCTTCTCGAAGAGGGAGAGGGTCTGGGTCTCCAGTTCGAATCCGGTGTCCACGTCCGCCATGAGCACGCCGTACGTCTCGAAGGGGTAGCGGCCGACCTTGCTCTCCATCCAGGAGATCTGGTCGGGGGTCTTCTTCAGCCAGGGCTCCAGCTTCTCCCGGTGTGCGGTGGGGACGACGTCACGGACGGGGAGGGCGTGCGGGCCGGTGCGGCGCAGGATGGTGGAGCGGCCGATGGAGACCTGGGCGAGTTCGGTGGCCATGGGGTGCTGGGTGCGGTAGGTCCAGGTCGTCGCCGCGCGGGTGCGGTCCACGTCGGTGGGGACGCCGTTGGCGACGGCGGTGTATCCGTTCGGGGCGGACACCCTGATGGTGAACATCGCCTTGTCCGAGGGGTGGTCGTTGCCGGGGAAGACCAGGTGGGCGGCGTCGGCCTGGTTGGCCATGGCCAGGCCGTCCGCGGTGCGCACCCAGCCGCCCTCGCGGTCCTCGGCGGGCCTCGGGTCGCTGGTGTGCCGGACGGTGATACGCATCCAGCTGCCCCGCGTGAGGGGGTCCTCCGGGGTGACGACCAGGTCGTCGCCCGCGGTGGTGAAGGCGGCGGGCTCGCCGTCCAGCTCCACGGAGTGGACCTTGCCGTGGGCGAAGTCGAGGTTGACGCGGTCGAGGGTCGTCGTGGTCCAGGCGTCGATGGTGGTGACGGCCTGGAGGGGCTCGCTGTTGCTGCCCGCGTAGGTGAAGGACAGGTCGTACGAGGCGACGTCGTAGCCCGGGTTGCCGAGGTGCGGGAAGAGACGGTCGCCGACGCCCAGGGGTTCGGCGGGGGCGGCGGCGGCGACCAGGCAGACGGTCACGGCCGAGGCGAGGAGGGCGCTGGCCTTGCGGGACGTGTGCGGCATGGACCACCGCTACCAGCGGGAACGGCCAAGGCGGCGGCGACGCGCGCCCGGCCCACCCGAACGGGGTCGGCTCGGCCCCTACGACATGCCCGGCTGGGTCTGCGTCCGGCTGACGTCGTACACGCCCGCCACGTTCCGCATGGCCCGCATGAGGGCGGGCAGGTCGGCGGCGTCCGGGAGCTGGACGGTGTAGGTGTGCCGGACCCGCTGCTGGGTGGGCGGTTCCACCGTCGCCGACACGATCTCCGCGCCCTCCGTGGCCATCGCCTCGGTGAGGTCGGCCAGCAGATGCGGGCGGACGAACGATTCGGCGACCAGCGTCACCCGGCATTCGCTCGTGCCGCGCCAGTGCACGGCGATCTCCGGACGGCCTGTGCTCTTCATACGCGCGACCGCCGTGCACAGCACGCGGTGCACGGTCACCGCTCCCCCGCGTACCGCGAAGCCGGTGATCTCGTCGGGCGGTACCGGGGTGCAGCAGCCCGCCAGCCGTACCGTCGCGTCCGGCTGGTCGACCACGACATTGGCGGCCGGACGGGCGGTCGAGGAGCCCTCCGTGGACAGCGCCTCGGTGGTGGGGCGGGGCGCTGGGGCGCTCTCGGCGGGGCGCTCGCCCTCCTCCCCGGTGGCCGGGTGCGCGGCCAGCCAGCGCTGGATGGCGATGCGGGCGGCGGGGGTGTGGGCGTGCTCCAGCCACTCCCTGGAGGGCTCGGAGGCGGGGTCCTGGCCCATGAGGAGCTCGACGGTGTCGCCGTCCTTCAGGACGGTGCTGAGGGTCGCCAGGCGGCCGTTCACACGGGCGCCGATGCAGGCGTGGGCGTCCTCGCCGTACTGCGCGTAGGCGGCGTCCACGCAGCTCGCGCCCTCGGGCAGACCGAGGGTGCCGCCGTCGGCGCGGAAGACGGTGATCTCGCGGTTCTGGGCGAGGTCCTCGCGCAGGGTGGACCAGAAGGTGTCGGGGTCCGGGGCGGCCTGCTGCCAGTCGAGGAGGCGGGAGAGCCAGCCGGGGCGGGTGGGGTCGGCGCGCTCGCCGTCGGCGGGTTCGTCGGAGGAGGGGGCGTAGGGGTTGCCGAGGGCGACCACGCCGGCCTCGGCGACCTTGTGCATCTGGTGGGTGCGGATGAGGACCTCGACGACCTGTCCGTCCGGGCGGGCGACCGCGGTGTGCAGGGACTGGTACAGGTTGAACTTCGGTACGGCGATGAAGTCCTTGAACTCCGAGACCACCGGGGTCATACAGGTGTGCAGTTCGCCGAGGACGCCGTAGCAGTCCGCGTCCTCGGCGACCAGGACCAGCAGCCGTCCGAAGTCGGCGCCGCGCAGTCGGCCGCGTTTGCGGGCCACCCGGTGCACGGAGACGAAGTGCCGTGGCCGGATGAGGACTTCGGCCTGGATGTCCGCGTCCCTGAGCACCGTGCGCATCTCGTCCGCGACCTCGGCGAGCGGGTCGTCCGCGCGGGAGGCGTTCTCGACGATCAACTCCCGCGTGTGCTCGTACTCCTCGGGGTGCAGGATCGCGAAGACCAGGTCCTCCAGCTCCGTCTTCAGTGCCTGGACGCCGAGCCGTTCGGCGAGCGGGATGAGGACGTCCCGGGTCACCTTGGCGATGCGTTCCTGCTTCTCGGGGCGCATCACGCCGAGGGTGCGCATGTTGTGCAGGCGGTCGGCGAGTTTGATCGACATCACCCGGACGTCGTTGCCGGTGGCCACGAGCATCTTGCGGAAGGTCTCCGGCTCGGCGGCGGCGCCGTAGTCGACCTTCTCCAGCTTGGTGACGCCGTCGACGAGATAGCGCACCTCCGCGCCGAACTGCTCGCCGACCTGATCGAGCGTCACCTCGGTGTCCTCGACGGTGTCGTGGAGCAGGGAGGCGGTCAATGTCGTGGTCTCGGCGCCGAGTTCGGCGAGGATGAGGGTCACGGCGAGGGGGTGCGTGATGTACGGCTCGCCGCTCTTGCGCATCTGGCCGCGGTGCGAGGACTCGGCCAGCACATAGGCGCGGCGCAGCGGTTCGAGGTCGGCGTCGGGGTGGTGGGCGCGGTGGGCCTCGACGACATGGCTGATGGCGTCGGGCAGGCGGTCGCGGGCGGTCGGGCCGAGCAGTGCGGCACGCCCGAGGCGCCGCAGGTCGATACGGGCCCGCCAGCGTGCTGCGGGCCCGGTCACCGGACCGGGCGTCGCGGGGTTCGTGGCCTCCGCACTCATGGGCACCTCCGGCTGCGTGGACCGGCGGACGGGGTGCCCCATGGCGGACACGGCTCCGGGGACTGGCAACGGTCCCCCGTCCGGGCCGGTGCTTGATGCTACCGAGCCCATCACGCGCGGCTGACCGCCTCTCGCCGAGCGTGAAACGGATCACCCATTCGAGCGAAGGTTCGCAGGTTTACGGTTTCGAACCCCGCGACCTGCGGCCGACCGGGGTTTCGATCGTCGACCGGGTACCCGCGGAGGACGCCCCTCCGCGGGCCGAGCACCCGGCAGAACCGATATCAAGTCGTTGCGGTACGACGGGTTTCAGCGGGCCGTTGAGGCGCTGAAACGGACTCAACCGGCGAGCGAGGCCAGCCAGTCGGCGTCGATCTCGCCCTCGGCGACGATCACCGCGGGACCGGTCATCTCGATCTCGCCGTCGGGCAGTTCGGTGATCACCAGAGTGCCGCCGGGCACGTCGACGGTGTACGTCGCGGGCGTGCCGGTGACCGCGGGGTCGGCGCCGTCCCGGCGGGCCGTGGCGACGGCGACGGCGCACGCGCCCGTGCCGCAGGAGCGGGTCTCCCCGGCGCCGCGCTCGTGCACGCGCAGGGCGACGTGCCGGGGGCCGCGGTCGACGACGAACTCGACGTTCACCCCGTCCGGATAGGCCGAGGCCGGGCTGAACGGCGGCGGCGCGAGCAGGTCCCCCGCGTGGGCGAGGTCCTCGACGAACGCGACCGCGTGCGGGTTGCCCATGTTCACGTTCCGCGCGGGCCAGCTGCGCTCGCCGACGCTCACCGTGACCTCGCCCTCGGGCAGGCGGGCCTTGCCCATGCCGACGGTGACGTCGCCGTCCTTGGCGAGGTGCACGCGCTTGACGCCCCCGCGCGTGGCGACCGCGAGGTCACCTTCGCCGACGTGTTCGGCGCGCTGGAGGTAGCGGGCGAAGACGCGGACGCCGTTGCCGCACATCTCGGCGATCGAGCCGTCGCCGTTGCGGTAGTCCATGAACCACTCCGCCTCGGCCGCCATTTCCTTGGCCTCGGGGTGCGCGGCGGACCGCACTACGTGCAGCAGCCCGTCACCGCCGATGCCCGCGCGCCGGTCGCACAGCGCGGCGACGGCGGACGGGGGCAGGTCGATGGCGTTCTCCGGGTCCGGGACGATCACGAAGTCGTTCTCGGTCCCGTGCCCCTTGAGGAAGGCGATCCGCGTGCTCATGCCTCGATCGTACGGTGCCGCACCGACAGGCACGGAAACTGCAACCGGCGGCTCAGCGCAGCCGGGCCACGCGCAGCACGGCGAGCATCACCACGGCGGCCACGACCACGACGTACAGCAGCACCATGCGCCAGTCCGCACGTCTGCCGGAGCCGCGCTGGGGCAGGCCGGGCCACGTGTAACCCACGCGGCGCGCCGCCATCATTCCCCAGCCGGCCGCGCAGGAGCAGATCAGCAGGCCCAGCATGGCGATCACGGCGCCGCTGTCGCCGAAGTCGAAGGCCAGCGGGAAGGCGAACATCAGGGAGCCGACCGCGGCCAGGGCCACGATGGGGGCCAGCTGCCAGATACGCAGTCTGCGCTGCGGGCGGAGCTCGACCTCGACCTCGGGGCCGTCGGGGAACATCTCCTCCGGTTCCGGGCCGTCGGCGGTCACGCCGCCCTGGATGTCGTCGTCGGGACCGTCCGGGCTGAGACGGTCGTCGTTCCGCTCCGGTTCGCCCCGGTCACCGGTGACGGCTTCGGTACCTTGTGCGGTGTCGCGAGGGCCGGCCTCCATCGCCACGCGCCCTCCCAACTCGGACTCCACTTGGTCGATCGAAGCTCGATGATGGCATGGCGCCGGAGGCCACGATGACGGCCGGAGCGTCCCGATGCCATGACGTGATCAGGCTGTAACCGGTCGTTCGACCAACGCCAGCGCGAGCTGCGGAAGTTTGGTCAGGTCCTCCGCGGCCCCACTGAGCCAATGCACCCGCGGATCGCGTCTGAACCATGAATCCTGACGGCGCGCGAAGCGCTTGGTGGCGCGGACGGTCTCGGTCCGGGCCTCGGCCATGGTGCACTCCCCGGAGAGCGCCGCGAGCACCTGCTGGTAGCCGAGCGCGCGCGAGGCCGTACGCCCCTCGCGCAACCCTCGCGCCTCCAGTGCGCGCACTTCCTCGACGAGTCCGGCGTCCCACATCCGGTCGACGCGCCGGGCGATGCGCTCGTCGAGTTCGGGGCGGGCGACGTCGACACCGATCTGCACGGTGTCGTAGACCGAGTCGTGGCCCGGCAGGTTGGCCGTGAAGGGCTGCCCGGTGATCTCGATCACTTCGAGGGCGCGGACGATACGGCGGCCGTTGCTGGGCAGGATCGCCTGCGCGGCCTCCGGGTCGGCGGCGGCGAGGCGGGCGTGCAGGGCGCCGGAGCCGCGCAAGGTGAGCTCCTCCTCCAGGCGGGCGCGGACCTCGGGGTCGGTGCCGGGGAACTCCAGGTTGTCGACGGCGCCGCGGACGTACAGGCCGGAGCCGCCGACCAGGATCGGCCAGCGCCCCTCGGCGAGCAGTGCGTCGATCCGCTCCCGCGCGAGGCGCTGGTACTCGGCGACGGAGGCGGTGACGGTGACGTCCCAGACGTCCAGCAGGTGGTGCGGGACGCCGTGCCGCTCCTCGGGCGTCAGCTTGGCGGTGCCGATGTCCATCCCTCGGTAGAGCTGCATGGAGTCGGCGTTGACGACCTCGCCGCCGAGCTCTCGGGCCAGGAAGACGCCCAGATCGGACTTTCCGGCCGCGGTGGGACCGACGACGGCGATGACGCGGGGGGCGGGGGTGCGCTGCTCACGGAAACAGTCTCGCAAACCTCGGAGGGTGACCTCGAACGAGTTACGTGACGGCCCCGGACCGACGTCGTTGCCAGATGCGAGCCGGTCCCGAGGGGCGGCGACCCGGGCGACGCAAAGGGACGCACCGGACGACGCGGGAATTCGCCCGCACGAGTACCGTATGGAGTTGATATGGGCGTTTTGGCACGACTGTTCCGGAGGTCTAGGACGGCGGAGGAGGCGTCGACCGCCGTGACCGAGGCCGGCACCGCGGCCACCGAGTCCGGGACGGAGAAGACGGATTCGGCGGAAGAGGCCACCGAGGCGAAGGACTCGGCCGGGGCCGAGGGCACGGAGACGGCGGCAGCCGCCGAAGGCGTGATCCCCAGGCAGCAGTCCGCCGAGGAGGCGGCCGACCGAGAGGCCGGCGAGGGCGCCCGCACCTGACGATCCCGCGTGGGAAGGCGAACGATGGGTCTCCTGGACAATTTGAAGGCCAAGCTCGGCCCGGCCAAGGGCAAGGTCTCCGACCTCGCCCATCAGCACGGGCCCAAGGTCCAGCACGGTCTGGACAAGGCCGCCAAGGTCGTCGACGAGAAGACCAAGGGCAAGTACAGCGAGAAGATCCAGTCGGGCACGGGCAAGGCCAAGGGCGCCATGGACCGGCTCGCGCACAAGGACGAGGGGCCGAGCCGCGGCACGGGCGGTGACACCACCCCGCCGAACAGCCCCCCGCCTCCCGCTTCCTGATCACGGCGGCACGCAGCACCTGGGCACGGAAACATCGGCGGACGGCCGCGGAGCATCCCGCTCCCGGCCGTCCGCCGTTTCGCCCGAACGGCAGCCCCTGCATGCGCCGGAACCGCCGCTGCGGCCACTACGACCAGGTCGCGACCAGGTACCCCACGCCGTACGGCGCGCTCTCGTGCAGCAGTGCGCCGGACAGCCCGGCGTCCTGCGCGGCGCCCGCGAGCACCTGCCAGGGTGCCCGGCCGGACGCCTTGAGCTGGCGCGCCAGCTCGGTGTCCAGCTCCTTGAGCGCGGTCACGTCCGCCTCGCCGAGGGCCCGCGCGACAGCCGCGTCGAAGGGCTCCGCACGCTCGTCGAGGTAGCCGGGTGCCTTGAGCGTGCGGCAGGCGCTGGCGTCGCCCATCACCAGCATCGCCACGCGGTCGGGGCCCGCGGCGATCTCCCTTCCGGTTTCGATACACCGCTCGGCGTCCAGAGGTTCCCCCACGCCGAGTCCCTCGATCGGGGCATCGGCCCAATCGGTCCGCTCCAGCAGCCAGGCCGCGACGGCGAGCGAGGCCGGCAGCTCACGCGCGTTCTCCGGGGCCTGCCCGGTGCCGAGCCGTACGTCGCCCTCGACGCCGAAGCCCCGGAAGGAGCCGCGCGCGCCCTCCGGGTAGGCCCCGTGTCCCTCCGGGGCGGCGGGGCCGACGACCACGAGGCGGTCGGGGCGCGCGGCGGCGAGCACGCCGAGCGCGTCGGCGCACGCGGCGCGCGCGGTATCCAGCTCGGGCGCGGCCCCTGCGGCGACCTCGGGCACGAGCAGCGGCGGACAGGGGCACACGGCGGCGGCGACAAGCATGATCGGCAGCGTAACCCCGCGCGGGATCAGCGCGGGGTCACGGGGGCGTCAGTCGCAGCCGCAGCCGCTGCCCGAGGCCACCGGAAGCGGCTCCGGGGCGCCGATCCTCGGCAGGCCGAGCATGACGCCGGCGGGCTTGGCCGCCTCGGCGGCGTTGCGCTTCTCCCAGGCGTCGCCCGCGCGCGTGCGGCGGATCGAGAGGACCTCACCCTCGGCCAGCAGGTGGTGCGGCGCGGCGTAGGTGATCTCGACGGTGACCACGTCGCCGGGGCGGACCTCCTGGTCGGGCTTGGTGAAGTGGACCAGACGGTTGTCGGGGGCGCGGCCGGAGAGGCGGTGCGTGGCGCCGTCCTTGCGGCCCTCGCCCTCGGCGACCATCAGCTCCAGGGTGCGGCCGACCTGCTTCTTGTTCTCCTCCCAGGAGATCTCCTCCTGGAGGGCGACGAGACGCTCGTAGCGCGCCTGCACGACCTCCTTGGGGATCTGGTTCTCCATGGTCGCGGCCGGGGTGCCGGGGCGCTTGGAGTACTGGAAGGTGAACGCCTGCGCGAACCGGGCCTCGCGGACCACGTGCAGGGTCTGCTCGAAGTCCTCCTCGGTCTCGCCGGGGAAGCCGACGATGATGTCGGTCGTGATGGCAGCGTGCGGGATGGCGGCGCGGACCTTCTCGATGATCCCCAGGTAGCGCTCCTGGCGGTAGGAGCGGCGCATCGCCTTCAGGACCGTGTCCGAGCCGGACTGGAGCGGCATGTGCAGCTGCGGCATCACGTTCGGCGTCTCGGCCATGGCCGCGATCACGTCGTCGGTGAAGTCACGCGGGTGCGGGGAGGTGAAGCGGACGCGCTCCAGGCCCTCGATCTTCCCGCAGGCGCGCAGCAGCTTGCTGAACGCCTCGCGGTCGCCGATGTCGGAGCCGTAGGCGTTGACGTTCTGGCCGAGCAGGGTGATCTCGGAGACGCCCTCGGCGACCAAGGCCTCGATCTCGGCGAGGATGTCGCCGGTGCGGCGGTCCTTCTCCTTGCCGCGCAGCGCCGGGACGATGCAGAAGGTGCAGGTGTTGTTGCAGCCGACGGAGATCGACACCCACGCCGCGTACGCGCTCTCGCGCCGGGTCGGCAGGGTGGAGGGGAACGCCTCCAGCGACTCGGCGATCTCGACCTGGGCCTCCTCCTGCACGCGGGCGCGCTCCAGCAGGACGGGCAGCTTGCCGATGTTGTGCGTGCCGAAGACGACGTCCACCCACGGCGCCTTCTTCACGATGGTGTCGCGGTCCTTCTGCGCCAGGCAGCCGCCGACCGCGATCTGCATGCCGGGCCGCGACGCCTTCTTCGGCGCGAGCCGACCCAGGTTTCCGTAGAGCCGGTTGTCGGCGTTCTCGCGGACGGCACAGGTGTTGAAGACGACGACGTCGGCGTCGCCGTCGGCGCCCTCGGGGGCGCGGACGTACCCGGCCGCCTCCAGCAGCCCGGACAATCGCTCGGAGTCGTGGACGTTCATCTGGCACCCGTAGGTGCGCACCTCATACGTTCGCTTGGCGTCCACGTCCTGGCTCCGGTCGATGCTGCTCATGTCACAAGGGTAAGGGCGCGCCGGGAGCGCCCCTGCCCCTCGCGGTCACAGCGGACGGCAGTACAGGGCGTCCGGCGTCCTGCGGGAGCCGATGCGCCCCGTGTACGCGATCCCGGCCGCGTACTCGTCATCCGCGCACTGCCCCTTGTAGTGGCCGTGCGCGAAGTCGCCGCCCTTGGGCGAGGCCCCGCGGTTGTCGCTCCGGTCGAACCAGACCGTACGTCCGCCCGCGCTGCCGACCGGGGCCTGCGTGCACAGTGCGGCCGAGACCGCGGCGCCGCGCACGCTGTAGCCGGTCAGGGCGTGGCCGCTCGGGCACTGGAGCTTGGTGTAGCCGCCCGCCCAGTCCTGCCCCGGCCGGACGTGGCGTTCGTCCAGGACGACCTCGTACCCGCCTGTCGGCCCCGACGACAGGCCAACGTCGGAGCAGAGCCCCCGGTTCCCGGTGTGGCTCAGCCCGAGCAGGCGCTGTCCGTCCGGGCAGACGGCCTTGCGGGCGCCGACGTCCCAGTCGGGCCGGGCGCGCATCCGCCGGGAGGCGATGAAGTCGCCGTGGTCGGGGCTGAGCATGGACCAGTCGGCCACGGGCGCCACGTACCCGGTGCGGCCCTGGGCGGCGATGAGCCGGCTCCAGGCGGCTGAGCGCCAGTCGTCGCCGTCGTGGACGCCCATCCGGTTGCCCTCGGCGTCCCAGTGCAGCAGGGCCCAGCCGTTGCCCCTGCGGTTCTCGTGCCAGCCGACGAGCGGCCAGTACGCGAAGTCGGCGTCCATGCGGATCAGGTGGTCGACGAAGTTCTCGAACCAGGCGCGCGCCTTGGCGCTGTTCTCCTCGCGGCCGCCGACGCCGAACTCGCTGATCCACACCGGGGCGGTGAAGTGCTGGTCCCGCTCGGAGGCGACGTAGAACGCCTGACGGTTGAGGACGGAGATCAGTTCGGTGAGGCTCAGGTCCTGGTAGCGCGGGTCGCTGGTCTCACCGATGCCGGTGGCGCCGCTGTGGTTGGGGCCCGTGTAGCCGTAGAAGTGGGCCGAGTACACGAGCTTGCCGGAGTCGACGAGGGTGTGCGAGAGGCGGCGCACCGGCTCCAGGGTGGGGCGCTCGTGGGCGAAGCCGTCGACGGGGATGCCGGTCCAGTTGATGCCCTCGACGATGATCAGCAGGTCGGGATTGGCCTCGGTCAGGATGCGGTCGGCCACGCGCTGGGAGGCGGCGAACCAGTCGTGGTTGTCGCCGAGGCCCCAGTTGGGGTCGTCCCAGACGTTGCGGCGGACCTCGTTGTAGAGGTCGGCGCCGACGACCCGCTCGTTGTCCTTGTAGCGGCTCGCCATGAACAGCCAGTCCGCCTCCCAGGACGCGGTGGACTGGCTGGCGTTCCAGCGTTCGTTGCCGTCGACTCCGCAGCACCAGCGGGTGGTGTTGGTGTGGTTGTTGAGGATGACGGCGAGTCCGGCGGCGGTCAGTTCCCGGACCACCACGTCGTAGACCTGGAGCGGGGTCCTGCCGCGCAGGGACGGGTTGGCGGCGACGGCGTCGTCCGTGACGGGGCGGGTGTCGCGGATCATCTCGTTGGAGAACGGCAGCCGGATGCTGTTGATCCCGATCTCCCGGAAGCCGGAGATGATCTCGGCCATCGGGGCGCGGTCCAGGCCCAGTGGGATGCGCCCGGAGTTCTCGCCCGCGTGATGGTTGGCGTCGTCCTCGGTACTGCCCGATCCGTTCCAGGTGCCGCTGGCGCCGTGCCAGTTGCCCGAGCGCAGCTTGAACCGGTCGCCGTCCGCGTCGACGATCCAGCGGCCCCTCGTACTGAGCGGGCCCGTCCAGTCCGCCTCCTGTGTGTCCGCCGCCCGCGCGGGGAGGGACGTCAGGGGCACTAACAGCAGTACGGCGACCAGGGTCGCCCTGAGGAAGCTCATCCGCGTTGTCATGACTTGGTCATGATGACGGGTGGCAGTGGTCCAGTCCATACCCAGGGACGCCGTGAACCACGCTCAGCCCCGCACGCCCCGCGTCACACCCCGTCAGCGACCCGGTCGCCCCCGTCCCACCCCTGCCTCCGCAGCACCCCCGCCACGTCCGGAGCCTCGTAGTGGTCGCCCTTGAGGACCTTGCCGTCGGAGCGGCGGGACACCGTGCCGTCGGGGCCGAGCTTGGTCATGTTGGAGCGGTGGATCTCGGCGATCACCGCGTCGAGGTCGATGCCGTGGACGAGGGCCGTGCCGTAGGCGACGTACACCACGTCGGCCAGTTCGTGGGCCAGTCTGTCGAGCGGCCCGGTCACCGAGACCTCGGCGACCTCCGCGGCCTCCTCCGCGAGCAACTCACCCCGGTGCTTGGCGAGTTCCGGTGAGACTTCGGTGGGCCGGGTGCGGGCGTCGAGCCCGAAGGCGTGGTGGAAGGCGCGGACCAGTTCGGCGGGCGAGGAACTCATGGCGCGACCCTATAGGCCGCCACCGGGCCCGCCTCCCCTGGTCAGCGGGGTGCACCGCCTGGCAGGATCGCACGCATGTCCACGCTGCTCCCCCGTATCGGCAGGCGCCGCGCCGTCCAGGCCGCGGTCGCCGCCGCTGTCGCCCTCGGGCTGCTGCTGTGGTGGCTGCTGCCCCTGGGGGAGAAGCCGCCGAGCGGGACGATCAGGTTCAGCACGGGCACCCAGGCCGGCGTCTACCACGAGTACGGCGAGCGGCTGCGGGCCGAGCTGGCCAAGGACATGCCGGATCTGAAGGTGGAGCTGCGCCCCAGCGCCGGGTCCCAGGAGAACGTCCGCCGCGTGGCGACCGGCGAGGCCGACCTCACCATCGCCGCGGCCGACGCCGTGGAGACGTACGCGCTGGAGGACGGGCCCGGCGCCGACCGGCTGCGCGGCGTGGCCCGGCTGTACGACGACTACGTGCAGCTCGTCGTGCCGCCGGACTCCGACATCGAGTCGGTCGCCGACCTGCGCGGCAAGCGCGTGGCCATAGGGCTGCCGCACTCGGGGGTCCGGCTGATCGCCACCCAGGTGCTGGAGGCGGCCGGGATCGACCCGGAGAAGGACATCACGCCCCGCTCGGACGGCATCGACACCGGTCCCAAGCTGCTGGGGCGCGACCTGGACGCGTTCTTCTGGTCGGGCGGCCTGCCCACGGGCGGGCTGAAGGACATCGCGGAGACGTCGACCTTCCGGTTCGTGCCGATCGACGAGGACCTGGTCGCCAAGGTGCACGCCCAGGGCGGCGCCACCCGCTACTACCGGGCCACCAACATGCCGGAGTCGGCCTACCGGACCATCCAGAACGGTTCCACCGTGCCGACCATGGCCGTGGCCAACGTCCTGGTGACCCGCGACGACCTCGACCCGCGGCTCGCCGAGTGGCTGACCCGGACCGTGCTGGACAGCCGCGACGGCATCGGCGCCCACGTCCACTCCGCGCAGCTCGTAGACGTACGCACCGCGATCTACACCGACCCCCTCCCCCTGCACGAGGGCGCCCGGCGCTACTACCGCTCCGTGAAGCCCTGACCGCGGCTCACTCCGCCGACGGCCCCCGCGGCACCCGCACCGTCACCTTCAGCCCGTGCGGCTTGTGATGGGCGTACGCGATGGTGCCGCCGCCCGCCGAGAGCAGGGCCCGGGAGATGGACAGGCCCAGGCCGGAGCCCTTGACGTTCTGATGGCGGCCGCTGCGCCAGAAGCGGTCGCCGATCCGGCCGAGCTCCTCGTCGGTCAGCCCGGGGCCGAGGTCGGTGACCACGACGCTGGCACTGTCGCCGTTGGAGGCGACGGTCACCTCGACGCGCTCCCCCTCTGGGGTGAACTTCACGGCGTTGTCGATCACCGCGTCCAGCGCGGAGGACAGGGCCACCGGATCGACCCACGCGGTGGTCGCCGGGCACTCCCCGACCAGGGCCACGCCCTTGGACTCGGCCGTGGGTGACCAGGCCGCGACCCGCTCGGCGGCCAGCGCGCCGATGTCGGTGAGGCGCAGCTCGGCCGCGGTGTGCTCGGCGAGCGCCAGGTCGAGCAGATCGTCCAGGACCTGGGCCAGGCGTTTGCCCTCGGCCTGGACCGACGCGATCTCCTCATTGCCCTCGGGCAGTTCCAGGGCGAGCAGTTCGATGCGCAACAGCAGCGCCGACAGGGGGTTGCGCAGCTGGTGCGAGGCGTCGGCGACGAAGGCGCGCTGCTGCTCCAGCACGTCCTCGACGTTGTCGGCCATTTCGTTGAACGACCGGGCCAGCCGTCTGAGTTCCGGCGGGCCGCCGGCCGCCGCGACCCTGGTCTTGAGTCTGCCGCTGGCGATGGCGTGGGTGGTGGCGTCCAGGATGCGCACCGGCCGCAGGACCCAGCCGGTCAGCCGCAGGGCCGCGCCGACGGCCAGCAGCATGGCCGCGAACTCGCCCGCGGCGATGAGCAGCCAGCCGCGCAGGATCCGCGAACGCATGTCCCCGGTGGGCGAGTCGGTGACGACGACCGCGACGACATCGCCGTCCCGCACGACCGGGGAAGCGACCACGAGCCGCCCGTGCTGCCACGGCCACACCTGCTCCGGGTCGTGGCTACGACGGCTGAGCAGCGCCTCCTCGAAGGCCTCGCGCACCTCGCCGGACTCGGGCAGGAACCACGTCTCCGGGGCGTTGGCCAGCGGGGTGTCCCCGGGCAGGAAGACGCCCGCGCGGATGCCGTAGACGCCGTAGTAGCTCTCCAGGGCGTGGCTGAGGTTGCGGCCCTCGTCGCTCGGGCCGTGGGAGGTGTCCATGACGGAACGGGTGACGGCGGCGAAGTACGCCGTGTCGTCGATCCGGTCGACGACCACCTTCTGCTGCTGGGCGGCGGCCAGGCTGACGGCGAGCGGGATGCCGAGCGCCAGCAGTACCGCCGCCATCAGAACAATCAGCAGCGGGAGAAGTCGAGTGCGCACCCGTCCCCGCTAGGCGGCCGGGGCGACGAGCCGGTAGCCGACGCCGCGCACGGTCTCGATCAGGGCCGGCATGCGCAGCTTGGAGCGCAGCGAGGCCACATGGACCTCCAGGGTGCGTCCGGTCCCCTCCCAGCTGGTCCGCCAGACCTCGCTGATGATCTGCTCGCGGCGGAAGACCACGCCGGGCCGCTGGGCGAGCAGCGCCAGCAGGTCGAACTCCTTGCGGGTGAGCTGGACGACCGAGCCGTCCACGCTGACCTGCCGGGTCGGCAGCTCGATGTGCACCGGGCCCAGCCGCAGCACGGTGTCCGCGGCTCCGGTCGGGTCCTCGTGGACGTTGCGCCGGCTGACGGCGTGGATCCTGGCGAGCAGCTCGCCGGTGTCGTACGGCTTGACCACGTAGTCGTCGGCGCCGAGGTTGAGGCCGTGGATGCGCGAGCGGACGTCGGAGCGGGCGGTCACCATGATCACGGGCGTGCTGGTGCGCTTGCGGATCTTGCCGCAGACCTCGTAGCCGTCCTGGTCGGGCAGGCCGAGGTCGAGCAGGACGACCCCGAAGCCGGGGCCCTCCGGGACCAGTGCCTGGAGCGCCTCCTCGCCGCTACGGGCGTGCGTGACGTCGAAGCCGTGCCGCGCCAGGACCGCGGACAGGGCGGCGGCGACGTGGTTGTCGTCCTCGACGAGGAGCAGTCTCATCCGTCCCCCTCCTGTTCATCGGCCGTACGGGTGGTCGAGCTGGAACACGACCGGGCACGCGCGCGCGTGCCCATGGCAGTCACGCTGATGGACGCCAGCGGCGTCAAGTGGGTTCCGGTTGCGCGAGGCTTGTCGTTATCCACCCGGTACGCGCCCAGGTCGCAAGTGCTACGACACGTGTCTGATTGCTACCGGATCGTGATGCTCAAATTCCCCTCAGGACTAATGACGCAGGTCGGATACGGTTATTACTGTCCTCCGAAACCGAGGAGGACGGAGCCTGAGAGCGATGACCGAAGTATCGGTGGCCAAGGAAGATAGGGCCGCGAACGGCGAGCTGGTCGTCCTGAAGAGCGTCAACAAGCATTTCGGCGCGTTGCACGTGCTCCAGGACATCGATCTGACGATCGCCCGCGGCGAGGTCGTCGTGGTCATCGGACCCTCCGGGTCCGGGAAGTCCACCCTGTGCCGCACCATCAACCGTCTGGAGACGATCGACTCGGGCTCGATCACCATTGACGGCAAGCCGCTGCCCGCCGAGGGCAAGGCGCTTGCCCGTCTCCGTGCCGATGTCGGCATGGTTTTCCAGTCATTCAATCTCTTCGCACACAAGACGGTGCTGGAGAACGTGATGCTGGGCCAGATCAAGGTCCGCAAGGTCGACAAGGCCAAGGCGGAGGAGAAGGCCCGCAAGCTGCTCGACCGGGTGGGTGTGGCCAGCCAGGCGGACAAGTACCCCGCCCAGCTCTCCGGTGGCCAGCAGCAGCGTGTGGCCATCGCGCGCGCCCTCGCGATGGACCCGAAGGTCATGCTCTTCGACGAGCCGACCTCGGCCCTCGACCCGGAAATGATCAACGAGGTGCTGGAGGTCATGCAGCAGCTCGCCCGGGACGGCATGACCATGATCGTCGTCACCCACGAGATGGGCTTCGCCCGTTCGGCCGCCAATCGAGTGGTGTTCATGGCCGACGGCCGAATCGTCGAAGAGGCTGTGCCGGACCAGTTCTTCAGCAACCCGCGCAGCGACCGTGCCAAGGACTTCCTGTCCAAGATCCTGCACCACTGACGGCGCGCAGACGTCCCCGCAGTTCCGCGCCACCCGCACTCACGGATCGCCCTCTCTTCACCAGACAAAGGATGTTCACCATGAAGCTCCGCAAGGTCACCGCGGCGGCCGCCGCTGCGTTCGTCCTCTCCCTCACCGCGACCGCCTGCGGTGGCGACGACAACGACAGCAGCAGCTCGGACACCGGCGCCAGCGGTGGCGGCAAGATCAAGGTCGGTATCAAGTACGACCAGCCCGGTCTGGGCCTGAAGGAGCCCGACGGTTCCTTCTCCGGCTTCGACGTCGACGTCGCCACGTACGTGGCGGGCGAGCTCGGCTACGAGCCGGACCAGATCGAGTTCGTCGAGACCAAGAGCGCGGACCGCGAGAACGCGCTCGCCCGCGGCGACGTGGACTTCATCGCCGCGACGTACTCCATCACCGACGAGCGCAAGGAGAAGGTCGACTTCGCCGGCCCGTACCTGCTCGCCCACCAGGACCTGCTGGTCAAGAAGGACTCGGACATCACCGAGGCCACGGACCTCAACGACAAGAAGCTGTGCTCGGTGGTGGGCTCCACCTCAGCGCAGAACGTGAAGAAGGACTTCGCGCCGAAGGCGCAGCTGACCGAGCGTGGCGGCTACTCGGAGTGTCTCTCGGCTCTGCAGAGCGGCGCCGTTGACGCGCTGACCACGGACGACTCGATCCTCGCCGGCTACGCGGCGCAGGACCAGTACAAGGGCCAGTTCAAGCTGGCCGGCCTGAAGCTCAGCAACGAGAACTACGGCATCGGTGTCAAGAAGGGTGACACCGAGATGGTCAACAAGATCAACGCCGCCCTTGAGAAGATGGTCAAGGACAAGGCCTGGGAAAAGGCCGTCGAGGAGAACTTCGGCCCGGCCGACTACAAGTACGAGCCCGCGCCGAAGATCGGCAACATCGTTCAGTAACGCGGACTCCACCCTCCGTGCCGCCGCCGTCGGCCTGACCCTCGCGGCGGCGGCGCGGCACGTCAGTGCGGTGCGGCCCGACACGAACCGCCCCGTACCCCACGTTCGCCACCCACCCGGAAGCGCGGGAGATCGTGTTCGACTTTCTTTCTGACTATGACGACCCGAGCCTGCTCGGCGCCTTCTGGGTGACGGTGCAGCTCACATTCCTCTCGGCCGTCGGTTCCCTGATCTGGGGAACTTTGCTGGCGGCCATGCGGGTCAGCCCTGTTCCGCTCATGCGCGGTTTCGGCGCGGCCTACGTGAACATCGTCCGCAACATTCCTCTCACTGTCATCATCGTCTTCACCTCTCTCGGCCTGGCCGACATCTTCGGCGTGGCGTTGGGCGCGCCCGACGACTTCGAAGTCAAGTACTTCCGGCTGGCCGTCCTCGGTCTGGTCGCCTACACCGCCGCGTTCGTCTGCGAGGCGATCCGATCCGGCATCAACACGGTGCCCGTCGGACAGGCGGAGGCGGCACGCGCGATCGGGCTGAGCTTCAGTCAAGTGCTCAGGCTCATCGTGCTGCCGCAGGCCTTCCGCTCGGTCATCGGTCCCCTGGCCAATGTGCTGATCGCATTGACCAAGAACACGACCGTGGCGGCCACCATCGGTGTGGCAGAAGCCGCCTTGCTGATGAAGGAAATGATCGAGAACGAGGCGCAGGTGCTGCTCATCGGTGCGATCTTCGCCTTCGGGTTCATCGTACTGACCCTGCCCACCGGCCTGTTCCTCGGCTGGCTGAGCAAGCGACTGGCGGTGAAGCGATGACGTCCGTTCTCTACGACGCCCCCGGCCCCAAGGCCAAGCGGCGCAACGTGATCTTCTCTGTGGTCTTCTTCGTCCTGCTCGCCCTGCTGCTGTGGTGGGTCTGGCAGGTGATGGACGACAAGGGCCAGCTGAGGTGGGCCCTGTGGAAGCCCTTCACCACTTCCGAGGCCTGGACGACCTATCTGCTGCCCGGGCTGGCCAACACTTTGAAGGCCGCCGCGCTGTCCATGGTCATCGCTCTTCCGTTGGGCGCTGTCCTCGGCATCGCCCGGATGTCCGATCACCGCTGGGTGCGTGTGCCGGCGGGCGCGGTGGTGGAGTTCTTCCGCGCCATCCCGGTGCTGCTGCTGATGCTGTTCGCGAACGAGTTCTACGTCCGCTACATCGAGATCCCCAGCGCCTCCCGGCCTCTGTACGCGGTCGTCACCGGCCTGGTGCTCTACAACGCGTCGGTCCTGGCCGAGGTCGTACGTGCCGGCATCCTGTCCCTGCCCAAGGGACAGACGGAGGCAGCCCAGGCGATCGGTCTGCGCAAGGGCCAGACGATGTCGAGCATTCTCCTGCCGCAGGCGGTCACTGCGATGCTCCCGGCGATCGTGAGCCAGCTGGTCGTCATCGTGAAGGACACCGCGTTGGGCGGCGTGATGCTCGGCTTCACCGAGCTGCTGAGCGAGCGCTCCACACTCGCGGCCAACTACGCGAACGTCATCCCGAGCTTCATCGTGGTGGCGGTCATCTTCATCGTCCTCAACTTCATCCTGACCAGCTTCGCGAGCTGGCTGGAGGGCAGGCTGCGGCGCAGCAAGCGCTCCACCGGGGCGGTGCTGGGCGCGGAGGAAGTGGACGAGCTGAACGCCGCGGAGATCGGCACCCCCCGCGGCACCAAGGCCGCCGACGGCACCTGACGGCCGGTCAAGTGACCTGAGCGACACCCGAAGCACGGTGTGAACGACACGAAGGCAGTGGCATGATCGCCACTGCCTTCGGTCACTTGACGCAAGCACCGGCAATAGGTTGCATACGTTCTGTGATCGTGCACCCTGCTCAAACCTCCTGTTCACACCTGTCCCTGGGGACACCGCCGCGGGCAGGGGGCACCTCGCCGTGGACCCGGTGATCATCGTCGGAGCGGGGCCCGTCGGGCTCACGCTCGCCCTTGCGCTGGCGCGCCAGGAGGTGCCGTCGGTCGTCCTCGACGAGGGACCCGGCAAGGACGAACCCCGCCTCGCGCGCACCGTCGTACTGCGCGAGGACACCGCCGCCCTCATGGAGCGGCTCACCGGTCTGCCGATGGCGCAGGCCGGCTGCCGTTGGGCCGGATGGCGGTCCATGCGGCGCAGGCAGGTGATGCGCCGGGTGTCCTTCTGCACCCCTCCCCCGGACGAGACCGTCGCCGAGGACGTCTCCTACAAGCCCGCCGCGCCCGTGCACATCGCCCAGCACGTCCTGACCGGCGCCCTGCGTGCGGCGCTGGCCGGTGAGTCCCTGGTGCGGATCGTGGTGGACAGCCGCGTCGACGGCATCGAACAGGAGTCCTCCGGCGTCAGCGCGCACACCCGCGGCGCCAAGGGCACCTGGTGGCGCGGCAGTTACCTGGTCGGCTGCGACGGCCCCCGCTCCACCGTCCGCAAGCTCCAGGACATCCGCTTCCCCGGCCGTACGGCGGTCGAACGGCACGCCGTCGCCACCCTGCGCGCCGAACTGCCCTGGTCCGGTGAAGCGTTGCTGCACCGGATGCCGCCGTGGCGGACGACGGGGCCGTCGGCCGGGGAGATCACCGCGCGTCCGCTGCCGGGCGGCGCGTGGCGGCTGGACTGGCTGCTCCCGCCGGGCAAGGACCTGGTCACTCCGGAGCTGCTGGTGGCGCGCGTCCGGGAGACCCTCGCGGGCTGGTCGGACGGCCCGACCCCGGCGTACGAACTCCTCGACACCGGCGTGCACACCGTGCACCACCGGCTGGCGCGGCGCTGGCGGGTCGGGCGGGTGTTCCTCGCCGGGGACGCGGCGCACCTGCTTGGGGCGCTCGGCACGCACGGGCTCGACGAGGGGCTCAGGGACGCCGACAACCTCGCCTGGAAGCTGGCGCTGGCCTGGCATCACGGGCCGCGCGAGGCGCTGCTGGACAGCTACCAGACGGAGCGGCGCGCCGTCGTCGCCGCCCGGCTGCGCGCCGCCGACCAGGCACTTCCGCTGCTGCGCGGGGGCGGCGGGCTGCGCGCGTACGTCCCCGGCTCGGCCCGGGGCCATGACACGCTGCTCGCCGAGGGCCACCTGGGGCACGGCGCGCTCGGTGCGCCGGGGGCGTACGCCGACTCGCCGCTCGCACCCCGGCATCTGGAGGGCGAGGTCTCCGTCGACACAGCGGTGGGAGCGCCGGTCGCCGATGTACGGGTGACCGCGGAGGACGGCTCGTTCGTACGGCTGCGGGACCGGCTGGGGCGGGGCGCGCTGCTGGTGCTGCTGATCGCGCCGGGCACGGGGGTGTGGGACCGCAAGCACTGGGTGACCGCCGGGATCATGCCCCGGCTGGCGGCGGCCGTGGCGGCGCTGCCGCATCCGGCGGAGCTGCTGGTCGCCGAGACCTACCCGGGTGCGCCGGCGCACAGCGTGCTGCTCATCCGGCCCGACGGCCACCTGGTCACGGCGCTCGGCGGGGTGCGTCCGGCCGACCTGTACGCCGCCGCGGAGGCCACGCTGGGCGGTCCGGTGGAGTCGGGGGCGCAGGCCACGGCGGGGTCGCGCTGAACGGTTCCGGCGCTGCTGTGTCCACATTCTGATGGTGAGTTGACCGCCCCGGACGGTCATGGTGTACTCCGCACCATGACCGACACCTGCGTGCACTTGTGGCGGAAGGTCCATGTGGACCTCGTCCGCTACGCGGGCTGCATGTGTACCCGGTCCTGCTGAATTCGCATCCCTCTCTCCTTCGCGCGCACCGCTGTCGTGCCGTCGCGCGCACTCGCGAACCCTCATCAGGACGGTTGAAGTGTCTGCGTTTCCCCCTTCCGCTGTAGCCCGCACTGCTGCCCAGTCCGCCGCTCCTACGCAGACGGACCTCCTCGAATTCGCCCGGCGCACGGCTGCCGACGCCGAGCTGATCGCCTCCCTTCCGCTCGACCCCGAGGGCCGTACCTGGGTACGCCTGGACGGCCCCGGTGGCAGCGAGGCCTGGCTGATCGGCTGGCCGCCCGGCACGGGTACCGGCTGGCACGATCACGCGGACTCCGTCGGCGCGTTCGTGACGGCGGCCGGTGAGCTGAAGGAGAACTCGCTCGCCGCCCGGCTGCCCACGGACGGCTGGAAGACCCTGGAACTGAGCGAGGACGTCGACCGGGAGCGCCGCCTTCCGGCCGGGCAGGGCCGCCCCTTCGGCCGCCACCATGTCCACGAAGTGCTCAACGAGTCGACGGACCGGCACGCGATCTCCGTGCATGCCTACTACCCACCGCTGCCCCGCATCCGCCGCTACAGCCGCACCGGTCCGATCCTGCGTCTGGAGCAGGTGGAGCGTCCGGAGGACTGGCAGTGAGCGGGGGACCGGCAGTGAGCGCGGGCGGCGAACAGCCGGTCGGGATCGACGAGTTGCTGGACCGCGTCCGCGCGACCTACGCACGCGTGGAGCCCCGCGAGGCCTACGAGGCCGCCCGCTCCAGTGAGGCGCTGCTGGTGGACATCCGGTACGCGGCTCTGCGGGAGCGGGACGGGCTGATCCCCGGCGCGCTGGTGGTCGAGCGCAACGAACTGGAGTGGCGCCTGGACCCGCGGGGCAGCCACCGCCTCCCGGAGGCCGACAGCCACGACCTGCGGGTGGTGGTCATCTGCAACGAGGGCTACGCCTCCAGCCTGGCGGCGGAGTCCCTGCACCGGCTGGGTCTGCACCGGGCGACCGATCTGACGGGCGGTTTCCAGGCGTGGCGGGCGGCGGGGTTGCCGGTGACGGTGCCCGAGGGGGCGCCGGAGGAGCAGTAGCGCTGCCGGGGCCGCGCGGGGCGCGTGATCCGCACCGTAGGAAACGCGTCTCTGCTCCGCAGGAAGCACGTCTCTGCTCCGTAGGAGGCGCGTCTCCGCCCCCCTCAGTACCCCTCGTCCTCCAAGAACTCCGTGTCCTCCCCCTCTGCCTCCAGTGCCTGGCGGACCACGCGCAGGGCCATCCCCTCGGGGTACCCCTTGCGGGCGAGCATCCCGGCGAGGCGGCGCAGGCGCTTGTCGCGGTCGAGGCCGCGGGTGGAGCGGAGTTTGCGGTCGACGAGTTCGCGCGCGGTCGCCTCCTCCTGCTCGGAGTCGAGCTGGGCGACGGCCGCGTCGATGAGGGCGGAGTCGACGCCCTTGGTGCGCAGTTCCTGGGCGAGGGCGCGCCGGGCGAGGCCGCGTCCGTGGTGCCGGGACTCCACCCAGGCGTCCGCGAACGCGCTGTCGTTGATCAGCCCGACCTCCTCGAACCGCGACAGCACCTCCTCGGCCGCCTCGTCCGGGATCTCCCGCTTGCGCAGGGCGTCGGCGAGCTGCTTGCGGGTGCGCGGAGTCCCGGTGAGCAGGCGCAGGCAGATCGCCCGTGCCCGCTCCACCGGGTCCCCCGGGGGCTCCCCCTCCTCGGCCCTCGACGAGGCTGAGGTGCCTCCGTCCTCACCGGACGGCTCGTCGCGACCGCGCCGACGGCGCCCCCGGGCGCCGCCCGCGCCACGAGCCCCGCCGGCTCTCCGGCGCGTACCACCGGCGAGCTCATCGGCCTGCGACGCCGGGTCACCGTCTGCCCGGTGCCCGCCGCCGTACGCTCCGTCCATACCCGGGACGCCGCCTGCGCCGTACGGCCCGTGCTCGCCGTAGGCGTCGCCGTCCCGGTCCGTGGAGCCTCGGACACCTCGCCCGCCCCGCTCCCCCGGCGGGTCGGGCCGGGTGTACTCGGCCCAGTCGGTTCGTCGTGTCACGGGGTCAGCTCTTGGCGGCGGCGGCCTTGGTCTTGGAGGCCTTGGCCGTGGCCGGAGCGGGCACCGTCTTGGCGTCGGCCGCGGCGGCGGAACCCGCGGCGTCCGCACCCGGCTCGGCGGCCGGCTCCTCCGGACGCACGCCGACGCCCAGCTTCTCCTTGATCTTCTTCTCGATCTCGTTGGCGAGGTCGGGGTTGTCCTTCAGGAAGTTGCGCGCGTTCTCCTTGCCCTGGCCGAGCTGGTCGCCCTCGTACGTGTACCAGGCGCCGGCCTTGCGCACGAAGCCGTGCTCCACACCCATGTCGATCAGGCCGCCCTCGCGGCTGATGCCCTGGCCGTAGAGGATGTCGAACTCGGCCTGCTTGAACGGCGGCGCGACCTTGTTCTTGACGACCTTGCAGCGGGTGCGGTTGCCGACCGCCTCGGTGCCGTCCTTCAGGGTCTCGATGCGGCGGATGTCGATACGCACCGAGGCGTAGAACTTCAGCGCCCGGCCACCGGTCGTGGTCTCCGGGGAGCCGAACATCACGCCGATCTTCTCGCGCAGCTGGTTGATGAAGATGGCGGTGGTCTTGGACTGGTTGAGCGCGCTGGTGATCTTCCGCAGCGCCTGGCTCATCAGACGGGCCTGCAGACCCACGTGGCTGTCGCCCATCTCGCCCTCGATCTCCGCGCGCGGGACGAGCGCGGCGACGGAGTCGATGACGATGAGGTCGAGGGCGCCGGAGCGGACCAGCATGTCCACGATCTCCAGAGCCTGCTCGCCGTTGTCCGGCTGGGACAGGATGAGGTTGTCGATGTCGACACCGAGCTTCTTGGCGTACTCGGGGTCCAGGGCGTGCTCGGCGTCCACGAAGGCGACCTGGCCGCCCGCCTTCTGGGCGTTCGCCACCGCGTGCAGGGTCAGGGTCGTCTTGCCGGAGGACTCCGGTCCGTAGATCTCGACGACACGGCCGCGCGGCAGGCCGCCGACGCCGAGGGCCACGTCGAGCGCGGTCGACCCGGTCGGGATGACCTCGATGGGCTCCTTCGAGCGCTCGCCCATGCGCATGACCGCGCCCTTGCCGAATTGCCGTTCAATCTGTGCGAGCGCGGCATCCAGGGCCTTCTCGCGGTCGGTTCCTGCCATGGGTTCCACCCGATTTGCTTGAGTCGATCGCTTCACGTCAAAGACGCTAACGCCTGCCACTGACAATGCGCCCCGACGCCCGTCCGGCCTGTGGATAACTCGGGCACTTCACCACCGAAACCATGGCAAAACACCCGCCGTGAACCCTGCCGGAGCCTCCATAAGAATGGATGTTCGATTTTCGTGTCAAGCGCACCACGCGGGGCGCGGCAGCGGGCTTGAACACGGGGGTGACGACAGTTCTATGGTGCAGTCATGACCATCGAGGTGCGCCCGGCGTCGGTCTTCGAGGACGTCCGGGCCGTGCTCGGCCCGAAGTCACCGAACGCCAACGTCTGCTGGTGTCTGAGCTACCGGATCCCCTCCAGGCTCAACAACGAACTGCGCGGACCGGCCCGCGGCGAGTACGTCGCCGAGCTGTGCCGCGCCGAACCGCCGCCCGGGGTACTCGCCTACGACGGCGACGAGCCGGTCGGCTGGGCCGCGGTGGCCCCGCGCGCGGACACGACCTTCGCCCGCAACCGCAAGATCCCGCACGTCGACGACCTGCCGGTCTGGTCGCTGTGGTGCGTCCGGGTCCGCCCCGGCCACCGCAAGCAGGGCATCTCCCACGCCCTCATCTCGGGAGCGGTGGAGTTCGCCCGCGCCCACGGCGCGCCGGTCGTGGAGGCGTACCCCCTCGACAACGGCGACGCCAGGGTCGACCTGACGATGGCCTACGCAGGGCTGCGCAAGAACTTCGAGCGCGCCGGGTTCGTCCACGTCGCCGACACCACCTCGCTGCTGGCCGGACACCCCCGCGTCCTGATGCGGCTCGACCTGCGCTGAAGAAGGTCAGCCCTCGCCGGACCCCGGCGCCTCGGCGGGCTGTCCCTCCGGCCGCAGCCAGGCACGCGCGCGTGCCACCAGGCTCGGCCGCGAGTCGCGGCCGCGGTGCCCCTGCACACGCGGGTCGTCGGTCACGTCGTACCGCTTTACATAGGCGCCCAGGAACGCCTGGAGGGTGGCGACCGCCGGAATCGCGATCAGGGCGCCCACCGCGCCCAGGAGCGCGGTGCCGGCTATGACGGAGCCGAAGGCCACCGCGGGATGCAGGTCGACGGTCTTCGCGGTCAGCTTCGGCTGGAGCAGGTAGTTCTCGAACTGCTGGTACACCACCACGAAGACCAGCACCCACAGCGCGTACCAGGGATCGACCGTGAAGGCGATCAGCATGGGCAGGGCGCCCGCGAGATACGTGCCGATGGTGGGGATGAACTGCGAGACCAGACCCACCCAGACGGCGAGCACGGGCGCGTACGGCACCTCCAGGGACTGGAGCAGGATGTAGTGCGCGATCCCGGAGATCAGCGCCATCAGTCCGCGGGAGTACAGGTAGCCGCCGGTCTTGTTCACCGCGATCTCCCACGCGCGCAGCACCTCGGCCTGCTTGGCGGGCGGCAGCACGGAGCACAGGGCGCGGCGCAGACGCGGGCCGTCCGCGGCGAAGTAGAACGAGAACAGCGTGATCGTCAGCAGCTGGAAGAGACCGCCGAGGACCTGCGCGGAGACGTCGAGGACGCCGGTGGCGCTGTTCTGCACGTAGTTGCGCAGCCAGTCCGAGCGCAGCAGCCCCTCCTGGATGTCCACCCGCTTCAGCTCGGTGTCGAAGTGGGTGTTGATCCAGTTGATGACCGAGTCGAGGTACTCCGGGAAGTCCTCGACCATGGTGACGATCTGGCCCGCCAGCATCGAGCCCATCAACGTGACGAACCCGGCGGAGGCGACCATCACGGTGAGGAACACCAGCGCGGTGGCCAGGCCCCGGCGTATCCCGCGGGCGGCCATCCAGCTCACCGCGGGCTCGACGGCCAGCGCCAGGAAGAACGCGATGAGAACGTTGATCAGCAGCCCGGTCAGCTGGTGGAAGGCCCAGCTGCCGAACTGGAAGGCGCCGACGAGCGCGAGCGCCAGCACCATCGCGCGCGGGAGCCAGCGCGGCATGCGGTCGTTCGGCCGCGCCGCGCCGCCGGCCGGGGGCCGCGGGTGCGGCGTCGTGCCGGTCGGGGTGCTGTCCTGGGCGAGCTGCCCGGTGTCGTCGGTGGGTGCCACGGAGCAAGTCTCACCCACGCCACCGACAATCGGGACCGCCCTGTGATCCTCGTGACGTGTCAGCGCTGTTCTTGTGGCACGTTCATGACGTGTCAGCGCTGTTCCTGTGGCACGTTCATGACGTGGCAGACCACCCGCCACACGTCCTTGGCCTCCCAGCCGGCGTCCAGCGCCTCGTGCACGGTGCGTCCGCCGAGTTCCGACATCACGTGATCGCGCGCGAAGGTCTCGGCGTACCCGGTCGTGCCGAAGTGCTCCGCCATCCGCTCCCAGAAGACCGTCAACCTCATGACATCAGTATCCCGCCCTGCGGGTGGGCCCTGGCCGGACCCCCTCGGCGAGACCGCTTTCCGGCCTACGGTCTGCCCCATGGCCGAATCAGGAGCTTCCCCACTCCCCCCGTCGCCCTCGGCGCACTCCCCGCTCTTCCGCGCCGAGCAGTTCGTGTGGCTCACCGCGCGCGTGCTGGAGCAGCGCCTCTTCGCGTACCACTTCCTGCACGGCGGCGCGGACCCCGTGGAGACCGCGCTGGACGCCTACCGCAACGGCGACGGCGGCTACGGGCACGCGCTGGAGCCCGATCTGCGCGGTCCCGTGAGCCAGCCGCTGCACACCGCGCACGCGCTGCGGGTACTGGACGCCGTCGGCCGCTGCGGTGGTCAGCGCGTGGAGCGGGTGTGCCGCTATCTGACCTCGGTCTCCACGAAGGACGGCGCCCTGCCGGTGGTCCATCCCGGCCAGCGGGGCTATCCGGCGGCGCCGTACCTGCCCGTCGAGGACGACCCGGGCAGCGAGCTGCTGGCCACCGGCCCGGTGGTGGGCGTGCTGCACCGCAACGAGGTCTGGCACGCGTGGCTGTTCCGGGCCACGGACTTCTGCTGGCAGGCGGTCCAGTCCCTGGAGAAGTCCCACCCCTACGAGATCCGGGCCGCCGTGGCCTTCCTGGACTCCGCGCCCGACCGCGCCCGCGCGGAGGCGGCCGCCGACCGGCTCGGCCGACTGGTGCGGCAGCAGCGGCTCGTCGCGCTGGACCCGGACCGCCTCACCGAGTTCCCGGTGCCGTCCGGGTACGCCCCCGCCGAGCACCACTTCCCGCACGACTACGCGAGGTCCCCGCAATCGCTGGCCCGCGCGTGGTTCACCGATGACGAGATGAGCCGCTCACTGGACTTCCTCGCTGCGCAGCAGCAGGACGACGGGGGCTGGCCGGTCCGGCGACGGCGCTGGTCGCCCGCCCCCGCGCTGGAGGCGCGCTCCCTGGTGACGATCGAGGCGCTGCACACCCTGCGCGCCTACGGGCGGGCCATCGGGTGACGCGCCGAGCCTCCGGCCTCTGCCGGAGACTCATCCCCCGAGCGCCCGCACCCCCGCCGTCACGGCCACGGCGGCGGCCACCACCACGAGGAACGGCGCCCTGAGCACCAGCGCCACGGCCGCCGCGGCCAGTCCGGCCGCCCGTGCGTCCAGGACCAGCTCCCGGCCGTCCGCGAAGGTCTGCTGGGCCGTGAGGGCGGCCAGCAGGGCGACCGGGAGCAGCGCGGCCAGCCGTCGCACCAGGGGCCGCTCCAGGGCGCCCGCGGGCACCAGGAGACCGGCGAGCTTGACGGCGTAGCAGCCGACGACCGTCAGTCCGATGGCGATCCAGACGCTCACCGCTGTCCCTCCTTCTGCGCCCGCCGCCCCTGGGCCCACAGCACGGCGGGCGCCGCCAGCGCGGCCACGAGCACCGGCACCCCGGCGGGCAGTACCGGCAGCAGGCCGAGCCCCAGTACGACCGCGACACCGGCGACCGCGCGCTCGGTGGTGGTGCGCAGCATCGGCGCGAGCAGTGCCAGGAACACGGCGGGTCCGGCCGCGTCGAGACCCCACGCGTCGGTGTCGCCGATGGCCTCGGCGCCGAGCGCCCCGGCCAGGGTGGTGAGGTTCCACAGGATGTAGAGGCTGAGTCCGGTGGCCACGAACCCGATCCGCGCGGCGCGCCGGTCGGGCTGGGCGAGGGTGACGGCGGTGGTCTCGTCGATGACCCACTGGGCGGCGAACGGACGCACCGCGCGGGGAAGCGCGAGCACCTGTGACAGACGCAGGCCGTAGAAGGCGTTGCGCACCCCGAGGAAGAACGCGCCGGCGGCCGCCGCGAACGCTCCGCCGCCCGCGGCCAGCGCCCCGACCAGCGCGAACTGGGACGCGCCGGTGAACACGAGCAGGCTGAGCGCGCAGGTCTGCCACAGCGTGAGCCCGCTGCCCGCGGAGGTCACCCCGAACGCGAACCCGGACAGCCCTACGGCGACGCCGACCCCGAGCGCGTCCCGTACGACGGCGGCGTCCGGCTTCCTCTCGCCGTCCCGTATGTCTGTGAGTGTTGTCTCTGCCACGCCTCGGACGGTACGAGAAGCCCCGCTGCCGGGTCTTGTACGTTCTTGCGCTCGCGTTGGTACGCGCCGGGCGGCACGCCCACGATGCGGGTGAAGTGCCGGTTCAGGTGCGGCTGGTCGGCGAAACCCACGGCGACGGCGGCCTCGGCGGGCGTAACCCCGGTGTCCAGCAGGCGGCGCGCCTGCCGTACCCGGGCGTCCGTCAGCCAGGTGTGCGGCGGCATCCCGTAGGTGTCGCGGAAGGCCCGCAGCAGCGCGAACGGGCTGGTTCCGAGTTCCGCGGCGAGCCTCTCCAGGCTCGGCGGCCGCGCCATCCGCTCCTGGAGCACGCCACGCGCGCGTGCCGCGATCCGGGCGCCCGCCGTGCGGACCTCCCGCTGCGGCAGCGGCCCTCCGTTCAGCCGCAGCAGCCGGGTCACCGCGACCCGCAGCAGGGTGTCGGCGGCCAGGGCGTTGCCCTCGTCGGTGGCGCGCAGCACCTGATGGACGAGGGAGGCGGCGTAGGGGTCGTCGAGCACAGGCGCGACGAAGCCGGGGGTGCCGCGGATCGTCGTGGTCTCGGCGGCGATCTCCGCCACGACCTCCGGCGAGGGGTACACGGCGCCGTACTGCCACCCCTCGGGCACCCCGGCCCGCCCGGTGTGCGGGGTGTCCGGGTTCACCAGCGCCAGGGCCCCGGCGCCCGCGTACTGGTCGGAGCCCTGGTGGGCGAAGACCTCGACGCCGTCGGCGATGGCCGCGATCACGAAGTTCTCGTGGGTGTGCCGGACGAAGCTCTTGCGGATGTAGCGGGCCCGCAGCAGATCGACACCGGGCAGTTCCTCGTACCGCCAGTGCCGCGCCCGCTCCCTCGAACCCGCCATGCTCCCCATTCTCCCCGGACTCTTCCCTCGGCTCGGGCCGGTCCGGGAGAGGCCACGGGGCCAGGGGAGCCCCGGCGCCCGCATCACCCCAGCTCAGCCCGATTGTCAGTGCCCGGGTGCAGGATGGACGCATGGTCAGCTCCGCTCATCGAGCACTGGACGGCTTCTCCCCCGCCACCCGCGGCTGGTTCACGGGGGCCTTCTCCGCGCCCACCGCGGCGCAGGCCGGGGCGTGGCAGGCCATCTCCGAGGGCTCGGACGTGCTGGTGGTGGCGCCGACCGGCTCCGGCAAGACGCTGGCCGCGTTCCTCGCCGCCCTGGACCAGCTGGCCTCGACGCCCCCGCCCGCCGACCCGAAGAAGCGCTGCCGGGTGCTGTACGTGTCCCCGCTGAAGGCCCTCGCGGTGGACGTGGAGCGCAATCTGCGCAGCCCGCTGACCGGCATCCGCCAGGAGTCCGTGCGCCTGGGCCTGCCCGAACCGGAGGTCAAGGTCGGCATCCGCTCCGGCGACACCCCCGCCGCCGAGCGCCGCGCGCTGGCCACGCGCCCGCCGGACATCCTGATCACCACCCCCGAGTCCCTGTTCCTGATGCTGACCTCGGCCACCCGGGACGCGCTGACCGGCATCGAGACGGTGATCCTGGACGAGGTGCACGCGGTCGCGGGCACCAAGCGCGGCGCCCACCTCGCGCTCTCCCTGGAGCGCCTGGACGAGCTGCTCACCAAGCCCGCCCGCCGGATCGGCCTGTCGGCCACGGTCCGCCCGGTCGACGAGGTCGCCCGCTATCTCTCCCCGCGCCGCAAGGTGGAGATCGTCCAGCCGGAGTCGGGCAAGGAGTTCGACCTCTCGGTCGTGGTCCCGGTCGAGGACCTGGGCGAGCTGGGCGGCTCCCCCGTGTCCGACAGCGGTGAGGCCGGCGAGCGGCCCTCGATCTGGCCGCACGTCGAGGAGCGGATCACCGACCTCGTCCAGTCCCACCGCTCCACCATCGTCTTCGCCAACTCCCGCCGTCTGGCGGAACGCCTGTGCAACCGTCTGAACGAGATCGCCTACGAGCGGGCCACCGGCGAACCCCTGGACGAGCACCACTCCCCCGCCGAGCTGATGGGCGGTTCCGGCGCCGCCCAGGGCGCCCCGCCGGTCATCGCCCGCGCGCACCACGGCTCGGTCTCCAAGGAGCAGCGGTCCCTGGTCGAGGAGGACCTGAAGGCGGGCCGGCTGCCCGCGGTGGTGGCCACGTCCAGTCTCGAACTGGGCATCGACATGGGCGCGGTCGACCTGGTCGTCCAGGTGGAGTCCCCGCCGTCGGTGGCCTCCGGCCTCCAGCGCGTGGGCCGCGCCGGCCACCAGGTGGGCGCGGTCTCGACCGGCGTGGTCTTCCCGAAGTACCGCGGCGACCTGGTCCAGGCGGCCGTGGTCACCGAGCGGATGCGCACCGGCTCCATCGAGTCCCTGCGGGTCCCGGCCAACCCCCTGGACGTCCTGGCGCAGCAGCTCGTCGCCATGACGGCGATGGACACCTGGCAGTTCGACGACCTGCTCGCCATGGTCCGGCGCGCCGCGCCCTTCGCCTCGCTGCCGGAGTCCGCGTTCACCGCCGTCCTCGACATGCTCGCGGGGCGCTACCCGTCGGACGCCTTCGCGGAACTGCGCCCGCGCGTGGTGTGGGACCGCGTCGCCGGGACCATCACCGGCCGCCCCGGCGCCCAGCGGCTCGCCGTGACCTCCGGCGGCACGATCCCCGACCGCGGCCTGTTCGGGGTGTTCCTCGCCGGGTCCGACCCCAAGAAGGGCGGCGGCCGGGTCGGCGAGCTGGACGAGGAGATGGTCTACGAGTCGCGCGTGGGCGATGTGTTCACGCTCGGCACCAGCTCCTGGCGCATCGAGGACATCACCCGCGACCGGGTTCTGGTCTCCCCCGCGCCCGGCGTCCCCGGCAGGCTGCCGTTCTGGAAGGGCGACCAGCTGGGCCGCCCCCTCGAACTGGGCCGCGCGGTGGGCGCGTTCCTGCGCGAGGTCGGCTCGCTGTCCAAGGAGGACGCCCGGCTGCGCCTGCTGGCGGCGGGCCTGGACGCCTGGGCCGCCGACAACGTGCTGTCGTACCTGGACGAACAGCGCGAGGCCTGCGGGCACATCCCCGACGACCGGACCATCGTCGTCGAGCGCTTCCGCGACGAGCTGGGCGACTGGCGGGTGGTGGTGCACTCCCCCTTCGGCGCCCAGGTGCACGCCCCCTGGGCGCTCGCCCTCGGCGCGAAGCTCTCCGAGCGGTACGGCATGGACGCCCAGGTGATGCACGCGGACGACGGCATCGTGCTGCGCCTGCCGGACGCCGATCTGATGGGCCTGGACCTGCTGGACCAGGAGCCCATGAAGGCGGGCGCCGAGTTCGACGCCGACCAGGCACCTGTCGGTGCCGCCGATGTCGTCTTCGACAAGGGCGACATCGACCAGATCGTCACCGACCAGGTCGGCGGCTCCGCCCTGTTCGCCTCCCGCTTCCGGGAGTGCGCGGCGCGCGCCCTGCTGCTGCCGCGCCGCAACCCCGGCAGGCGCACCCCCCTGTGGCAGCAGCGCCAGCGCGCGGCACAACTGCTCCAGGTGGCCAGCGAGTTCGGTTCGTTCCCGATCGTCCTGGAAGCGGTGCGCGAATGCCTCCAGGACGTCTTCGACGTCCCCGGACTCACCGAGCTGATGGGCGACCTGGAGTCCCGCAAGGTGCGCCTGGTCGAGGTCACCACCCCCGAACCGTCCCCGTTCGCGCGGTCGCTGCTCTTCGGGTACGTCGCCCAGTTCCTGTACGAGGGCGACTCCCCGCTCGCCGAGCGCCGCGCCGCCGCGCTCTCCCTGGACTCCCGGCTGCTGGCCGAGCTGCTGGGCCAGGCGGAGCTGCGCGAGCTGCTCGACGCCGAGGTGCTGGCCGAGCTGGAGCGGGAGCTGCAGTGGCTCACCGAGGACCGCCGGGTCAAGGACGCCGAGGGCGTCGCGGACCTGCTGCGGCTGCTCGGCCCGCTGACCGATGCCGAGTTGGCCGAGCGGGGCGCGGAGCCTGGGTGGGCGGTGGAACTGACCGGGGCCCGCCGCGCCATCAAGGTCCGTATCGCGGGCGCCGACCACTGGGCGGCGATCGAGGACGCGGGCCGCCTGCGCGACGCCCTCGGCACCGCGCTGCCGGTCGGCGTACCGGAAGTCTTCACGGAACCGGTGAAGGACCCGCTCGGCGACCTCCTCGCGCGCTACGCCCGTACCCACGGCCCGTTCACCTCGGTGACCGCGGCGGCCCGGTTCGGACTGGGCGTCGCGGTGACGGAGGGCGCCCTCCAGCGGCTCGCGGCGGCGGGCCGGGTGGTGCAGGGCGAGTTCCATCCGGCCGGGATCGGCCAGGAGTGGTGCGACGCGGCTGTGCTGCGGCGGCTGCGCCGACGCTCCCTGGCCGCCCTGCGGCACGAGTTGGAGCCGGTGCCCCCGGCCGCGCTGGCCCAGTTCCTGCCCCAGTGGCAGCACATCGGCAAGGGGCACGGGCTGCGCGGCATCGACGGACTGGTGCGCGCCATCGAGCAGTTGCAGGGCGCCTCGGTGCCCGCCTCCGCCCTGGAGAAGCTGGTCCTGCCGTCCCGCGTGGCCGGCTACAACCCGGCCATGCTCGACGAACTCACCGCCGCCGGAGAGGTGGTGTGGGCCGGGGCCGGGGCGCTGCCCGGCAAGGACGGCTGGGTCTCCCTGTACATGGCGGACGCGGCTCCCCTGCTGCTGCCCGCGCCCCACCCGCTGGAGCCCACCGCGCTCCACCAGTCGATCCTGGACGCGCTCGCCGGGGGCTACGGCCTGTTCTTCCGGCAGATCGCCGACCAGGTACGGGCCACCACGCACCCGGAGGCCACCGACCCGCAACTCGCCGACGCCCTCTGGGAGCTGGCGTGGTCCGGGCGCCTCACCAATGACACGCTCGCCCCGATGCGCTCCCTGCTGGGCTCGGGCCGCACCGCGGGCGCCACCGCGCACCGGGCCAAGCGCACCGTCCCGCGCGGGCGGTACGGCTCGCTCACCGCCGCCGCACGCTCCGCCTCCCGCTCGGGCCCGCCGACCGTCGCCGGACGCTGGTCCCTGCTCCCGGCCCACGAGCCCGACCCCACCGTCCGGGCCCACGCCCTGGCCCGCACCCTCCTCGACCGGCACGGCGTGGTGACCCGGGGCGCGGTCTCCGCGGAGGGCGTCGAGGGCGGTTTCTCGGCGACGTACCGCATTCTGTCCGTGTTCGAGGAGAGCGGTCAGGCCCGGCGCGGCTATGTGGTGGAGGGCCTGGGCGCCGCGCAGTTCGCGATGGACGGCGCGGTGGACCGCCTGCGCGCGGTGGCCAACGCCCGCGACCGGGGCGAGGCCCTGCCGGGCGGCGGCCCGGCGTTCCCGGGCGCCGACTTCCCGGCCCGTGCGGCCTCCCCGTCGGCCGCCGACTTCCCGCCCGAGTCCTTCCCGCCCGCCCCCTTCGAGGACCATGCCTTCGCAGCCCCCGGCTCCTCCGACGGCTTCGGCGGAAGCACCCCCGCCCCCGCCCGGACGAGTACGTCTCGCCACGGGACTACCCGGCCCCCACACCCCACCGGAACCGCGCCGATCCGGACACCCGCGCCGTCGTCCTGGCCGCCGCCGACCCCGCGAACGCCTACGGCGCCGCCCTGCCCTGGCCCGAGCCCCCGACCGGCGCCGGCCACAAGCCGGGCCGCAAGGCAGGCTCCCTGGTGGTCCTGGTGGACGGCGAGCTGACCCTCTACATGGAGCGCGGCGGCAAGACCCTCCTCGCCTGGCCCAGCGCCCCCGACACCGACCCCACGGAGGACACCCGCCTGCACTCCGCCGCCGAGGCGCTGGCCGCCGCGGCCAGAGCGGGCTCCCTGGGCACGGTCACGGTCGAACGCGTCAACGGCACAGCGGCCCTGACCTCCCCATACGGCGCCCTCCTGGAATCAGCGGGCTTCATCGCCACGCCCCGGGGCCTGCGCCTGCGCGCCTGACCCGCATGCCCCGGACCCGGGCGGCTCCGTGCACGCCCCCGTGCCACCCTTGACCCATGCCCGAAGGAGACACCGTCTGGCAAGCCGCGAAGCGGCTGCACTCCGCCCTCGCGGGCAAGGTCCTGACCCGTACCGACTTCCGCGTCCCGAGGTTCGCCACGGTGGACCTCACCGAGCGCACCCTCCTGGAGGTCACCCCTCGCGGCAAGCACCTCCTCGCCCGCGTCGAGGGCGGCTGGACCGTGCACTCGCACCTCGGCATGGAGGGCTCCTGGCGGATCTACGCCGAGCGTGAGCGCTGGACCGGCGGCCCCAACCACCAGATCCGCGCGGTGCTCTCCACCGCCGACCGGACAGCCGTCGGCTACCGCCTCCCCGTCCTCGAACTCCTGCGCACCGCCGAGGAGTCCAAGGCCGTGGGCCACCTCGGCCCCGACCTCCTGGGCCCGGACTGGGACCCCGACCAGGCCCTGGCCAACCTCCTCACCGACCCCGGCCGCCAACTCGGCGAGGCCCTCCTCGACCAGCGCAATCTCGCCGGGATCGGCAACATCTACAAGAGCGAGCTGTGCTTCCTGATCGGTGCCACCCCCTGGCTCCCCGTCGGCGCCCTCCCGCCCGATCGCGCGGCCCAACTCCCCGCGCTCGCCAAGCGGCTGCTGGAGGCCAACCGCGAACGCCCGGTGCGCAGCACCACCGGCCGCCGCGGCCAGGACCTCTTCGTGTACGGCCGTGCCCCACGCCCCTGTCTGCGCTGTCGTACCCCGATCCGCTCCGCCGACCAGGGCGACGGCTCCCGCCAACGCCCCACCTATTGGTGCCCGAGCTGCCAGACCGGCCCGGCCCCCGCACCGGGACGCCGTCGCCGCACACCTAATTGACGATCCGTCAGAATTGCTCGTACCGTCGGTTCATGGCCGTCAGCGCGTACGACCTCACCGGACGCACCGCCTTCGTCACCGGCGCCGCGAGCGGGATCGGCCGGGCCTCGGCCGTGCTGCTCGCCCAGGCCGGCGCCACCGTGCACTGCGCGGACCGCGACCCACGGGGCCTGCACGAGACCGCGACCCTGATCAAGGAGAGCGGCGGCAGTGCCCGCACCCACACCGTGGATGTCACCGACCGCGACGCGCTCCGGCGCGCGGTGGACGACTGCGGGCGTCTGGACGTCATGGCCGCCGTCGCCGGGATCATGCACAGCAGCCCTGTCCTGGAGACCACCGACGAGGACCTCGACCGCGTCCTGGACGTCAACTTCAAGGGCGTCCTGCACGCCTGCCAGGCAGCCGCCCGGCTCATGCTCGCGCAACACACCCGGGGCAGCATCGTCACCATGGCCTCCGGCGCCGTCGACACCGGCGGCCCCGGCCTGCTCTGCTACGGCGCGTCCAAGGCGGCCGTCGTGCAGCTGACGAAGACCCTCGCGACGGAGGTCGGCCGCCATGGCATCCGGGTCAACGCCGTGGCCCCGGGATGGATCCGCACCCCCATGACGGACCACCACGACGACGAGGCGCACGCGCACACCGAGGCGCTCATGACGCGGATGGCGCCCCTGGGCCGGGTCGGCGAACCGGAGGACGTCGCGCACACGGTGCTCTATCTGGCCTCTGACGCCTCGGCGTTCATGACGGGCCAGATCCTGCGTCCGAACGGCGGTGTGGCGATGCCGTGGTGACAGGGGCCGCCCGCCATGCCCTGGCCCACCGCCCCGATTCCAGGGCGCCCGCGGCACGCGATTTCGGCACGCAGTGCACGGGCAGCAGGCTGAGCCCCCATCCCCCGGCGGCCACCGCGCCCTCCAGCGCTCCGGCGTCCGGCGCGACGGCGAGCCGCAGCACGGCCCACCACCACAGCGTCCCCAGCCCGAGCGCAGCCCCCCAGCGCGCTATCCCCGCCATGACCGCCACCTCCAGCCCGACGCTAGACCGCCGCCCACACCTGCCGGGAGGGCGCATAGGGCGGCACACGGAAGCACCACCGCACAGGGCGGCGCACGGATGCACCGCGGAAGGTCACCGTCAGCCGTTCTCGGCTTGGAACATCCAATGGTGCTTCTCAAGATCCGCCGTGATGGTGATGAAGATGTCCTGGCTGACCGGGTCCGCCTCGGCGGTCGCCGCGACCCGTTCCCGCATCCGGGCGATCACCGCGCCCAGGGCCTGCACCAGGGTGCCCACCGCGTCCACGTCCTTGACCCAACCGTCGGGCACCGCCCCGATGCCGCTGCCCGCGGCCACCGTCGCCGCCCTGCCATCGGGCGGGACTCCCAGGGCGGAGGCGCGTTCGGCGACCGTGTCGGAATGCAGCCGGGCGGTGTCCACGACCTCGTCGAGCTGGAGATGCACGGAGCGGAACCGCGGACCGACCACATTCCAGTGGATCTGCTTGGCCAACAGGGAGAGGTCGACCAGATCGACCAGGGCGCCCTGCAGGGCCTCGGTGACGGTCTTGAGGTCGGCGTCGGACAGCGGGCTCTTCACGACGTACATCCAGATGCTCCGATCGGTGGTGCCGGCCCCGAGTGCCATGCTCCACCATGCACGAAAGCCCCGGCCGTCGCCTCTCCAGCAGTTCGGACAGGCCCCGACCGGGACTTTCGTATGCAGCGCATGATCAGATCACGCGCCCACACTCACGCGGCGACTACGTCCACCGCTTCCGCGGGCGCCTTGATCGTCACCCGTTCCGGTGGCACACCGGTCACCGAAACGGAACCCAGCATCGGGCGGACCGACGTGGGTACGGGCTCACTGGGGGTGGCCGCTGCAGACTGGGCCAGCTCGGCGAGGGCGAGCTCGTCGCTCACTTCCCGCATGAGCTCGGACATCCGTACGTCCAGCGCGTCGCAGATGGCGGAGAGCAGCTCGGAGGAAGCCTCCTTCTGCCCCCGCTCCACCTCGGAGAGATAGCCGAGCGATACTCGGGCGGACGAGGAGACTTCGCGCAGAGTACGGCCCTGGCGCTGGCGCTGCCGACGCAGCACGTCACCCAGCAGGCGACGGAGCAGAATCATCGGTGGCTCCCTCCTCGGACCGCGTAGCCGCATCCTTCACGCCCCACCGTACCGCCTCGCGCTGCGGCCGTGCGGGGAGCGATGTCGTGTTCACTCAGGGCTGCAAACATCAAAACCCCCCGTTCTGTTCCGTATCCTGTGCCCGCTCATTCTCGGTCTGTTCGCTCGCGAGCTGCTGAAGAAGCAGCGCGAGTACGCTCCGTACACTCTCCATACGAATTTCCGCCCGGTCGCCGTTCAACCGCAGCGAGGACACTTTTCCGCCACCGGCCGAACCGGAATCGGCCCTGTAGGGGCCGTCCACGGCCAGGAAGACGGTGCCCACGGGCTTTCCGTCCTGCTCCTCGGGACCTGCGACACCGGTGGTCGCGATGCCCCAGTCGGCGCCCAGCGCCTTGCGCACTCCGGCCGCCATCTGGGCCGCGACCTGCGGGTCCACCGCTCCCTGCCGCTCCAGAAGACCGGCGTCCACGTCAAGGAGCTGATGCTTGAGCTCCGTGGCGTAGGCGGTCACCGAACCCCGGAAGGCCTTGGACGCCCCAGGTGCCGCTGTGATCTCCGCCGCGACAAGGCCACCGGTCAGCGACTCCGCGACGGCGAGGGTCTCGCCCCTCACTGTCAGTAGTCGCACCACGTCGGCGGCCGTGGACTTCACGCTTCCGTCTCCTCCAACGCGGCCTTGCGCTCGGCGATTCCCCGTCTGCGCAGCACAATGGCCTGTCTTACATAGTCCAGCCCGGTCACCACGGTCAGGACGACCGCCGCACCCATCACCCAGAACCGCAGAGTGGCCAGCCATCCCGTCAGCGCCAGGATGTACATGCCGACGGCCACGCCCTGGGTGAGGGTCTTGAGCTTGCCGCCGCGGCTCGCGGGGATGACGCCGTATCGGATGACCAGAAAACGCAGCAGCGTGATCCCGAGTTCCCGGCCGAGGATCACCGCCGTCACCCACCACGGCAGATCACCGAGCCAGGACAGACAGATCAGCGCCGCCCCCATGATCGCCTTGTCGGCGATGGGGTCGGCGATCTTCCCGAAGTCGGTGACCAGGTTGTACGTGCGCGCCAGATGGCCGTCGAACAGGTCGGTGATCATGGCGATGGCGAAGGCCGCCCAGGCGAACGAGCGCCACGCCGGGTCGTAGCCGCCGTCCGCCAGCATCAGCGCCACGAACGCGGGCACCAGCAGCAGCCGGAGCATGGTCAGCAGGTTGGCGATGTTCCAGACGCTGGCCTGGTTCACGGCCGCCGCCGCGATCTTCCCGCCCCGGGCCGGCTTCGTGCCCGACGCGTCGGAGGAGGCCGTGCCCGCGGGGGTCGCCTTGGGCGTGGCCTTGGCGGAGCCGCCTGCGGCGGACGCCGGGACTCCGGTCATCTGGCCCCCTCCTCACCGGTTACGAGCGAGCCGGGCAGCGGCTCGGCCACGAGGTCGACACCCTCGGTGCCCACCACCTTCGCCTCGACCATACGACCGACGCTCAGGTCCTCGCCGCCCGTGAGCAGCACCTGGCCGTCCGTCTCCGGGGCCTGGTGCGCGCCGCGGCCGTACACGCCCTCCTCGTCGACGGACTCGACGAGCACCCGGACGGTTTCGCCCAGGCGCTCCTCGGCCCGCTGCGAGACGAGCTGCTCGGCCAGCCGGGAGACCCGCGCCAGCCGGTCCGCGACCAGGTCGGGGTCCAGCTTGTCCTCGTACGTCGCCGCCTCGGTGCCCTCCTCGTCGGAGTAGCCGAAGACGCCGATGGCGTCCAGGCGCGCGTGGTTGAGGAAACGCTCCAGCTCGGCCAGGTCCGCCTCGGACTCGCCGGGGAAGCCCACGATGAAGTTGGAGCGCACACCCGCCTGGGGTGCCTTGCTCCGGATGGTGTCCAGCAGCTCCAGGAAGCGGTCGGTGTCGCCGAAGCGGCGCATCGCGCGCAGCACACCGGGCGCGGAGTGCTGGAAGGAGAGGTCGAAGTAGGGCGCGACCTTGGGGGTGGAGGTCAGGACGTCGATCAGTCCGGGGCGCATCTCGGCGGGCTGCAGGTAGCTGACCCGGACCCGCTCGATGCCGTCGACCTCGGCCAGCTCCGGCAGCAGGGACTCCAGCAGGCGGATGTCGCCGAGGTCCTTGCCGTAGGAGGTGTTGTTCTCGGAGACCAGCATGATCTCCTTGACGCCCTGCTCGGCCAGCCAGCGCGTCTCGTTCAGCACGTCGCTCGGGCGGCGGGAGATGAAGGAGCCGCGGAAGGACGGGATGGCGCAGAAGGTGCAGCGCCGGTCGCAGCCGGAGGCGAGCTTCACCGAGGCCACGGGGGCGCCGTCGAGCCGGCGGCGCAGGGGCGCGCGGGGGCCCGAGGCGGGCGCGAGGCCGTCCGGGAGGTCCACCGGGGCGTGTCCGGGCAGGGCGACCTCGGCGGCCGATTCCTGCCGCTCGGCCGGGCTGATCGGCAGCAGCTTGCGCCGGTCGCGCGGGGTGTGGGCGGCGTGGACGCCGCCGCTGAGGATGGTGGTGAGCCGGTCGGAGATGTCGGCGTAGTCGTCGAAGCCGAGCACGCCGTCGGCCTCCGGCAGCGCCTCCGCCAGCTCCTTGCCGTAGCGCTCGGCCATGCAGCCCACCGCCACGACGGCCTGGGTTCTGCCGTGCCCCTTGAGGTCATTGGCCTCCAGCAGGGCGTCGACGGAGTCCTTCTTGGCGGCGTCGACGAAACCGCAGGTGTTGACGACAGCGACGTCCGCTTCGGCGGCGTCCTCCACGAGATCCCAGCCGTCCGCCTCCAAACGGCCTGCGAGCTCTTCCGAGTCCACCTCGTTGCGAGCGCAGCCAAGAGTGACGAGTGCGACGGTACGGCGTTCAGGCATGGGCTCAAGACTACTTTGTCCGACTGACACCCCACGCCGATGGGGTTGGCCGATCTCGGCCAACCCCATCCATTCGCCCAGTTCGATCAGCCGACCTGCGGGTCGCCCTTGGTGTACGTGAGGCGCTCCACAGCGCCGCGCTGCCAGTCGTCCTCGATCTTCTTGCCGTTGACGTAGATCTGGAGCGCGCCCGCGTCACCGAGGACGAGGTTGATCTTCTCGCTGTCCTGGAAGGTCTTGGACTCGCCCTGCTTGAGCAGGCCGTCGAAGAGGAGGCGGCCGTTGTGGTCGTGGGCGGAGATCCAGCTGCGGTCCTCGTCGGCGGTGACCTTGACCGTCACCTTGTCCTGCGGCGCCGCGGCGATGGCGCTGTCGGTCGGGTCGGGCTTCTGCGACTTCGGCTTCTCGGACTTGGGCTTGGGCTTGTCCGCGGCGGACTTGGTGGGTGAGGGCGTCGCGCCGTCGGCGACGGACGCGGCTCCGTCGTCACCGCCCTTGAACGCGGTGAAGCCGACGAAGGCGATCACGACGACGATCGCCGCGACCATGGCCGCCGTCCAGTTCGGCCCGCGCCGCTCCGGGCGGATGCGCTCCGCCTCGAACAGCGGGGCCGCGGGGGTCGGCGCCGGACGCCCGCCGTGCTCCTCGTCGTACTGGGCGAGCAGCGGTGCCGGATCGATGCCGACGGCCCTGGCCAGGGTCCGGATGTGCCCGCGCGCGTACACGTCGCCACCGCACGGGGCGAAGTCGTCCGCCTCGATGGCGTGCACGATGGGCAGCCGGACTCGGGTGGCGTTGCTGACGTCGTCGACGGTCAGGCCGGCGTTGATGCGCGCCTGCTGGAGCGCACGGCCGACGGAGGGGCGGTCGTCGCCGGAAACGTCTTCGAACGGACGCTCGTCTTCAGGGGAGTTGCCGATGGACACGGGGGCGCCTTTCGAGCGTGTAGCCACCTGTGCTGGAGGTTCAGTCTAGGGGGGGTACGAAAGGGTGGGGCAACCGGGCGGTGGGACTTTGTACGCCATCGGTATGGCCGGACACACCGATGGCGGGGCGGAAGCTTTCCGCTTCCCTCAACTTGACGTACGGCACAGGGAAACGGTTGCTCAAGGATCCCTTACGGGTGAGTCACGAACGCGTATCGGGGCCCGTCCCGCGCGGGGTTTCTCTCAAGCCTCCCCGCGGATCTGCGCCAGCACGCCGTCCAGCTCGTCAGGTTTCACAAGAACGTCACGCGCCTTGGAGCCCTCGCTTGGCCCGACGATGTTCCGCGACTCCATCAGGTCCATCAGCCGCCCGGCCTTGGCGAAGCCCACGCGCAGCTTGCGCTGGAGCATGGACGTCGAGCCGAACTGGGTGGAGACGACCAGCTCGGCCGCCTGGCACAGCAGATCCAGGTCGTCGCCGATGTCCTCGTCGATCTCCTTCTTCTGCTTGGTCCCGACGACGACGTCGTCCCGGAAGACCGGCGCCATCTGGTCCTTGCAGTGCTGGACGACCGCCGCGACCTCCTCCTCGGTCACGAAGGCGCCCTGCATACGGACGGGCTTGTTGGCGCCCATCGGCAGGAACAGTCCGTCGCCCTTGCCGATGAGCTTCTCCGCGCCGGGCTGGTCGAGGATGACCCGCGAGTCGGCGAGCGAGGACGTGGCGAAGGCCAGCCGGGAGGGCACGTTCGCCTTGATCAGACCGGTGACCACATCCACCGACGGCCGCTGGGTGGCGAGCACCAGATGGATACCGGCCGCGCGCGCCAGCTGCGTGATGCGCACGATGGCGTCCTCGACGTCGCGCGGCGCGACCATCATCAGGTCGGCCAGCTCGTCGACGATCACCAGCAGGTACGGATACGGCTGCAGCTCCCGTTCGCTGCCCTCGGGCGGCTTGACCTTGCCGTCCCGTATGGCCTGGTTGAAGTCGTCGATGTGCCGGAAGCCGTACGCCGCCAGGTCGTCGTACCTGAGGTCCATCTCGCGTACGACCCACTGCAGCGCCTCGGCGGCCCGCTTGGGGTTGGTGATGATCGGCGTGATCAGGTGCGGGATGCCCTCGTAGGCGGTCAGCTCCACGCGCTTGGGGTCGACGAGGACCATCCGGACGTCCTCGGGGGTGGCCCGCACCATGATCGAGGTGATCAGGCAGTTGATGCAGGACGACTTGCCGGACCCGGTGGCGCCGGCGACCAGGACGTGCGGCATCTTCGCGAGGTTGGCCATCACATAGCCGCCCTCGACGTCCTTGCCGAGCGCCACCAGCATCGGGTGGTCGTCCTCGGCCGCCGCGGCGAGGCGCAGCACGTCACCGAGGTTGACCATCTCCCGGTCGGTATTGGGGATCTCGATGCCCACGGCCGACTTGCCGGGGATCGGCGAGATGATCCGTACGTCGGGACTGGCCACGGCGTACGCGATGTTCTTGGTCAGCGCGGTGATCCGCTCGACCTTCACGGCCGGGCCCAGCTCCACCTCGTAGCGGGTGACCGTCGGCCCGCGGGTGAAGCCGGTGACGGCGGCGTCCACCTTGAACTCGCTGAACACATTGGTCAGGGAGGCCACGACCGCGTCGTTGGCGGCGCTGCGCGCCTTGCCGGGCCCGCCGCGCGTGAGGAGGTCCAGGGAGGGCAGCGCGTAGGTGATGTCGCCGGAGAGCTGGAGCTGCTCGGCACGGGCCGGCAGATCGGCGGGGGCCTCGGGCGCGGGCTTGGTGAGGTCGGCGACCTCGACCTTCAGCTTCTCCTGGCGGGCCTTGCCCTGCCGGGGCCGCGCGGCCGGTACGGGCGTGGGAACCGGCGTGGTCTCCTCGCGGTCGCCGACGCTCACGCCCTGGGTCAGGTCCGCGACGACCGGCGAGGGCGGCATGCCGTGCAGCACCGCGCCGTCGAGGGCGGCAGCGGCGGCCGCGGCGACGTCCACCGCGTCCATGGGGCGGCTCATGTCGGGCTGGGGCACCGCGGAGCGCCTCGGGCGTCCCCGGCGCCGCGACAGGGCCTCCTGCTCCGCGCTGTCGGGGTCGTACGCCTCGGGCGCGGAACCGCCGCGGCGCCGTCCCCGCGCGGGCAGCGCCTCGCGCCACTGCTCGTCGTAGCGCTCGTCGTCCTCGCTGTACTCGACGGCTTCCGGGTCGTGCAGGACGCCGAGCCGCACCCCGAGCTGCCGCAGCCGCTGCGGAATGGCGTTGACCGGCGTGGCGGTGACGACCAGCAGCCCGAACACGGTGAGCAGCACCAGCAGCGGTACGGCGAGCACCTCGCCCATCGTCGCGGTCAGCGGAGTCGCCGCGCTCCAGCCGATGAGACCGCCGGCGTCCCTTATGGCCTGCATGCCGTCGCTGCGCGCGGGCGAGCCGCAGCCGATGTGCACCTGGCCGAGGACGCCGATGACGAGCGCCGACAGGCCGATCACGATCCGTCCGTTGGCCTCCGGCTTCTCCGGGTGCCGGATGAACCGTACGGCGATCACCGCGAGCAGGATCGGCACCAGCAGGTCGAGCCGCCCGAAGGCGCCGGTCACCAGCATCTCGACGAGGTCGCCGACCGGGCCGCGCAGGTTGGACCAGGTACCCGCGGCGACGATCAGCGCCAGGCCGAGCAGCAGCAGCGCGACGCCGTCCTTGCGGTGGGCCGGGTCGAGGTTCTTCGCGCCCTGCCCTATCCCGCGGAACACCGCGCCGACGGCGTGCGCCAGCCCGAGCCAGACGGCGCGCACGAGCCGATAGACGCCCCCGGTGGGGTTGGGGGCCGGCTTGGGTGCGGGCTTCTTCGCCGCGGCCTTCTTGGCGGGCGCCTTCTTCGCCGGCGCCTTTTTCGCGGCGGCCTTCTTCGCCGGACCCTTCGCGGGAGCGGCAGCCTTCTTCGCGGGCTGCTTCTTGGCTGCGGAGGGACGTGAGGCCATAGGTGTGAGGTTACCGGTGGAGGCGACAGCGGACACGTGTGCCCACTGCTTCACCCGTTCGTGTCGCCGTTACGACAGCAATGAACTGACGCCCGCTCATCGGGGCGGCGCCTCCAACACGCCCCGCCGCGAGGTCAGTTCTGCGAGGGAACCGAGGAGGTGTTCCCCGGCGCCGGGCTCCAACGCGTCCAGCGCGCGCCGCAGTCCGGTGAGTTTGCGCTCCAGATGGGCGGCCGTGGCCACCGCCGCCGCGTCCGCCGAGTCGTCGTCGAGCTGTTTCGACAGCGCCTCGGCCTGCTCCTCGACCGCCGCGAGCCGCGCCGACAGTTCGGCGAGCAGCCCCGCGGGCTCCTTGTTGTCGCCGCCCGCGGCCCGCCCGCCGCCACCCTCCAACTGCAGCCGCAGCAGCGCCGCCTGCTCCCTGAGCTGGCAGTTCTTCATGTACAGCTCGACGAACACGGAGACCTTCGCCCGCAGCACCCACGGGTCGAACGGCTTGGAGATGTAGTCGACCGCGCCCGCGGCGTACCCGCGGAAGGTGTGGTGAGGCCCGTGGTTGATCGCGGTGAGGAAGATGATCGGGATGTCGCGGGTCCGCTCCCGGCGCTTGATGTGCGCGGCCGTCTCGAAGCCGTCCATACCCGGCATCTGGACATCCAGCAGGATGACCGCGAAGTCGTCCGTGAGCAGCGCTTTGAGCGCTTCCTCCCCGGACGATGCCCGGACCAGGGTCTGATCGAGCGCAGAGAGGATCGCCTCCAGCGCCAGCAGATTCTCCGGCCGGTCATCGACCAGGAGGATCTTGGCCTTCTGCACCATGGCCCGCCCTCCTCGCCCCGGCATGGGGCCTCCCCTGTCCGCAGGACTTGGGTAGGCACCGGCGGGTGCCGTCCCAGCGGACGACTCCCTTGCGTCGCCCGTCCTCGTGCCGGTCATGGTAGCCGCACCCCGCCTGTCGCCACACCCTGTCACCGCGATGTCACTGTGCACGTAGCAGAAACGCGGTGGGAGACCAGAAGGTTCCCCGAATCCCGCACTTCTACACGGATTCGAGCACAGTGCGTCAGCAACTCCGTGCGAACACGGTAGGTTCCCGACCGGTCCCGGCCCAGTGCGTACACCGGGCCGGTACGAACCCCGTACCGGCCCCGACCGTTCCCGTCACTCGGCCCGCATCCACTGCTGCATCACCGACAGCAGGTGATCGGGGTCGACCGGCTTGGTGACGTAGTCGGAGGCGCCCGACTCGATCGCCTTCTCCCGGTCGCCCTTCATCGCCTTGGCGGTCAGCGCGATGATCGGCAGGCCCGCGAACTGCGGCATCCGGCGGATCGCCGTGGTCGTCGCGTACCCGTCCATCTCGGGCATCATGATGTCCATCAGCACGACCGCCACGTCGTCGTGCTGCTCCAGCACCTCGATGCCCTCCCGGCCGTTCTCCGCGTACAGCACCGACAGCCCGTGCTGCTCCAGGACGCTGGTCAGCGCGAAGACGTTACGGATGTCGTCGTCGACGATGAGCACCTTCTCCCCGCCGAACCGGATGCCCCGGCGCACCTGCGCCACCGGCTCGTGCTCGGCGGCCGACCAGTCCTGCTGCGCGGCCCGCTGCTCCGTCTCGCCCCCGGGTCCCCGGCGGCGGCGCCGGAAGAGCGCGGCGGCGCCGTTCTGGGTCTCCTGATACGACTTCACCTCGGCCGGCGTCTCGATCTCCACGTCCGACAACTCGTGGGCCGAGGACACCAGGTCGTCGACGTCCAGGGACGGCATCGCCTGCTGGTAGCCCTGCGGCGGCAGCTCGCTGGGGTGCAGCGGCAGGTACAGCGTGAAGGTGGAGCCGCGCCCCGGTTCGCTCTGCGCGTGGATCTCGCCGCCAAGCAGCTGGGCGATCTCCCGGGAGATCGACAGCCCGAGGCCGGTGCCGCCGTACTTGCGGCTGGTGGTGCCGTCGGCCTGCTTGAACGCCTCGAAGATCACCCGCATCTTGCTGGCGGCGATACCGATGCCGGTGTCGGTCACCGAGAAGGCGATCAGCTCGGCGTCCGGGTCGCGCAGCGAACCGGTCTCCAGCAGCTGCTCCCGGATCGCCGCCGGCACATCCGCCCCGGCCGGCCGGATCACCAGCTCCACCGAGCCGGAGTCGGTGAACTTCACCGCGTTGGACAGCAGGTTGCGCAGCACCTGCAGCAGCCGCTGCTCGTCGGTGTGCAGGGTGGCGGGCAGCTCCGGGGAGACCCGCACGGACAGGTCCAGGCCCTTCTCCGCGGTGAGCGGCCGGAAGGTGGCCTCGACGTAGTCGACGAGCTGGACCAGCGCGATCCGGGTCGGGGAGACGTCCATCTTGCCCGCCTCGACCTTGGACAGGTCGAGGATGTCGTTGATCAGCTGGAGCAGGTCGGAACCGGCCCCGTGGATGGTCTCGGCGAACTCGACCTGCTTCGGGGAGAGATTCCCCTCGGCGTTGTCGGCGAGCAACTTGGCGAGGATCAGCAGCGAGTTGAGCGGGGTGCGCAGCTCGTGCGACATGTTGGCGAGGAACTCGCTCTTGTAGCGCATCGACACCGCGAGCTGCTCGGCGCGCTCCTCCAGGACCTGCCGCGCTTCCTCGATCTCGGTGTTCTTCACCTCGATGTCACGGTTCTGCTGGGCCAGCAGCTCGGCCTTCTCCTCCAGTTCGGCGTTGGACGCCTGGAGGGCCTTCTGCCGGTTCTCCAACTCCGCCGACCGCTCCTGGAGTTGCTCGGTCAGCTCCTGCGACTGCTTCAGCAGCTGCTCGGTCTTGGTGTTGACGGAGATGGTGTTGACGCTGGTCGCGATCATCTCCGCGATCTGGTTCAGGAAGTCCTTCTGGATCTGCGTGAACGGCGTGAAGGAGGCCAGCTCGATCACGCCGAGCACCTTGCCCTCGAACAGCACCGGCAACACGATGACCTGCGCGGGCGGGGCCTCGCCCAGCCCGGAGGAGACCTTCAGATAGCCGCTGGGCGCCTTCTCCACCAGGATCGTGCGCTTCTCCTGCGCCGCCGTCCCGACCAGCGCCTCGCCCGGCCGGAACGAGGTCGGCATGGAGCCCATCGAGTACCCGTACGAGCCGAGCATCCGCAGCTCGTACTGGTCCTCGCCGTTCTGCCCGGAGTCGGGCATCGCCAGGAAGAACGCGCCGTGCTGCGCGGAGACCACCGGCGTCAGCTCGCTCATGATCAGCGAGGCCACGTCCTGGAGGTCCCGGCGGCCCTGCATCAGCGCGGAGATCCGGGCGAGGTTGCCCTTGAGCCAGTCCTGCTCCTTGTTGGCGATGGTGGTGTCGCGCAGGTTGGCGATCATCTTGTTGATGTAGTCCTGGAGCTCCTGGATCTCGCCGGAGGCGTCGACGTCGATCTTCAGGTTCAGGTCGCCGCGGGTCACCGCGGTCGCCACGCGCGCGATGGCGCGCACCTGCCGGGTCAGGTTCCCGGCCATCTCGTTCACCGACTCGGTCAGGTCCCGCCACGTGCCGTCCACGTCACGCACGCGTGCCTGGCCGCCGAGCTGCCCCTCGGTGCCCACCTCGCGGGCCACGCGGGTGACCTCCTCGGCGAACGAGGACAGCTGGTCGACCATCGTGTTGATGGTCGTTTTCAGCTCCAGGATCTCGCCGCGCGCCTCGATGTCGATCTTCTTGGTCAGATCGCCCTTGGCGATGGCGGTGGTGACCATGGCGATGTTGCGCACCTGACCGGTCAGGTTGGACGCCATCTGGTTCACCGACTCGGTGAGGTCCTTCCAGGTGCCCGCCACGCCCGGCACCCGGCCTGACCGCCCAGGATGCCCGTCGGTGCCCACCTCGCGGGCCACCTTGGTGACCTGGTCGGCGAACGAACTGAGCGTCTTCACCATGGTGTTGAAGGTGTCCGCGAGCTGCGCGACCTCACCGCGCGCCTCGATCGTCACCGTCCGCGTCAGATCGCCGTTGGCGACGGCCGCCGCCACCTGGGAGATGTTCCGCACCTGCATGGTCAGGTTCTTGGCCATCAGGTTGACGTTGTCGCTGAGGTCCTTCCAGATGCCGACCACACCCGGCACGTGCGCCTGGCCGCCCAGAATGCCCTCGGTGCCCACCTCGCGGGCCACCCGGGTCACCTGCTCGGCGAAGGAGGACAGCTGGTCGACCATCGTGTTGACGGTGGTGACGAGTTCGAGGATCTCGCCCTTGGCGTCGACGGTGATCTTCTTGGACAGGTCGCCCTTGGCGACGGCGGTCGTGACCTCGGCGATGTTGCGCACCTGGATGGTCAGGTTGTTCGCCATGAAGTTCACCGACTGGGTGAGGTCCTTCCAGGTGCCGGAGACCCCCTGCACCTCGGCCTGACCGCCCAGGATGCCCTCCGTGCCCACCTCACGGGCCACCCTGGTGACCTCCTCGGCGAACGAGGAGAGCTGGTCGACCATGGTGTTGAGGGTGTTCTTCAGCTCCAGGATCTCCCCGCGCGCGTCCACGGTGATCTTCTGGGAGAGGTCACCCCGGGCCACCGCGGTCGCGACCTGCGCGATGTTGCGCACCTGGGCCGTCAGGTTCCCGGCCATGCCGTTCACCGAGTCCGTCAGGTCCCGCCACACACCCGCCACACCGGGCACCTGCGCCTGCCCGCCCAGGCGT
>NZ_FLSP01000024.1 GCF_900091315.1 Streptomyces sp. DI166
GGCAGCCCGCCGACGGGCGCCCGCTGGCCCTGCTGCGGATCGCGGACCTGCTCGACGTCGACTGCCAGGACCTGCTGCCCGAGCTGGCGGGACGGCTGGCCCGCGCCCTGGTGGCGGTGGCGCCGGACGCGCCGTCGGCGGCCTTGGACGAGCCGCCGGTGGGGCACCCCGCCCGGTCGGCGCCGGAGACCGTCGAGGCGCCCGCCCCCGGGGGCGTCGGCGGCCCTGCTGGACGCGGTGCAGGAGCATCCCGCCCTGCGGATCGCGCTGTTCGGGGCGCTGGACGCGCTGGCGGCGGCCGATCCGCCCGCGGCGGCGCGGGCCCTGACCGGGTCGGGGCTGCCGGTCGGCATGCACACCCGCTTCCCGCATCTGCGGATGTGCGTCACGGTGCCGCCCGCGGGCGACCGGCTCGCCCGGTTCCACGAACTCCTGCGCACCGCCGGGGTGTCCCCGCACGCCGACACCTCCGTGCTGCGCACCGCGCTGAGCCTGGTGTGGGACGGGGTCCTGCCGACCGGGCAGGAGGCGAGTCTGCTGCTCAACGAACTCGGCTCGGACCTGCACCAGGCCGCGGGCACCCGGAACATCCTGATCGAGGCCGCCCTCGCCGCGCCGCCCGACGACCCCGACGTCCCGGCGCTCGCCGTCGACCTGCTGCGCAGCTTCAGCACCGAACTGCGGCCCGACCAGCGCCCGGCGCTGCTCCTGCTGGAGTTCGCCGGCCTGCTGGGCACCAGCGGCGAGGGCGAGAACTGGGTCGGCCATGTGCTGGCGCTGCGCGACGGCACCACCCAGCCCGTGCCGGACGGTGTGCTGCGGCGTGTCAGCGACGCCCTCGCCGAGCGGCTGCTGGCCACCTCGGTACCGGAGAGCGAGCTGTACGCCCTGGCCAGGTCCGGCGAGCCGCAACTGCTGGCCGCGTACGAACGCGCCGCACGCTCCTCCGCGGTCGGCGACCGGCTGCGGGTCAGTCCCACGTACGTGGCCACCTGCTACTGCGCGTGGACCGCCTGGTCCGGCGGCGATCCCGCCTGGGACGAGACCTGTGCGGCGCTGCTCACCAAGGTGCTGCGGCCGATCGTGAAGGCACTGCCCGCCGAGGACGTCGCCGCGGTGGAGGCGGCGCTCGAACGGGCCCGGCGCGGCAAGCTCGAATCGTTCCGGGCCTGGAACCGGCCGGGCGCGCTCGGGCGGCTCGCGGGGCGGCTGTCCGGGCGCGGCAGGCGCGCCGAGCAGGGCCCCGTCTATCCCGGGGACGTGGAGCCGCCGTCCCGGGGAGGCCGCCGATGAGCGCCATGACGGTGGTGTGGATCTACGGCGCGTGGTGCGGGCTGATCGCCGTCGGCGTCGGTCTGGGCCGGGTGACGTGGGAGTTCCTTGGGATCGGGGTGGGCGGTGTCTGGCGGGGCCTGGGGCCGTGGCAGAGCGGCCGCGCGGACCAGCGGATCCCGGTCGTCGGCGGCGGCGAGCCCGCCCCGCTCGCCTACTGGTGGCGGCAGATGTGGACCGACGGCCTCAGCGCCGCGGGCTACGGATTCCAGGTCGTGTGGAGCGCGCTGGCCGACCCGTGGCTGGAGCGGACCGGCAGGAACCTGTTCCGCGGCCGGACGCCCTCCGGGGGCCTCACCGACTCCCCGTTCAGTGCCGCGCTGCTGGTGGTGTTCGTGGCCCCGGGCACGGTGGCGGGCGCGCTGCTGGGCGCCGCCCTGGCCGGTGTGCTGCTCGGCGCGTTCCTCACGGTGTTCGGTCTGCTGCTGGCCCTGCTCTGGCTGGGCTGTGCGGCGGCCGTACCGGTGCTGCGGGGCGTCGAGCGGGCGTGGGAACTGGCCCGCGGGATACGCGTGAAGTGCCCCTACCCGCGCTGCTACCGGCCCGTGCCGCTGGCCGTGCACCGCTGCCCCGGGTGCGAGGCGGGACACGCCTCGCTGCGCCCCGGCCGCTACGGCCTGGTGTGGCACCGGTGCACCTGCGGGCGGCGGCTGCCGACGACCCGGGCCGCGCGGCGCGGGTCGCTGACCGCCCTGTGCCCGCACTGCGACCGGCGGCTGCCGCCGGCCGTCGGCTCCACCCGGGTGGTGCACGCGCCGCTGATCGGCGGCACCTCCTCCGGCAAGACGATGCTGATGGCGGCCATGGTCGAGGGCCTGCACGCGTTCGCGCGGCGCGGTGAACTCACCGTCGAGTACGCCTCCGCCGACGACCGGGCCGCCGCGGTCGACCTCAACCAGGAGCTCAAGCAGACCGGTTGGGCGCGGGCCACCACCGGCGGGCAGCCGCGCGCCCTGATGCTGACGGTCGCCCGGGGCCGCCGGCGGCGGCTGCTGTACCTCTACGACCCGATGGGCGAGTCGGTCAGCGAGGCGGACCGGGTGCGCGCCCAGCCCTATCTCCAGCACACCGACGGAGTCGTGCTCGTCGCGGACGTACTGGCCGACGCGGGGGTACGCGGAAGGCTCGGCGAGGACGACATCTCCCGCGCCACGGCGGCCCGTCCCTCGTCCCAGGGGCCGTGGGACACCTACCAGCGGCTGACCGGTGAGCTGCAGGCGCTGACCGGGCGGCGGGAGCGGCTGTGCGTGGCCACCGTCGTCACCAAGCGGGACATCCTGGACCAGCTGACGACGCTGCCGGTGCCCGGACCCCGGGTGGACGACTGGCTGACCGAGATCGGTCTGGACCGGCTGGTGCGGGCGCTCGGCGGCGACTTCCGTGCGGCCCGCTACTGGGCGGTGAGCGCCCGCGCCGCGACCGGCACCGGGCCGCTGGAGAGCGAGCAGCGCCGGGCGGCCGAGCCGGTGCTGTGGCTGCTGGCCGTGTCGGGCCTGCGCACCGCCGCGCTGGCCGGACCGGGCGGGCGGCCGGGTGTGAAGGAGCGCAGGCTGCGGCTGCGCGGCCCCCGTGACCGTGAGAGGACCCCGGCATGACACAGGTGACCGCGTCCATCGGCCGCTGGCGGCGCGCGATGGCAGGCGTGTTCGTGGCCGCCATGGTGCTGACGGTGCTCGGCGGGGCCGGGCTGGCGTACTGGCTGCTGGCCTGACGGCGAGGAACCGGCTGCCGGCCTGACCGCGAGGAACCGGCCCCCGGCCTGACGGCGAGGATTCAAGGAGAGGAAAACGGCGTGAGCGACATTCCCGGCGGGGCCATGGCCAACCGTCCGGTCCACTTCATCTGGCTGCTCGACTGCTCGTACTCGATGCAGGGCGAGAAGATCGGCCAGCTCAACTACGCGATCAGAGAAGCCATCCCGGAGATGCGGTCGGTGGCGCACGACAACCCGGCCGCCCAACTGCTGCTGCGCACCGTCACGTTCTCCACGACGGCGCAGTGGCTGCACCAGGCCCCGGTGCCGGTCGACAACTTCACCTGGCAGGACGTGCAGGTGGACGGTATGACCAACCTGGGCGAGGCACTGACCCTGGTGTCCCGGGAGCTGCAGAGCCCGCCGATGCCGCAGCGGGCGCTGAAGCCCGTACTGGCGCTGGTGTCGGACGGGGTGCCCACGGACGACTGGAAGGCCGGTCTGAAGGCGATCGACGCCACCCCGTGGGGCCGCAAGGCGGTGCGGGTGGCCATCGCGATCGGCGCCGACGCCGACCGCGGGGTGCTCCAGGAGTTCCTCGGCAATCCCGAACTGCAGCCGCTGGACGCCAACAGCCCCAAGCAGCTCGCGGCGGCGATCCGCTGGGCCTCCACGGCGGCCGTGAAGGCGGCCTCGCAGCCGGTGGCGGGCACCGGGGCGGACCCGCTGGCGAAACAGCCGTACGCGCCGCCGGTGCTGGACGACGATGACGATGACGACGTGTGGTGACGCTCGGGGTGCGGCGCTGGGACACGATGGGCGAGAGCGTCCAGGGCGTCGGCAAGCGGTGCAACCAGGACTGGTGGGCCTGCGAGGGCACCGGTGCCGGGGACGAGCCGCTGGTGCTGGCGGTGGCCGACGGGCACGGCTCGGCGGTGCACGCCCGCAGCGAGCTGGGGGCGCGGTTCGCCGTGGACCGGTTCGTGGGACTCGCCGCCGCCTTCGGGCGGGCCGCCCGCGACTGCCACGAGCGCGGGAGTCTGGCCCGGCTGATGGCGTACGCCCGCGACGACTTCCCGCGCGCCCTGGTCCAGGAGTGGCGGTCGGCGGCGCTCGGCCACTGGGACCGGCACCGTCCGGTCGCCGATGTCGGCACGCCCGAGCCGGAGGCCGCCGAGAAGCTGGTGCTGTACGGCACCACGCTGGTCGGGGCCGTGGTCACGCCGTGGCTGTTCGTGGCGTGGCAGATCGGCGACGGCGATCTCGCGGTGATCGGGCACGACGGTGAGCTGCTGCGTCCGCTGGCCCCGGCCGAGGAGGACCTGGGCGACGAGACGGAGTCGCTGTGCGGCGCCCAGGCGTGGCGGGCGGTGCGCACGCACTGGGCGCCGCTGTTCGACGAGGCGCGCGGGCCGCGGCTGGTGGTGCTGTCGACGGACGGCCTGTCGAAGAGCTTCGCCTCGGCCGAGGGCTACCGGGACTTCGTCGTGGGTCTGGACGACCGGCTGGCGGCGGAGGGCGCGGACGGGGTGCGGGCGGCGCTGCCCGAGTGGCTGCGGCAGGCGTCGCGGTACTCCGGGGACGACACCACGCTGGTCGCCGCGCTGCGGCCGGGACACCTGGCGCTGGAAGCGGATCACAAGAGCGAACAGAAGACGGAGAGTTGAGCGATGAGCGGCATGCTCGACAGCGGGACCCGGCTGGCCGTGGACAACGGCGACGAGGTCGAGATCATCGGCATGCTGGGCGCCGGTGGGCAGGGCGAGGTGTACCGGGTGCGCACGGCGGCCGGGGAGAAGGCCCTGAAGTGGTACTACCCGACGTGTGCGACGCCGGAGCAGGAGGCGATCGTCCAGGAGCTGGTGGAGCGGGACTTCGACGACGACCGGTTCCTGTGGCCGGAGTCCTTCGTGCCCGCGCACCGGGGCTCGTTCGGCTATCTGATGGCATTGCGCCCGGACCGCTTCAAGGGCCTGCCTGACCTGTTCCGCCGCCAACTGCGCACCACACCACGGGCGTTGCTGACCGCGTGCCTGTACACGGTGGAGGCGTACCAGGCGCTGCACTCGCGGGGCATCGCCTACCGGGACATCTCCTGGGGCAATGTCTTCTTCGACCCGGCCACCGGTGACGTGCTGATCTGCGACAACGACAACGCGGTGGTGGAGGGCGACGCGAGCGGCATCTCGGGGACGATGAAGTTCATGGCCCCGGAGCTGGTGCGCGGCGAGCCGGACGCCAGGCCGGGCACCCAGTCCGACCTGCACTCGCTCGCGGTCCTGCTGTTCATGCTGTTGATGAACCATCACCCGCTGGAGGGCAGGCGGGAGTTGGGCATCCACTGCTTCGACGAGGCGGCGGAGAAGCGGCTGTACGGCAAGGAACCGCTGTTCGTGTTCGATCCGGCGGACACCTCCAACGCGCCCGACCCGATGGAGCACGCGACGGTGCTGGCGACGTGGAACGCGGCGGTGGCAAAGCTCCAGGACCTGTTCGTACGCAGCTTCACCACCGGACTGCGCGACCCCGCGTCCCGGGTGCGTGAGACGGAGTGGCGCAACGCGCTGCGGGCGGTGCTGGACGCGGTGGTGGAGTGCGCCTCCTGCGGGCGCGAGAACATGACCGAGCCGGGCGAGAACCCACCGCCGAAGGCCTGTTGGGGGTGCGGTGCCCAACTGGTGCTGCCGCCGCGGCTGACGGTGACGACCCCGCCGCCGCGCGCCCAGCACGACATCCGGCTGCGGCGCGCGGCCCGGGTGCAGGCGCACCATCTGCTGCCGGAACCGGCCCGGCACGACTGCTCGGACGGCAGCCTGGTGGCGGAGCTGGTGGAACACCCCGCCAAGCCGGGCCGGTTCGGTATCGCCAACCGGTCGAAGGAGACCTGGACGGGCACCCGCTCGGACGGCTCCTCCCAGCAGATCGCCCCCGGTCAGACCGTGCCGCTGCGCTCGGGCCTGGAACTGGACCTCGGGGGCGGGGTGCGGGCGGTGGTGCGCGCCAAGTAGCCGCCGGGGCGGCTTACAGGCCCAGCAGGCGTCCGATGTCCTGGGCCAGTGCGAGGCCGCCGCTGCCGGCCGCCACCCCGATGCCGATGGTCTCCAGCGCCGACCGGATCCGTCCCCGGTCGGCGCTGCGGCCGTCCTGCCCGGCACCGGCCAGCTCGCCCTGGATGACCTGGGCGTGCGGGACGAGCGCGGGGTTCTCCACCCGCAGCCGCTCCACGAGCTGGTCGGCGAGGCGCAGCAGGGTCGCGGCGTCGGTACCGTTGTTGATCTCGATACGGCCGTGGTCGCCGAAGTTGGCCGGGCCGTTGACGTTGTTGATGTGATAGTTGCTCATGCGCCCGCTTCTGTGTCCGTCGCCGGGTCAGGGCGTGGCCGGGGGCGAAGGAGTGCCGCCACCGCCCTGGCCGCCCTGGGGCCCGCCGCCCTGAGGGTTGTTGTTCTGGTTGATCGTGCCGCCGGCGCCGAAGATGCTGGGCCCGTTGACATTGTTGACGTGGTAGTTCTGCGTGATGATCTTCTGCGCGCTGTCGAAGGAACTGGTGTCGACGTTGTGGTCCTTCAGGAAGCGCTCGGTCGCGGTCAGCACGCCCTGCTGGAGGCGGACGAGGAAGTCCAGCGCGTCCATGCGCTCCGCGTAGGTCGCCTGGCCCCAGTCGCCGTGCCGTTCGCGCAGGCTGGTGACGGCGCCCTGGTCGACGACGACGTGCTGGTTCTTGATCTTGCGGCGCAGTTTGCGCAGTGTCCGCTCGTTGTCGTGCCGCCAGCGCGAGCGTTCCGACATACGGCCGGAGGCGCCCCACAGTTCGGACCAGGTGCGGGTGGTGGCGTACTTGAACAGGCTCCACCAGCGGTCGCCGCGGGCCACGGGGAGGTGGTCGACGGTCTGGAAGCGTGCTTCGAGCGGGGGGACGGCGTAGACGGCCACCTCCCAGCTGAGGCTGGGCCCGGCGAGGATGGCCCGCAGGTACATGGAGACGATGATCCGTCCGCCCTCGCCGACCCGTTCCAGGCACAGGTGCGTGCGCATACCGGCGCCGGGCTGCTGGAGTCCGGCCTGGACGAGCTGTTTGGGGACGTGCGCGGCCGGGCGCCGGGTCCGGTCGGGGACCAGCTCGGGCAGCATGTAGGCGTTGCTGCCGAGGACGTAGAGCCGGTTGCGGGTGCGCAGTCCGTCGAGGCCGGAGATGCTCTCCATCTGCCGGGCGACATAGGTGTGCAGGTCGATGGCGTCGAAGTCGGTGATGGTGAGCTTGGTGCCGCCGGGTCCCTCGGCGGGCTCGCTCACATCTATGGGGCCCCAGATGACCTCCCGTTCCTGGAGCCGCTTGCCACTGCCGACGAACGGGTTGGCGAAGGCCGTCTCGTCGGCGTACGGCAGCACGTTGGCCCGCTTCAGCTCGATCAGCCGTGCCTCGGTGCCCTGTTCGACGGGCGGTGCGAGCGTCTCCGGCTTCTCGGCGCCCCGGTACACCTCCTGGGCCGCGTCCCGGGCCCGGCCCTCCGCGTGCCGGACGAGGATCCAGGAGGCGGCGAAAACGCCGGCGGGGCCGTAGACAGCGACCATGACGAGGGAGCCGTCGCCGCCCAGCAGTGACCACAGGGCCAGCAGCAGGGAGGCGATGAACAGCATTCCGAGGGCGACGAGTTGGCGGTCGAGGGCCTGTCTGCGCCGGACCGCCGCACGGGCGTGGCGGGCGACGGCCACGAAGTTGATGCCGAGGGTGAGTCCGATCGCCTTGAGCCCGTCGCCGGTCAGCTCCCGGTCGACGTCCCGGGCGAGGTCGTCGTAGAGATGGACCGTGGCGCAGAAGCGCCGTGTCACGCCGTCCTTGCGGTACTGGGGCAACCCCGGTAAGACCCTGCCCGCCACGCTGCCCCGCCCCCCTGCCGGTGAAGTCGCACGGCTCTCACTTTAGGGACAACCAGGGTGGTCTGTCGCCGAGTTGGCCATCCCCACCAGCTCTGCCACCGGCATCGAGCCGGGTGCGTGGCGCTCCCGGGCGAACGTGTTCGCGAGGTGCTGGAGGAGTTCGTTGAGCGGTGTCGGTACGCCGTGCAGACGGCCGAGGAGGGCGATCTCGCCGTTGAGGTGGTCGGCCTCGATGGTGCCGGTGCCGCGGGCCAGGGACTGCCAGGTGGAGCCGCCGCCGCGTGGGACGCCGTCGAGCGGGACCAGGGTGATCTTGTCGCCGCGGGCCGCCCGCTGTTCCTCCGCGCCGGCGTAGGCGATACCGGCCGCGTCCAGGACGGCCGCGGCCTCCGCGCGGACCCTGTCGTAGAGCACGGTCACTTCCTCGCTCCCGACCGGGCCGGTGAGGGCTTCCAGGGCGTTGCCGAGGTTGCTGAGGAGCTTGGCGTACAGCCAGCGGGTCACGTCGGGGACGACCGGGGCCTCGAAGGGGGCCTTCTCCCGGTCGGCGGAGATCCGGTGCAGGGTGTCGTCGGTGCCGTGGGGGTAACGGCCGAGGTGGAGGATGCCGGTGAGCGGGGTGCCCGCGGCGGAGACCGCTCCGGGTTCCACGAAGGTGGCGGGCAGCCACACGCACACGGCGTACACCCGCCGGAAGACCCGCAGGGCGAGCCGCGGGCCCTCCACGCCGTTCTGCGCGCACAGCAGGGGCAGCCGCTCGGCGGCCGTGCCGCCGCCCTCGACCGGGGCCGCTCCCCAGGTGCGCAGGGCGTCGGGGCTGTCCTGGGTCTTCACGGCGAGCAGGAGCACGTCGTCGGGGCGCAGGGGGCCGAGTTCGTCCGGGCTCTCGACGGCCGGCAGGCGGTGCACGCTCGTGCCGTCCGGGACGGTGAGCCGCAGTCCGTGTTCCTTGAGGGCCTTCAGGTGGGCGCCGCGCGCCACCAGGACGACCTCGTGACCCGCCTGCGCGAGCCGTCCGCCGACGACCCCGCCGATGGCGCCCGCTCCGATGATGATGTATCGCATGCGAGGAAGCCTCGCACGCTAGGCGCCGGTCATCTCCACCAGTTTGACCACGGTGTTCCAGTTCCGGGAGGTCGCCGTCATGCCCTTGCTGTAGCGCGGCTTGGCGAGTTGCTCGGCGAGCTTGGAGCGGCCGAGGCCGTTCGGGGCGTAGAGGTACAGGCAGCGGTCGCCGAGGCGGAACTCCTCCGGCAGGAAGGCGCCTTGGTCGATGTCGGCGAAGCGCTCGGCGCCGACGGGTCCGGAGAAGTACGTGACGTGCAGTTGTTTGCCCTCCAGCTCGGCGGCCGGGAAGGGGCAGTTCTCGACGACGGCGGCGAGGTAGGCGTGGTCGCGGACGATGACGTCGACCGAGAACCCGAAGTGCTGCTCGACCGCCGCCGCGATCCGCGCCGCCCAGGACTCCTCGTCCCCGTCGGCGGCGGTGAAGACGGCCTGGCCGCTCTGCAGATAGGTGCGTACGTCGCCGAGTCCCAGACCGGACAGCAGTCCGCGCAGCTCGGCCATCGGGACCTTCTTGGCGCCGCCCACGTTGATGCCCCGCAGCAGCGCCGCGTACGTCGTCGTCATCCGCCCACCTTAAGGGGCCGTCGTGCCCCGTGGGGGCGGGCACGACGGCCGGGTCCGCCGGGGCGGACTGGGCTGAACTCTGGCGGATTCCGGGGGTGCCGATCAACTGCTACACGCAGCTGTGACTTACACAACAAGCTTTCGTAATGACAAAGAGTCCCCAATTAGATGTAAGGGGCCGCCTCCTCCCCAGTGGGGAGAAGGCGGGGTCCAGGGGGATGATTCCCGCCCCGTCCAGTTCACCGATCAGCACGACGAGAAGGCTTTATCCGGCCCATACCTTCGAATCTGAAAGGTGGCGGCAGGGGGCTGTCACCGGCACACGAGGGGGCAATCCCGTCATGGGGAACGGAGACATACGGGTGCGGGGCCTGGCCGCCCGGGCCGGCGGCTGGAGTGCCCGGCACCGATGGGCCGCGGTCGGCATCTGGGTGCTGTTCGTCGTCCTGGCGATGGGCCTCGGGTCGGCGGCGGGCCGCGTGGACGTGGACGAGAGCCAGGCGCTCAAGGGCGAGACCAAGACCGCCGCGCAGATCATCGAGGACGCCGGCATCGAGGAGCCCGCCGGGGAGACCGTCCTGGTCCAGGCGAAGGACGGCGGCCCGAAGGCCACCGACGCGGAGTTCCGCGCCGCGGTGGACGCGGTGATGGCCGCGGTCGAGAAGACCGGCGAGGTCACCGACGTCACCTCGCCGTACGACACCGACATGGTCTCCGCGGACGGCCGCAGCGCGCTGGTGCAGTTCGACATGCGCGGCGAGGCGGACACGGCCGCCGAGCGGGTCGAGCCGGTGCTGGACGCGGTGGCCGACGTACAGAAGGACCACGCGTCGCTGACGATCGAGGAGATCGGCAGCGCGAGCATGATGAAGACGTTCGACGACGCCTTCGGGGACGACTTCCAGAAGGCCGAGTACTCGGCCGTGCCCGTGGCCCTCGGCATTCTGCTCATCGCCTTCGGCGCGATCGTCGCGGCCCTGCTGCCGGTGCTGCTCGCCATCACCGCGATCATGGCGACGATGGGTCTGATGGGCATCGTCAGCCATGTGATGCCGATGGGCGACGTCGCCAACTCGGTGATGCTGCTGGTGGGTCTGGCCGTCGGTGTCGACTACTGCCTGTTCTACCTGCGCCGTGAGCGCGAGGAGCGGGCCGCCGGACGCGACCCGCAGACGGCGCTCAGGATCGCCGCCGCCACCAGTGGCCGCGCGATCGTGGTCTCGGGTGTCACGGTGTGCGTGGCGATGGCGGGCATGCTGTTCACCGGCATCGCCGACTTCGAGGCGATGGGCCTGGCCTCGCTGATCGTCGTGGCGGTCGCCATGGTCGGCTCGGTGACCGTGCTGCCGGCGCTGCTGTCGCTGCTGGGCCACCGGGTGGAGAAGGGCAAGATCCCCTACCTGCACCCGGAGAGCAAGCTGCGCCGCAAGCGCCCGGCCGGCCAGCGCGAGAGCCGGATGTGGACGGCCGTGCTGAACGCGGTGCTGAAGCGCCCGGTGGTCTCGGTGGTCGTCGCGACCGGCGCGCTGCTCGCGGTGGCGGCGCCCGCGGTCGGCATGAAGACCCAGAACCTCACGCTGGACCAGGAGTTCGGCGACTCGCTGCCCATCGTGCAGACGTACAACCGGGTCAACGAGGCGTTCCCCGGCGGCTCGGAGCCGGCCGAGGTGGTCGTCAAGGCGGACGACATCGACTCCGCCGAGGTACAGGACGCGCTGGCCGCCTTCAAGAAGGAGGCCGTGGACTCGGGCGCCTCGAAGGGCCCGGTCGAGATCAAGCTGCACGACAAGCAGAACCTGGCCTTCGTGTACGTCCCGCTGGTCGGCGGTTCCGACCTGGACAAGGCGGGCGAGAGCCTGGAGAAGCTGCGCGACGAGGTCCGTCCGTCCACGCTCGGCAAGGTCGACGGCCTGGAGGCGCCGATCACCGGGCAGGTCGCGGGCAGCCACGACTTCAACAACCAGCTGGCGGGCGCGGTCGTCCCGGTCTTCGCCTTCGTCGTGGTCTTCGCCTTCTTCCTGATGCTGCTGTCCTTCCGCTCGCTGACCATCGCGGTCACCTCGATCGCGCTGAACCTGCTGTCGGTGGGCGCGGCCTACGGCATCCTGGTCGCCGTCTTCCAGCACGGCTGGGGCGCGTCCCTGGTGGGTGCGGAGGGTGTCGGCGCCATCATCACCTGGCTGCCGCTGTTCCTCTTCGTGATCCTGTTCGGCCTGTCGATGGACTACCACGTGTTCGTGGTCTCCCGGATCCGCGAGGCGCGGCTGAAGGGCCGCTCGACCAACGAGGCGATCAAGCACGGGGTGGTCACCACGGCGGGTGTCGTCACCAGCGCCGCGGTCATCATGGTCGCCGTGTTCGCGATCTTCGGCACCCTGTCCATGCAGTCCATGAAGCAGATGGGCGTGGGTCTGGCGGCGGCGGTGCTGATCGACGCGACGGTCATCCGCGGTGTGCTGCTCCCGGCGGTCATGGCGCTGCTGGGCGAGCGCAACTGGTACCTGCCGAGCTGGCTGAACCGGATGCCGGACCTCACCCACGACGAGGCGCCGGAGGCGGTCACGTACCAGGCGCGCGACGACGAGGGCGAGCGCGTCCCGGTCTGATCCGTCCGATCCCGGCCCGGTGAGAAGCGGAGGGCCCGTCGACCCACGGGGGTGTCGACGGGCCCTCTGGCGTGTTCAGCGCGCGGGCAGTGCGGCCTCGATGAGGTCGGCGGCCCGGCGCGTACCGCCCTCCCCGGCCATTTCGGCCTGGATCTCCTTCAGGCGCCGGGCGACCTCGGGGTCGTCGACGAGGGCGAGGGCGGTCTCGCGCAGTGCCTCGGCGGTGGCCTCCTCGGTGTCCAGCCGCCGCGCCACCCCGAGCGCCTGCAGCATGTCGGCGTTGCCGAACTGGTCCACGGCCTGCGGTACGGCGATCATCGGGGTGGCGGTGGCCAGTCCCTCCTGGCTGCCGCCCGCGCCGGCGTGGGTGACGAACAGGTCGGCCTGCTTCAGTACCGCCAACTGCGGCACCCACGACGCCACTTCGACGTTCGCCGGCACCTCGCCCAGCTCGGCCGGGTCGACGCGGCGGCCGATCTGGAGCACCAGGTGCCAGCCGGGCAGCTCCCCGAACGCCCTGACGCACTCCCGGTAGAAGGCGGGCTGTTTGGTGAAGGACGACCCGAGCGAGACGAGGGCGACCTTCTCCGCTCCCTCGGGCCGCTGCCAGTCGCCCTCGGCCGCACGGTCGCCCTGGCAGGCGCCGACGAAGGTGTACACGCTCTCGTCGACCCGGTCGGCGTGCGGCTGGAACACCTTGGGGATGAGCACGAGGGAGCGGTCGGGGCGGCCGGCGAACGGGTCCGGGTGCAGATCGACGCCGTTCTCCTTGAGCCAGGACTCGAAGCGGTCGTAGTAGGCCCGGCCCCGCTCGGTCTTCTTCGGTTCCGCCCACATCGGCTCGGCGATCTCCTTCTCGTAGCCCTCCCAGGCGACGAGGTTGGGTGACAGGGAGATACAGGGCACGCCCCAGCGGTGGGCGAGGACCCGGGCCGGGTAGGCGGTGATGTCCTGGAGGACGAGGTCGGGTTCGTCGCCCTCGTAGGCGGCGGCGAGCTGGGGCAGCGCCTGGATGGCGTCGTCCAGGAACGGCTCGACGTTGTCCAGCAGGGTGCTGCCCCAGGCGTCCGGGTCGGCGTCGGGGCCGGGCAGGTTGGAGTGCCACAGCTTGGGCTCGGCCCCGGTCTCGGCGACCTTGTCGGCGAACGCGGGCGGGATCGCGTAGGTGACCCGGTGCCCGCGTGCGACCAGCTCACGGATCACTTCCAGGCTGGGGTTCACATGCCCGTGGGCGGCGATGGAGAACATGGCGATGTGCGCGGGTGAGGTCATGCACAGGAGACTAACGAGACGATACGTCTCGTGCAACTACGTATATCGCGCGGCGCCCGGTGAGCCGCGGCCACCGCTCCGCCGCCGAGGCGCCGCGCACCCCCGCCGACCTGTGGCAATGCGAGACTGACCGACAGCGATCACACACCTACGGCGGCATGGAGGCGGCACGATGGACGAGACGCGGGCCCGGCAGGTACTGGCCGGGGCGGGCCTTGCGCAGGACGCGGACCTGCTCGCCCTGGGCGAGAACGCCGTGTTCGCCGCCGGTGACCTGGTCGTCAAGGTGGGCCGGGACGCCGAACTGCTGCAACGGGCCCGGCGGGAGCTGGACATCGCGCTGTGGCTGGCGAAGACGGGCGTCCCGGCGGTCCGCGCGGCCGAGCCCGAGCCGCTGCTGGTCGAGGGGCACCCGGTGACCGTGTGGCAGCGGCTGCCCGAGCGGGTACGGCCCGCCGAACCCCGCGATCTGGCCGCACTGCTGCGGATCGTGCACGCCCTGCCCGACCCGCCCTTCGCCCTGCCGCCGCGCGATCTGCTGGGCGGGGTGGAGCGCTGGCTGCGGCTCGCGGGGGACGCCATCGACCCGGCGGACGCGGAGTACCTGCGCCGGCGCCGGGACGGGTTCGCCGAGGCGGCGAGCCGGCTGACCCCGCGCCTGCCCGTCGGCCCGATCCACGGAGACGCCCTCCCCCGCAACGTCCACGTCGGACCCGACGGGCCCGTCCTGGTCGACCTGGAGACCTTCTCCGGCGACTTCCGCGAGCACGACCTGGTGGTGATGGCCCTGTCCCGCGACCGGTACGCGCTGCCCGACGCCGCCTACGACGCCTTCGTCACCGCGTACGGCTTGGACGTGCGCGAGTGGGAGGGCTGCTCGGTGCTGCGCGGGGCGCGGGAGACGGCGAGCTGCGCCTGGGTGGCCCAGCACGCCCCGAGCAACCCCGAGGCGCTGACGGAGTTCCGGCGCCGGGTGGCGTCGCTGCGGGACGGGGACGAGACGGTGCGGTGGTATCCGTTCTGACGCACCCGTCCTGACCCACCCGCCCTCGCACCCGTCCTGACGCGCGCTCAGACCTCCCGCGCCCGGATCGCGCGGGCCGCGTGGCCGAGTTCGGCCAGGACGGTGCGGACCGCCCTCCGGGCGAGGCGCTCCGGGCGGTAGAGGGCGTCGATGTGCCGGCGCGCCTGGACCCCGCTGAGGGGGCGGAGGGTCAGGGCGGGGTGGGGGCGCACGGTCCAGCGGGGCAGCAGGGCGATGCCACCGCCCGCCGCCACGGCCTCCGCGACCACCGCGAACTCGTTGATGCGGTGGGCCAGATACAGCCTGCGTCCGGCGGCCGCCGCGATGGCGTCGACGGTCGCCATCACCGGGAAGCCGTCGTGCACGGTGATCCACGGCTCGTCGGCCACGTCGCGCGGGGTGACCCGGCGCTTCGCGGCCAGCGGGTGCTCCTTCGGCATCGCCACGTCCAGTGGCTCGCGCAGCAGCGTGGTCACCGTGACCGTGTCCGGCCAGGGCGGGGCGTGGTCCAGGCGGTGGGCGAGGACGATGTCGTACTCCCGGGTCAGACGCGGGAAGTCCTCCTGCGGTACGTCCTCGTCGGCGAACCTCGGCACCGGGTTGCCGGGACCGGCGAGGGCCCGCAGCAGGAGGGGGAAGAAGGCGCCGCCCGCGCTGTGGAATGCCGCGACGGACACCTCCCCGTCGGGGCGCCCCACGAACTCCTCGACGCTGCCCCGGGCGCGTGCCAGCGCCGTCTCCACCTCCACGGCCGCGCCCGCCAGCGCCTGACCGGCGTCGGTCAGCACCAGCCGCCTGCCCTGCCGCTCGGTGAGCGGGACCGGGACCGCCCGCTGGAGCAGCCTGAGCTGCTGGGAGATGGCCGACGGGGTCACCAGCAGGGCCTCGGCGACGGCCGTGACGCTGCCCAGTTCGCCGAGCTCGCGCAGGATCCTCAGCTGGCGTTCGTCCATGGCGCACAGTGTAGGAGCGCTAAAAGATCCTTTTAGAAACTGGTACTGGGCTTCACGGACGTTCCGGTGCACCGTGGGGGGCGTGTCCGACGTCCGCCGTACCGATGCGGTACTCCTCCTCGTCGCGGTCGTCTGGGGTTCCAGTTATCTGTCCGCCCAGACGGCCGCCGCCGCCCTGCCCGTCCTGCTGGTGCTGTTCGCCCGCTACGCCCTGTCCGCGCTCGCCTGTCTCGGCCTCGTCCTGTCCCGGCGGGGCGCACGCCGCTGGACGCGGGACGAGCTGCGCGCCGGGCTGCCGCTGGGCCTGACCCAGGCGGCGGTGCTGGTGGTGGAGACGTACGGCGTCGCCCACACCACCGCCGCCAACGCCGGGCTCATCATCAGCCTGACCATCGTGCTCACCCCGCTCCTCGACCGCGCGGGACGCTCCGGCGGACTGCCGCCCGCCTTCTACGCCGCCACCGGCCTCTCTGTCCTCGCCGTCGCCCTGCTGATGGGCGGCGACGGCTTCCACGCGCCGCGCCTCGGCGACCTGCTGATGCTCGGCGCGGCGCTGGTCCGGGCCGGGCATGTGGTGCTGGTGGGACGGCTCACGGTGGGCCGGGCGGTGCGCCCGCTGCACCTGACGACGGTGCAGACCGTGGTGGGCACGGTGCTGTTCCTGCCGGCGGCCGGTGCGGGGCTGCCGACCCTGGCCCGGGCGTCCGCCGCGACCTGGACACAACTGCTGTACCTGGCCCTGTTCTGCAGCGTGTTCGCCTTCCTGGCGCAGACCTGGGCCGTGCAGCGCAGCTCCGCCAGCCGGGCCAGCCTGCTGCTGGGCACGGAGCCGCTGTGGGCGGTCGCGGTGGGCGTCGCCCTGGGCGGCGAGCACCTGACGCCGCTGACGGGACTGGGCGCGGCCATGATGCTCACCGGCACGTACTGGGGCCAGTCAGTGGAACGCGCCCACCGGGAGAAGCACCCCGAACCCCCCTCGACACAAAGGGAGCTGACGTGTCCGACCACGACACCTACGACCACCTGATCACCCTGCTCGACTCCGAGGGCGTCGACTACCGCCTCCTCGACCACGCCCCGGAGGGCGCCACCGACGCCGTCTCGGCCCTGCGCGGTCACCCGCCGTCCCAGGCCGCGAAGTGCATCGTCCTGCGCGTCAAGGTCGACCGCCGCACCACCCGCCACGTCCTCGCGGTCGTCCCCGGCGACCGCCGCGTGGACCTGGACGCGGTCCGCGCCCTGTACGGCGCGCGCTACGCGGGCTTCAGCGACCCGGCGACGGCGGAACGCCTGGCCCGCAGCGTCCCCGGCACGGTCCTCCCGTTCAGCTTCGACCCCGGCCTGGAGGTCGTCGCCGACCCGGAGCTGCTGACCCAGCCCGCCCTGTACTTCAACGCGGCCCGCCTGGACCGCTCCCTGTGCCTGTCGGCGGCCGACTACGAACGGCTGGCTAAGCCACGCGTGGCCCGCATCGCGGCGGGCGCCGCGGCATCGGTGTAAGGAGCCGCGGGCGCTCTCCCCGGCTCCGCCCTACACCCGCTCCCCCGCCACCTCCCGCAGAGGCCACGTGCCGTCGATCACCGCGTCGGTCTCGCCCTTGCGGCGCAGGAAGTTCTGGAAGTCCGCCGCCCACTCGGCGTACCACTCGATCTGGCGGCGGTGGAGTTCCGCCGGGCCGAGGGCCGCGATCTTGGGGTGGCGGTCGGCTATGGCACAGGCCAGGCGGGCCGCGGCGAGGGCGTCGGCAGTGGCGTCGTGGGCGGTGTCCAGGGGGACGCCGTAGACCGCGCAGACCGCCTCCAGGTTCCGCTTGCCGCGGCGGTAGCGGTCGGCCCAGCGGTCGATGGTGTACGGGTCGATGACCGGGCCCGGGTCCTGGCCGCCGAGCCGCTCGCGCAGGGACGGCAGTCCGTGGCGGCGCAGTTCGGCGGAGAGCAGGCTCAGGTCGAACGCCGCGTTGTAGGCGACCACCGGGACGCCCGTCTTCCAGTACCCGACCAGGACGTCCGCGATGGCGCCCGCCACCTGGTCCGCGGGGCGCCCCTCGGCCGCCGCGCGCTCGTTGCTGATGCCGTGCACGGCCACCGCGTCCGCGGGGATCTCCACGCCCGGGTCCGCGAGCCACTCCCGGTGCCCCAGCGTCCGGCCGCCCCGGACCTCTATCACCGCCCCGGTGACGATGCGCGCCTCGCGCGGATCCGTCCCGGTCGTCTCCAGGTCGAATCCGATCAGCAGCTCACGGTGCCAGCCCATGGGCGGTCCCCCTCCTCGGTGGTGCTCTCCCCCAGTGGTCTCCACCTTCGCACGAGCCACTGACAATCCGAGGCGAGCCTTCCGCTTACCGCGCCGTCGTCATGCGCGCACTTCAGGACACAGGCCGCGAATCCGCCCACGCCACCTCGAACTCCTCGCGGTAGGTCGGGAAGAGCCCGTTGTCGTCCACCTCGCCCGACTTGACCACCCCGTGCCCGCCGCGCAGCACCAGCACCGGCGCCTCCATGCCGCGGGTGCGGCGCAGATAGGACTGGAGCACCGCGATGCCGTCCGAGCCGTCCCCGTCGACCAGGTACGCGGTGAAGCGGGGCGTCTCGTCGTAGACCTGGATCTCGAAGGCGCCGGGGTCGCGCAGCCGGGAGCGGACCCGGCGCATGTGCAGGATGTTCATCTCCACCGAGCGGGCCAGTTCGCCCCGCTTGATGCCCAGTTCCCGCTCGCGCCGCTTGACCGCGCTGGAGGCCGGGTTCAGGAACAGCAGCCGCACCCGGCAGCCGGACTCGGCGAGCCGGACCAGGCGGCGCCCGGAGAAGTTCTGCACCAGCAGATTGAGGCCGATGCCGATGGCGTCCAGGCGGCGGGCCCCACCGAAGATGTCCTCGGCCGGGAACTGCCGCAGCAGCCGCACCCGGTCGGGGTGGACGGCGACCACGTCGCCGTACCGGTCGCCGACCAGGTCCTCCACCGCGTCGACCGGCAGCCTGCGCGCGGAGGGCACGTCGCCGCCCGCGCCGAGGATCTCCAGCAGCCGCGCGGAGGCCCGTTCGGCCTGGCCCAGGACCGCCTCGGACAGCGCCCGGTTGCGGGAGACGACGTTGCGGGTCACCTCCAGCTCGTCCAGGGCGAGTTCGACGTCCCGGCGCTCGTCGATGTAGGGCTCGAAGCACGGCCAGTGCTGCACCATCAGCTCACGCAGCTGCGGCAGGGTCAGGAAGCTGAGCACGTTGTCGTCGGCCGGGTCCAGCAAGTACCCCTTGCGGCGGCTGACTTCGCGTACGGCGACCGCGCGCTGCACCCACTCCTGACCGGCCGGTCCGGCGGCCGCGACCACCCAGTCGTCGCCGTGGACGGGTTCGTAGATGGGCCGCAGTACAGCGGCCACGACCGCGCGCAGCCGCTGTTCGACGAGGTTCAGCCAGATGTAGGCCCGGCCGGCCCGCTGGGCGCGGGTCCGTACCTCGTGCCAGGCCTCGGCGTCCCACTCCAGCTCCGGTCCGATGGCACCGGCGTCCATGGGCCTGGCCAGGGACACCGTGCCGGGCGGGACGTCTGTGGAGTTCCCCTCGTGACCCTCGTCACCAGGGGGCAACTCCAGCCCTCCCGAGCCCACCCGCGCACCGCCTTCCGCTCCCCCGAGCTCTCCCCGTCTCAACGATCAAGGAAGGGTACTCCGGGAGCGGTCGACGGTGCAGCCGGATGGACAGGGTGATTTCTCAACTGCCTCAGTCGAGGCGGCCGTTCGCACCGGCCAGTGCGGCCGGAGTGAGCGGATTCATAGCCGTGACGTCACGCGGGACCACGGAGAAGCCCTGCCAGTGGACCGGCATGGGCTGCTGGTCCTCGTCCCGGGCGATGTGGTGGAAGCCCACGTTCACCCACATGCTGGGGTTGGTCAGGTTCTGGCCGTTGACCCACTTGTCGACCGACTTCGGGTGCCCGGAGGGGCAGTTGCCCTTGTTGTTGCTGGCGTACTTCTCGCACTTGTTGTACTGCGTGAAGTACACGTCGTGCTTGGTGAACCCCCGCCCGGAGTACTTGGCGTTGGGACCGGCGACCAGCTCGTAGGAGCGGGGGTGCCCGTCCTTGTTCTTGCCGGTCGCGCTGACCACGCGCCACCAGCGCATGTTCTTCGCGTCGCCCGCGGTCTCCTTGGTGATCTTGGTGCGGGTCGTCTTGTTGGTCGGCCCGCGGTCGCCGGGCTGGCGCGGCGTCACCTTGGAGTCGTACTGCTCGACCCGGCCCTTGGAAGAGCCGTCGAGGGCGAAGTCGAGCTTCCAGAAGACGTTGTGGCTGTGGCTCAGGGAGCGGGCCTTGTTGCCCTTGCCGATCGGCCAGCCGCGGCCGTCCGCGGCGTCGTAGTCCTGCGGGGCGAGGCTGCCGGTGGCACCGACGTTCAGGTGGATGGCGCCGTCGTCGGAGAACCGCCACTCCGTGATGTACTCGTACCAGCCCACCTTGTTGACGGCGTACACCAGCAGGTCCTTGCCCTGCTTCTGGTACAGCTTCTCGGTGCCGTCCATGGTGTAGTCGTGCATGCGGTACGCGTGCCCACGCGCGCGCGTGGTGGTGCACAGGCCCTTGACGTTCTCGGTCGCGCTGGCCCCCGGCATCCGGACCTTGACGGTGCGGATGGTGCCGCCGGGGCACTCGCCGGCGGCCAGGTTCTCCAGGCCGGCGCCGAAGTAGAAGCTCGTGATGTCGTCGTACTCCTCCGAGCCGTCGTCGTACGGCACGTGGATCTGGGCGAGCCGGGAGCTGTTGAGGACCTTGATCGGCTTGCTCTCGCCGGGCGGCTGGTAGGTGATGTCCTCCATCACCATCCCGGCCATGGCCTCGTGGCGCCAGCACATGCGCCACGTGGTGCCGTTGGCGAGCTTCTGCTCGATGCGGTAGGCCGCGCTGCAGTCCGGCGCGGCCGGTGCCGCCTTGGGCTGGGCGTTGGCCGGGCCCGCGCCCGCGGCGGCACCCGCCGTCAGACCTGCCACGGCGAACGCGGCCAGGGCCGTCCGCGTACGGGCACGGCTCATTCTGTTGACGCGCATGAAGAAGTGACTCCCTTGCGTAAGGAGTGAAGTCGGAAAGGAGAACGGGTCAGCGCTTGAGCTCGGCGACCTTGCGGGCGCTCAGATCGATCACCAGGTGCCGCATGTCGATCCACGGGCCGTTGAGCGCCTTCGGGAACAGCCGGGCGCAGCGGTGCTCCCCGCACTTGTCGAGCGCGGCGGGCTGGGCTCCGGGCTCGGCCCGGAAGACCATGCTGTCGATCTCCAGCTGGTCCGGAGAGGTCAGCTCCTTGCCGGTGGCGTCTTTGTAGTCCGCCTTCAGGCCCGCGCTGAGCGGGTCGGCCAGCAGGATCCGCACGGCCTCGGTGTCCTCGTCGGGACTGAGCGGCGGCTGCACGCCCCGCTCGGAACTGGTCCGTTCGACCTTGCCGGTGTCGAGGTTGACCGTCTTGATGACGAGCGTGTCGTTCTTGTAGTCGTAGTACGTCACCTCGGCGCGCCGGGGCGCGGAGGCGCCGTCGAGTTCGTCGGCCTCCGGCTCGGCCAGGTCGACGGCGAGGCGCTGCGGGCCCCGGTCGCCCTCGACGTCCTCGCCGGACCGCCGCACCTGCTGGTTGAGCGCGAGCTGCTCGGCCCGGTCCAGTTCGGCGTCGGTGAGCGGGTCGCGTCCGGTGCCCTTCTCCCCGTCGGCGGGTGCCTTCCGGACGACGCCGGGTGCGACGGCCTGGTCCTGGCCGCCGCCCTGCGCCTGCTCCTGGGCGCCCGCCTGGGCCCCGTTGTTCTTTCCACCCGTTTTCTCGTCGGCTCCCGCCGTCCCCGGCAGGGTGACCGCGACCATGGCCGCGGTCCCGGCCAGGGCTATGGCCGCGCCGGCCACCACCTTGCCCAGATGGCGGTGCACTGTCGTGCGCACGTGTTTCCCCCTACTCCCCGGGGGTCCCCGGGAGTATGTGTCTGCCCCACTGGTTCGGCATCACTGGTATGCCTGGTCGTCCGGTAAGAGGGGTGCGATTCGGGGGTGGTTCCATCACTTTCGGGGAGACTCGGAGTCAAGGCGCCCCCGTCGGCGCGGTCCACCTGAAAGAGTCGTGTCCATGCAGGTCTGGCCTGGAGAGGCGTATCCACTCGGTGCCACCTATGACGGCGCCGGCACGAATTTCGCGGTCTTCACGGAGTCCGCGGACCGAGTAGAGCTGTGTCTGCTGCACGACGACGGCTCGGAGACGGCGGTGGAACTGCGGGAGAGCGACGCGTTCGTCCGGCACGCGTACGTGCCCGGCGTCATGCCGGGGCAGCGGTACGGCTTCCGGGTGCACGGGCCGTACGCTCCCGAGCGCGGTCTGCGCTGCAATTCCGCGAAGCTGCTCCTCGACCCGTACGCGAAGGCGGTCAGCGGCTCGATCAGCTGGGGCGAGGAGGTGTACGGCTACCACTTCGACGCCCCCGACCGGCGCAACGACCTGGACTCGGCGCCGCACACCATGTCGTCGGTGGTGGTCAACCCCTACTTCGACTGGGGCGACGACCGGCGCCCGCGCACCGAGTACCACCACACGGTGATCTACGAGGCCCATGTGAAGGGCCTGACGATGCGCCACCCGGGGCTGCCGGAGGAGCTGCGCGGCACCTACGCGGCGCTCGCCCATCCGGCGGTCATCGAGCATCTGACCGAGCTGGGGGTGACGGCGCTGGAGCTGATGCCCGTCCACCAGTTCGTGAACGACCACCGTCTGGTGGACATGGGCCTGAACAACTACTGGGGCTACAACACGATCGGCTTCTTCGCCCCGCACAACGCGTACGCGTCCTGGGGCGATCGCGGCCAGCAGGTGCTGGAGTTCAAGTCGGCGGTCAAGGCGCTGCACGAGGCCGGGATCGAGGTGATCCTGGACGTGGTCTACAACCACACCGCCGAGGGCAACCACCTGGGCCCCACGCTCTCCTTCCGGGGTCTGGACAACACGTCCTACTACCGGCTCTCCGAGGACCGCCGCTACTACATGGACACCACGGGCACCGGGAACTCCCTGCTCATGCGGTCCCCGCACGTCCTTCAGCTGATCATGGACTCGCTGCGGTACTGGGTGACCGAGATGCATGTCGACGGCTTCCGGTTCGACCTCGCGGCGACCCTGGCCCGGCAGTTCCACGAGGTGGACCGGCTGTCGTCGTTCTTCGACCTGGTGCAGCAGGACCCGGTGGTCTCCCAGGTGAAGCTGATCGCGGAGCCCTGGGACGTGGGCGAGGGCGGCTACCAGGTGGGCAACTTCCCGCCGCTGTGGACGGAGTGGAACGGCAAGTACCGCGACACGGTGCGGGACCTGTGGCGGGGCGAGCCGCGCACGCTCGCGGAGTTCGCCTCCCGGCTGACCGGCTCCTCCGACCTGTACCAGGACGACGGGCGGCGCCCGCTGGCCTCGATCAACTTCGTCACCTGCCACGACGGCTTCACGCTGCACGACCTGGTGTCGTACAACCACAAGCACAACAAGGCCAACGGCGAGGACAACCGGGACGGGGAGAGCCACAACCGGTCCTGGAACTGCGGCGCGGAGGGCGAGACGGACGATCCCGCGGTGCTTCAGCTGCGGGGCCGTCAGATCCGCAACTTCGTCGCGACCCTGATGCTGTCCCAGGGCGTGCCGATGATCAGCCACGGCGACGAGTTCGCGCGCACCCAGAAGGGCAACAACAACACCTACTGCCAGGACAACGAGCTGGCGTGGCTGAACTGGCCGGACCCGGACGACGAGGACGGCCGCGCGCTGCTGCGGTTCACGCAGGCCATGGTGTGGCTGCGCCGGGACCACCCGGTGTTCCGGCGGCGGCGCTTCTTCCACGGGCGGCCGGTGGAGGGCACCCATGACGAGCTGTCGGACATCGCCTGGTTCACTCCCGAGGGCAAGGAGATGACCCACCGGGACTGGCACTCGGCGCAGGCGTCCGCGCTGACGGTGTTCCTCAACGGCAACGCGATCTCCGAACCCGGCCCGCGCGGGGAGCGCATCACCGACGACTCGTTCCTGCTGATGTTCAACGCGGCGCCGAAGACGCTGGACTTCGTGGTGCCGGTCAACCACGGCCGCCAGTGGCAGGTCGTGGTGGACACCGCGCGGGAGGAGGGCGTCGCCGCGGGGGGCGGCCCGAAGGTGCAGGCCGGGGACCGGCTGACCCTGGTGGACCGCAGCCTGGTGGTGCTCCAGCGGCCCGTGTAGGGCCGCCCGCCCCAGGGACGGGGCTCACCCGCGCGGGGGTGCTCCGGGCGGGTGAGCGGCCGGCCGGGCAGCGGGGGCACATGGCGGTGCCGGGGGCACGAAGGGCGGCAGGGCGGGTACGTACGTCTGCATGACACCTGAGCGACCTGACCCGGTGACGCCCACGGCCACCTACCGGCTCCAGTTGCAGCCCGACTTCCCGTTCGCCGCCGCGGCCGAGGCGGTGCCGTACCTGGCCTCGCTCGGCGTCTCGCATCTGCACCTGTCGCCCGTGCTGGAGGCGGTGCCGGGCTCCACGCACGGCTACGACGTCGTCGACCACGCGCGCGTGCGCGAGGAACTCGGCGGCGAGGAGGGGCTGCGCGCGCTGTCCCGCACCGCGCGGGAGCACGGGCTCGGCCTGGTCGTCGACATCGTGCCGAACCACATGGCGATGGCGCCGCGCCACAACCGGGCCCTGTGGGAGGTGCTGCGCGAGGGCCCGCAGTCGCCGTACGCGTGCTGGTTCGACATCGACTGGGAGGCGCAGGGCGGGCGGATCCTGCTGCCGGTGCTGGGCGGGCCGCTCGGCCAGGAGCTGGACCGCCTGAAGGTCGACGGGGACGTCCTGCGCTACTACGACCACGTCTTCCCGCTGCGCGAGGGCACCGCGGACCTGCCGCTGCCGCACCTGCTGGACGCCCAGTGGTACCGGCTCGGGTGGTGGCGGCTGGCCCGCACCGAGCTGAACTACCGCCGGTTCTTCAGCGTCTCGGAGCTGATCGGGGTGCGGGTGGAGGAGCCGGAGGTGTTCGAGGCCACCCACGACAGGATCCTCGCGCTGCTGCACGAGGGCGTGATCGACGGGCTGCGCGTCGACCATCCGGACGGGCTCGCCGACCCCGACGCCTATCTGCGGCGCCTGCACGAGGCGAGCGGGGGCCGCTGGACGGTCGTGGAGAAGATCCTCTCCGACGGCGAGCACCTGCCCGCCTCCTGGCCGGTGGCCGGGACCACCGGCTACGACGCCCTGCGCCACATCGACGGACTGTTCACGGACCCGGCCGGGTTCGGGGAACTCCTCGGCCAGTACCGGCGGTTCGCGGCCCCGCAGACCGACCGGGGCGGCCAGTGGGAGGCGACGGCGCGGCGGGCCGCGTACAAGGTGGTCACGCACGAGCTGGCGGCGGAGACGGAGCGGCTGACCCGGGCCGCGCTGCGGGTCTGCGAGACCTCCGCGGACCCCGCCCTGCGCGACCGGGCGCCCTGGGCGCTGCGCACCGCGCTCCAGGAACTGCTCGTGCGTCTGGAGGTCTACCGGCCCTACGCCAGTGGGGACGTGGCCGCCGTGGTGACCGAGGAGGCCGCCGCCGAGGCACGGCACGCCTTCGTCGTACCCGAGGAGGCGGGGGCGGTCGACGTGGTGCGCGATCTGGTGCTGGGGCGCGCGGGGGCGGGGCCGGAGCTGGACGACTTCCGGGTGCGGTTCGCGCAGACGGCGTCCGCGCTGCGCGCCAAGTCGGTGGAGGACACGGCGTTCTACCGCTATGTGCCGCTGCTGTCGGCGACCGAGGTGGGCGGGAATCCGGGGAGCCCCGCGCTGTCGCCGGAGGACTTCCACGCGTACTGCGCGCGCGTGCAGCGCGACTGGCCGGCGACCGGGGTCGTGGTGTCCACGCACGACACCAAGCGCAGCGCGGACGTACGGGCCGCGCTGGCCGTGCTCACCGAATGCCCCGAGTGGTGGGCGGACGCCCTGGCGGAGGTGACCCGCGCCGGGGAGGGGGTGCCGGACGCGCTACTGGCGTGGGCCGCCTGGCAGACGGTGTTCGGGCTGGGCCCCGCGGATCCGGAGCGGGTGCGGGGGGCGCTGCTGAAGCATGTGCGGGAGGCCGGGCTGTTCACCAGCTGGACGGAGCAGGAGCCGCCGTACGAGGAGGCGGTGGCGGCGTTCGTCACGGCGGGGCCGTGCGGTCCGCCGGGGGCGCATGTGGCCGCCCTGCGCGAGCGCCTGGAGCCGCACATCCGGGCGAACGTGCTCGGCACGGCCCTGCTGCACCTGACGATGCCGGGGGTGCCGGACGTGTACCAGGGCACGGAGGGCGAGTACCGGGCGCTGGTGGACCCGGACAACCGGCGGGCGGTGTCCTTCCCGCCGCCGTCGCCGGGGGTGAAGGACGCGGTGACCGGGGCGGCGCTGCGGCTGCGCGCGCGGCGACCGGCCGCCTTCGGGGAGACGGCGACGTACACGCCGCTCACCGCGGAGGGTCCGGCGGCCGCGCACTGTGTGGCCTTCGCCCGCTCGGAGGAGGTCGTCACGGCCGTGACGCGGCTGTCGCTGCGGCTGACGGAGGCGGGCGGCTGGCGCGACACCCGGCTGCCGCTGCCCCCGGGGCGCTGGGTCGACGTGCTGGATCCGGCACGGGAGTTCAGCGGACACGCACGCGTGGCGGACCTTTTCGGGCCGCTGCCGGTGGTGTTGCTGGAGCGGGGGTGAGCGGGGGCGCCAGGGGTGTGAGGTGAGCGTGGGGCGGGGGCCGGGCGCCGTGTGGTGGGCCGGTCCCCCGGCACAGGCCCGCGCCCGCTCCCGGCGCCCGTGCCGCCCGGGCGGCGCGCGGTGGTGACCGGTTCGGGGGCACGTCGGACGGGGTGCGCGGGCCTCACCGGTCCCACCCGCCCCGGCCGTCGTGTCCGTCGGCGCCGAATGCCTCCGGGCGCCCCCTGGAGGCTCCCCCGGAGTGTCCTTGACACTTCAACCCGGCCGTGGGGTACTGCGGTTTGCGAAGCTGGCGGATGTGACGGGGGTGAGTCTCCTGCCGGAGCTGCGCTACCCCACGGTGACCGAAGTCGTCTCGGCGGCCCGCGCGTTGGCGGCGGCCCGGCCGGGCCTGTGCACCCTGCGGCAGGTGGGTGTGTCGCGGGCGGGCCGTCCGCTGCACCTGCTGTCCGTGGGCCGCGCCCGGCCCGCCGTGCTGGTGGTCGCGGGCGCCCACGCCAATGAGCAGACCGGCGGCCCCACCCTGCTCGCGCTGGCCGAACGGGTCGTGCACGAGCGGGCGTTGCGGGCCGACACCTCCTGGCACTTCCTGCTGTGCGCCGATCCCGACGGCACCAGCCTGCACGTCACTCCGGCGCCGCGCAGTCTGTTCGACTACCACCTGGGGTTCTTCCGGCCCGCGGGCCCGGAGCAGCCCGAGTGGTCGCCCGCGGTGCTCCCGCCGGACCGGCTGCCGCCCGAGACGGTCGCCCTCACGGGGGTCATCGACGAGGTGCGGCCCTACCTCCAGGCCAGCCTGCACGGAACCGATCTGGGCGGCAGCTGGGTGCAGTTGACCAAGGACGTGCCGGGGCTCGCCGAGCCGTTCGCCAAGTCGGCGGCGGAGCTGAACATCCCGGTGGAGACCGGCGCCTCGGACGCCGCGGGCTGGCCCGCGTCCGGCCCCGGTGTGCATGTGATGCCGGCACCGGGGGTGGAGGCCGCCTACCCGAGCATGCCGGACGACGCCCGCCACAGCACCTGGCACCACGTCCACCGCTACGGGGGTCTGACGGCGGTCGTGGAGGTCCCGATGTGGGCGAGCGACCTGGTCGACGACCCCGCACCGCACCCGGCGCCCGCGGCGGCCCTGCTGCGGCTCGCGGACCGCCTGATCCGGGACGCGTGCCAGGTGGAGCGTGTCCTCACGGAGTCCCTGCCCCGTCTGGAGGGCGTCGAGGGCCCTCTGCTGCGGGCCGTGCGCTGGGCGCTGGAGCTGGTCCCGGGGCTGGCGGCGGACTGGGCCCACACGCCCCCGGCGGACACCACACGCGCGTACATCGGCAGCGTGGACGCCTTCGGCCGCCGCCTGCCGCTGCGCTCGGCGGCGATGCTGCTCCGGGTGCTCCAGCAGAGGGGCGACCGCGCGGCCCCACGCCTGGAACGCCTGGTGGCGACCTGGAGCAGCTCCTTCGAGCGCCGTTTCCGGGCCCGCTGGGTGCCCTTGGAGCACCAGGTCGAGCACCAGTCCCGGACGGTGGTGGCGGCGGCGCTGCACGCGCGTGACAGGGCGATGTGAGCCACGCGCGCGTGCGCCGCCGCCCGGCGGGCGGTGCTCAGTCCGCCAGGCCCGGCAGCGTCTCGTCGGTCTCGTCGAGCTGGTCGCTGTCCAGGGCGAACACCGATCCCGTAGTGGCCTGCAGCTGGCAGGTGTTGGCGAAGGTGTGCTCGTAGGAGACCGCGCGGCCGTCCCACTGGCCGGTCGCCCTGGCTGTCACCGGGGCGTAGATCATCGGGCAGACGGCGTTCAGGGGCCTCATCGCGGCGATGTCGCCCTTGACGGAGGCCAGTTGTCCGCACGCCTCGGCCGCGTGCCGATGGCCCTGCGGCGGGTCGCACATCAGGAGGGTGCCGCGGGTGTCGCTGGACGCGGAGTCGCCGGTGGTGAGGCTGAGGCGGAGCCAGTTGCCGGGCAGGTCCGCGGGCTCGGCGGCCCGTACCGGGGCGGTCGCGAGGGTGAGGAGCGCGGCGGATGCCAGCAGGGCGCCGGCCCGTCCCGCCCGCACGGTCGTGGAGTGTGTCATTCCCGGTGCATCGGCACCGCGGCCTCGGATCCCCACCCCGGCTCACCCGAACGGGAACACGCGCCCGCGTGCCGCGCGGCGAGGTCGAAGGCGGCGAGCACCACACGGGACTGGTACTCGACCTGGCGCGCCACCGGGATCCAGCGCGCCCCGCAGCCGTCTCGGTAGTCGGCGCACCACAGGTCGATGAGCCGGTCCAGTTCCGGCAGGACCCCGGCCGGGTCGCTGCCCGCGCGGGAGACGAGCTGGTGCAGCAGTCCGGCGGTGCGCAGCGCGAGCCGCCGCCCGGCGATGCGCAGGGTGGCGAGGTGGGCGGTGCTGAGGGCGGGCAGCGGCTGGGCGTCGACGGTGACGATGTCGGGGTCCCAGGCGTCGGCGAGTCCGGGGCAGACCAGTAAATAGTCGTCCACCGGGGCGAGCAGCCGCTCCGTGTCGGCAGTGGCGGGCAGCCGGTGGCGGGTGCGGGCGAGGAGCCGGGCCAGCAGGCGGGAGTCCTGGCGCAGGGCGCGGCTGACGGTGCGCAGGACGGCGGCCGCGTCGGCCGGGACGGTGTCGTCCTCCACGGCGGCCACGCCCCACATGGGCGCCTCCACGACGGCCGTCACGGTGCCGTACCGGTAGGGGTGGTACCAGGTGGACTCCACGGCCGCCTCGGTGATGGCGGCGGCGAGGTCGCCGCGGCGCGGCGGCGGGATGCGGTAGACGGCGGGGCCGATCCGCGGCCAGTACAGGGTGTCGTAGGGGCCGAACTCGCGTGGGATGCCGAGGCGGGCCGCGGTGTGCGCGAGGCGGCGCGGGAAGCCCGGCAGTTCGTGGGTGAGTTCGACGAAGCCGCCGCCGACGTCGACGCCGTGCAGGGAGCACTGCAGGAAGGGGCGCAGTTCGTCCTGGAGGGCGAGCAGGGTGCGGGTCTCGGGCAGCGCGGCGTGGTCGGCGCCGTCCGGGAGCCATTCGGGCTGTTCCAGGAAGCCGGGGCGGAAGAAGTTCCGGAAGTAGCGGCCGAGGGTGTACGGGCCTTGCAGCCAGCCCTCGTTGCGGCGCAGTCCGTCGGGGTCGAGGCAGAGCAGCAGGTTCCAGGTGGCGTCCTGCTGGCGGCGCGGGTCGGCCAGGACGCGCTCGGCGAGCCGGAGGGCGGTGGCGCCGCCGACGGGTTCGTTGGCGTGCGGGCCCGCGACGACGAGGGCCTGGCGGCTGCCGTGGCCCACGGAGAGGAGCCAGAGGGGGTTGCCCGCGCGGGAGGTCCCGGCGCGCCGGAGCCGGGCCTGCGAGGGGTGGCGGGTGACGAGTGCGGCCGCCCGGGCGCCGAGTTCGTCGACGGTCGGGTAGCGGAGAAGTGGCAACAGGGCGCACCTCCGCGAGCCGGTGCCGTCGGTTCACTTGATGTACACGGGGTAAGCACAGTCAGTCACGAAGAGCGGGTGTACGTCAACACCCGCGCATGTAAAGGCAGTCATCCACCTCGCCCGGTAAAGCCCAGGCCAGAGCTAAGGTGCGGCTTAGTGGAGGGCCCGGTCCGCTCAGTTCGCGGAGAGCCGGAACGCCATCTGCCCGAAGCCCACCTGGTCCCCCTCGCGGACCACGGCGGCGCCGATGACCCGGCGGCCGTTGACCGTCGTGCCGTTGGTCGAACCGAGGTCCCGCAGCACCCACATGCCGCCCTGCCGGGACAGCTCGGCGTGCACCCGGGAGACCGTCTCGTGGGTCAGCCGCAGTCCGTTGGCGGGGTCCCGGCCGATCCGCAGCGCACGGTCACTGCCGGGGTGCGGCAGCAGCAGCTTCGGCAGCCGCTCGGCCCGCCAGGCGCTGCGCAGCCGTACGCCGAACCCGGAGACGGCCTCGACGGTGCCGAACACCAGCCGGGACAGCCGGCTCTCCTGGGGGAGGTCGGCGGTGAGGGCGGCCAGCTCGTCGGAGCGGCGGGCGGCGAGGGCCAGTTCCATGCGCCGGATGAACGTGTCGTGCGAGAGCCGGCCCATGGCGACGCCGTCCCGCAGCACCTTCAGCGCATGGTCGCGCTCCGCGTCGGAGAGCCGCGCGGGGTACGTGTTGAACTCGAAGGACGACGTCACGCTGGTGATTGTCGGTCAGCGGGGGCGGGGTGTCCAGAAATCGAGGAAACCGTAGCCAGGTGCGTACATCCGGCGACACCTGCGGCAAAAGGGCTGATGCCGACGCGGATTGATCTCGTTTGAAGCACCATGGACGGGCTACATCACGGTGAGCAGACGAAGGGGAACCGTCCGTGCAGTTCGAGGTGTGGGCACCGCAGGCCGACCGTGTCACGCTCCATCACGGGGACGCCACGCGCGCGTTGGAGCGCGATCCGGAGCGGGAGGGCTGGTGGCAGGGGGAGGCGGAGGCCGAGGACGGCACCCGGTACGGGTTCGCGCTGGACGACGGACCCGTCCTGCCCGACCCGCGCTCGCGCCGCCAGCCGGACGGCCCCGACGGGCTCAGCGCGGTCGTGGACCACGGCGCGTACACCTGGCGCGCCGACTGGGCGGGCCGCCCGCTGCCGGGGGCGGTCCTGTACGAGCTGCACGTGGGCACGTACACCCGCGAGGGGACGCTGGACGCGGCCGCCGAGCGACTCCGGCACCTGGTCGAAATGGGCGTCACGCACGTCGAGTTGATGCCGGTGTGTCCCTTTCCCGGCCGGCACGGGTGGGGGTACGAGGGGGTCTCGCTGTGGGCGGTGCACGAGCCGTACGGCGGGCCCGCGGCGCTGAAGCGCTTCGTCGACCGGGCGCACGAACTCGGGCTCGGGGTCGTGCTGGACGTCGTGCACAACCACCTCGGCCCGTCCGGCAACTACCTGCCCGCCTTCGGGCCGTACTTCACCGAGACCCACCACACGCCGTGGGGCGCCGCCGTCAACCTGGACGCGCCCGGCTCCGACGAGGTGCGCGCCTACCTCGCCGGCAGCGCGCTGGCCTGGCTGCGGGACTACCGGATCGACGGGCTCCGGCTGGACGCGGTGCACGCACTGCGTGACACGCGCGCGTGCCACTTCCTGGAGGAGCTGTCGGCCGCGGTGGACGCCCTCGCCGCCGAAACGGGCCGCCCGCTGTTCCTGATCGCCGAGTCGGACCTGAACGACCCGCGGATCATCACCCCGCGCGCGGAGGGCGGACTCGGGCTCCAGGCCCAGTGGAACGACGACTTCCACCACGCCCTGCACACCGCGCTGACCGGCGAGTCCCAGGGCTACTACGCCGACTTCGGGCGCGCCCCGCTGGCCGCCGTCGCCAAGACGCTCACCGGCGGCTACTTCCACGACGGCACGTACTCCAGCTTTCGGGGCAGGCACCACGGGCGGCCGCTGGACCGCTCCCGGGTGGCCGGGCACCGGCTGCTGGGCTACAGCCAGACCCACGACCAGGTCGGCAACCGCGCCCAGGGCGACCGGCTCTCCGCCGCCCTCTCCCCCGGCCTGCTGGCCTGCGCGGCGACGCTGGTCCTGACGGCGCCCTTCACGCCGATGCTGTTCATGGGCGAGGAGTGGGCGGCGGGCACGCCCTGGCAGTTCTTCACCGACCACACCGACCCCGAGCTGGCGGAGGCGGTACGGCGGGGCAGGCGCCGGGAGTTCGCCGCGCACGGCTGGGCCGAGGAGGACGTGCCCGACCCGCAGGACCCGGCGACCCGGGACCGCTCCTGCCTGGACTGGTCGGAGCCGGAACGCGAGCCCCACGCGCGCGTGCTCGACTGGTACCGGCGTCTGATCGCCCTGCGCCACGAGCAGCCCGATCTGACCGACCCCGACCTCGCCGACACCAAGGTCGCCTTCGACGAGCGGCACCGCTGGCTGGCGTTCCGGCGCGGTGACGTCCGGGTGGCCGTCAACCTCGGCAAGGACCCCGCGCAGATCCCGCTGGGGCCCCGGCACGCGCGCGTGCTGGCCGCGTGGGAGCCGGTGGAGGTGCCGGGGCAGGACGGCGTGCTGCACCTGCCCGGGGAGTCGGGTGTGGTGCTGCTCCAGGATTGACTTCCTCCCCGGCCTAAAGGCGGGGGATTCCAGCGGTCGCCCGCTGGGTTTCCTGCTTCACCGACGACCGCCCCGTCCGGGAGGACTCCCGGTGAGGTCTTACACCGTCTCCACAAGCAGACGCCGCCAGCCCGGCGGCCAGGATGTTGCGTGCCGCGTTCACATCGCGGTCATGCACCACGCCGCAGTCGCACGTCCACTCGCGGACGTTCAGCGGCATCCTCGCCGCGACCGTGCCACAGGCCCCGCACAGCTTGCTGGACGGGAACCAGCGGTCGGTCACGACGAGTTCGCGCCCGTACCAGGCGCACTTGTACTCCAGCATGGAGCGCAGGTCCGTCCAGGTCGCGTCCGAGATGGCGCGCGCGAGGCGGCCGTTCTTCAGCAGGTTGCGGACGGTCAGGTCCTCGATCACGACCGTTTGGTTCTCACGGACGAGCCGAGTGGACAGCTTGTGCAGGAAGTCGCGGCGCCGGTCGGCGATCCGGGCATGGACCCTGGCGACCCTGCGTCGGGCCTTCTCGCGGTTCGCCGAGCCCTTCGCCTTCCGCGACAGCTCCCGCTGCGCGCGGGCGAGGCGGGCGCGATCCCGCCGCTCGTGCCGGGGGTTGGCGATCTTCTCTCCGGTGGACAGGGTCACCAGGGAGGTGATCCCGGCGTCGATGCCGACCGCCGCCGTGGTGGCAGGCGCGGGGGTAATGGTGTCCTCGCAGAGCAGGGAGACGAACCAGCGGCCGGCCGCATCACGCGACACGGTCGCCGTGGTGGGCACCGCACCTTCGGGGAGCGGACGCGACCAGCGGATGTCCAGCGGCTCCGTCATCTTCGCCAGGGTCAGCTCCCCGTCGCGCCACTTGAACGCGGAGCGGGTGTACTCGGCCGACGCGCGGGACTTCTTCCGCGACTTGAACCGGGGGTACTTCGCCCGCTTGGCGAAGAAGTTCCCGAACGCCGTCTGAAGATGGCGCAGCGCCTGCTGGAGCGGGACCGAGGACACCTCCGTCAGGAAGGCGAGATCTTCGGTCTTCTTCCACTCCGTCAGCGCGGCCGAGGACTGCACGTAGGAGATCCGGCGCTGCTCGCCGTACCAAGCGCGCGTGCGCTCCTCCAGCGCCTTGTTGTAGACGAGGCGGACGCAGCCGAACGTGCGCGACAGCTCCGCTGCCTGCTCGTCCGTTGGGTAAATGCGGTACTTGAAAGCCCGCTTGACCTGCTGCGTCATTCCTCACATTGAATCAGCTTCCGTGTGAGAGGCGGCTGTTGGCCGGTGGTCGGAGGACGCCGGTCCGCCCTGGCGGCGAACCGGCTTTCCCTGCCCTGCTCCGCAGGAGCTTCGTTTCCTCCCCCGGCTGAAGCCGGGGGTATCCACGAAGGAAGAGCCCGATGAGCCTCAGGGGCCCTCGTCCGGGTCGTCGTCCTCGCGGAGTTCCGTGACCCGCTCCAGCAGGATCGCCTCCCAGGCCAGTTCGAGCCGCCGGCGCAGCTCCGGCAGGGGGGTGCGGCCGGGCCTGTCGAGGGCCTCGGCGAGATGGATCACGGTGTCGCAGCGGGCCAGCCACAGGCCGCGCAGACACGGGCGGGCGCCGTAGCCCGCCAGGGTGGCGGCGCGCACGGCGGCCGGGGAGCCGACCGCGCGGGCGAGACCGGCGATGTCCTCGGCGGGGTCGCCGACCACCGCGTCGGTCCAGCCGAGGACCCCGCGCACCCGTCCGTCGGCGCTCACCACGAGGTGCTCGCCGGTCAGCCCGTGGTGGACGAGGACGGCGGTGCCGGGCTGGGCGGCGAGCTGCACCGCGGCCGGCGGGGTGAGCTGGTGCAGCCGGGCCGGGTCGAACTCGTCGGCCTCGGCGAGGCGGGCGGCGGCGCGTTCGGCGGCCCGGCGCAGCGCCTCCAGGGAGCGCGGGCCGGTGCGCGGCACGCCGATCGCCTCGGCCTGCCGTACGGACACCTCGCGCAGCCCCGTGAGCAGTCCCGCGAGGTCGGCCTCTCCGACGGCGGACACGTCGTGCACCTCGGCCGAGCCGCCGGGCAGCTTGGTGTCCAGGGTGTAGGCGAGACCGGGCGCCCACTCGCCGTGCGCGACGCTGGTGGGCACCGCGACCGGCAGGTGCGGCCGGACCAGGTCGCGCAGGCGCATCTCGCGGCGCTGGCGGACGGTGCCGTCCCGGTCGGGGGCGAGGCGCAGCACATGGCGGGCGCCGACCCACCAGGTGACGGCCTCGTCGCCGGGCGCGACGGGCCGGACCTCGGGTCCCGCGGTGTCGTCCGCGCCGTCCTTGAGCAGGGAACGGACCAGTCTGCGGACCGTGTCCGCGGTGGGTGTCGGTGCCTGGGTCATGGTCGCGCCGTTGTCACTAGAGCCGGTGTTGCTGAAGCCGTTGTCACTGAAGCCGGCGCCCGGAGGAGGGGCCGGAACCGCTGCAATTGTCCTCCTCAGTCCACTATGGCCATCTCCCGGGTGGTGTTGTTCAGGCGCCTCCCCCCGTCCTCGGTGACCGTGACGATGTCCTCGATACGGACCCCGAAGCGGCCGGGCAGATAGATGCCGGGCTCCACGGAGAAGCACATGCCGGGCACCAGGGGCTGTTCCTCGCCCTCGACCATGTACGGCGGCTCGTGCGTGGTGACGCCGATGCCGTGCCCGGTGCGGTGAATGAAGTACTCGCCGTACCCGGCGTCCTCGATGACCGCGCGGGCGGCCCGGTCGATCTCCTGGCAGGCCACGCCGGGCCGTACCGCGCGGAAGCCCGCCTCCTGGGCCTCGCGCACGATGTCGTGGACCCGGCGCTCCTCCTCGGTGGGCTCGCCGACGTGGACGGTGCGGGAGGTGTCGGAGCCGTAGCCGCCGAGCAGGCCGCCGAAGTCGAGGACGACCGTGTCGCCGCGCTCGATGACCCGCTCGTCCGCCTCGTGGTGCGGGTCGGCGCCGTTCGGGCCGGAGGCGACGATGGTGAAGTCGACCTGGGAGTGCCCGTGCTCGCGCAGCAGCCGGGCCAGGTCGGCGGCGACCTCGGACTCCCTGCGCCCGGCGAAGGGCAGCCGCCGGATCTCCTCGTACGTGGCGTCCGCCGCCGCGCCCGCGGCCGCGAGGCGCTCCAGTTCCGCGGCGTCCTTCACCGCGCGGAGCATCGGCAGCGCCTCGGTGAGGGAGGCGTAGGAGGAGCCGGGCAAGGTGTGGGTGAGGCCGAGCAGATGCATGGCCCAGGCGTTGTCGCTGATCCCGAACCGGCCGCCGGGGTCCAGCAGGGCGGCGGCGACGGCGTAGGGGTCCTTGCCGTCGGTCCAGTCCCGCAGGGCCAGCGCGGGCCCGCAGGGCGCCTTGGCGGCGTCCGGGGCCTCCAGGGCGGGCACCACCAGCTCGGGGTCGCGGCCGGGGACGAGGACGAGCAGGGTGAGCCGTTCGGTGACCGGGGGCGCGTATCCGGTGAGCCACACCAGGTCGGGCCCGGGTGCGACGAGCAGACCGGCGAGCCCGGCATCACCGGCGGCCCGCGCGGCGCGCTCCATACGGGCCCGGTAGTCCTCGGCGGTGAAGGGGGCGGGCGTCGGGGTGCTCATCCGTGCCTCCCTGGACGGGTGAAGGTGACCACGGGCAGCATCCTGCCCGCACGGAGAGGGCGGCGCGAGCCGGTTGACGTTGTTTCCCCGGGGTTGTCGGGCCCGTCCGGCCCGTCAGGTCACCACGCCCGGCACCACGACGAGCTGCTGGTAGCCGCCACTGGCGTGGCGCACCGTCAAGGTGACCTCCCTGCCGGGGCGGGCCTTCGCCACCGCGCGGGCGAGGTCGGTCGCGCTGTCGACGCGGGTCCTGCCGAAGGCGAGGAGGATGTCGCCGCGCACCAGGCCCGCCGCGTAGCCGGGGCCCGGGACGTGGACGCCGACGAGCCGGGCGCCCGCCTTCTCGGCGTCCACCGCCTCCACGCCCAGCGTCGCGCGGGCGGCGCTCGCGGCCGGGGCGGGCCGGGGTCCGAGCGAGGCGGAGGGGGCGGCGTGGGCGCGGGTGCTCGCCTGCTGTGCCTGCTGGGCCTCGGCGAGTTTGCTCATCCCGATCACCGTGGCGCCGACGGTGCCGAGTCCGACGCCGGACAGCACCAGGACCGCGCCGACGAACAGCGCGAACAGGGCGGTGGTGAACCGGCGTCCGCGCCGGCGCGCGGCGCGTGGTCGCGGGGTGGGTGTCGTGCGCGGGCCGTCGCCGGGCTCCCGGCCGGGCATCGGCTTGGGGCGCAACGCGGTGTGTTCCATGGATCGCCTCCGGACGGAGAACCGCGGTCGGCCTCGGGCTGAGGGCTGCGGTCCGGCTCCGGCTGAGGACTACCCGGCGCTCCGGCGCACAACGTGCCACGAACGAGTGAGACTGACGCCCGCTCAGGAGCGGAAGTCCGGACCCTCCCCGGACGTCAGTGCGAACGCCAGCTCCTGTGCCGCGCCCCGGAGTGCGCCCGCGTGCACCAGCTCCGTGCGGTGGACGATCCGGGGCTCGGTGACCGGGACGGCGACCGCGCCGGGCACCCCGGTCGCGGCCCACCGGGGCAGCAGGGTCAGGCCGTGGCCCGCGGCGGCGAGAGCGGTGAGGGCGCGTACGTCGGCGCCCTCGTAGCGCAGGGCCGGGCGGAAGCCGTGGCCGCCGACCGCCGCGCGGAGCCGGTCGAGCGGCGGGCCCGCCCCGGGGGCGTCGAGCCAGCGGGCGTCGACGAGGTCGTGCAGGCTCAGCCCGGGACGCCGGGCCAGCGGATGGGCCGCGGGCAGCAGCACGCAGACCGGTTCCTCGCCCGCGCCGCGTGTGGTCAGCGGTGCCACGTCCGGCATCCGCAGCGGGTCGCTGGGGGCGGCGAGGCCGTCGACGAGGCCCAGGTCGGCGGTGCCGGTGGCGACGGCCGCCGGGACGCCGTCCCGGGGCAGCACCTTCAGGGTCACCCCGGCCGCCGGGAGCGCGGCCAGGACCGCCGGGCCGAGGGCGGTGGGCGCGGCGGCGAGCGTCAGCCCGCGCGGGGGCGCCGCGGCCAGCCGTACGACATCCGCGCGGGCCGCGTCCAGGCGCAGCAGCAGGGGTTCCGCGTGCTCCAGGAGGCGGGCGCCCGCCTCCGTGGGGGCGACCGGGCGGCGGGTGAGGAGCGGGGCGCCGAGGTCCTGTTCGAGGGCCGCGATGTGCTGGGACACCGCCGACTGGGTGTAGCCGAGTGCGCGGGCGGCCTCGGAGAAGGAGGCGAGGCGGGCGACGGTGACGTAGGTGCGCAGCAGGTGCGGGTCCATGGCGACCAGGATGACATCAGCTCTGCTTATCGGAAGTGCAGGGATCATCGTTGGACGTGAACTCGCGACGGCGCCCAGGATGAACGCCATGACCGAGCCCCTCGCGCGGGTCGCCCTGGTCGGCGACCGCTCCCCCAATGTCGTGTCCCACACCCGGCTGCCTCTCCTCCTCGACGCGCTCGCCGACCGGGAGCGGCTGCTCCTCGACGCGTACTGGGTCCCCTCCTGGCAGGCCGCCGCCGGGCCCGGTGCCGTGGACGGCTTCGACGCGGTGTGGGTGGTACCGGGCAGCCCGTACCGCAGCGAGGCCGGGGTGCTCCGGGCGATCCGCGCCGCACGTGAGGGGGGCATCCCCTTCCTCGGGACGTGCGGCGGCTTCCAGCACACGCTGCTGGAGTACGCCCGCGAGGTCTGCGGGCTGACCGGCGCCGCCCACGCGGAGAACGACCCGGACGCCGCCGACCCGCTGATCGAGCCGCTGGCCTGCTCGCTGGTGGGTCACGAGGGCGCGGTGCTCGTGGAGCCGGACTCGCTCGCGCGGTCGGTGATCGGCGCGGAACGGACCGTCGAGCGCTACTTCTGCGCCTACGGCGCCACCCGCCACCTCGACACCCTGACCGCGCACGGACTGCGCTTCTCGGGGCACGACGAGGACGGCCACGTCCGCATCGCCGAACTGCCGGACCACCCCTTCTTCCTGGCCTCCCTCTTCCAGCCGGAACTGTCCGGCGACGGCTCCCGCCCGCACCGGATGGTCTCGGCGTGGGCCAGGGCGGCGGTGGAACGGGCGCGCGGCCGGAGGTGAGGCCGAGGGCCGGACCAGCAGGCCGGCGGGGGTGACAGTGGACGGCCCAGGGTCACTGTCAGTGGGGGCTGTTACGTTCTGTGACATGACCGACGACGCGCTGCGCACCCTGCGCCAGAACCCACGCCTGGCCGACCTGGCCGCGTTCCCGTTCGACTTCGACCTGAGCCGGGCCGAGCACGGCGAGCCGGTCCGCCTGGCCTCGGGCGCGCCGATCGAGGCCGTGGCGGGAGACGGGGCGGGCGGCACGTATTTCGTGTGCGCGGGCGGCCCGATGCTCTACGCCGACTCCGAGGGCCGGGCCGGGATCATCGGCTCCACTGCCGACGAGGCGCTCCAGGTGGTGCTGGGCCTGCCGTGCTGGTTCGACTTCGTGGACCTGTCGCCTGGGGACGGCGCGGAGGTGATCCTCGCGCGGGCCGCGCAGGCGCTCCGCGAGGACGACCGCTTCGAGGCGGCCCGCGCCGAACTGCGCGCCGCGCTGGGCTTCCCCGACCGCTCCCCGGTGGAGCTGGTGGCCCTGCTGCACTCCGCGCTTCTGCGCACGGAACCCGACTTCGTGCTGCTCAACGACGAGGAGGGCGGGGCCTACGACCTGCTGGACCCGCATCCGCGCCCGCCCCTGTGGGAGCCGGTGCTGGCACAGGGCCGCGCGGATCTGGCCCTGCTGCGCACGGGCGACCGCGCCGACCGGGACGCGGTCGCCGATGACCCGGTACGGCGCCGACTCGCCCTGCGGGCCGCGCAGTTCGACCGTGCCGAGGGCGACGGAGACTGGCTGCGGCAGTTGCTGCGCCGGGAGGCGGAGTCGTCGATGACGGACGAACTCCGGCTCGCCGCCGTCCTCGTGGGGCGGTACGGGGACGTCGCCGACCTGCCCCTGCTGCACGAGGTCCGTGAGACCGACTTCGACACGCACTGCGGGCTCAGCGAGATGCCCGAGCCGGGCGCGGACGCCGCCGAACTGCTGCGCTGGGCCGAGGAGCTGGACGAGTGGATGTTCGGCTCCGATCCGGACGACGAGCCCCTGTCCCTGTGGACCGGGCTCGCCCTGGACCAGGGCATGACGGAACTGGCCCGAGTCCCGCTGATCCGCGCGCTGGACGAGATCTTCCTGGACCAGAGCAGGCTCCGGCGGACCGACGATCCGAGCCGCCTGGACACCTCCGAGCTCAGCTGGCTGGCCACCGAGTTGGAACGAGCGGGCGATCTCGGGCAGGCGCTACGCGCCCGCCGTCTGTATGCCTCCCTCCAGGAGACGGCGTGGGACCGGATATCGGCCCTGCGCGACCAGGCCCGGCTGGAGCGGGAGGACGGGCAACTCCCGCGAGCCGTGCGCTCGCTGGCCTCGATACGCGCCATCCTGGCCGACCCCGGCGACGACTCCCTGACGCACTGGGACCGCGTCAACCACAGCCGGTTCACCGTCGAGGAGCACTACGCCCTCACCCGGGCCCTCGCCGACGCCGGTCTCATCGAGGAGGCCGGCGCACTGCTCGCCGCGGCGGACGCGATGCTCGGCGGGCTCTCGGGGCAGGGACTGGAGCGCCTGCGAGAGCTCGCCGAGGAGACCGCCGAACGGGTCCGGGACCCCCGGGACGTCGATCCGGCCTGAGCACTCAGCCCAGGGACACCGACACCCCCGCCGCCGGTGCCCGGTCGGGCAGGAAGCCGTGGGCGCGGCGGGCCAGGTAGTCGGGCTTGTAGCGGTCGACCTCGCGGTGCCAGTTCAGGATGCCCGCCATCCAGTTCTGCAGATCGCTGACGTAGGTGGCCATCGCGTCGCGTGCTTCCTCGGAGAGCTGGAAGTCGTCGTACACCACGGGCAGTTCGTGCGCGACGACGTGTTCGAACTGCTGCATCCGCTGGGTCATCAGGTCGTGCACGACGGCGAGCGCGGCGGGGTAGTCGCAGCCGAAGAAGTTCTGCACGACGAGGATGAGGTTGTGCACCTCGCCCTCGTACTGGACCTCCTTCTGGTACGAGAAGACGTCGTTGATGAGGCAGCCGTAGTCCATGGCGGCGTTCTCCAGGGAGCGCACCGGGCCGCTGCGGTACACCTCCGGGGGCACCGCCGGACCGTGGCCCATGCGGCACATCGCCATGGTGAGGTCGGAGCCGAAGGTGGACCGGCGCATCTCCAGGTAGTCCACCGGGTCCGGGACGCGGTTGAGGAACTGGTTGTGCAGCTCCCACAGCCAGCTCTCGGTCATGGAGTTGACCGCGTCCTTGAAGGTGCGCCGCTGTTCGGGCGTCATCCTCGCCGTCGTGCGGGTCCACAGGTCGATCAGCGCGCGTTCCATGGCGTTGGACGGGACGAGGGGGACCTCCCCGCCGTCGACGGGCATACAGGCGGCCAGCCGCTCGGTGGTGAGCTTGGCGGCGGCCAGGTCGCGGCGGTGACCGAAGACGAGGGGGTAGTAGTCGTCGCCGTAGGTGCCCCAGCAGAGCCAGTGGGCGCTGAGGTCGAGGGCCTCCTCGGTGGCGTCGGGGTCCAGGCCCGCCGAGCACAGGGCGAGATCGGCGGCGTCGAGCCGGTCCTCGTCCCAGACGCCCTCCTGCAGGATGCCCATGCGGTGCGACCACTCCACGAGCCGCTGCCGGGCGCCCGGCAGATGCGGGCACAGCTCCACCTGGAAGGGCATGTAGAAGTCGGGGATCTGGGACGGTCCGACCTGCTGGTAGGGCACATGGGTGTGGGCGCGCAGGCGTTCGGAGCCGGCCGAGGCGAGCAGGGCGCCGATGTCGGCGGCGGAGGTGCCGGGGCCGGTGAGTCCGTGCCAGGGCCGGTCGGTGCGGGCGCGTTCGTTCATGTACCGGCTGGAGCGCATGTGCCATTCGTGGCCGCCGGACTGCCAGTCCTGCAGGCCCTGGGTGTAGGCGGCGACAGCGGCGATCTCGTCCGGGGTCAGGCCCTTCTCCAGGGCGAGCGCGGGGACCTCGGTGAGGGCGGTGTGCTCGAACTGGTGGAGCCGGGAGGTGAGGACGTCGTTCACCATGTCGGCCGCCTCCTGGGTGGTGCAGCCGAAGAAGGTCTCCAGGACCAGCACACCGTTGCTGAGTTCGCCCTCGTCCTCCACCTCGCGCTGGTAGGAGAACAGGTCGTTGCGCAGGTGCACGGCGTCGGAGAAGGTCTCCATCAGCACCCGCATCGGCCGGGAGCCGGAGACGGCGGCGGGCACCTCGGCCCGCGCGTACTCCACCAGACCGGCGGACCAGGGGGCGCCGCCCACCTTGCGGCGCATCTCGATGTACTCGACGGGGTTGGCGATCCGCCCCTCGTTGATGTTGGACAGCTCCCACATCGACTCGTTGAGCAGGTGCTCGGTGGCGACGGCGAAGCGGCGGCGCCAGTCGGCGGACATGGCCGGGACGGTGCGCTTCCACAGGTCGGCGAGTCCGGCCTCCACCGGGTTCTCCGGCTCGGGCATCGCGGTGGCCGGGTCCATCGGCATGAACAGGGCGAGCCGGTCGAGGTGGGCCTTGCCGGCGGCGCGGTCCTGGGTCCGCTTGTACATGTCCAGGAAGTGGTCGTCGAAGAAGAAGACCCACACGTACCAGTCGGTGATCAGCGACAGGGCGGGGCCGTCGCACTCGGGATGGGTGTAGGCGCAGAGCAGGCCGTAGTCGTGTGCTTCGAGGTCGGACTGCTCCCAGATCCCGGAGCCCTCCAGCATGCCCATCTCGCGCGCCCACGCCGTCGAGTGGGCCCGGGCCTCGTCGACGTGCGGGTTGAGCCGCGCGGGATACGGCATGTAGAAGTGCGGGAGTTCGAAGGGCTGCTGCGTCATGGCCGGGCACTACCCGGGGCCCCGGGCGGGCATCCGTACGCCGGGACATGATCACACCATCGCGTGAAACCGACGGAAACCGGCCAACTCCGCATGCGTACTGTGGTGTTCCGGTTACGGTCCGCCGCGCCGGGTGCTCTTGCCGAGGCCCGGCGGTGGCGCCACCGTGTTCGCATGACCTCCTTCACGCTCCCCCATGAGCTGCACGGCGACGGTGCCCACAAGGTGTTCGCGGTGCACGGCTGGTTCGCGGACCGGTCGGCGTACGCGAGCGTCCTGCCGGACCTCGACGTCCTGTCCTTCACCTACGCGCTGGTCGATCTGCGCGGGTACGGCGAGGCGAAGGACGCTGCGGGGGCGTATACGACGGCCGAGGCGGCCCAGGATCTGCTGGAGCTGGCCGACCGGCTCGGCTGGGAGCGTTTCTCGGTCGTCGGGCACTCGATGGGCGGCTCGGTCGCCCAGCGGCTGCTGGCGCTGGCGCCCGAGCGGCTGCGGCGGATCGTGGGGGTCTCCCCGGTGCCCGCCTCGGGGCTGCCGCTCCCGGCGGAGCAGTGGGAGCTGTTCGCGGACGCGGCGCACCTGCCGGAGAACCGCCGCGCGATCATCGACTTCACCACGGGCGGGGTGCGGCCCGCGGCCTGGCTGGAGCGCATGGTGGCCCGTTCGCTGGCGGTGAGCGACCCGAAGGCGTTCCGGGCCTGGCTGGACTCCTGGGCCGGGGAGGACTTCCACACCGAGGTGGCGGGTGCCCGGGTGCCCGCCCTGGCCTTGGCGGGGCGGCTCGATCCCGCGCTGTCGGCGGGCCTGCTGCGGGAGACCTGGCGGCGCTGGTACCCGTACGGCGAGGTGCGGGAGCTCGCCGGGGCCGGGCACTACGCCATGGACGAGTCCCCGCTGGAGCTGATCCAGGTGGTGGAGGCGTTCCTGGACGCGGACGACGGGGACGACACCGACGACCTGGACGAGTTGAACGACCTGGACTACGCGGACGGGTCCTGGGCGGCCGAGGGTGAGCAGGCGTGACCGTCCGGCCGTCCCCGTCCGCCCCCGATGTCTTCGATCCCCGGCAGTACGCCGAAGGCGTGCCCTACGCCGCCTACCGCGTCCTGCGCGACCACTACCCCGTGTCCTGGCAGGAGGAGCCCGAGGTGCTGGGCTGGCCTGCCGGGCAGGGGTTCTGGGCGGTGACCCGGCACGCGGACGTGGTGCGGGTGCTGAAGGACGCGCTGACGTACTCCTCCCACCTGGGCGCCACCCAGATCCGCGACCCCGATCCGGAGGACCTGCCGTTCATCCGGCGCATGATGCTCAATCAGGACCCGCCTCAGCACGGCAGGTTACGCCGCCTGGTGAGCCGGGCGTTCACCCCGAAGCGCATCGACCGGTTCACCGCGCTCGCCGGGAAGCGCGCCCGGCACCTGTTCGCGCAGGCCCTGGAGACCGCCCGGGAGCAGGACGGCACCGTCGATCTGGTCACCGCCGTCACCGACGACTACGCCCTGCTCAATCTGGCCGATCTGCTGGGCGTCCCGGAACGCGACCGCAAACTGCTGCTGCACTGGACGCAGCGGGTGATCGGCTACCAGGATCCCGACGAGTCCGGGCCGACGGTGCGCGACGCGGCGGGCCGGCCGGTCAATCCGCGCTCCCCGGCGATGCTGCGGGACATGTTCGACTACGCCGGTGAACTGGCCGTCTACAAGCGGCGGTACCCGGCCGACGACGTGATGACCATCCTCGCGCACGACGCCGAACTGACCGCCCCCGAGCTGGAGATGTTCTTCTTCCTGCTCACGGTCGCGGGCAACGACACCGTGCGCGCCGCCGCCCCGGGCGGTCTGCTGGCGCTGGCCGAGCACCCGCGGTGGTACGCGCGACTGCGCGCGGAGGAGGTCGAACTGGACCCGGCGGTGGACGAGTTGCTGCGCTGGCACCCGCCGGTGCTGACCTTCCGCCGGACCGCCGCCGTCGACACCGAGCTGGCCGGGCAGCCAATCCGGGCCGGGGACAAGGTCGTGGTCTTCCACGCCTCCGCCAACCGCGACGAGCGGGTGTTCGCGGAGCCGGACCGGCTCGACCCGACCCGTTCCCCGAACCCGCACGTCTCCTTCGGCGACGGTCCGCACGTCTGCCTGGGCGCGCACTTCGCGCGGCTCCAACTGCGGGTGCTGTACCGGGAGTCGCTGCGGGCCCTGCCGGTCCTGCGCACCGCCGGTCCGCCCGTGCGGCTGGTGTCGAACTTCATCAACGGCATCAAGTCGCTGCCGGTCGAGGTGGAGTGAGCGTTCAGCCACGCACCTGGATCAGGGCGTGGCTGCCGCTGGTGCGCCAGCTCTCCTGCTCCGCGGCGGTCAGGGCGGCCACCGTGTCCGGGTCGAGGCCGGTGATCACCTCGGACTTGAGGGTGCGCAGGGCGGCCACGGGGCCGGGGAAGTAGGCGGTGACGTCGGAGAAGGGGGTGGTCGGGGGCCAGCGGCGGTCGCCCACCAGGCGACGGTAGTTGAGGTCGCCCTTGAGGATCGTGACCGTGGCCCCTGCCAGTTCCGCGCGCAGGTCGTCGGGCATCTCCTCGTAGGGCAGGGGCGCGCAGGAGAAGGGGTGGGCGCGGATCGTGAGCCGTCCGTCGGTGAGCGCCGCCCACAGGGTGTCGCCGTACGCCCGTGCCGCGCCCGGCGCCTGCCCGAGCCGCCGCACGGCGTCGAGGACGTCGGCGGGGGTCGCGTCGGAGACGAAGTACGGGTAAGGCTTGACGTGCAGGACGGCGCGCGCCACCCGCCCCCGGTCGAGGAGATGGGCGATCAGCAGGAGGTCGGGGACGAGTTCGCGGCCCGCGTTGTCGGCGATCAGACAGAGCAGCGGGGCGGTCCGGCCGGGCGGCAGCAGGGACCACAGGGCGCCGCTGTCGTCGGCGACCAGCGGAGGGGTGCCGGAGGGGCTCGTACCGTCGGCGGTGGAGAGCCGGAAGCCGAGGTCGGCGCGGTTGCCCCACAGGGAGCCGTGCAGCAGGGCCCGGTCCCGCTCGTCGGGCGACAGTGCGGCGAGGTCGTCCAGCGCGGCCAGTTCCTCGTCCGTCTCCGGGGAGTCCAGCTCGGCCAGCTTGGCGGGGCGGAAGGGGTCGATGCCCTGCCAGGCGCCGGAGGTGAAGTAGCCGGTGGCTTCGAGGAGCCGGCGGTAGAAGTAGCTCTCCGCCCACAGCCAGGGGGCGTCGGTCCAGGGTTGGCCCGTGTGGTCGGCGATGCCCCAGTCCTGCCACCGGTTCCGGTCGTGGGCGCCGTCGGGGAGCGGTTCGACGACGCCCTTGGTGCACTCGTGCAGCAGCGCGTCGAGTGCGGCGCGCTGCCCGGGGCCGTACGGGACCGCCGCGCGCACCTGCTCGATGATCGCGGGGTGCCGCTCGGTCAGCACGGTGTGCGGGAAGGAGCCGGGTGCGTCGCCGAGGATCACGGGCGGGGTGTCGTCCATGCGGCGACCGTATCGCGGTCACCCGACGGCTTCCCGCTGACTCAGCCGCACCTCCCGTTCCAGCTGGGTGGCGAGGGTGAGGTAGCGGGGGCGGCGGGGCACCGGGACCATGCCGCGGATCAGGACGTGCCACATCTCGGCGAGCCTGCGGGGCTGGCGGACGACCGGCTCGACGGAGCGGCCGACGATGCGGGTGCCGACGAAGAAGCAGACCAGGGAGTGGGCCGCCGCGTCGATGTCGACGTCCGGATGGAGGTCCGACTCCTTGACCGCGCCGACGAGTTTGCGGGTGGCGATGTCCAGCCACTCCGCGAACGGGTGCTGCATCGGCGCCTTCACCGGGACCGGCCCGGTGGCCAGCCGGAGTCCGGCCCGCGGGATCGGGCCCTCCACCGACAGCCGGGTGATGCCGAACATGGTGCGCATCAGCGTCTCCAGGGAGGAGTAGCCGCGCGACTCCATCTCGCAGGCGATCTGACGGGACGCCTGGGACTGCAGCTCCATGATCGCGTGGGCGAGGTCCTCCTTCGCCGCGAAGTGGAAGTACAGGGCGCCCTTGGTGACTTGGGCGTGTTCGACGATGTCGCTCAGACTGGTCGACTCGTAGCCGCGACGATCGAACAGGTCAGCGGCAGCGGTGATGATCGTCGCGCGGGTCTGTTCTGCGCGTAACTGCCTCGCCATCGGCTCGACTCTCTCCTGGGCCGGGAAAAGAACGGGTCATGCCGTTTGTTTTCTGCTCCCCGAACACCATAGCTCACTGCGCGACCGTGCCTACCCCGCATGCGAAGACTGCCGAGTCCCCTTGCACACCGAGGACTTGGACCAGCCCCTCGGGGCCGGGCGCCACCTCTATCCACGTGGGCAGGTCCAGTTCGGCATACCGGTCGAAGGTCGCGTGGAACGACATCGGGACGCGCCGCCCGCCGTGCGCGACCCGGGCCGCCTGACCGGCCGCCTCCAGGAGCAGCATCCCCGGCACATGGTCGAGAGGATGGTCGAAAAAAACGGGATGCGCGGTATCCACTCGCAGCTGCCAGCGGTCCCGGCGGTCACCGGGAGCCAGCACGACATCGCCGGGGACCGTGCGGCCGACGGCCTCGGGCGCGAGCCCCGGCGGCAGGGGCAGCGGGGTGACGTTCTGCGGCGTACGGCCGCCGCGCAGCCTGCGGTAGACGGGGTCGCTGGTCCAGGACGCGGCGAAGTACGCGCTCCCGACCTGCGTGTTCTCCAGGAAAACGGCCGCTTCGACGTCGAAGGCGGTGACCTTCCCGGCCCGCCTGCGGATGTCGAGGATGCTGATGTCGACCTCCGGTTCGGCGGGCAGGGAGCCCACCCGGAGGTGCTCGGGACGGGTACTGACGCGCAGCTCCTGGAGCACGAACCGGTGGCCCAGCGGTACGTCGTACTCGGTGTGCGCGATCAGGGTGCCGCCCTGGCGGACTGTTTCGGTGACGAGCAGCGGCTCGTATGCGGTACGGTCGCTCGACACATGCAACTGGTGGGCTCGCGGCCACTGCGCGGTCACCCTGAACCGGTCGGTCCCGATGCGGCTCCAGCCGGTCAGGAGGGTCTCGGCGACGGCCGCGCGGTGGACCAGCTCGCGGGGAACGGTGGCCGTGAGCGCCTCGGACGCCGTCGGGAAATCGGCGAGTTGCGGCAATTGAGGCATGTCTCTCCCTGGCTCCCCCGACAGTGTTGACAGACGGCGAGGTGCCCGTGCCGTGAGCGCTAGAGTACGAGCCGACCGGTTTGTTTTCAATGAGACCAGGGTGACCAGGACCGGGTGCGCCTCCGGGCCCTCGCACCATGGCCATCCCGTCAACTCGGCGCAACGGAGGGGCCCTTATGGCGAAGCAGGAACGCGCCATCAGGACGCGCAGAGCGATCCTGGAAGCCGCGGGGGCGGTGTTCGACGAGCACGGCTACGCCTCGACGACGATCTCCATGGTGCTGGAGCGGGCCGAAGTCACCAAGGGCGCCCTGTACTTCCACTTCCCCTCCAAGGAGTCCCTCGCCCAGGCCGTCCTGGACGAGCAGGTGCCGTTCGGCGCGGTGCCGCCGCAGCCCTGCAAGCTCCAGGAGATCGTGGACATGAGCTTCGTCTACGGGCGGCGGCTGCTGAACAACCCTCTGCTGCAGGGCAGTGTGCGGCTCACCGTGGACCAGGCCACCCCGCCCGGTGTCGACCACTCCGGGCCGTTCCGGCAGTGGGCGGACCATGTCGTGGAACTGCTCGAAGAGGCCGACAAGCAGGGTGAGTTGCTGCCCACGGTGGTGCCGCGGGACACGGTGGAGCTGCTGGTCGGCTCGTTCGCCGGGATCCAGTTGATGTCGCGGGCGCTGACCGGGCGGGCGGATCTCGGCCACCGGCTGTCGGTGATGTGGGCGCACGTCCTGCCGAGCATCGCGGTGCCGGGGCTGATCGGCAGGCTCGACACCGCGCCGGACCGGGGTGCGCGCATCCTCGCCCTGCTCGGCGAGGAGGACGAGCCGATGCGGAGGGCCGAACCATGATCCTGCTCACCGGCGCGACCGGCACCGTCGGCTCGCTCGCCGTGCGCCGGCTGCGCGGTGCCGCTCCGCTGCGGCTGCTGACCCGCCGCCCCGACCGGGCCGCGGACCTGGCCGGACCGGGGGTGGAGGTGGTGGGCGGCGACTTCGACGATCCGGCGAGTCTGCGCCGGGCGCTGACCGGGGTGACCTCCGCGCTGCTGGTCACCGCCAACCCGCTCACGCACGCCCATGACGAGCACTTCCTGGCGGCGGCGCGCGCGTGCGGGGTCCGCCATGTGGTGAAGCTGTCCGCGCTCGCGGTCACCGACCCGGGCGCCACCGACCTGATCACGACCTGGCAGCGCGGCAATGAGCAACTGCTGGCCGATTCCGGGCTGTTGTGGACGTCGCTGCGGCCGCGCGCCTTCATGTCCAACACGCTCGGCTGGGCCATCTCCATCCGCGCGGAGGGTGTCGTACGGGCCGCCTGCGGCAACGCTGTCAACGCCACCGTCGACCCCCGGGACATCGCGGAGGTGGCGGCCCTGACGCTCCTGGCGCCCGAGGCGCACGCCGGGCGGGCCTACCCGCTCACCGGGCCGGAGGCGATCAGCCCCGTGGAGCAGACGAAGATCCTCGGTGATCTGCTCCAACGCCCTTTGGTCTTCGAGGAGTTGACGGAACAAGAGGCGCGGCGCCGGTTGCTCGTGCGCTATCCCGCGCCGATCGCCGAGGCGCTCGCCGAGAGCGCGTCCCGGGGCCGGGCCGGGGCGAAGTCGGAGGTGGACCCGACCGTCGCCGAGCTGCTGGGGCGGCCCGCCGGGAGCTACCGGCAGTGGGCGCTGGGCCGACTGGACGCCTTCCGCGCCGACGCCGGCACATGACGACGGGCCGGCCGATGCCCCATCCGCACCGGCCGACCCGCCCGCTCATGTGAAGGACTCGCCTTCCGGCTGTCCTTCGGTCAGAAGGTCAGCTTCCAGCTGTTGACCCGGCCCGTGTCCAGCGTCGCCGTGTCCCGCACCCGCAGCTTCCAGGTGCCGTTGGCGGCCTCGCCGGAGGCGTTCACCGTGTAGGTGGTGACCACATTGTCCGCGGAGTCCGAGGAGCTGGAGTTCTTCAGCCGGTAGGCCGAACCGTCCGGGGCGACGAGGTCGATCACCAGGTCACCGCGGTAGGTGTGGGTGATGTCCACGCCGACCTGGAGCGCCGAGGGGGCGTTTCCACTGCGGCCGGAAACGGTGATCGGGGACTCGACCGTGCCGTTGTCCGGGATCGCCACCGACGAGGTGCTGGTGAAGGTGGTGCCCCCCGTGGAGCCGCCGGACCCGCTCACCGCCTGCACCGTCTTCGCCGCGTCCGCGAGGCCCGCGCCGCAGCCGCCCGAGCACGTCCCCGGCAGAGCACGCGAGTTGGTCTTGATCGCGGACTCGATCTGGGCCGGGGTGAGCGCGGTGTTGGCCGACTTCATCAGCGCGGCGAGACCCGCGATGTGCGGGGCGGCCATGCTGGTGCCCTGGTAGTACTCGTAGCTCTCCGAACCCGGGCCCTTGGTACCGGAGTTCAGCGTCGACAGGATTCCGTTGGTCGTGACGGAGTTGGTCTCACCGCCGGGGGCGGCGATGTCGACGACGGAGCCGTAGTTGGAGTAGTAGGAGCGGTTGCCCTGCCGGTCGGTGGCCGCGACGCTGATCACGTTGTTGCAGCTGGCCGGCGAGTAGTTGGCCGCGTTGGCGTTGCTGTTGCCCGCCGCGACGACGACCGTGGTGCCACGGCCGACGGCCGCGTTGATCGCGTTCTGGGTCGCGGTGGTGCAGGCGCCGCCGCCGCCGAGGCTCATGTTGATGACCTTGGCGACATTGGTGTTGGCCGGGACGCCGGAGACGGTGCCGCCGGACGCCCAGGTGATGGCGTCGATGATGTCGGAGTCGTAGCCGCCGCACTTGCCGAGCACCCGCAGCGGGGAGATCTTCGCGCCGTACGCGATACCGGCGACGCCCTTGCCGTTGCCGGTGGCCGCGGCGATGGTGCCCGCGACATGCGTACCGTGCCAGGAGGAGTCGTAGGCCGGGTCGCCGGAGGCGCACTCGTTCGCGGCGGTCCAGTCGCCCGGGTCGGCCGGGTTGCTGTCGCGTCCGCCGCCGTCGTTGGCGACGGTGGCGTCGGAGATGAAGTCGTAGCCGCCGACGATGTTCGCGGCGAGGTCGGAGTGGGCGACGTAGCCGGTGTCGATCACGGCGACGGTCACCCCGGTGCCGGTGGTGGTGTCCCAGGCGCCCGGCACGTTCATGCCCGCGGTGGCCTCGAACAGGTCCCACTGCTTGGTGTACTCGGTGTCGTTCGGCGTGGCCAGCGGCTTGTTCAGCCGGTCCGGTACGACGTAGGCGACCTGCGGGTCGGCCTCGTACTCGGCGATGACGTCGGCGACATCGGCCTTGCTGAGGTCCTCGCCGAGGTCGACGAGGGCGGCGCCGGTGCCGAGGCGGCGCTCGAAGTCCAGCGACTCGCCGGCCTTCCTGCCCTTGGCGACGGCGTCCGCGTCGGCGGCCTTGTTGGACTTCGCCTCGGCGGCGCCGGACTTGTAGCCGACGATCAGACGCTCGGCCGGGGCGCCGGGGGCGGCCTCGGTGCGGGCGGCGGTGGGGGCTTGCTGGGGGGCGGCGGTCTCCTGGGCCATGGCGCCGGTGGCGGTAGCGGCCGTGAACAGCGCGGCGGAGACCGCGGCGACGGATATCAGTCTCCGTCGCACGGAGGGGGAGGTACGCAAGGGAATGCCTTTCGTGGCCGGACTCCGGGCAGCGTCGGAGCGGCGGTCTGTCGCTTCGTCGTCGAAGCGGAGGGGGGTGAACCGAGAACCGAAAAGCGTTGCGCTGAGGCCGGCCAGGCGCGGTGGGGACCGACCCCTGCGGGGTTACCTGTGGGTCGGCTGTGCAGGAACGATAGGCAAGCGGGCGGTCATAGGGATACAGGGGAAACCCTCGATCAGGCCGGAAACAAACCCTCGGCATCCACTGATTGACCGCTTGTGTCTGCTTATGCAGGGGCTCGCACCCCGCTGAACGCACACGGCCCGCGGCCCGTACTGGACAGAAGCACGCGGTCCCGCACCGCCCGTCCCGCACCGGCCGAGGAGACGCTTCACATGACCCGGATTCGCGCCCGGCGCGCCGCCGCTCTCACGGCGGCCCCGCTGCTGCTCGCCCTGGGGGCGGCCGGACCGGCCGCCGCGCACGGCGCGCCCACGGATCCGGTGAGCCGGGTGCGGGCCTGCTCCCCGGAGGGCGGCGCCGACGCCTCGACGGCGGCGTGCCGGGCGGCCGTCGCCGCGAACGGGGCACCCTTCACGGCCTGGGACAACCTGCGCATCGCGAATGTGAACGGACGTGACCGGCAGGTCGTCCCCGACGGAAAGCTGTGCAGCGGCGGCCTGCCCGCCTACCGGGGCCTGGACCTGGCCCGCTCCGACTGGCCCTCGACCCGTCTGGAGCCCGGCGCCACGCTGACCATGCGGTACGTCTCGACGATCCCGCACACCGGTACGTTCCGGCTCTATCTCACCGAGCAGGGCTACGATCCGGCCAAGCCGCTCACCTGGTCCGACCTGCCGGACAGGCCCTTCGCCGAGGTACGCGACCCGGCACTCACGGACGGCGCCTACCGCATCCGTATGACCCTGCCGAAGGACCGCACGGGACGGCATGTGCTGTACACGGTGTGGCGGAACAGCAGTACCCCGGACACGTACTACTCCTGCTCGGACGTGGTGTTCCCGGAGAAGGAGACGGCGGCTGCCAAGAAGCCCGCCGAGAGCGGGAAGAAGGCGTCGGCCTCGGCGAAGCCCTCGCCCTCGCCCTCGAAGACTCCGGAGGCTTCGAAGACGGCGCAGGCCGAGCCGCGCCGTACGCCCGTGCCGCCGCCGACTCCGGCCCCGGACGTCAGCAACGTGGGCGCGAACTCCACGCCGGACTCCGGCCCGTCCGCCCCGCTGGTGGCGGGCGGCGCCGCCGCGGTGCTGGTGCTCACCGGGGGCGCCGCCCTGGTCGCGCGCCTGCGAAGGAGGTGAACTCAGGCGCGGCGTCCGTCAGTTGACGAAGACGGGGGCTCCGCCGTCGGTCACCGGGGCGTACTTGGCGGTGAAGTATCCGTTCGCGAAGCAGAGCGAGGAGCCGGAGACCTTCGTGAACTGCTGGGCGGTGAAGGTGATGCTGTTGTCGTCGTTGCTCGCCGTGCCGGTCAGGCTCGGTGCCTGGTAGACGCAGGTGATGGTGCCGAGCAGGGTGCTCAGGCGGACCGTGGTCTGGACGGCGCCGCTCGCCGGGGCCACCGTGACGGTGCCGTCGGAGGTCACGGAGGTGGTGTAGGGCAGGTTGTCGACCGTGATGCTGTTGACGGCGCGCACACCGAGGACGTTGCTGGTGCAGCTGCTGCTGTCGAAGGAGTGCGCGTCGAGCGACTCGGTGGCGGTGCCCGGCGCCGCCGGGTTGTCGGTGACGGTCGCGGTGAACTGCGAGGACGTGCAGGAGACACCGCTGGTGCCGGTCGCGCTGGAGTAGAGGGTGGCGGTGGTGCCACTGGCCAGCTGGGCGGTGAGGACGTCCCCGACGGCGACCGGGGTGCCGCCGGTACCGCCGGTGGTGAGCACCGGGACGTCGTCGGCCGCCGAGGCGGGTCCGGCGAGCGGGAGTGCGCAGGCCGCGGCGGTGCAGACCAGGGTGAACAGGGTGCGAGTACGCATGCGGGTGCCTCTTCTTTCGAAGCGGGGGTGGGGGGTACCGCGCACGGCCGCAGGGAGGACCGGCCGTGCGGGGTGCCATGAGGAGACGCGGGCTGAAGCCGCGAGAAGGGGCCGCCCGTTCCGGCGCCACGGATTCCGGTACGGCCAGGTCGAGTTGTAGACCTGACATCTCGTCAACGTCAAGTGTTTGAACGGGAGTTGGGGCACGGCGCAACCGCGGCGCAAAACTGACGCAGGTTCAACACCCTTTTTTCACAACTGTCTTGACCCTCAAATGTAACCCCCGGTAACTTCCTCGCACGCTACTGGGCAGTACGGAGAAAGCCCTTCACGCCACCCCTCACCCGCCCGCTGTCCGCGCCAGGACAACGTGCCCGAACACCGGGAGCAGACTTGGAAAGCGGTACCACCCCCAGACCAGGACGCGTCCGCGCCCGCCGCGCCGCCGTCATGGCGGTCCCCGCCACGCTCGCCCTCGCCGGACTCGCGGTGCTCACCGCACAGGGCGCCCTGGGCGTGCAGTTCGCCATCTCCGGCATGCCGTTCACGGTGACCGCCACCGAGCTGAACGGCACCGGCTTCGAGCAGTTCGGCGGACTGGACAACATGGCTCCGGGCAGCCCCAACGAGGGCGACACCGGAGGTCAGGTCCTGGTCGTCACGTCCGTGATCAAGGACGCGACGCTGAGCAAGCTCTGCCAGAGCGTGGATCTCGGCGGTATCAACCTGCTCATCACCGCGGGCAGCGGAGCGGAGAAGGTCACCGCGAGCGATCTGACCACCGACTCCACCGAGCTGTCCGGCGACGCCGCCTTCAACGGCATCGAGATCGGCAACGACGCGAGCACCCTCACCAAGGCCGGGGTGCAGGGGCCGAAGGGCGTCTTCAGCCAGCAGGCCGACACCGTGCGCATCGCCAATCTGCGCCAGACCAACTACGCCACCACAGCCGGTGTGTTCAAGCTGCCCGGTCTCAAGCTCCGGTTCAGCGAGTCGGGTTGCTGATGACGCGCCCCGGTTTCCGTCGCCTGTCGCGGGCGGGCTTCCGTCGCTGGCGGGGTCAGCGGCCGTTCTGGGGCGGGCTGCTGCTCGCCCTGGGCGGCGCGGAGATCCTGCTCACCGAGAAGGCGTCGATGAAGGTCGTCCTGCACCTGGGGATGCAGGGCCTGGCCGGGTATCTGCTGCCGACGCTGATGCTGCTGCTGGGCCTGCTCATCCTGTTCAACCCCGCGCAGCGCCTGTTCTACTCGATCACCGGCCTGTTGCTGTCGCTGGGCACCTGGCTCACGTCCAACCTCGGCGGCTTCTTCCTCGGTCTGCTCCTGGGCCTCACGGGGAGCTGCCTCGCCTTCGGCTGGCTCCCCGACCAGGAGCCGCGCCTCGGGCGTCGGCAACGGCGGCGGGCGGCACGACAGGGGGCGGGGGAACCGGCCTGAACCCGGCTCCCCCGCCCCCTGTTCGACGCTGCGGTGCTGTCTGTCAGCTCAGTCCGGCCGTCTTCAGCCACTCCTTGGCCACGTCCAGCGGGTCCTTGTTCTCCAGCTGGACCTGGGAGTCGAGCTCCAGCAGGGTCTCGGTGTCGAGCTTGGCGGAGACCTGGTTGAGGACGTCGACGCCCTCCTGGGGCAGGCCCGACTTGTAGACCAGCGGGGTCACGTTGGCGAAGCCGAAGAGGTTCTCCGGGTCCTTCAGGACGACGAACTTCTCCTTGGTGATGGTCGGGTCCGTGGTGAAGATGTCCGCGGCCTGCACCGTGTTCTTCGCCAGCGCCGCCTGGGTCAGCGGACCGCCCGCGTCGAGCGCCTTGAAGGACTTGAACTCCAGCCCGTAGACGTCCTTCAGACCGACCAGGCCCTGCTGGCGGGTCTGGAACTCGGGCGAACCGCCGATGACCAGCTCGGGGGCGATCTCCTTGAGGTCCGCGAGCGTGGACTCACCGGTGAGGTTGTACTTCTTCGCCGTGGCCGCGTTGATGCTCACGGAGTCCTTGTCCTCAGCGGGCGAGGACTCCAGCAGCGTCAGCTTCTTGTCCAGCTTGGTCTTCACGGCCGCGTTCACGGCGTCGGCGCTCTTCTGCTCCGCCTTCGGGTCCAGGTACGCCAGCAGCGAGCCGTTGTACTCCGGGAGCACCGTGATGGAGCCGTTCTTCAGCAGGCCGTAAGTGGTTTCGCGGCTGCCGATGTTGGGCTTGTAGGTGACCTTGATGCCCTTCGCCTTCAGGGCTTCACCGTAGATGTCTGCGAGAAGGATGGACTCGGCGAAGTTGTTGGAGCCGACGACAACGGTGTCGCCGCTCGCCTTGTCCCCGGCCAGGGGGTTGTCGTTCTCGTCGTCGGACGAGCCACATCCGGCGAGCAGGGCCGCGGTGGCGGCGAGCGCGACGAGGTTCCTGCTGCGTGCGGCGGTAGAAGTCACGATTCCCGTTCCGGACTGAGTTGGGGGTGGGACGGTTGTTCTTCAGTACGTCAACTGATCCAATCCACCGGCTTCTTCCTCAGTCAAGGGAATCCGGGTAACCGATTGGACTCAATGAGTAGTCATTTGTGATCGCATGTGAAGACGTATGCATCAAGAGGCGATAGTCTCCACGCAAGTTGACGCCATGAGTCCGCTCACTCACGAGGAGGAAAGGTGTCCACGAACGAGGTGGACGCGTCCACCGCGGCACACGGTTCCCCCCTCGGAATACGGCGCTTCATCGACAGCCGCCCCTTCCGGCGCAAGCTCAACCTCCTGGTCGGTGTGCCGCTGACGGTGGTCGCCGTACTGCTCGCCTACCTCATCACCGACCAGCTGAGCCAGTCCTCCTCCGCCTCCGACGCGGCCCGCCTGGTCCGCGCCAGCGCCGAAGTGGCCACCCTGGTGGACCGGGTGGAGGCCGAGCACCAGCAGGCGATCCTGCTCTCCGTACGGCACGAGGCCGGCGGCGAGGGCGCCGCCCCGCCCTCCACGGACGCCTACGACCGGGCGCAGTCCGCGGTGGACCGCCAGGTGATCAAGGTCCGGGAGACCTTCGGCGACCGGCTGCCGGAGGGCGAGGCCCGCGCACTGCGCGAGATCAGCGCGCTCGGCAGCCTCCGGGACACCATCGAGCAGGGCTATCTGCCCGCCGACAACATCGACCCTGCCTACACGAGCGCTGCCAACGGTGTCATCGACGGTCTGGAGCTGGACCGCAACGCGGGCCTCGCCGCCACCTTCACCGGCAACCTGCTCGACTCCCTGCTGCGCGCCGACGCCGCCCACAGCGCCTTCGAGACCGGGGTGTTCTCCGCCTCCACCGGTGACTCCAACGCGCTCATCGAGTTCATCGGCGCGGTCGGCTCGCACGAGGTGTACACCTACCAGGCCGACCGGTTCGCCCGGTTCGCCACCGCCGAGCAGGCCGAGGAGCTGCGCGGCATCGAGCACAGCTCCCCGCAGGCCAGGATCAAGCAGCAGTTCGCCGAGCTGCAGATCGACCCGAGCGGACTGCAGTCCGACTCCCCCGCCGAGATCCGCCGGTCCTTCCGGGCCGCGCTCGACTCCTACCCCGCCTACCGGGAGCAGGCCGAGATCCGGCTCGGGGTCACCGCCTCCCTCATCGACCAGATCGCCGACCGGGCCGACGACGCCTCCGGCGAGGCCGCCTGGCGCGCCGGGCTCCTGCTGGCGCTCGCCCTGCTCGGCTTCTCCCTCTGGTTCGTCCTGTCGGTGCTGGTGCGCCGCTCGGTGGTCCGGCCCGTGCAGGCCCTCACCGGTGCCGCCCGGGAGGTCGCCGAGATCGCGGACCGCGAGCTGGCCCGGGTCGCCGACGACGACGCCGAGGACGACCGCCCGCCCCGGCTGCGCGAGGTGCCGGTCACCGCGCGCGACGAGATCGGCGACCTCGCCGAGGCCTTCAACCGGGTGCAGACCACGGCCGCGGCCCTGCTGGAACGCCAGGTGCTCAGCCGCCGCAACGTCGCCGAGATGTTCGGCAACGTGGGCCGCCGGGTCAGCAACCTGACCACCCGCCAGCTCGCCCTGATCGACGCGGTGGAGCGCGGGGAGACCGACCCCGAGCTGCTGGAACGGCTCTACAGCATCGACCACATCGCGGTCCGCCTGCGCCGCAACGCCGACAGCCTGATGCTGCTCGCCGGTATCCGCGAGTCCGGCATCGGCTCCGGTCCGCTGGCGCTGACCACCGTCGTACGGGCCGCGCTCGGCCAGATCGAGGGCTTCCAGCGGGTACGGCTGCAGGCGCGCTCCGAGGCCGCGGTGGAGCCGGACGTGATCGGCGACCTGACCCTGATGGTGGCCGAACTCCTGGAGAACGCGGTGTCGTTCTCGCCCGCGGGCTCCCCCGTCGAGGTGACGGTGGCGGTCGGCGCGGACGGGGAGTCCGCGTCCATCGTGATCTCCGACCACGGGCTCGGGATGAGCGCGGAGCGGCTGGCCGAGGAGAACGCCCGGCTGGTGCGCCGCGAGCGGCTGGACCTGGTGCCGACGAAGGTGCTGGGCCTGTTCGTGGTCGGCACGCTGGCCCGCCGCTGGGAGATCGGCGTGACGCTGACCCGCACACCGGGCGGCGGTGTCACCGCCGAGGTCAACGTGCCGTCGTCACTGCTGCTGCCGGTACCGGAAGCACCGGAACCGGCGGCCAAGGCGCCGCTTTCCGCCAGGTCTCCGGAGCCGGTGAAGGAGCTCGCGTCCGCCCGCATTCCGGAACCGGCGAGGACACCCCCGTCTGCCGGGACATCGGCACCCGCCGGAACCTCGGCGTCCAGCAGGACCTCGGCGCCCGCCGGAACCTCGGCAACCGGCACCACCTCGGCATCCGCCGGAGCCTCGGCAACCGGCACGACCTCGGCGCCCGCCGCGACCCCGGCAACCAAACCCACCGGCCCCCTCCCCTCGGTCGCGGCCGATGCCGGCCCCCTCCCCCGTCGGCTCCCCCGGCGCGAGGCTCCCGCCCCCGCCGTACCGTCCGACGACCACGCCCGGGCCGAGCAGCCCGAGGCGTCCCCGAAGGACCACGCCTCCGGCTCCCGCCCGCTGCGCCGCCGGGTCCGCGGTGCCACCCTGCGCACCGCGCAGGACTCCGGCGCCCAGCAGGCGCTGCGCCGGGCCCCCCGCCCCGCCGACGCGGACGCCGTACGGTCCGCGCTGGAGGAGTTCGAAGCGGCCGTGGAGCGCGCGCACCGCGACAGCGGCAGCGAGAGCACCCAAGAGACACCCACCCCCGACACGCACCACCAGAACCACCTCCCGGAAGGAGCGGAGCAGTGAGCACGTCCACAGGTGGCACCACGCCGGCCGAACTCCAGGCGGCCGCAGCCGACTTCACCTGGCTGCTGAATCGCTTCGCGACCGAGACCGCGGGTGTCGTCGACGCCATCGCGGTCTCCTCCGACGGACTGCTGATCGCGGTCTCCGAACTGCGCGAGCACGCCGACTCCGAGCGGCTCGCCGCGATCGTGTCCGGTATCACCAGCCTCGCCGCCGGGGCCTCCGGCAACTACGGCCTCGGCGGTCTGAACAAGGTCATCATCGATCTGGAGGGCGGGCACGTCCTGGTCTCCGCGATCGGCAGCGGGGCGGTGCTCGGCGTGGTCACCGACAAGGAGGCCAAGCTCGGCAACATCGCCTACGAGATGACCCTGTTCGCCAACCGCGCCGGTGCCGCGCTCAGCCCGCAGCTGGTGCTGGAGCTGAAGAACAGCGTCGGTGCCGCGTCGGCCCGCTGACGGGCCGCGACCGGAATTCGGGAAGAACGGTTACGAACTGATGGCGGACGGCACCCCACCCCCGGGCGACGACCCGGTCGGCCCCGCCCCCGCCGTCCGGCCGTTCCTGGTCACCGCCGGCCGGGTGGTGCCCAGTGCGACCGGCCGGCCGATGCCCGTCGAGACCCAGGTGGTGGCCACCGCCGAGGGTCTCGCCGCGCTCGACCTGCTCTCCTTCGAGCAGCACGACATCGTCGCGGCCTGCCGGCAGCCGCAGTCCATCGCGGAGATCGCGGCGCGGCTGCGGCTGCATCTGAACGTCGTCCGGGTGCTCGCGGAGGATCTGCGGGCCGAGGGACGGCTGACCGTGCATGTGCCCAGCGCCGATGCCGTCCACGATTCATCCGTACTGCGAAGAGTGATCGATGGCCTGCGCGCCATCCCCGACTCCCGGGGGGTACTCCGTGACACCGACTGAACCGGCCGCCGCCGTACGACCGCCGCTGCCGGTCAAGATGGTGATCGCGGGAGGCTTCGGCGTGGGCAAGACCACGGCCGTGGGCTCCATTTCCGAGATCGAGCCGCTGACGACGGAGGCGTCGATCACCGAGGTCGCGGCGGGCGTCGACGACCTCAGCCACACCCCGGACAAGACGACCACCACGGTCGCCATGGACTTCGGGTGCATCACCATCGACCCGACGCTGAAGCTGTATCTGTTCGGCACGCCCGGACAGGAGCGGTTCGGGTTCATGTGGGACGACATCGTCGAGGGCGCCGTCGGCGGGCTGGTCATCGTGGACACCCGGCGGCTGGACGACTGCTACGCGGCCGTCGACTACTTCGAGCACAAGCAGATCCCGTTCGCGGTGGCGGTGAACGCCTTCGACGGGAAGGTGGAGCACGAACTGGACGATGTGCGCTGGGCGTTGGACGTGAGCGACGGGGTGCCGGTGGTGGTGTTCGACGCCCGGGAGCGGGGCTCGGTGCGGGACGCGCTGCTGACCGTACTGGAACAGGCGCTGGCCCGCACCGAGGCGTGAGGCGGGCTCAGCCGGTGCCCGCCCCGCGCACCCCGCGGGAGACCGTCAGCCTGGTCACGGCCCAGAACAGGGCCAGGGTGGCCAGGGCCATGGCCGCGACCAGGGTCGCCCCGCCGACGACCTTCTCGTAGTCGCGCTGGTAGAGGCCGTCCACGATGTAGCGGCCGAGGCCGCCGAAGCTGACGTAGGCGGCGATGGTGGCGGTGGAGACGATCTGGATGGCCGCCGAGCGCAGGCCGCTGAGGATCAGCGGGAGGGCGACGGGCAGTTCGACCCGGAACAGCACCTCCGGCTCGCCCATGCCCATGCCGCGGGCGGCGTCCACGGGGGCGGGGTCGACCGAGCGCATGGCCTCGTAGGTGGTGACGAGGATCGGCGGGATCGCCAGTACCACCAGCGGGATCAGCACCGGGGCCATGCCGAGGCCGAGGAGCAGGAACATCAGCACCATCAGGCCGAAGCTGGGCAGGGCGCGTCCGACGGTGGCGATCAGCGCGAGCGCGTTGCCGCCCCGGCCGGTGTGCCCGGTGAGCAGCCCGACGGGAAGTCCTACGGCGGCGGCGATGCCGAGGGCCATCAGGGTGTAGCCGATGTGCTCGCCGACGCGCGTGGGGATGCCGTCGTAGCCCGTCCAGTGGGCGCCGTCGCCGAGGAAGTCGGCCATGTAGTTCAGGATGTTCACCCGGTGGCCTCCTTCACCGCGGGGGTGCGCGCTCCCCGGGGCATCCACGGTGTCAGCAGCAGGCGCAGTCCGATGAGCACGGCGTCCACGGCGGTGGCGAGGACGGCGGTGCCGCCGACGGAGAGCCACACCAGGCGCGGCTGGTCGTACTTGAGCCCGGCGTCGAGCATGTTGCCGAGGGCACCCTGGTTGCCGATCAGCATGCCGACGCTGACCAGGGAGATGCTGGACACGCACGCCACCCGCAGTCCGGCGATGATGGCGGGCGCGGCGATGGGCAACTGCACCTGGAGATAACGGCGTACGGGGCCGAAGCCCATGGCGGTGGCCGCGGCCAGGGTCTCCTGGGGGACCGCGCGGACGCCGTCCACGATGGCCGGGACCAGCACGACCAGGGAGTAGACGGCGAGCGGGATCATCACGGTGGTCTCGCTCAGGCCGGTGTAGTCGATGAGCACCACGAAGAAGGCGAGCGAGGGGATCGCGTACAGGATCGTGGTCACCCACAGCACCGGCGGGTACAGCCAGCGCACCCGGACGCAGAGCTGGGCTAGCGGCAGTGCCACCAGCAGTCCGGCCAGGACCGGGATCAGTGCCTCGCGCAGGTGGAGTCCGACCAGGCCGAAGTAGCTGTACTCCAGGTAGCTCGGCATGTCGAAGAGACCGCTCATGGCGCGACCTTCTGGGTGGTGCGGGCGCTGTTGGCGTGGGCGCCGCGGATGGCCTCGGCGATGGTCTGCTGGGAGACCACTCCGGCGGCCCGGCCCTCGCCGTCCACCGCGACGGCCCAGCCGGTCGGGGAGAGCACGGCGCAGTCGAGCGCGGCGCGCAGCGAGTCGGTGCCGGCGGCGAACGGGCGTCCGTGCGGGAGGAGTCGGTCCGTTTCGATGCTGCCGGCGGTCAGCTCGCCGGACTCGGCCCAGCCGAGCGGCCTGCCGTCGAGGTCGGTGACGAGGAGGTAGGGGACGTCGGCGGTGTCGCGGGCGGCGATCTGCTCGGCGGTGGCGTCGACGGCGACGATCGGCGCGGTGAGCAGGTCGAGTCCGGCGGCGGTGAAGAAGGACAGCCGCCGGATGCCGCGGTCGGTGCCGAGGAAGTCCTCGACGAAGGCGTCGGCGGGGTCGGTGAGCAGTTCGGCGGGTGGCGCGAACTGGGCGAGCCGGCCGCCGGTGCGCATCACGGCGACCATCGTGCCGAGTTTGACGGCCTCGTCGATGTCGTGCGTGACGAAGACGATGGTCTTGGCCAACTCCTCCTGGATGCGCAGGAGTTCGTCCTGAAGTCCCTTGCGTACGACCGGGTCGACGGCGGAGAAGGGCTCGTCCATGAGCAGGACCGGCGGGTCGGCGGCGAGGGCGCGGGCCACGCCGACGCGCTGCTGCTGGCCGCCGGAGAGCTGGTAGGGGTAGCGCCGGGCGAGCGTGCCGTCGAGTCCGACGCGGTCCATCAGCTCGCGGGCGCGGGCCCGGGACCGTTCCTTGCCCCAGCCGAGCAGCCGGGGCACGGTGGCGATGTTGTCGAGGATCGTGCGGTGCTGGAAGAGACCGGCGTTCTGGATGACGTAACCCATCGACCGGCGCAGGGTGTTGACGGGTTGCTGCTGGATGTCCTTGCCGTCGAGGAGGATGGTGCCCTCGCTGGGCTCGACCATCCGGTTGATCATCCGCAGGGTCGTCGTCTTGCCGCACCCGGAGGGGCCGACGAGGACGGTGATCGCGCGGTCGGGTATCTCCAGCGACAGCCGGTCGACCGCCACCGTGCCGTCCGGGTACCGCTTGGTGACTGAATCTATCCGTATCAAAGCGCCGAATACCCTTCGGGTCTGGCAGAAGTCGCCCGCTTCCGGCCGGGATTGAGCAAGCAGTTGCGGGGAGAGTCTAGACCGCTCACCGGAGGACGACTCCGGTCCGGGGGCCCGCGTACGGAACGACCCGTTTTCCCGGTTGTGTGCGGGATGTCGGCCGAAGCCGTCCGCGTCCCGCATGGTGGTGTCATGAGCGAGCAGCGGCGCTTTGACGTCTGGCAGGCGGGACCCGGCTACGAGCGGTTCATGGGGCGGTGGAGCCGCCGGGTGGCCGAGCGGTTCACGGCGCTGGAGGGGCACGCCGACGGACTGCGCTGGCTGGACGTGGGGTGCGGCACGGGCGCCCTGACCTCGGTACTGGCCGCCCGGTGCCGACCCGCGGTGGTCCTGGGCTGCGACCGGTCGGCGGAGCTGGTGACGACGGCCCGGGACACGGCGCACGGCCCCGTGGGCTTCGCGGTGGCCGACGCCCGCGCTCTGCCGGTGCGGGATGCCTCCTGGGACGTGGCGGTCAGCGGACTGCTGCTCAACTTCCTTCCCGAGCCCGCGGAAGGAGTGGCCGAGATGACCCGCGCGGTACGCCCGGGCGGCCAGGTGGCCGCGTACGTCTGGGACTACGCGGAGGGCATGCAGATGCTGCGCCACTTCTGGAACGCGGCGACGTCGGTGGACCCGGCGGCGGCGGAACTGGACGAGGCCCGCCGCTTCCCGCTCTGCCGGCCGGACCCCCTGCACGCCCTGTGGACGCAGGCGGGCCTGACGCAGGTCCGTGTCACCCCGCTGGTCGTCCCCACCCCCTTCGCCGATGTGACGGACCTGTGGTCCCCGTTCCTGGCGGGCCAGGGCCCGGCGGGAACGTACGTCACGGGCCTGACCCCCGATCAGCGGGACCGTCTGCGCACGGCACTGGCGCGGTCGGTCCCGCACGACCCGGAGGGCACGATCACCCTGTCGGCGCGGGCCTGGGTGGTGCGCGGAGTGCGGGGGTAAGCCGCCGCACCACGCCGCCAACGGCACCCGCTCCGACCGCCGAACCTTCCGCCTCCCGGCACAGGCCCGGGCAGTACGCGCAGTGCGGGCGTAAGCCGCCGGACTACGCCGCCAACGGCACCCGCTGCGTCCGCAGGACCCGCCGCGCCGAGTCCACCGCGAACACCTCGCACCCCGGGCGGGCCGAGGCCCAGGCCACGCCCTCCTCGCCCAGCGCGAAGGCCGCCGTCGCCGTCGTGTCGGCCTCCGTCAGGGTGGGGGCGACGATGGTGACGCTCAGCAGGCCCGTGGCCGGAAGCCCCGTGCGGGCGTCGAGGATGTGGGCGCCGCGTTCGTAGCAGGCCGAGGTCGCCACCGCCGCGTCGGTGATGTCCAGGACCGCGCAGATCCGGTCGGCGCGCTCCGGGTGCCGTATCCCCACCCGCCAGGGCCCGCCCGCGGTGACCACGTCGCCGCCCGCGTTGAGGCAGAAGCGCTCCACCCCGGCCGACCGCAGCAGGTCCGCCGCCCGTTGCACCGACCAGCCCTTGACCACCGCGCAGGGGTCCAGGCCGCGGCCGGGCAGCCGTACGTCGAAGGCGCCGCCGGTGGCCACCCGGTACTCCTCGCACAGGGCGAGGATCTCGGCGAGGTCGGCGCTGACCTCGCCGGGGCCGGTCTCGCCGCGGTCCAGGCGGCAGACCTCGCTGTCGGGCCGGAACGGGCTGAAGCGGGCGTCGGCCTCGTGCAGCCAGGCGAAGACGGCGGCCACGGCCGCGCCGGGCACCCGCTCGTCGTCCACCCGCAGCGAGACCGGGAACCCCATCACCTGCTCGACGCGCCGCACGTCAGGCGTCCCGCGCGTCGAGGGCCGCCTGGAGGGACTCCTTGTACCCCTCGCTGGTGATCGTCGCCCCGGACACCGTGTCGATGTCCGCGCTCTGCGCCTGCAAGGTCTCCTCGACGAGCCGCGGTACGGCCGCCGTGGTCTGCGGATGGTCCGGCTGCTGCAGCATCCGCACCGAGGAGATCGCGTCGCCCTCGAAGGTCACCTCAACCTGTACGTGCCCCTTCTCGGTGTTGACCACCGAGCCCTCGATCACCAGCGCCGAACTGCCGGAGCCGCCGGAGGAGGAGGCGGAGGGCGCGGGCGTCACCGTCCGGGCCGGGGCCGACACCTGGTCGTCCGACGCCGCCGTCGACGGCTCGTAGCGCCACAGCGGCACCAGGCCGACCGCGGTCAGGACGAGTACGGGTATGGCTCGCTTCACGGTGTCCCTCTCAGCCCGCAAGGGCGAAACGCTCGAAGTGGATCTGCGGCCCGGGCACGTTCAGCTCGCGCAGGCTGCCCAGCACCGCGCGCATCATCGGCGGCGGCCCGCACAGGAAGACGTCGCGCTCGGCGATGTCCGGGACCAGCCGGGCCAGTTCGGCGGGGGCCAGCTTGTCCGGGTGGACCGGGCCGGTCACCAGGTGCAGCTCGGCGCCCTTGGCGAGGGCCAGTTCGCGCAGCTCGTCGTAGAGGACCGCGTCCCGTTCGGCGGCGACCCGGTAGACGACGACGGCGTGGCCGTGGAGTTCCTCCAGCAGCGCCCGGATCGGTGTGACACCGACACCGCCGGCGATCAGCACGGACTCGGCGCGGGTGCGGTGCAGGGCGGTGAAGGCGCCGTAGGGGCCCTCGGCGAACACCCGGGTGCCGGGCCGGAGATGACGCAGTCCCGCGCTTCCGGCCCCGGCCGCCTTCGCGGTGAGCCGCAGGGTGCGCCCGTCGGGCGCGGCCGACAGGGAGAACGGGTTCGCCTGCCACCAGCGGTCCTTCGTCAGGAACCGCCACAGGAAGAACTGCCCCGCACGCGCGGGCAGCCGGTCCAGGTCGCGGCCGGTGATGTACACCGAGACCACGTCGTCCGACTCGGGCACCACCGCGGACACGACCAGCCGGTGCCGCAGGTTCCGCCACAGCGGCAGCACCAGCCGGCCCGTGAACACCGCGCCGAGGGCGACCGCCCACAGCGTGTACCAGTAGGCGGTCGCGGCCGACGACGCGGTGAACGTCGTCCCCACCGCGACCTGGTGGGTGAAGGCCAGCACCACCGCGAGGTAGGTGTAGAGATGGATGAAGTGCCAGGTCTCGTAGGCCAGCCTGCGCCGCGCGGAGCGTCCGGAGACGGCCCCGACCACGATGATGATCACCAGCGCGGCGACCGCCCGCAGCACGCCCTCGACGGTCTCGGCGAGGTCGACGAGCTGGTTGACCGGGTCGAGCCCGGAGGAGTCGGCGTAGCCGAAGACGATGAACACGGCGTGCGCGAGCAGCGTCCACAGGATGCCGAAGCCGGTCCAGCGGTGCCAGGAGGTCAGCCGGTCCATGCCGATCCGCCGGTCCAGCCAGGGCAGCCGGGCCACCAGCAGCAGCTGGAACGCCATCAGCAGGGCGCCGTAGAGCCCGGCGAGGCGGCCGAGGACGAGCAGCGCGTTGGACGCGCCGAATCCCGCGTCGGCGAAGAAGTAGGTCACCGCGGCCGCGTTCGCGGCCAGCACGGCGTACAGGCCGGCGCGGGCCACCACCCGGGGGCGTATCGCCGTGGGGGGCGCGGGAGGTGATTGGACGGTCGTCACGGTCGGCAGCTCCTTGTGGGGCGTGGGGGCCGGGATACGAGCTTGTCCGGCGGAAGCTGTCGATCACCTGTCGTACGTCTTACAAGTCGCTGTCGATCTTTCCGGGGGCCGGACCCGGTCTGGGCGAGGGGGGCCGGGTGACGCAGTATGAGCGGGTGGAAAAAGTACGACTGCTCGTAGTGGACGACGACCCGCCGATCGCCGACCTCGTCGCGACGGTCGCCCGGTACGAGGGCTGGGACGCCGTCACCGCGAACTCCGGTGAGGAGGCGCTGCGCCGCGCCGCCGAGTTCCACCCGGACATCGTCGTGCTCGACCTGATGCTGCCGGACCTCGACGGCTTCGGCGTGCTGGACCGGCTGCGCCGCTCCGGGACGATGGTCCCGGTGGTGTTCCTCACCGCCCGCGACGGGGTCGCCGACCGGGTGGCGGGGCTGACCCGGGGCGGGGACGACTACCTGGTCAAGCCGTTCGCGGTGGAGGAGCTGATGGCCCGGCTGCGCACGGTGCTGCGGCGCAGCGCCGGGCCCGGGTTCCAGCGCTCGGTGCTGCGGGTGGGGGATCTGTCCATGGACGAGGACACCCGCGAGGTCCGCCGCGGCGACAAGCTGCTCGGCCTCACCCCGACCGAGTACGAGGTGCTGCGCTACCTGATGCGCAAGTCGCCGACCGTGCAGACCAAGGCGCAGATCCTGGACCACGTGTGGGAGTACGGCTTCGGCGGGCGCTCCAACGTGGTGGAGCTGGTGGTCAGCCGGCTGCGCCGCAAGCTCGACGACACCGGCCCGCCGATGATCCACACCGTGCGCGGCTTCGGGTACGTCATCCGGCAGGCCGCTCAGTGATACGGCGGCTGCGGCGGGCGTACGGCAGACTCCGGCTCGGCACCCGGCTCGCGCTGGGGCTCGGCGTGCTGGCGCTGGTGGTGTTCGCGGTCGTCGGGACGGCGCTGACGACGTACATGCGCGACTATCTGTCGGCCGAGCTGGACACGCAGCTGGCGCACGCGCAGACCGCGCAGTCCAAGAACCTCGTGGACTACGGCTCGCTGCAGAACAAGAAGTACTACGGCTGGTACTACGCCGTGTACGACGTCTCCGGCGGCACGCCCGAGCTGCGCAAGCCGGAGGCGGACACCGATCTGCCGGAGGACGTCGAGGACTTCACCGCCGCGGCCCGGGCGCGCGTGGACGCCGGCGAGGAGATCCTGCGCACCGAGTGGCTCAAGGGCGCGGGCCTGTACCGGCTGCGGGCCTGCGAGGTGACGCCCGGGACCGTGCTGGTCAGCGCGGCGCCGCTGGAGGAGATCGAGGACACGGTCACGGAGCTGGCGACCATTCAGGCGGTGACGTTCGGTCTGGCGCTGCTGGCGCTGGTGGTCGCCGGGCGGTCGATGCTGCGGCGCGGGCTGCAGCCGCTGAGCGACATGGCGAGCACCGCGCGGGGCATCACCTCGCACGATCTGACGGACTCGGCGCGGCTGCCGGTGCGGCACGCCGCGCGCGGCGGCGGGCCCGAGGTGGAGGAGCTGCGGACCGCGTTCAACAGGATGCTGGAGCACATCGACGAGTCCCTCGCGGTGCGCACGGAGGCCGAGCAGCGGCTGCGCCGGTTCGTCGCGGACGCCTCGCACGAGCTGCGCACGCCGCTGATGTCGGTGCGCGGGTACGCGGACCTCTTCCAGTACGCGGCGGCCAACGAGCCCGAGGAGCGCGACAAGCACCTGGCGCGGCTGCGCGCGGAGGCGGCGCGGATGGGGTTCCTGCTGGACGACCTGCTGCTGCTCGCGCGGCTGGACGCGGCGGAGGTGCAGACGCCGCTGCGGCCCCGGGAGACGAATCTGGTGGAGGTGGTACAGCAGGCGGCGGACGCCTTCCGGGCCAGCCACCCGGACCACCCCCTGACCGTGCGGCCGGGCCCGGCGACGCTGACCGCGCGGGTGGACCCGCAGCGCATCCGGCAGGTGTTGGACAACCTCCTCACCAACGCCGCCGTGCACACCCCGCCCGGCACGGAGGTCTCGGTGGCGGTGTCGGCGCGGGACGGCACGGCGCGGGTGCGCGTCGCGGACGCGGGCCCCGGCATCCCGGCCGCTGACCGGGAGCGGGTCTTCGACCGCTTCTACCGCGTGGACAAGGCGCGCAGCCGGGACCGGGGCGGCAGCGGTCTGGGCCTGGCGGTGGCGGCGTCGCTGGTGCGGGCGCACGGTGGTGACATCGGGCTGGCGAGCGAGCCGGGTGCGACGGTGTTCACGGTGACGCTCCCGCCCGCCGGGCCGCCGGATCTTACGGACCCGTGACGCGCGGGCCCACAGCGCCCTTTCGTCCCGGTCCCCGCCCTAGCGTGGGGACATGCGTGTACTGGTCACCGGCGGTGCCGGTTTCATCGGATCCCATGTCGTCAAGGCCCTCGCGGACAGCGGCCACGAACCCGTGGTGTACGACGTACGGGCGGACCCCGCGGCCGACGTACGCGACCCGGACGCCGTGCGCCGGGCCCTGGCCGGGGTGGACGCGGTGTGCCATCAGGCGGCGATGGTCGGCCTGGGCACGGGTTTCGCGGACGCCCCGGAGTACGTCTCCCGCAACGACCTGGGCACGGCGGTCCTGCTCGCGGCCATGGCCGAGGCGGGCGTACGGCGCCTGGTGCTCGCCGGCTCGATGGTGGTCTACGGCGAGGGCCGTTACACCTGCCCCCGGCACGGCGACGTCCGCCCCGGCCCGCGCGCGGTACCCGACCTGGAGGCGGGCCGCTTCGAACCGCGCTGCCCGAGCTGCGGTTCCGCCCTGTCCCCCGGCCTGGTGACGGAGGACGCCCCGACGGACCCGCGGAACGTGTACGCCGCCACCAAGCTCGCCCAGGAACACCTGGCCGCCTCCTGGGCGAGGGTGACGGACAGCCAGGCAGTCTCCCTGCGCTACCACAACGTCTACGGCCCCGGCATGCCCCGCGACACCCCCTACGCCGGGGTCGCGTCCTTCTTCCGCTCGGCCCTGGCCCGGGGCGAGGCCCCCCGGGTCTTCGAGGACGGCCGCCAGCGCCGGGACTTCGTGCACGTACGGGATGTGGCGAGGGCCAACCTGGCCGCCCTGGAGTCCCCGCCGCCCCCGGGCACCCTCCTCGCCCTGAACACCGGCAGCGGCGACCCCCACACGGTCGGTGAGATGGCGCACGCCCTGGCCGCGGCGTACGGCGGCCCCACCCCGGTGACCACCGCCGAGTACCGTCTGGGCGACGTCCGCCACATCACGGCCGACTCCGCCCGGCTGCGGGCCGAGCTGGGATGGAAGCCGGAGGTGTCCTTCGAGGAGGGGATGCGGGAGTTCGCGCGGGAGGAGTGACCGCTCAGACCTCCGCCGTGGGCAGCACCACCTCGAACCGGCAGCCCCCGGGGATGTTCCGTACCGTCGCCCGGCCCTGGTGGGCCTCCACGATGCCCCGGACGATCGCCAGCCCCAGCCCCGCTCCCGCCGGGGGCGTGCGCGCGTCGGTGCCGCGCCAGCCGGTGTCGAAGACGCGGGGCAGGTCCTCCTCGGGGATGCCTCCGCAGCCGTCGGTGACGGACAGCAGGACGCCGTCGGGGACCCGTTCCGCGGCGATGGCGACGGTGCCGTCGGAGGGGGTGCGGCGGATGGCGTTGATCAGGAGATTGCCGAGCACGCGGCTCATCTCCTTGCCGTCCACTTCCACCGGCACCGGTTCCACGCGGCCGCCGACGAGGCGGACCCCGTGCTCGCGGGCGAGCGGGTCCGCGCCCGCCAGGGCGTCGCCGACCAGGTCGTACAGGGAGATCCTGGTGGGCGTCAGGGCCAGGGCGCCGGCGTGGATGCGGGAGAGTTCGAAGAGGTCGCCGACCATGGAGTTCAGGCGCTCCACCTCGGTGCGGATCTGCTTCAGGTAGCGGTCGGGGTCGGCGGCGACGCCGTCCTCCAGGGCCTCGGACATGGCGCGCAGTCCGGCCAGCGGGGTGCGCAGGTCGTGGGAGATCCAGGCGACCAGTTCACGGCGGGAGGACTCCAGGGCGCGCTCGCGCTCCCGGGACTCGGCCAGGCGGGCGCTGGTGGCCTCCAACTCGCGGCTCAGCGCGGCCAGTTCGGCCGTCGCCGGTCCGTCCGGGGACGTGAACGCGCCGCCGTCGCCGAAGGAGCGGGCGGCGTCGGCCAGGGCGCGGCTGCGGGCGACGACCCAGCGGCCCAGCAGGAGGGCGGTGGCCAGGGAGACCACGGCGGCCATGGCGACGACCAGGGTGACCACCTTCAGGTCGTGCTCGGACAGGAACATCGCCTGCGCGACCGCCAGGGTCCCCGCGAGCATCGCGGTGACCGCGACGGCGGCGACGACCGTGAGGTGCACGGCCAGGGACCGGCGCCGGATCAGCAGCAGGACCGCCGCGCCCAGGACCCCGGCCGCGGTGGCGCCCAGGAAGGCGAACAGGGCGATGAGAAGCGTGTCGCGCACGGTCAGCCCTCCTCGAACCGGTAGCCGACGCCCCACACGGTCTGGATCAGCCGGGGCCGGGCCGGATCGTCCTCGATCTTGCCGCGCAGTCTGCGCACATGGACGGTGACGGTCGACAGGTCGCCGAAGTCCCAGCCCCACACATCCCGCATCAGGTCCTCCCGGCTGAACACCCGCCCGGGGTGCCGGAGGAAGAACGTGAGCAGGTCGAACTCGCGGATGGTGAGGGCGAGTTCGGTGCCGCCTTTCTGGGCGCGGCGGGCATCCGGGTCGACCGTGAGCCCCGCCACCCGCAGCAGTCCCGAGGGCTGCGCGGGGCGCACCCGGCGCAGTACGGACTCGACGCGCAGGACGAGTTCGCGGGGGCTGAAGGGCTTGGTGACGTAGTCGTCGGCGCCGACCTCCAGGCCGAGGATGCGGTCGTCCTCGTCGCCGCGCGCGGTGAGCATGATGACCGGCACCGGGCCCTGTCCGCGCATCCGGCGGCACACCTCCAGGCCGTCCATGCCGGGCAGCATCAGGTCCAGGACGACGAGGTCCGGCCAGTGCTCGGCGGCCCGGGCGAGGGCGTCGGGGCCGTCGCCCGCGCGGTCCACGGCGTATCCGGCGCGGTCGAGGTACCCGGAGACCACCTCGGCGACGGTCGGGTCGTCGTCGACGACGAGGATCCGGGGCTGCTGCTGTTCCATGCCGCCAGCGTCGCACCACGCGCGCGCGAATGCCCCCGCCACCAGGGAACGTCCTCTTTTCGTAAGAAGTCGGCACGCCCCGGCGACGTCCGCGTTTCGTAAGAAGCCACTGTCCGTTATGCCCGTTTCACGCTCGTAGGGTGAGCCGTGTGACGACCTCTCCCCCTTCAGATCCGGACCCGGTGTCCGTCGATGTCGTACTGCCCTGTCTCGACGAGGCCGAGGCGCTGCCGTGGGTGCTGGAGCGCATCCCGCCCGGCTGGCGCGCGCTCGTCGTCGACAACGGCTCCACGGACGGCTCCGCCGCCGTCGCCGCCGCGCTCGGCGCGACCGTCGTGCGCGAGGAGCGGCGCGGTTTCGGCGCCGCCTGCCACGCGGGGCTGACCGCCGCCACGGCCGACGTGGTCTGCTTCTGCGACTGCGACGCCTCCCTCGACCCCCGCGAGCTGGTGCCCTTCGTGGACCGCGTCCGCTCCGGCGAGGCCGACCTGGTGCTCGGCCGGCGCCGTCCGCAGTCCCGCGGCGCCTGGCCCGCCCACGCCCGCGCCGGGAACCTCGCCCTGTCCCATCTGCTGCGCCGCCGCACCGGCCTGCGCCTGCACGACCTCGGCCCGCTGCGCGCCGCCCGCCGCGAGGCCCTGCTCGGCCTCGGCCTGACCGACCGGCGCAGCGGCTACCCGCTGCAGATGGTGGTCCGGGCCGCCGACGCGGGCTGGCGGATCGCCGAGTACGACGTGCCCTACCTGCCGCGCACCGGCGCCTCCAAGGTGACCGGCACCTGGCGCGGCACCTGGCAGGCGGTGCGGGACATGAGCCGGGTGCTCGCGGAGCGCGAGGAGGCACACGCGTGACCACGCTGCTGGTGATCGCCAAGGAACCCCGTCCGGGCCGGGTGAAGACCAGACTCACCCCGCCGTTCACTCCCGAGGAGGCCGCCGCGCTGGCCGAGGCCGCGCTCGCGGACACGCTGGACGCCGTGGCCCGTACGCCCGCCGAGCGCCGTGTGCTGGTCCTGGACGGTACGCCCGGCCCCTGGCTGCCCGCCGGGTTCGAGGTCGTGCCGCAGTGCGCGGGCGGCCTGGACGAACGCCTCGCCGCCGCCTTCGCGATGTGCGCGGGCCCGGCCCTGCTCATCGGCATGGACACCCCGCAGGTCACCCCGGAGCTGCTGAGCGTCGACCTCGACGGCTGCGACGCCTGCTTCGGCCCGGCCGCGGACGGCGGCTTCTGGGCGCTGGGCCTGGCCGCGCCCGACCCGTCGCTGGTCCGCGGCGTGCCGATGTCGACCCCGCACACGGGCGCCGCCCAGCGGGAGCGGCTCGCGGGGCTGCGGGTGCGGGAACTGCCCGTGCTGCGGGACGTGGACACCGCCGCCGACGCCCACTCGGTGGCGCGGGAGACGCCGGGCGGGCGGTTCGCCTCACTGCTCGGCACGCTGACCGCGGTGGAGCGCCGATGAGCACGGTACGGGTCGTGCGGCAGCGGCCCGAGACGGCCGCCTGGTCCGACGGCGACCCCTACACCGACGCGCTGCGCACCGGCCGCGGCCCGCTGTTCCTGCGCCGCGCCGACGGCTGGCTGCTGCCGCTGGACGTGGAGCGCTGGTGCGCGGCGGCCGACGCGGTGGACCTGGAGGTGCTGCGCCGCTGCGAGGGCGCCGTGCTGGACGTCGGCTGCGGGCCGGGACGGCTGGTGGCGGCGCTGGGCGCGCAGGGCAGGCCCGCGCTCGGCATCGACGTCAGCGAGGCGGCCGTGGCGCGCACCGTACGGCTCGGCGGGCAGGCCCTGCGCCGCTCGGTCTTCGACCCGCTGCCCGCGGAGGGCCGCTGGGGCACCGCCCTGCTCATCGACGGCAACGTCGGCATCGGCGGCGACCCGGCGGCTCTCCTCGACCGGATAGCCCAACTCCTGTGCGAGGGGGGCCTGTTGATCGTGGAGACGGTGCCGGGCCTGGACCTCGACGAGCGGGTCCTGGTGCGGGTCACCGACGCCCGGGGCGCCACCGGCAGCCCGTTCCCGTGGGCCCGGATCGGCACACCGGCCCTGCTGCGCCTGGCGCAGCGGGCCGGCTGGCGGGCCGAGGGTCAGTGGACGGTCGGCGGGCGCTCCTTCGCCGCCCTGCGCAACCGCAGCACGAACAGCAGCGCCGAACCGCCGAACAGTACGGCGGTGATCAGCAGCCACCGGGCCAGGAAGCCGTCCGGGGACAGCGCGGTCACCGAGCGGTAGCGGTCCGCGACCTGACCGGTGATCAGCGGGAACCACACGAGCAGCAGCAACGCGGACAGGGCGGCGGGCACCCGCACGTACATCACGTGCCGGCCCGCCGCCCTTCCCAGTGCCCGGTCCGCCGCCGCGTACAGCGGCAGCAGCACCACGTCGTGCAGGACGGCCGCGCCCACGAACCACAGCGCGATCTCGAACCAGTCGCCGTCCAGCAGCCGCACGCCCGCGTACCCGGCGAGCGCGAACGAGCAGGCGAGCAGCAGGATCTGGAGCGGACTGCCGAGCGGAAGCGTCGGGATCCTCGGTCGCATCACAGGTCTCCGAAGGTCAGCTTGGCCACCCACTTGGTGTTGAGCACACCGGGCGCCGCGGGCACGATGATCCGGGCCGGGTAGCCGTGGTCGGGGGACAGGTCCTCGCCGTTGACGCCCAGGGCGAGCAGGGAGCGCGGGTCGGCGACCTGGTTGGCGCGCAGGGCGGCCCGGCGGAAGGCGCCGCTCTGCTGGAGGGACTCCACGAACACGTCGGGGACGGTGTCCGGGTCGTCGTACCCGACGAGCGCGGCGAGGTCGCGCAGCCGTACGCCGCGCCACCACTGGTCGGAGGTGGACCAGCCCTCGACGCAGGCGATGGGCAGCGCCGCGCTGTGCTGCTCCATCGCGAGCAGTTCGGCGCGGCTGAGCCGGACGGTGCCGCCGCGGCCGACGACGACCAGGCGCCAGGCCTCGTCGTCGGTGTCGGCGGGGCGGATACCGGCGCGGGCGGCCGTCTTGTTGATCTGGAAGCCGTTCGGGCCGTCGCCGGGGTCGGCGGGGCCGTGCGGGGCGAGCAGGGCCGTGAAGCGCAGGCTGTCGCTGTTCTGGCCGACGCTGGTGGCGAACAGCAGCGCCGAGCCGCCGCCGACGAACCACAGGGCGCCGCGCCGGGAGACGGTCGGCTCGGCGGGGTTCACGGGAACGAGGTCGTTCTTCTCCTCCCGGATCTGCCGCAGATTGCGCAGCGCCGTCGGCAGCTTGAGCGCGGTATGAACAAGGAAGGCGGCGAAGAAGACCCACGCGCCGTAGAAGTGCAGGGGGTAGAAGGAGCCCGGGAAGACGTAGTTGAGCTGGACGTTGAACACGCCGGTGACGAACTCGAACAGCGCGCCGCCGACCAGGAGCAGCAGCGAGAGCCGTTCCAGGGCGTGGGCGACGGAGCGGGCGGGCGGCAGCGTGAACAGCCGCGGCACGACCGACCAGAGCTTGGCCAGCAGGACGGGGATGAGGGTGAGACCGAGGGTGACGTGGACGCCCTGGTTGAGCCGGTACAGCCAGTGCGGATCGGTCGGCCAGGAGAACAGGTAGAAGCCGAGGATCCCCTTGTCCGGGGTCTTGTCGTTCACCGGCGCGAGATCGGGGTTGTAGGCCGCGTACGACAGCAGTCCCGTCACGAACAGCACCGTGATGCCGCCGAGCAGGACCATGCCGAGCACCGAGGTGAGCCAGGGACCGCGCAGCGGGCTGCGCCAGAAGCCGGGTGAGAAGGGAGACCGTTCCGGGGAACGTCCGAGGGACCTTTTCATGGTGCGAACGTAAGCCGGAACCGGGCCCCGGACGGGGCTGCGAACCATGACGAAATGCTGACGTCACCGCCTGTCAGCCGTCCGGTCGCCCTGCGCGGTCCTAGCGTGCAGACGTGATCCGCGAACCCTCCCGTGACCTCCGCCGCGACCTGTACGCCGCCGGGGCCGCCGCGCTGCTCGTGGCGGTCGCCGCCGTCGTCGGCACCGCGATCCAGCACCGTGACGGCACCCTCCGCGTCAACTGGCCGCCCCTGCTGGCGAGCTGGGACCCGCACCTCGGCCCCGGCACCCCGGCGGCGCTCGCGGTCGCGGTGGCGGTGGTGGCGTACGGCCCTGCGCTCGCCGCCCGACTGCCGTGGCGGGGCCTGCTGTTCACGGTGTGGGGCACGGGCACGGCGTGGATCTTCTCGCTGGCCCTGGTCGACGGCTGGCACCGCGGCATCGCCCGCCGTCTGACGACCCGGCACGAGTACCTCCAGGTCATCGACCGCTTCCAGGACATCCCGGCCACGCTGCGCACCTTCACCGACCACATCCTCCTGGACTCCCCCGACAACTGGCCGGCACATGTGGCGGGCCACCCCCCGGCCGCCACGCTCACCTTCGTCCACCTGGACCGGATCGGCCTGGGCGGCGGCGCCTGGGCGGGCGTGTGGTGCATCGTGCTGGGCGCCACGGCCGCCCTCGCGATCCTGGTCACCGTCCGCGCCCTCGCCGACGAACAACTCGCCCGCCGTGCCGCCCCGTTCCTGGTCCTCGCCCCGGGCGCGGTGTGGCTGGGCGCGTCGGCGGACGCGTACTTCGCGGCGGTGGCGGCGTGGGCGGTGGCGCTGCTGGCACTGGCGGTGACCGGCCGCCGCACACCGTGGACGGCCTTCGGCTCGGGCCTGTTGTTCGGCCTGACGCTGTACCTGTCGTACGGCCTGACGCTGTACGCGGTCATCGCGGCGGCGGTCCTGCTCCTGGGCCGGGCCCGGGTCCGCCCCCTGCTGTACGCGATCCCCGGCTTCCTGGTGGTCCCCCTGCTGTTCACCGGCCTCGGTTTCTACTGGTGGGAGGCCTACGACATCCTGGTCACCCGCTACTACCAGGGCGCGGGCGGAGTCCGCCCCCAGGCGTACTGGGTCTGGGCCAACCTGGCCTGCCAGGTCCTGGTGACGGGCCTGGCGACCGCGGCGGGCCTGCGCCGGACAGGCTCGACCCTGCTGCACAAGGAGCCCGGCCCGCGGTTCCGCCTCGCCCTCCTGACCACCGCCGCCCTGACCTCGATGCTCGTCGCGGACCTGTCAGGCATGAGCAAGGCGGAGACGGAACGCATCTGGCTCCCGTTCGCCCTGTGGCTCATCCCGTCCTGCGCCCGCCTGCCGTCCCCGCGGGCCTGGCTGGCCGCCCAGGCGGTGCTGGCGCTGCTGATCAACCACCTGCTGCGGACGGGCTGGTGACCTCCTACGGCAACGGCTGCTCCGTCCAGATGATCTTGCCGTGCGGGGTGTACCGCGTCCCCCAGCGCTCGGTGAGCTGGGCCACCAGGAACAGACCGCGCCCGCCCTCGTCCTCGGTGCGGGCGCGGCGCAGCCGCGGGGAGGTGTTGCTGCCGTCGGAGACCTCGCAGATCAGGGCACGGTCGCGCAGCAGCCGGAGCTGGAGGGGGCCGGTGGCGTAGCGGATGGCGTTGGTGACCAGTTCGCTGGCGACCAGTTCCGTGGTGAAGGCGAGGTCGGACAGGCCCCAGGCGGCGAGCTGCTGGGTGACCATGGCGCGGGCCCGGGAGACGACGGACGGGTCGCTCGGCAGGTCCCACTGGGCGACCCGGTCGGACCCGAGAACATGGGTGCGGGCGACCAGCAGGGCCACGTCGTCGCCGGGGCGGGCCGGGAGCAGGGCGTCGAGGACGGCCTCGCAGGTGTCCTCGGGGCCGCGGCCGGGGTGGGCGAGGACGGCGCGCAGCCGGGCCAGTCCGGCGTCGATGTCGCGGTGCCGGTCCTCGACCAGCCCGTCGGTGTAGAGCACCAGCTGGCTGCCCTCGGCCAGTTCCAGCTCGGCCGTCTCGAACGGCATCCCGCCGAGCCCGAGCGGCGGCCCGGACGGCAGGTCGACGAAGTCCACGGTGCCGTCGGGGGCGACGACCGCGGGCAGCGGGTGCCCGGCGCGGGTGAGCGTGCAGCGCCGGGACACCGGGTCGTACACGGCGAACAGACAGGTCGCGCCGATGCTCCAGCTCTCCGCCGAGGACTTCTCCAGCGCCCAGCCCTCGCCCCGGTCGAGCCGTCCGACCAGGTCGTCGAGGTGGGTGAGGACCTCGTCGGGGGGCAGGTCGAGGGCGCAGAAGTTGTGCACGGCCGTCCGCAGCCGCCCCATGGTCGCGGCGGCGTGCAGCCCGTGCCCCACGACGTCCCCGACCACCAGCGCCACCCGGGCCCCGGAGAGCGGCACGACGTCGAACCAGTCGCCGCCGACCGCGGCCTGCGCGGGCAGGTACCGGTAGGCGACCTCGACGGCGCTCTGCTCGGGCCGCCCCCGCGGCAGCAGGCTGCGCTGGAGGGTGAGGGCGGTGTTGTGCTCGCGGGTGAAGCGGCGGGCGTTGTCGATGCACATCGCCGCCCGCCCGCCCAGCTCCTGGGCGAGGGAGAGGTCGTCGCCCTCGAAGGGCTCGGGGTTGGCGCACCGGTAGAAGCTGACCACACCGAGCGTGGCGCCGCGGGCCCGCAGCGGCACCGTGATCAGGGAGTGCGTCCCGGCCGCGAGCACCCGCTCCAGCCGCACCGGGTCCTGCGCGAACCAGCCCAGCGCCTCCGACAGCACCGGCTCCAGCACCGCCCGCCCGCTCTCCAGACTGCGCGCCTGCGGGGTGGAGCTCACGTACGAGAAGGCGTCGCCGACGTGGTAGAGCCGCGGTTCGTCGTTGCGGCTGCGCAGGGCGACCCGGCGCAGCGGGCTGTCCCCGCCGAGCACCTCGGGCTCCTCGCCGTTCAGCACCGCGTCGGGCAGGTCGACGGCCGCGAAGTCGGCGAAGCGGGGCACGGCGATCTCGGCGACCTCCTCGGCGGTGCGGGTGACGTCGAGGGTGGCGCCGATGCGGATGCCCGCCTCGTGCAGCAGCTCCAGCCGCCGGCGCGCCAGCAGGGCGAGCCGGCCGACTCCGGGCTCCCCGACGAGGACCAGCCGCCCGGGGGTGTCACCCGCGGACGGGGACGACACGACATGCGCGGTACCCGGATGCGGGGTGAGGGCCTGGGCGAGGTCCTGGGTCGGATCGGCCCACGCCATCCGGTGTGTGTGGTCGGCGACGCGGCTGTGACTCCCCCCTCCGGGCGTGTGCGGGCCCGGCGGGTGCCCGGCCGGGGCCCTGGTCCCGATGCCGAGGTCGACCGGACTCGGGTGGCCCAGGATGCGGGCCTCGACGACGACGCCGGACTCCCCGGACGCGCCGACGACCGGCCGGCGCAGCAGGATGGCGGACCGCCCTCCGGTCAGGTTCACCTCGTCGAGCGTGCGGTGCGGCGAGGCGAGCAGCGCCTCGGCCTTCTCGCGCAGGACGGCCAGGTCGATCCGGCCGAGTCCGGCGGCACCGTCCACGCCCGCGCCGGTGTCCGCGGTGGCCTGCCGGTAGGCGGCGAGCAGCGCCCGCTCCCGCTCGGTGGACGCCTCCAGCAGCCGGGCCTCGATGGCCTGGGCGGCCTCCTTGACCAGCCGGAGCATGATCGGGTCGCCGTCGTCGCGCAGGCAGCTCAGGTCCAGGACGGCCTCGATGCGCCCGCTGAGCGGGTCCCGGATCGGGGCTCCCGCGCAGGCGAAGGGCTGCAGGCAGTCCGCGAAGTGCTCACGCCCGACGACCTGGACGGGCCCGCGCTCGACGAGTGCGGTGCCCACCCCGTTGGTCCCGGCCGACTCCTCGGACATGTCGAACCCGGGGGCGAAGTGGACGCTGTCGAGTCGGGCGAGCAGCTCCCGGTTCCCGCCGAGGCGCTTGACCATCCAGCCCTGTCCGTCACAGAGCGCGACGGTGGTGCCGAGTTCGGAGAGGGAGTCGGCGAGCTTGCGCAGCACGGGTTCGGCGGCGCGCATGAACCGCTCGTCGAGGGCCACGTCGGGCTCGTAGGGGATGTAGAGCCGTCCCGGTTCCAGACCGGCGGCCCGGCAGCGCTTCCAGGACGCCAGCACGGGGTCCCGGACGTCCGAGTCGACGCGGGCGCCGGCGAGGAAACGTTCATGGGCATCGACGAGTCCGCCGATGTCGTCCCAGGCGACGGACAACGGCCTCACTTCCCTCAAGCGATTTCACCCTAGACCCTTTGTGACCCACCTCACAACAGACGGTGAGGGGGCCGGGGGCCCGCTCGGTGACGTGCCCAGCCTCCACCACGACGGTCCGTTGCGCGAGCCGAGCGGTCTGCGGATCATGGGTGATCAGGACGAGGGACAGTCCGGGGCGGTCCGCGGGCAGCCCGGCGAGCAGATCGAGCAGAGCACGCCGCGTGACCGTGTCGAGCCCGGAGGTGATCTCGTCGCAGACCAGAACGCGGGGCCGGGCGAGCAGGGCGCGGGCGAGGGCGGCGCGCTGGAGCTCACCGCCGGACAGGGCACCGGGGCGGCGGTGTGGGAGGTCTCCGGTGAGTCCGAGCCGGGCGAGGGTGTCCAGGGCCTCGGCACGCGCCGCGTGCGCGTCGGCGCCGCGCAGGCGGACTGCGGTGCGGGCGACCTGGTCCAGCACCGGGCGGTGCTCGTCGAAGGCGGCGCGGGCGTCCTGGAAGACGTACTGGACGGCGGCGAGCCGCTCCCGGTCCCGGTGCCGCAGACTGCGCGGGAGCGGGACGCCGTCCAGCAGGACGGTGCCGTCGTGGTGCCGGTGCAGGCCCGCCAGGCACCGGCCGAGGGTGGTCTTGCCACTGCCGGACCGCCCGACCACCGCCAGGCATTCGCCCGCGCGCAGGACGAGCCGGGGCACGCGCAGCACGGGGGTGCGGCCGTGCACGGCGGTGAGGTCCCGCACCTCCAGCACGGGCCGCCCGATGCCGTCGCCGTCGGCGGGCGGGATCCCGTCAACACCGCACCCCATACCGCCACCCTCCACGGGCGGGACCCCCTCAGCACCACACCCGACACCGCCACCGTCCACGGGCAGCACCCCGCCAACGCCGCACCCGACACCGCCACCCCCCACAGGCAGCACCCCGCCAACGCCGCGCCCGACACCGCCACCCCCCACAGGCAGCACCCCGCCAACGCCGCGCCCGACACCGTCCGCGGGCGGGACGCCCTCCGCGTCGAGCAGCCTGCGCGTCCACTCGTGCCGGGGAGCCCGCCACAGCCGCTCGGCGGGCCCGGACTCGACGACCCGCCCGGCCCGCATCACCAGCACCTCGTCGGCGAGCGCCCGCACCACGTCGAGGTCGTGGCTGAGCAGCACGACCGCGATACCGCGCGCCGCGACCGCCGCGAACCGCTCCGCGATCTGCCGCTTGGTCTCCGGGTCCTGCCCGGTGGTGGGTTCGTCTGCGACGACGACCCGGGGCCGGGGCAGCAGGGCCTGGGCCAGCACGATCCGCTGCTGCTGTCCGCCGGAGAGCTGGTGCGGGTAGCGCCGCAGGAGCGCCTCCCCCTCCGGGAGCCGGGCGTCGGCGAGCGCCTGCCGGAGGTCGTCGCGATCCCGGCCGTGGGCGCGGGCGATGTCCCGCAGCAGAACTCCGACGCGCAGCGCCGGATGGAGCACGGCACCGGGATGCTGCGGCACGTACCCCACGGCGCCGGGCGCCCTGCGCACCTCCCCGCTGACCCGTGCCCCGGCCGGATACTCCCCGAGCAGGGCGAGCCCGGTGGTGGTCTTCCCGCTCCCGGAGGCGCCGACCAGCGCGACGACCTTGCCGGGCGGCACCCGCAGACTCACCCCGTCCACGAGGGCCCGCCCGCCGACCTCGACCCGCAGGTCCCGGATCTCCGCGACCGAATCCTCGCTCATGACCGCGCCCGGCCCTTCTTCTCCAGCGCCGCGTCGAACAGCAGGTTCACCCCGGTCGTGAGCCCCACGATCAGCACCGCGGGCACCACCACCGCCCACGGCTGGACGAACAGCCCCGTGCGGTTGCGGTCGACCATGACGGCCCAGTCCGCCGCGTCCGGAGCGGCACCGACACCGAGGAAGGCCGCCGTGGAGACCAGGTACAGCACCCCCGTCAGCCGGATACCGGCGTCCGCGGCGAGCGTGCGCAGGGCACTGCGGGTGACGTAGGAGACCGCCACCCGCCACCAGCTCTCGCCCTGCATACGCAGCGCCTCGACCGCGGGCCGGGACGCCGCCTCGCCGGCCGCCGCGCGCACGATACGGGCGGCGTCGGGCACGTTGACCAGGGCGACGAGCAGGGCGAGCCCCACCGGGCCGGGGTCGGCCGCGGCGGCCACCAGCAGGATCAGCAGCAGTGACGGCACGGCGAGCAGTACGTCGAGGGGCCGCATCAGCAGCTCCTCCAGCCACCGCGCGTGCGTAAGCGCGGCGAGGAGCCCCACCGGTACGGCGACGAGGTAGCCCAGAGCCGTCGCGGCCAGCGCCGTCACCACGACCGTACGGCCGCCCAGCAGCACCTGCCGCCACACGTCCCGGCCGACGAAGTCCGTGCCGAGCCAGTGCCCCTCACCCAGCGCGAAGGACACGCTCCGCGGGCCCGGCGGACCGGCGAACAGGGGGCCCAGGAGGGCCAGCGCCAGGGGTACGGCGACCACGAGCCCGCCGAGTACGAAACGGCCGCGGCTCATGCCGCCGCCCCAGCCCTCGGGGTCAGCCGGTGCGCGACGAGGTCGGCGCCCAGGTTGAGCACGACCGTGACCACGCCGAACACCACCGCCAGCCCCTGCACGACGGGCACATCGCGTTCGGCCACGGCGTTCAGCAGGACCGTTCCCAGGCCGGGGATCACGAAGAGGGCCTCCACGACGACGACTCCGCACAGCAGCCAGTCCGCGGTGCGGGCGAGCTGCTGCACGGCCGGCGCGGCGGCCCCGGGCAGGGCGTGCCACCACAGGATGCGGCGCTCGGGGACGCCGTAGCGGCGGGCGTGGGCGGTGTACGGCGCGGCGAGGGCGTCGACCATCCCGGCCCGGACCAGGCGGCTGAGCGAGCACACGGGGCGGGCGAGCAGCACCAGGACCGGCAGGACGAGGGCGGCGGGGTGGCCGAGCAGATCGGTGCCGTAGCCGACGGCGGTGGGCGGCAGCCACGCCAGTCGCAGCGCGAACACCGTCACCAGGAGCACCCCGAGGGCGAACTCCGGTACGGCGTACACGGCGAGGGAGACGGAGCTGATCAGCCGGTCCAGGGCTCCTCCGGCGCGGCGGGCGGCGAGGACGCCGAGGCCGAAGCCGAGGGGGACCAGAAGGGCCAGGGTGAGCCCGGCGAGCAGCAGTGTCGGGCCGAACCCGTCGGCGAGGTACCGCGTCACCGGGCGGCCGGACGTCAGGGAGGTTCCCAGGTCGCCGTGGAGCAGCCCGGCGGCCCAGTCGGCCAGCCGCTCGTGGGCGGGCCGGTCCAGCTCCAGGGCCTCCCGGAGGGCGGCGATCCGCGCCGGGTCGGGCTGGTCCCCGGCGAGGGCGACCGCCGCGTCGCCGGGGAGCGCCTCGGTGAGCGCGAAGACCAGCAGCACCACGGCCGCGGTCTGCGCCGCGCCGAGCAGCAGCCGCCGGGCCACGAAGGAGCCCGGACTCACGCCAGCCAGACCTTGTCGAAGCGTGCCCAGTCGAGCGTGTTGGCGGGCGCGTTCGCCTCAACGCCCTTGACGTTCTTCACCGTTCCGATGATCCAGTCCGCGAACCCCCAGATCAGGAAGCCGCCCTCGGCGTACAGGCGGCGCTGCATCCGCTCGTACAGGGCCGCGCGTTCGGTCTTGTCCCGGGTGGACTGCGCCTGACGGTAGAGGGCGTCGAAGTCGGCGTGCCGCCAGTGCGTGGCGTTGGTGGTGGAGTCCGTCAGCAGCCGCTGGGAGATGTGCGCCTCGATGGGCATGGCGCCGGAGCGGTAGCAGCACAGGGTGCCGGAGTCGAGGATGTCGCTCCAGTAGGAGTCCTTGCTGCCCATACGGACGTCTACGGTGACGCCGGCCTTCGCCGCCTGGTCGCGGAAGATCCCGGCGGCCTCGGTGAATCCGGCGGCCACGGCGGAGGTGTCGAGGGTGACCCGGAGCTTCTCGGCGCCGGCCTTCTTCAGCAGCGCCCGGGCCCGGTCGAGGTCCTGGGTGCGCTGGGGAAGGGAGTCGGCGTAGTACTCGTACCCCATGCCGAACAGGTCGTTGCCGATCTGCCCCGCGCCGGAGAGCGCCCCGTCGACCAGCTCCTTGCGGTCGGCGATGAGGAAGAACGCCTCGCGCACCCGCTTGTCGTCGAAGGGCGGGCGGTCGGTCTTCATGCAGAACGCCTGCATGGCGCTGCCCCGCAGCCGCACCATCTCGATCTGCCCGCGGCCCTGGTGGGCGCGGGCGGTGGTGGGGTTGAGCTCGTGGGCGTACTCGACCTGTCCGCCGAGCAGGGCGTTGACGCGGGCGGACTCCTCGTTGGCGACGACGATCTCCAGCTCGTCGAGGTGGGGGGCGCCCTCCCAGTAGTCGTCGAAGCGACGGAAGAGCGCGGACCGTCCGGGCGCGAAGGACACGAACCGGAACGGCCCGGAGCCGACCGGCCGCCGGTCGAAGTCGTCGGCGCCCTCGGGCACGATGTACGCCCCGAACGCCGCGAGGACATTGGGGAATTCGGCCGTGGGCCGCTTCAGCACGAACTCCACGGTCCGGTCCCCGACGGCACGGCTGGCGTCGAGATCGACGGGCTCCAGGGAGGCCCTGGCACGGAACGCCTGCTTCGGGTCGGCGATCCGGCGGTAACTGTGCAGGACGTCGCGCGCGGTGACCGGCTTGCCGTCGTGGAAGTCGGCCTGGCGGAGCGTCACCTGCCAGCGGTCGAGGGTCTTGTTGGGCTCCCACTTCTCGGCGAGCCGGGGCTGTGCGGACAGGTCGGCGCCGAAGTCGGCGAGCTTGTCGTAGAGGGCCTTGGCGCGGGCGGCGTCGGCGAACAGGTTCGCCTTGTGCGGGTCTAGGGTCTCGCTGGCGCCGCCGCCCGCGAAGGCGGCCCGCAGCCGGCCGCCCCGTCTGGTGTTCTTCGGGTCGGTGTCGCCGCTGCTGTCGCAGCCGACGACGGTCAGGGCGGCGGCCCCTGCGGTGGCGGCGAGGAAGCCGCGTCGGCGCAGGCCGGGAAGGCGTTCGTCGTGCATGTCTGTGTCCTCTGGGGGTTGTTCAGGCGGTACGGAGGCGGGCGACCAGGTGCAGCCGGTCGGCGTCGGTGCGCGTGCCGGGCAACCGGCCCTCCCGCCAGGGGGGTTCGGTGCGCGGGCCGGGCCCGTCGTGCAGTTCGAGCACGTCGAAGCCGTGCGCGGTGAGGAAGTGCCGCAGCTCCTGCGGGAACAGCAGCCGCCAGGCGGAGTGCTGTACGAGCGGCGGTGAGCCGTCGTCGGTGGTCCATACGCGGCTGCGGCGAAGGAGTTGGGCGGTACGGTCGACGGACAGGGTGGTCCTGGACCGGTAGGTGGTGCCCTGCCAGGTGAAGGAATCGAGGGCGGTCCGGCCGAGCAGGTCGGTGCGCCCCAGGAAGTACGCCCCGTTGCGCATCTCGGCGACCAGCAGCCCGCCCCGCTCCAGGGTGCGGCGGCAGGAGGCGAGGAAGCCGTCGAGCTGGGCGTTGGTGTGGCAGTACAGCAGGGTGCTGTCCAGGCAGACCACGGCGTCGTGGGCGGCCCGCCCGAAGTCGAAGCCGTGCAGGTCGGCCCGGACATAGGTGGGCCCGGGGTGGTGGCCGCGGGCGTGCGCGAGCATGGCCTCGGAGCGGTCGGCGCCGGTGACGGTACGGCCGCACGCGTGCAGGTGGGCGGCGTCGCGGCCGGTGCCGCAGCCCATGTCCAGCACGCGCGGCCCGGCGCCGTGGCGGCGCAGACAGTCCTCGGCCCACCGCCCGGCGAGCCGCTCGGGGTCGGGGAACCGGGCCTCGTACAGGGCGGGGTGGTCGGTGAGCAGATTCCCGCTGGTCACACGAGACTCCGTTCCGTCTCGGCGGGCAGCGCCCCGCTCCGGTGCAGCCGTGCCATCCCGGCCGCGGAGGCGAGTCCGAGGGCGGCGCAGCACAGCCACGGCAGCCGCTCTCCGGTGTCCATGGCCCAGCCGACGCCCGCGCTGCCGGCCGCGGCGGCGATGCCGGAGACGACGTAGAAGACACCGAAGTACGTGCCGGTCAGCTCGGGGCGGCCGAAGCGGGGTATGAGGGCCATGACGAAGGGCGAGGCGATCATCAGGCCGAGGTAGAGCAGCAACGCGCTCAGCAGGACCGCGAGCGGGCTGTCGACCAGGGGCGGCAGGAAGGCCAGGCCCGTCACCGCGAGGCCCACGGCGATCCAACGCGCGCTGTCACCGCGGGACTTGAGCGTGCGCGTGATCCGCATCTGGAGGGCGAGGTTGGCGAGCGTGCCGACGAGGAAGACCAGTCCCGCCGCCCCGTCCCAGCCGGTGGCCCGGCGGGCGCCCTCGGGCAGCAGCAGGTAGAGCTGGTTCTCCAGGGTGAACATGCCGACCATGGCCAGCGCGAAGGCCAGGAACGCCCGGTTGCCGAGCACTTCGCGCCAGTCCCCGAGGACCCCGCGCTCGCTCGGTGCCACGTCACGGGAAGGCAGTACCAGGGCCTGCGCCACGGTCAGGACGGCGAAGATCGCGGCGGCGGTCAGCGCGGAGGCGCGGAAGCCGGCCAAGAGCAGCGCGCTGCCCAGCAGGGGTCCGATCAGCGCGCCGGTCGTGGCGAACACGTTGAACAGCGCGAACGCCTCCGCCTTCCGCTCCCCCGCCTCCTGCGCGAGGTAGGCCCGGACGGCCGGGTTGAACAGCGCCCCCGCCAGCCCGCTGAGCACGGACGCGGCGAGCAGCACGGCGAGCGAGTCGCCGAGCGCGAACAGGCCGAAGCCGACGGTCCGCAGGGCGCATCCGGCGATGATGACCCCGCGCGCGCCGAGCCGGTCGGCGGCCGAGCCACCGACGATGAACAGGCCCTGCTGACTGAGGTTGCGCACCCCGAGGACCACCCCGACGACAGCCGCCGACAGGCCCAGGTGGTCGGTGAGGTGGGTGGCGAGGTAGGGGACGAGCAGGTAGAAGCCGGTGTTCACGCCGAGCTGGTTGACCAGCAACAGCCGTACGGCGAAGGGGAACCGGCGTATCTCATGCCAGGTCTTCACAGGTCACCCCCAGCCCCGGCCGCCCGCTCGCGCGGACGAGTCCGTCGGTGCCGCCGATGCCGGTCCACGGGTCGCGGGCGAGCAGCAGATGGCCGTCGAGGTCGGCCCAGCGGGCGCGGTCGGCCAGGTGGACGGCGGGGGCGATTCCGAGGCTGCTGGCGGTGAGGCAGCCGAGCATCAGCTCCGTGCCGCTGCCCCGGAGGGCGTCGGCGATCCGCAGTGCGGCGTGCACACCGCCGCACTTGGCGAGCTTGACGTTGACGCCGTGCACCCGGCCGGCCAGTCGGCGGGCGTCGTCGAGGCTCACCGCGTCCTCGTCGGCGATGACCGGTACCGGCGACTTCGCGGCGAGAGCGGCGAGCCCGTCGGGGTCGCCGGGCGCGATGGGCTGCTCGACGGCCTCGACGCCGAGGGCGGCGTAGCGCGGCAGGAGCGCGGCGGCCCGGGCCCGGGTCCAGGCGCCGTTGGGGTCGAGGAGCAGCCGTACGCCCGGTGCGGCGTCGCGGATGACGCGCACCCGCTCGATGTCCTCCTCGGGGTCGGGGGCGCCCGCCTTGACCTTGATGATGCCGAAGCCGCGCGCGGCGAGCCCGCGGGCCTCGGCGGCGGCGTGGGTGAGCGAGGTGATGCCGATGGTCCGGGCTGTGGCGGCCACCGGCGTGACGGCGGTGCCGAGCAGCCGGTGCACGGGCGCCCCGGCGCGCTTCCCGACCAGGTCGAGCAGCGCGGCCTCCACGGCGGCGGTGACCGCGGCGGGCGTGCCGGGCGGCGTCAACTCCCCTTCTCTCAGGGCCTCCAGGGCGCCTTCCGGGTCGGCGAACCGCCCGAGGTCGACACCGTCGAGCAGCCGTCGCAGGGTGCCCGAGTCGAGACCGTAGTACGTACTGCTGACGGCCTCGCCGTACCCGAGGGCACCTTCGTGCTCGACGGTCAGCCACACCGCGTCGCGGGCGGTCATGGTGGAGCGGGAGATGCGCAGCGGCTCGGCGAGTTCGAGCCGTACGGTGCGCGAACGGGCCTTCACCGTATGCCTTTCAGGGGGTCGGTGACCCGCGTGCAGCGCGCCCAGCCGACGGCCTCGGCAGCGTACGGGTGCGGTATCTCCACGGGCCGGGTGGCCGCGCCGGACAGGTCCAGGCCGTGCGCGGCGGCGAAGTCGTCGTCGTAGACGGTGCCGAGGTAGCGGTGCGGCCCGTCCGGGAAGACGGTCGCGACGACCGCGCCGGGGTTGACCCGGGCGGCCCAGGCGGCGACGCGGGCGGCGGCGCCGGTGCTCCAGCCGCCGCTGACGAAGCTGGAGCGGGCCAGCCTGCGGCAGGTGTCGACCGCCTCGGCGGGACCGACCCAGTGCACCTCGTCGAAGGCGTCGTAGGCGACATTGCGCGGGTGGATGCTGCTGCCGAGGCCGCGCATCAGCCGGGTCCTGGCGGGCTGCCCGAAGATGGTGGAGCCGGTGGCGTCGACGCCGATGAGCCTCAGCGCGGGCCAGTGACGGCGCAGCGGTCCGATCACGCCCGCGCTGTGGCCGCCGGTGCCGACGCTGCACACCAGGATGTCCAGGTGGTCGAGCTGGGCGCCGAGTTCGGCGGCGAGGGAGGCGTATCCGGCCGTGTTGTCGGGGTTGTTGTACTGGTCGGGCCAGTAGGCGCCGGGCAGTTCGGCGAGCAGTTCGCGCAGCCGGGCGAGCCGCGCGGCCTGCCAGCCGCCCTGCGCGGCGGGCCGCTCCGCCAGCTCCAGGCGGACGCCGTGGGCGCGCAGCAACTGCCGCATGGACGGTTCCAGTTCGGCGTCCCCGACCAGCACCACCGGATGGCCGAGCGCCTGCCCGGCGAAGGCGAGCCCGACCCCGAGGGTGCCGGAGGTGGACTCCACCACCGGTGCGCCCGGCGCCAGTTCGCCGCGCTCACGTGCGCCGAGCAGCATGGACACGGCGGCCCGCGCCTTCATGCCGCCCGCCGCGAGCCCTTCCAGCTTGGCCCAGAACCCGGGGTGCGCGCCGGGCAGCTCGGCGGTGATCCGGACGACGGGGGTACGCCCGAGCAGGTCGAGCAACTCCCGCCGCCCCGTGGGCCGTACGGCCGTCGCGGTCATCGCGGTCATCGTCGGCCTCCCGTCGCGCGGTACCGGTGGACGACACCGGGCCCGCCGTCGAGCCAGAAGAAGGGGTACGGCTCCGCGCACACCGCGCTGACGCCGTGCCCCAGGAAGTGCGGCAGCACCGCGCTGCCGGTCTGCGCGAACATCACCAACTGCTTGCCGTGGCGCACCGCGTGCTCCCGCAACGGCTCGAAGGTGCCGTTGCCCAGGGTCATCCCGGAGACCAGCAGCGCGTCACAGCCGTCGGCGGCGCCCAGGGCGTCCCGGACGACGGGCTCGCCCCACTCGGTCGTACCGCCCTTCAGGTCGCAAGGGACATGACCGAGCCCGCACGAACCCAACTCCTCCAGCAGGGAGTTGACGACACCGACGACGAGCACCGTGGCCCCGGCGGGCAGGTCGAGCAGCTCGACGACGGCCCGTGCGCGGGCCCGGGACTTCTCCAGCGAGGTCCCGGACGGCAGCGGCACGCTCTCGGCGCCGTTGGCCGGGGTGTGCGGGGCGGTGTGCATCAGGTAGGCGTCCAGCGCGGCCACCCTTACCGGCTCCAGCGGATGGTCCAGCAGCCCGGCGACATCGGCGCCGACGCAGTCGTCGAGCGCGTGCTCGGGCAGCGCCCCGGGTTCGACGGCACAGGAGCCGACCGCCCCGGCGAGGCGCAGGCTGAGCACCTCGTTGCGGTAGCCGGTGCCCCGCCCGTCGTGCCGTACGGCCTGCCGGGTGGTGAAGGCGACGGCGATCCGCAGCGCCGCCGGATCGGGTCCGAGGGCGCCCGCGCGGACCCGGTCGAGGAGTGCGGTGTACGGCGTCATCGGACGACCAGCCCCGCCCGTACCCCGGCGAGCAGCGCCTCGACCCGGTCCCGGGCGCCGAGCCCCTGGGGGTCGCCCGCCATCACATGCCCGAGGTAGTCGTTGTTGCTGCCGGCCGCCCGCACGGCCCGCCCCGGCTCGGCGAGTTGCACCTCCAGCACCCCGGCCGTGTCGGCGAGCCCGTCCGCGTCCAGCGCTTCGAGGGTGCCGGTGCGGTCGGGGACCAGGAAGCCGATGGCGGCGCTGCGCAGTCCGGTGTCGGCCCCGCGCAGGTCGGGGGTGTCGCCGAGGGCGAGGTCGACGCAGGCGGCGGCGAGGTCGACGCCGGTGACATGGCGGACGAGTTCGGTGATGCGGTTGCCGGCGGGCCGGGGGTTGACCTCGACGACACGTGGCCCGTCCGCGGTGAGCCTGATCTCGGTGTGCGCGACGACCCCGTCGGCCAGGCCGAGCGCGGTGAGCGCGGCGACGGCGGTGTGCCGTACCGCCTCGGTGTCGGCGGGGGTGAGGTCGGCGGGGAACATGTGGCCGGTCTCGATGAAGGCGGGGGCGCCGCCGAGGCTCTTGTCGGTGACGCCGACGACATGCACGGCGCCGCCGCAGGAGACGGTCTCCACGCTCACCTCGGGTCCGTCGAGCAGCTCTTCGAGGAGGACCAGGGGCGAGCGTTCCTGTCCGCGCGCGTTGACGGGGAAGGCGTCGAGGGCGCGTACGGCGTCGGCGAGCTGTGCCTCGTCGTCGACGCGGCGGACGTACATCCCCGCGCACAGGTCGACCGGCTTGACGACCAGCGGGTAGCCGATCTCCTTCGCGGCACGGGCGAGTTCGGGCCAGTCCTGGTGGACGGCGTGGCGCGGCTGGGGCAGTCCGGCGGCGGCGAGGACACGGCGGGTGGCGTCCTTGCGGCAGGCGTCGGCCACCGCCTCGGGGCGCGGTCCGGGCAGGCCGAGGTGCGCGGCGAGCCGGGCGACGGCGGGCAGGTAGTAGTCGCAGGAGGTGAGCACCCCGTCGAAGCCGAGCACCCCGTGCAGCCGCGCGGCGACGGTGAGCAGGGCGTCGGTGTCGTTGGTGTCGGCGGTGATCACATGGCGGGCGCCGAGCAGCGGGTGCGCGGTCCCCTCGGGCGCCTCGCGCAGGTAGTGGTGCAGGTCCCTGGTCAGGAACGTGAACTCGTGTCCGCCCTCCCGTATCGCACGCGGCAGCAGCCTGCTCATCGAGCCGACCCAGCTCTCGACCACCAGCAGATGACCCACGACTCCCCTTTTCACGGCGCGGTTGGAGGCAGCCCGAGCAACCCCCCGCTCGGGGCGGGAGGCCGGGCCGTGCGTCGCACACGCTAATCGATAATGAATCTCATTGTCATCTACTGGCCGGAGTTCACCCCTGTGAGGGTGCTGTGACGCAGGACACGTGGGATTGCCGGAAGTTTTACCCGCACGAATGATTGTTCCGCGCGGTCCGCACGTATTCCTTGACGTCCGAGCCTTACGCCTCAGGAGGTCAAATGCGCTTGTCGCGCAGCACGGCGGGAACCGTCTTCGTCGGCGGCGCCCTGGTGCTCACCCTCTCCGCCCTCGCCTATCCGACGATGCTCGGAGTGCAGAAGACGTCGTCCGACACCTCGCGGATCATCGCCAACACCCAGTACGGGCCGTTGACGGAGGCGGATCGCGACTTCGTGGTGAAGGTGCGGTCGGCCGGGCTGTGGGAGTACCCGCTGGGCGAGATGGCGATGGAGCGCGGCACCACGGCGGCGATGAAGGAAGCCGGCAAGCACCTGGTCGTGGGACACGCGGGCCTGGACGAGATGTGCCGCAAGATAGCGCCCGAGCTGGGCGTCACACTGCCCAACCAGGCCAGTCCCCAGCAGCAGCAGTTCGTGGCGACGATCGACTCCAAGAACGGCAAGGAGTTCGACTCCACGGCCGTGAACATCATGCGCGTCACGCACGGCCAGATCTTCCCGGCCATCGCCAAGATCCGCGCCAACACCCAGAACACGCTGGTCAGGCAGCTCGCGGACCTGGCCAACGACACGGTTCTGGACCACATCACGGTGCTGGAGAAGACAGGTCTGGTCAATCAGGAGCAGGTCATCTTCCAGCAGACCGCCGACCCGAAGCTGCCGCAGGACCAGACGACCCCGCCCCCGCCGCAGCCCGGCTCCCCGATCCTGGTCCTCAAGCCGCGCCCGGACCTGAACATCAACACCGCCTCCCCGCAGCCGAACCCGAACCCGAACCCGAGCGGCACGGTGCGCTGACAGAGCCGGGATGCCGAGACGCGCGGGCCGGTACCGGGTACCGGCCCGCGCGGTACGCCCTGTTCAGCCGGTCTTCCAGCCGTTGCGGGTGTCGATGCGCGCCCACTCGGCCTCCCACTGGTCGAGCCGTCGGCGCTCCATGAGCTGACGGACGCCCCACAGGCAGCCGAGGACGGCGCCGGAGGCACACAGGGCGGCCAGGGTGCCCCCGGAGGCGGAGTGCAGCGTGATCTCGGAGCCGCTCAGGGGCTCGGAGGTGATCCGGCCGCTGTCGTCGGTCCAGACCTCGACCGCGGCGCCTTTTCTGATGTCCGGCATGACCCGCGCCTCGTCGGTGTGGGTCCGCCCGTCGGGCCCGGTCCAGCGCACCTTCGCCCACACCCGGTAGTCGGCCGGGACCCGCGCGGGCGCCTTGCCGACCGTGTCCTCCATCAGCACTGCCGACACCTGCCGGCTGCGCTCGCGCTGCTCCTCGGCGGCCCGCTCCACCGCGCCGACCGCGGCCAGCCCCGCGACCACCCCGCACACCAGGGCGATCACCCATCCGGCAAGGACCACCCACGCCTCGACGAGATCGCAGCGCCGCCTGAGCGGACTGCGCCGCCACCGCCACATCCGTACTCGCTCGCACCGTGCCTCAGCCACTGGCCGACACCCCCTGGAGAGCACCGACAGCACATACCCAGTGTGCGCCTGTCCGCCCGATGTCGCCCTGGACGGGTTCCCGACCCGATCTGTCGACGAATGGACGGAGGTGGCCGAAAATCGACTGTCTTCGGCCCCCTTACTGTCCAAGGGGCGTGCGAGGAAAGTCAGTTCGCTTAAGTTGGGCACCACCTGATCACCATCAGCCGATCACCACGCCACAGCAGGAGGCAGCACCGTGTCGGACGTCGATCCCCAGATCCGCGCGTCGATGGAGATACGCGCCCGCATCGACACGACGAAGCCGCACTCGGCGCGCTTCTGGAACTACTTCGTCGGCGGCAAGGACAACTACGAGGTCGACCGGGAGATCGGCGACCACATCAAGGAGATCTTCCCCGGGCTGGTCGACGTGGCCGTCACCAGCAGGCACTTCCTGGGCCGTGCCGTGCGCCACCTGGCCGGGGAGCAGGGGATCCGCCAGTTCCTGGACATCGGCACCGGGCTGCCCACCGCCGACAACACCCACGAGGTCGCCCAGCGCGTCGCCCCGGACGCCCGGATCGTCTACGTCGACAACGACCCGATCGTGCTGGCCCACGCGAACGCCCTGCTCACCAGCACCCCGGAGGGCAAGACCGCGTACCTGGACGCCGACCTGTACGACCCGAAGTCGGTGCTGGACGCCGCCGCCGAGACGCTGGACCTCTCCCAGCCGGTGGCGCTGATGATCCTCAACACCCTGGGCCATGTCGCCGAGCACGCCAAGGCCGTCGAGCTGATCCAGGCGCTGATGGCGGGCCTGCCATCGGGCAGCTACCTGGTGATCAGCGACAGCACCGCCACCAGCGAGGGCATGATCGCCGCGTCGGAGGCCTACAACTCCAGCGGCGCCGTCCCGTACTACGTCCGCCCGGTCGCGGAGATCGAGGCCTTCTTCGACGGCCTCGAACTGGTCGACCCCGGCGTCGTCCAGGTCACCAAGTGGCGCCCGGACGGCACGGGCCCCCAGGACGTCGCCGTGGACGCGTACTGCGGAGTGGGCCGCAAGGCCTGACCTCACGCCCCCACGCGACGGGCCAGCCAGGGCGTGAGCTGAACGCCCGGGATCAGCTCCTTGTACGTCTCGTCCCCGGGCAGCGGCACGACAAGCCACTGCCCGGGCGGGAACAGCCGCGCCTTGACCCGGGCGAGCCCGCGGTACACGGACGTCAGAAACGCGGGCACGGAGTCCCGGGGCACGTCATGGAACTCCACCCCCTCGACGGTGATCCGGGCGTCGCCCTCCGGGAACAGGCGGACGTCCACGTCGGGCGCCCCGCCCAGCTCCACCAGCGCCTCGTGCGGCAGCGACCCGTCGGGGTCCAGTACGGCGAACAGCCCCGCCGACGTCCGCCGCGAGGTCCGGTCCGCCCCGATGTCGTCGGTGACGGCCATGCTCACCCCGAACTCCTCCGCGATCGCGCGGATGGCCTGGACAGCGGCCTCGGTGGTGGGCAGGTGGGTTCTCTCCGCGCCTTGATCCATGCCTTGATCATGCCGGAAGAACCCCACAGAGGTCTAAACCTCTAAGCCTGCCTCCTACTCAGGCCCCGCTCTCCGGTACCTCCGGCGGCTCCGTCGGGGTGGGCAGCGGCCGGCCGAACAGCACCGCCCGGGCCACCCTCGGCGCGAACAGTGCCGAGACCGGGCTGGACAGGGACAGCACGCTCCGGAAGGCCGCGCCCACGACCGGGTCACCGGCTGTGCGTTCCATGACGCGGCGCAGGTACCACTCCGCGAAGCGGTCCGCGGAGCCGCCGTCGACGGCGTTGCCGAGCGCGCCCGGCATCTTCCGGTCCGCCCCCGCCGAGATGTCCCAGGCCTGCCGGGACGCGGCGAGCAGGGCCCGCTGGACCCGGCGCGTGGTGGGTGTGCGGCGCGGGTCGGTGAGGGCGTCGCGCAGGGCGACCGCGCTCATCGCGGCGGCGGCCATGCCCTGCCCGTAGATCGGGTTGAAGGTGCACAGTGCGTCGCCGGTGGCGAGGAACCCGGCGGGCGGGCCGGGCAGGTCGTAGCGGCGGCGGATGTTGGCGGTGCGGCGGTACCCGAAGGGCGCGGACAGCGGCTCGGCCTCGGCCATCCAGCGGTCCAGCAGCGGGTGGCCCAGCCGCTTGGCGTAGGCCGTGAACTCGTCCGGGTCCGTGGGCGGTTCGTCGCCGCGCAGCCCGGAGACGATCACCAGATGGCTGCCGTCCTCCAGGGGCAGCGCCCCGCCGCCGTTCGGCTGGTCCGGGCCGGGGTAGACGTAGTAGCCGGTCGTCTCGCCGTCGAGTACGCCCTTCGGGCCCCGGTAGACGCGGGAGGCGTACGCCAGCCCCGTGTCGAGGGTCTCCTCGTGCGGCGGCACCGCGCCGATCCCGGCCAGCCACTGCGGGGCCTTCGTGCCGCTGCCGGAGGCGTCCACGACCAAGTCCGCCTCCAGCGCCCGGGGTTCGGCCGCGCGCGCCTCCCCGGACCGCTCCCGAACCAGCACGCCCCGCACCCGCGAGGCGTCCCCGAGGAGTCCGACGACCTCGGTGCCCTGGACGGTGTCGATCAGCGGGTTGGCGAGAACCCGACGTCGAACCAGGCCCTCCAGTTGGGCCCGGGACCCGGTGTAGATGTACACCTGGGCCGGCACCCGGCGCAGCCAGCGCCCGGCCTGCCAGAGCACCAGGTCCGACGGCATGCCCACATACGGCGAGCCGGACTCCCGCAGCTCGGCGAGGAAGCCCGGCAGCAGCGCCTCCAGCGCCGACTGCCCGCCCTGGAGCAGCACATGGGGGTGGCGCCCCTGCGGCACTCCGGCCCGTGGCTCGGGCCCCTCGGGATACCGGTCCCGCTCGATCACGGTCACCCGGTCGGCGTGCCCGGCCAGTACCTGCGCCGCGAGCAGCCCCGCGAGGCTGCCGCCCACGACGACCGCATGCCGTCCACCCGAACGTCCCGCCCGCACGGCAGAATCCACCGGCCCACTCCTTGGTCACCCCGACACCGATACGCCGTCAAGTATCCAGCGCCCCGGGTCGGGTTGACCGAGTTTCGGCCCTTCCGGGCGGGTGGTTCGCTCACTCCTCCGTCGGCGACAGCCGCAGCGAGATGCTGTTGATGCAGTACCGCTGGTCGGTGGGGGTCGGATAGCCCTCCCCCTCGAAGACATGGCCGAGGTGGGAGCCGCAGCGGGCGCAGCGGACCTCGGTGCGGACCATGCCGTGGGAGGTGTCGGTCAGCAGCTCCACCGCGTCGGAGTCCTTCGGGTCGTAGAAGGACGGCCAGCCGCAGTGGGACTCGAACTTCGTGTCCGAGGTGAACAGTTCGGCGCCGCAGGCGCGACAGGAGTACACGCCCTGGGTCTTGGTGTCGGTGTACTCACCGGTGAACGCGGGTTCGGTACCGGCCTGCCGGAGTACGGCGTACTCGGCCGGGGTCAGCTCCGCGCGCCACTGCTCGTCCGGCTTCTCGACGTCGTACGACATGAGCCTCAGCTCCTCACTGCGACAGGCGGTCAAGGATCAGCGGGCCGAGTTCCGTCACGTCACCCGCGCCCATGGTGAGAACGAGATCGCCGGGCTTCGCCATTCCCGCCACCGCCGCGGCCACCTCCGCCTTGTCGTGGACCGCCGTGACGTCCGCGCCCGCGGCCCGCGCCGCGTCGATGATCAGCTCGCTGGTGATGCCCGGGATCGGGTCCTCGCGCGCCGGGTAGATGTCCAGCACCAGGGAGGCGTCCGCGAGGGCCAGGGACTGGCCCATCTCCTTGCCCAGCTCCTGGGTGCGGGAGAAGAGGTGGGGCTGGAAGACGACGAGGATGCGGGCGTCCCCGGCGGCGGCGCGCATGGCCTCCAGGTCGGCCGTCATCTCGGTCGGGTGGTGCGCGTAGGAGTCGATGACCTGCACGCCAGCGGCCTCGCCCTTGAGCTGGAGCCGGCGCTTGACGCCGGTGTAGGCGGCGAGCGCGGGGGCCAGCTCGGCGGCGGGGATGCCGAGGGCGGCGCCCGCGGCGAGGGCGGCGACGGCGTTGTGCGCGTAGTGGCGGCCCGGGACGGAGACGGTGAAGGTCAGCTCCCGGCCGTCCAGCAGGACGGTGACCTCGCTCTTCAGCCCCTGCGCGACCACGGACAGCACGCGCACGTCGGCGTCCGCCGCCTCGCCGTACGTCACCACCCGCACGTCCCGCACCCGCCGGGTCAGCTCGCGGGCGCCCTCGTGGTCGGCGGAGATCACCAGCGTGCCGCCGGGCACGATCCGGCCGACGAAGGTCTCGAAGGACTCGTAGATCTCGTCCATCGAGGCGTAGTTGGCGTGGTGGTCCAGCTCCACGTTGAGCACGATCGCCACCTCGGGCGCGTACTTGTGGAAGCTGCGGTCCGATTCGTCGGCCTCGGCGACGAAGATGTCGCCCTCGCCGTGCAGGGCGTTGGAGCCGGGCGCGTCCAGGTCGCCGCCGATGGCGTAGGACGGGTTCAGGCCCAGTTCGCTCAGCGAGACCGCCAGCATCGAGGTGGTGGTGGTCTTGCCGTGGGTACCGGCCACCGCGATCGGCCGCAGCCCGTCCATCAGCGCGGCCAGCGCGTCGGAGCGGTGCACCACCGGGATGCCCAGCTCGGCGGCGCGGGCCAGCTCGGGGTTGTCGGCGCGGATCGCCGACGACACGACGACGCAGCTCGCGTCGTCGGCGAGGTGCTCGGCGGCGTGCCCGATGTGCACGGTCGCGCCCAGCTTCCGCAGCGCCTCGGCGGTCGCGGAGTCCTTGGCGTCGCTGCCGGCCACCGCGGCCCCGCGCTGCGCGAGGATCTTCGCGATGCCCGACATCCCGGCGCCGCCGATGCCGATGAAGTGCGGTCGGTCCATGGCGGAGGGAAGGCCGGGTGCCATGTGCATATCTCCCAAGATCCGGTACGACGGTGAAGGCGCCCGCGAGCGGTCGCGGCCCCAAGCCTATGGGGTGCCGGGTCCCGGCCGGACTAGGGCCTTTCGTTTGGATCAGCCTGGCTCTGATCGACGGTCCGTCGTGACTGAGCCGAGCGGGGGCGATGGGGGTGCCCCCGCGCGAGTTGTTCGAGCGTGGGGGAGCGTGCAGCTGCAAGGCGGAGGAGGGAGTCGACGCGATGGGGGTCCCTCCCGCGCGAGCGAAGCCGAGCGTGGGGGAGTCGGCGACCGACGACAACGCGGCTGGGGGT
>NZ_FLSP01000025.1 GCF_900091315.1 Streptomyces sp. DI166
CCGGTGGGCTCGGTCCCCGTGTCGGTGTCCTTCGGTCCCCGATGCGGGTCCGGGCCCTGAGCAGGCGATTCTCGCGAAGTTCTGTCGGTCCCCGCGCCTCCCGGGTCCCCCTGCAAGGCTTCCGGATTGGCACGACCGGTCCCCGGGACCGCACCTGCTTCTGGGGCCTCGATCTCCACCCTGATCCCCGCGGTCTCGCCCTCGGTCCCCGCGCTAGCTGGCTCCTTCGGGTCCGCGATTTCGGGGACCGGTCCCCTCGGAGCGCTCGGTCCCCAGTCCCCGACCGACTCGTCGGAACCGTCTACAGGGACCGGCGCTTTCGAGGCAGGCTGTGAGGGGACCGTGGCTGCCGTCGAGGTGGTGTGCGCCGGGGACCAGGGGGAGGGAAGCGGGACCGTGGCGAGCGCGAGTGCGTGCCGGCGCGCGGCGAGCTGGTCGAGCAGCTGCGCGCGCTGGCGGGAGTCGGTCCCGACCGAAGCCCTGCCCACCGCCTTCGACAGGCGCCGCGTCAGCCGCCGACCGCGCCGGCTCTGTTGCTGCTCGGGTGTGCGTTCGGCGAGGCGAGCGGCGAGGGCGACTGCGCGGGCGGTGGCCCGGTCCCGGGTGATCTGCGCCGCGTCGCGGTCACGTGCGGCGATCCCGAGGCGGGACAGCAGCCGCTCGCGTGCTTCCCGCCCCAGGACGGCGATCAGTCCGTGGGAGGCGGCACCCGGGGTGCGCAGGCGCAGCTCGATCCCCATCGCGAGGTGCCACAGCATCGCCGCCATGACCGGCCCGACGAAGGCCCTTACCGTGCCGCCGATAGGACCGCTCTCGGCATAGGCGGGGATCACCTGCACTGTGGTGATCACCCAGACCAGCGTGCCCGGCAGGCCCGGGGCGCCCTCGGTGGCCAGGTTCTGGCGTGCCATCAGCGCCGTCGCGAAGAGCGCCAGCTCGGCCGCGGCGAACATGCCGGCGCGCTCGGCGGCGCCGGCCATGTCGAGGTAGTCGGCGGCAAACCGCCAGCTCGTGTCCGCGGAGTAGCAAGTACAGCCGAGGGCGGCAAGGGCAGCGACCTTGACCGCCGGACCGCTGAGACGTTTCTGCGGGCGCGTGCCCCGGCGCCGGATCGTCCAGGCTGTCAGCACCAGCACGACGGCGGCGGTCACGACGGCGGCGAGGAGGAGAGAGGGGCCCGGAGCGGCGCTGAGGGACAGGAGGGGGTGGGTCATGCGGCCTTTCCGAGAGAGGCGTGCGCCGGAGTCGACGCTGCCGGGCGGGCTGCCGGCTGCTGTGTGCCAGGTGCTGCGGCGGGCGCGGGGCCGCTCGCTGCTGGGGCGGTCTTCTTCCGCTTCTTCTTGGGCCGCGGCACGCCGTAGGTGCGGTCGCGGTCGAACACCTTGTTGGCCGCCTGCCGGAGCAGGTCACGGGCGTGCTTGTGGCTGATCTGCAGGGCGGTGGCGAGCCGGTCGGGCCGCCAGCCGCGTACGTAGGCGTGGTCGATGACGACCTGCCGCTCGGCCTCGGTCAGATGCACGTCGCGTCCCAGGAAAAAGGAGGTGACGCGTCGGTAGTCGAGGCGCTGGTGCAGTCCGTCGTGCCAGGGACGCCGCTCGGCCTCGGTGAGGCCACCCCAGATGCCCTCCTTGAGAACGTTCTCCAGGGCGAAGTTGAGGCAGTCGCTGCGTACCGGGCACCAGCCGCACAGCTCCTTCGCCTCGGCTATGGCTTCGTGGTCCCGCGGGAGCGGGAAGAAGACGGCGTCAGCGTCCTCGACGTCCATGCCGTGGCACGCTCCCTGGGTGTGCCAGCTGGTGTCTCCGATACTGCGCAGGCCGGTGGCCGGCGCGTCGTGGGTGGTGATGTGACGCAAGGGTGGTCTCCGATGTGCTGCCGCGTCGGCCGGCTGGGCGGGCGCTGGGCGCGGCGTCGGGTGCCGGCTACGGCGCGCGGGCGTGCGCCGCATCCGGGGCGGGACGGTGATGTTGGGGTGGCGGTGCGCCGGGAGGCACGCGCCGATGCGCCGGTCAGGCCAGCGCGGGCTGCTGGACCTGCTCGCTCTGCTGGGCCTGCTGGGCGGCGGCGAGGTCGACGCGGCCGGGGTGCGGGGTGGCGCGCGGGGCGGTCGTGCGTACCCCGTCGTCGGGACCGATCCGGCGGCGACGACACGGCTCGCCGGGCTGGGCCAGGCACCACTCGCACTTGACGCTCAGGGCGTCGGGCAGCCCCTGCGCGACGGCGGCCTCGCGGGCTGCGCGGGCGGGCCGGTAGGGGGCGAGGGCGGCGCGGGCGGCGGGCGGTATGCAGGAGCCGATCTGCCGCAGCCTCGCCTCCAGCCTCGGGTCGATCCGGTCGCGACCGCTGGTGATGGCTCTGGCCTGGGCGGGCTGCGCGGTGCCGGCGGCGACGGCGCGGCGGGTGCCGACCAGCTCGGCGGTCCAGGCTGCCTGGTCGTCCGGGTCGGCGGACGGCGTGGGATCGGAGTGCCGGGCCAGGCGGTCCCGCCGGTAGCCGTCCCAGGGGCGGGCCACGTCCGCGGGCAGGATCTGGTACGGCGAGACCCTGATGTGCTGGCGGGCCGCGACGCGGGCGTCCCAGCCGTGCGGAGTGGCCATCGGCACGTCGCCGAGCAGCTCGTGCCACTGGGCGAGCTGGTCGCGTGCCTCGCCCTGGTCGGTGCGGATGGTGCGGGGGTCGAGTCGGCCGATGTAGGCCAGCAGGGCGGCGATTTCGCGGCGGTCCACGGCTACTGCTCCGTTCCGGTCGGCTCGTTCAGGGCGGCGAGGAGGGCGGCGGTGTGGGCCTCTGCCCGCGTCATACCACCGGGTTGGCCGGGACCCGTGCCGGGTACGGCGTAGAGGTTCGGGCGGCCAGGGGGGTGCTCCCGGGCGACCCAGGAGCGCCAGTCGGCAGCCCAGGCAGCCGCCGGCCTCGGCTTGAAGCCGGCCCGGTGGGCACGCCACTTCGCGTCGGCCGCCTGCAGGCCCTGCTCGCCAAGGCGGTCGAGGTGTCCCTGCTGGCGGGCCCAGGTGTGGGTGGCTGGGTCGACCTGCCACTCGGCAGCCGAGAGGACGGCAGCACCACCACTGCTGTACCTCCGGTTCAAATCAGGTTCACTACGGTTCTGTGTGCCGGATTCCGGTACATCGCTGTGCCGGTTTCCGGCACGTCGAGGTGCCGGTTTCCGTCGGGACCTGCCGGATTCCGGTACTGCCGGTTTCCGGGCCCTCGCAGGGGATTCCGGCACCTCACGCGGGCGGATGTTGAAGCGCCGCAGGGTTGAGATGCGGAGCGCCGGGGTGGCCTCAGTCCCCGCCGGCGGCGCATGGTCGCCATCCTCGTCGTCCACGGTCTCTGCCAGGGCCTTGGCGGCGAGGGGGAGGCGGTAGACGGTGCTGCGCTGCGGGCCGGTGAGGTCGTCAAGCTGCTCAAGCTCACCGGCGTCGACCAGACGGTCGATGGCCTCGCGGACCGTGGAGACGGAGGCGCGGGTGCGCTTGGCCAGGCTCGACAGCGAGGCCCAGGAGACGCACTGCTCGTCGCCCACCCGGTCGGCGATGGACAGCAGGACCAGACGCGCCGTCCCCCGGCTGCAGCTGTGCTCCCACACCCAGTCGCGGGCTTCGCTGCTCATCGGCAGCTCTTGACGAGCGGGCGGGTCCAGCGGCTAGGCGGGGCCATAGTGGTGCGGTCCGGCTCGGGGCGCTGAGGCGCCGAGGCGGAGATGGCTGCTGCGCAGGCCAGGCGAAAGGGCCTTTTGCGCAGGGCAGGAGGCATGCGATACTCCCCTTTGCAGTGTTGCCACGCTGACGCGCCCCTTGGAAGGACTCAGCGTGGTGATGGTGGGCAATCTCCGCCCTTGCCGGGGCGGGTATGCCGCTTAGCGTTCGGCGTCCGTGAGTTACCGCTCCCGGGCGCCGTCGCTGTTTGTGGACCTTCGCGGTCCGGTCCGTCCTCGTGCTCTCCTCATGTCCGTCGCTGCGGGCGGGCTGCCCGGGACGACGAACATACGCACGGACCCGTATCAAGATCCAGACTTGGTTCTTAAACTCTGTACTGGTTGCAGAGAGTCATCGGATGATCGTGTGCCGCAAGTGTCCGTACGGCGCGACCTGAGGCGCACCGCCGCGTCGAAGCGCACCATTGCCGCGGTTGCCTCGAATGCCGAGAGCGTGTCACTGTGTCCGAATTGGAACGGGTGTCTGTTATTCCCTGCAGTGGAAATGCGAGGCGGATGGGGTGTTTCCACTGCCGCCTCCGCGCTTTCCGATCGAAGATAAAATCCTGCGTGCCAGACGTGACCTATGTCGCTGGCTGAATGTGGCTTATGCCACGTCACCCGGCATACTCCTGCCGGTGGAAACGGACAGGCCGACCTGAAACAGGCGGTACGCGTCGCACGGAAACGTGCTGGCGGGGTAGAACTTTCCATACAGTGGATCAGCTCGTCAACTCACGTTTATCGCGGGGTAGGGTGCTTGAAGTGACGACGAAGTCCACCCAGGAAAGGATCATGAAAGAATCGACCGAAGGTCAGGTGAGCCCCAAGGGGCTCATGGACCGCCTAAACCGCCTGTTCGACACAGTGCACCCGCCCGACCGTGGCCCCTTCAGCAACGCCGAGGTGGCCGAACTCATGGAGAAGCGCGGGCTGGGCAAACTGTCGGCCCAGTACCTCTGGCTCCTGCGGACCGGGCAGCGCGATAATCCGACGAAGCGTCACCTCGAAGCGCTAGCAGGGTTTTTCGGCGTGGATCCCGCATACTGGTTCGACGACGCCGTCGCCGAAAAGACCGTGCAGGAACTTGAGTTGCTTGCACTACTTCGCGACGCGAAGATCAAAAACGTGCTCCTTCGCCTGTCCGACGTTTCCGCAGACGGAAAGGATGCCGTCCTGGGGATCGTCGAGAGCGTACGAAAATCCGAGGGGTTGCCACCCTCAACTGGCTTGTAAAACGGCCGCGTTCAGTAAGTGATCAAGGAAAAGCAATGTGGTCCGCACGTAGGCTGCGCCGGCCTGACCTCTTGGCCGAGCTGCAGCTCCCGCACGTCACCAATATCCGCGACCTCAGCGACGAGGTCTCACGCCGCACGGGACGGAAGGTGGTCCTGGAGGCCCGTGAGCAGGCGCCCTCCGTGTGCGGGGCATGCGCCGTCACGGAGAGTGCCTTCCACGTGTACTACGACCCGCGGACCAGCTCCCTGCACCAGGACCACATCATCGCCCACGAGTTCAGCCACCTGCTGCTCGGCCACCACAAGAACCGCCCGGCGTCCGCGCTCTCCTCAACGATCTTCACCAGCGTGGGCTCGGCCACCGTCGAGATGATGTTGGGCCGTACCAAGTACGACGAGGACGAGGAGCGGGACACCGAGCTCCTCGCCTCGTTGATCCAGCGCCGGATCATCGACCGGTGGCTGCGCAGCGACGAGTCCTCCGGTGACGAAGTGCAGGACCGGGTCACGCACACGCTGCTGCGCCGACGGGAGGCCCGGCCGTGAAGGACCTGCTCCACCCGATCAGCCTCGTCATCGCCACGCTCGGCTTCCTCTGCTTGCTGCGGGACGTGCCGACCCGCCGCCGAGACCCCGCCTTCACCGCGCTGGCCGCCGTCTTCCTGCTGTCAGGGCTGTCGTTCCTGTTCTCCATCACACTGATGTGGCAGTACCTCGACCATGTCCTGGGCGTGGTGAACCTCTCCGTACCCCTGGCGATGGGGTGCGTGGTCGCGCTGCTCGCCTGCCAGCAGATCGTCCTCACCTACTGGGGATCACCCCCCGAAGTTGCCCGCAGGAGGGCACAGGAGTGGCTAGCCGCAGGCTTCGCTGTGATCGCCGGGCTGCTGGTGCTGTTCGCCCTGCTGACACCGAACGCGCCGCGACCGATCAACTTCACGCTGTACTACGCGCATGATGGCTGGTACGCCGCGTATCTCACCCTGTACGTTACGGCCTACACCATCGGTGAACTGTCCCTCGCCCGTGCCTGCTGGCGCCTGGCCCGCCGCAGCACCCGCGGGTCCGTCCGTATCGGCTTGCGCATCGTCGCCCTCGGCGCGACCGTCACTCTCGGATACAGCGCCGTGCGCATCGGGAACGTGATCGCCGGCGCCTTCAACGCGTCGCTCGCAGAGTGGGAGGGCTTCGCGTGGACCTGCGGCGATGTCGGCGCCATGCTCACGCTCATCGGCTGGCTAGTGCCCACAATCAACGATCAGGCTCAGAGCCTCCAGTACCGGATCAAGCAATACCGCAGCTACTACGGCCTACGACCCCTGTGGCTGGCGTTCTACAGCGAGGCGCCCGAGATCGCACTGCCGATCGACCGAGTCGACCCGGCCCAGAGGCGCCGCTTCCGCAGCATCTCGATCCGGCTCTACCGCCGAGCAGTCGAGATCAGAGACGGACGGTTCGTGATCCGTCAGTACCTTGATGCCGCAGTCCGCGAGGCCAGCGAAGCCCGCCACCGGGCCCGAGGGCTTCACGGAGAAGAGCTGTCCGCGGCCGTCACCGCCGACCAGATCCTCGCCGGAATCGCCGCCCGGGCTGCCGGCGCCCGCCCGGAGACCGACCAGCTCGCCGAGTTCGCCGACTCCGAACGCCAGACCAGCAGGCCCATGGACGACATCGACGCTCTCCTCGACGTCGCGCGCCACCTGCCCCGCCAGCCCGCACGAGCCCCCCACCTTGAGCAGGTCTCCGCATGACGACCGACCTCACCCACCAGCCCGCCCACGTCCAGCTCCAGGCCCTGGATCGCCGCGAGATCTCCAGCCGCGAACTGCTCGACCTCCACCTGGCGCAGATCGACGCCAGCCAGATCAACGCCGTCGTCACCCGCGACGACAGCACCGCCCACGCCGCCGCGCATGCGGCCGACGAACGCCGCGCCCGCAACGAGAGCACCGGCATCCTCGACGGCCTTCCCCTCACCATTAAGGACAGCTTCGAGACGGCCGGCCTGCGCACCACCAGCGGCGCCGAAGACCTCGCCGATCACGTCCCCGCACGCGACGCCGTCGCCGTCGCCCGGCTCCGCCACCAAGGCGCCGTCATCATGGGCAAGACGAACACCCCGGCGTACTGCCAAGACCTGCACACCGACAACAGCCTGTTCGGCCCCACGCTCAACCCGCACGACCCCAAGCGCACTACCGGCGGCTCCTCCGGCGGCCCCGCCGCCGCCGTCGCCGCACACCTGACCCCCGCCGACCTCGGCAGCGACCTCGCCGGCTCTCTACGGCTCCCCGCTCACTACTGCGGCGTCTACGGCCTGCGCCCCACGCATAGACTCGTCCCGGCTCGTGGCCACATCCCGCGCCCGCCGGGATGGATCACCAGCAGCGACATGGTCACCCCAGGCCCCCTGGCCCGCCACCCCCGCGACCTCGACCTGCTCCTCGACGCGCTGACGACACCGTCGCCCGCCGAGAACAGTCCCTGGATCATCAAGCTGCCCACGGCGCGGCGCCCAGTCGATCAGCTCCGCGTGGCGGTGTGGGCCGAGGACGCGAGCTGCCCCGTCGACCGTGACACCGCCGATGCTCTCGCCGCCGTGGAGCAGGCACTTGCCTCCGCCGGCGCGAACGTCCGCCGCACCGCGGGACCGGTCCGCTTCGCCGACTCTCTGCAACTGTTCGAGCAGCTTCTCCACGCCACCGCGACGGCCACCACCGACGATGAAGCCGGCGCGGCCGAACTCGCGGCGGCGCGAGACCTGCGCGAGGACGACGCGAGCCCCCGGGCCGCCTTCCTCCGCCACCGCACGCAGACACACCGCTCCTGGCTCCGCGCCAACGAGGAGCGCCTCCGGCTTCGGGAGACGTGGCACCGGTTCTTCGCCGACGCCCAGCACGACGTCCTCATCACCCCCGCCGCGCCCACCGCGGCGATCCCGGCCGGCAGCCGCTGTCTCACGGTTGACGGCGTCGAGCGTAGCTTCTTCGACCAGACCGGCTGGGCCAACCTCACCAGCCACGTCGGCCTGCCCAGCCTCGTCGTACCCGTCGGTCGGAACGCGGACGGTCTCCCGATCGGCGTGCAGCTCGTGGGACCGGCGCACGCGGACCGGACCCTGCTGGCCATGGCCGAAGACCTGACGTCGCTTCTCGGCGAGGCGGCCGGATAACTCAGCTCCCGATGCCTGCGGTCAGGGGGACGAGAGTGCAGTTCGGACCGTGTTCGGGATCCAGCGGCGATCCCGCGGGCCATTGAACATCTCACGGGGCAGTGGGACCGCCTCGCTGCTGAGCGGTTCAGGTGGATCGCGCGGTGCAGTCCGTCAGGGAGGCGGCGCTGCACGCGACGCCCGCTACCGTCACCATGAACCCTGTGTGGCCAGGCCCGAGCACCGTGACCATCGCCATCTACCTCGAGGAACCGCTCGCCGCCATCAACGCCCTGGTACGCGACGCGCGGCCAGACCCGGTCTCCGGCTTCGCGTAATTTGTACACCGGGCGCGGTCGAGATCCTCATGGGGCGGCCGGAGTTCGAGCGGTGGGGACACAGCGAGCACCTGTACGCGGCTGTCGAGGAAGAGTACTCGCCTGCCGACGAGCTAGAGGCCCAGCCACTCTTACGCGGGAAACAGGTCTGGTTCCGGCTCAGCAATACCGCTGATGGTGTCGTAGCGGAGGGGCAGTGCTGACCACCCGGAGGCTGTCCAGCCTCTCCTCACCTTCCTGATCCGCAAGCCAGTTCGACTATTTTCGGGCTGTCGGAACATCCGGTCGCACGGCCTAGACTCAGGGCCGTTTGCCCGGCGTCAGCTGCCCGTCACCGGGAGGTGTACGCGGCTGTGCGTCATGTTCTCGGGCGCCGACCGTGCGTTCGGTTCCGACGTATGAAGAGGGGTGTTCCCGTGCCCGAGAAGGTCACTAAGGACAAGGTGCTGTGCTACGTCGTGCGCGCCGGAAAGCTGCTGGTGTTCCGGCACACCGACTACAGCTACGAAGAGGTTGGCATCCAGGTCCCGGCCGGCAGCATTCGCGACGGCGAGACTCCGGAGGACGCGGCCCTGCGCGAGGCCCGCGAGGAGACCGGCCTGAAGGACTTCAAGCTCGTGCGCAAGCTCGGCGAGACCGAGTACGACATCAGCCCGTACCGGTTCGAGCTCCAGCGCCGCCACGTCTTCCACCTGGAGCTGACCGAGCCCACCCCGGAGCGGTGGATGAGCCAGGAGGATCACGACGGCGAGCAGGTGCCCACCCACTTCGAGTGCTTCTGGATCCCGCTGGAGGCCGCCCACATCCTCCAGTCCGGACAGGGTGCTCTGCTGGGACGCCTGTACGACTGATCCCCATCCGGTCACGGCCACGCGCTGGAGCGCGGGGGACCGGTAGCCCTCGACGATGAGGAGGCGAAGTCCCGTCGGGAGAAGCTGCTAGGCGTGTTGCAGCCGGTCGACGAGGCCGCGCCGTAGCTGCGCGTAGTGGCCGTCCTTGTCCCGCTTGCGTTCATCGACGAGGAACAGACCGGTTGCCCGGGTGTCGATGAGTCCCTCGCCGCAGTCTTGGACAGGGATGGCGGCCACATGGGGGTCGGAGATCAGCACGATCTTCAACTACGTCTCCTTCGGGGCGAAGGTCGAGGTGGCGCCACAGGCTCGAGTCTGTGCTGGCTGTCATGCCAGCGTGTCGACCGGCGTGGTGGGTGTGCCGGGGGCGAATTGAGTGAAGTGCGCGGGCGGGTGATCGATGGCCAGGTCGGGCCGCCATGCGGTGAGGATCTGGGCGCTGCACACGAACAGGCCGTCGGGGAGCTGATCGAGGGGGTGCCACGTCCAGTCGCCGACGCTCTCGTCCAGCTGTGTGGCTGGCTGTCCCTGCCATGCGTGGACGAGTGCGCCGACGGTGACCCGTAGGACCCCTTCGACGTGGTCGACGAGCGTACCCAGAAGCCTGACGTCCCCGACGCGCGCGATCAGGCCGGTCTCCTCAGCGAGTTCACGGATCACCGCGGCTTCGAAGGACTCACCGGCCTCCACGGTCCCTCCCGGCAGTTCGAGGGTGCCGCGATGGTGACGGCCCAGCAGGACGCCCTGCTCGCTCAGGAGGATCGCTCCGACGCCGACGGCTGCGTGTGCCGTGGGCGCTTTGGCGCTGCGGGGGCGGCTGGAGATCCGTGCCGGCCGGTCGGGCAGGCGCCGGGCTCGGATGAGCTGCTGGATGACCGGGGCGCTCTCGTCGGGGTGAGGCAGCAGGTCGATGGCCTCGACGCGGAAGCCGTACTCGGTGAGCAGGTCCTCCCACAGTTGCGGTGCCAGGACCCACATCTGCGTCGGCAGGGGTGGATCGTCGCGCAGCAGGATCATCTGCTCGCGCGGAGCCACCTCCGTGGACGGACCGCTGCCGTGCAGGTCGGTGTGCAGGAGCGAGAGAATAAGGGGTGCGCCGGGACGCAGTCCGTCGCGCAGTGCCGGCAGCGAACGGTGCGGGTCGATGAACCCCAGTGTCCCGATCGCGTACGCGGCGTCGAACGGCTCGGCCCTGGCCAGGTACTCGGTCGCATCTCCTTGGACGAACTCCACGTCTTGAACGTTCGTGTGGGTGGAGACGGCGCGTTCGTGCTGGGTCGGAGACAGCTCGATTCCGGTGACTCGGGCGCCGTGAGCCTGTACGAGATGGACGGCGTGGTGGCCGGCTCCGGAGCCGACGTCCACGACGCGGCGGCCGGTGATGTCCCCCAGGATTTCAGCTCCCGGTCCGACCCCCTCCCAGGGCGTCCAGGACATCCGGTCGGGGATGGGCGGCGTGTAGGCGCGGGCCAGTTGGCGCTGGCCGTAGACCTTCCAGGCTTGGGTATTGATGTCTTCGACAGGCAAGATGCCTCCTGGTGGGCGCGCTCCGAGTTCAGGTGTGCGTGATGAGGTAGGAGGGGCCCTCGCCGCGACGGGCTCGTTCGATGGCGTCGAGACGGGCGAAGGCCCGCGGCGCCATCAGCTCCTGCCAGGTGGCGAGGTCGTGGGCGGCCCACATGTCGTGTTCGGCGGGATCGAGTCGGATCCGGCCGAGCTCGTCTGCGGTCAGCTGTCCTCCGTCGAAGATGAGACCCACCTTGTTCAGCGGCAGGCGGGGCCCGGCGTGCAGGAAGTGGGTCAGGAGCAACCTCGGTGTATTCAGGCCGAGTTCGAGGCCGGTCTCTTCGACCGCTTCGCGCCGGGCGGTCTGGAGCGGGTCCTCTCCCTGGGCGTCCAGGTTGCCACCCGGGAACTGCCAGAGGCGCGAGCCGTAGACCGAGCGCAGCTGGACAGGCCGGTCGAGCTCGTCACGGATGTACAGGCACCCGTACACCGTGTGGTGGGGAACGGTCTGTGCGTACTGCGTGGGCGTCATCGGCATCGGGCGGCCCGGACGCGCAGGGCGATGGTCGAATTCGAGGGCGAGGACGCTGAGCGCTTCCTTGGCCGCCGGGTAGATGCTCTGGAGGTTGGCGAGGAGTGCTCCGGGAGGCCCGTCCGGGTCGATGCGCGTGATGTCCTCCGTGCCCAGCAGATCCTCGAAGGAGGGGTATCGGGTGATCCGCTGCACGATGACGTCGAGTTCCCTGCCGGTGTCCCGGTCGTGGAAGACGACCGTGTCGCCGACTGCGACAGCGAGCTTTTGCGGGGTGGCTACCCTCACTTCGACCGTCTTACGGCCTGCCTCCACTTGACGGTAGTACTGCGGGAGCAGGTGCATGTGATGCTCTTGCCGTTCATCTCCTGTCGCCGGACTAGGGACGGCTGAGATCGCCTGTTGGGTGTCGTCAGGCACGCGTGCCTCCGATCGCTGATGTGGCTGGTCGGTTGCGGTCTGTGGCCCGTGGAAGACGAACCGGGGTCGCTGCGCGGCAGAGTTTTCGGGCGTGGCCGTGCTCATGCCCATCCCGCTTCGGAGTAGAGGCGGCCGGCTCGGATGCCCTCGATGACCACCCGCGTGTAGGGGACGAGGTCTTCGGGGAGTGCCGCCGGGTCCCAGAATGTCCACTGGGTGCACTTGTCCGGCTCGCGCAGTTCGGGCTCGCCGGTCCAGGTCCGGGCGCGGAAGAACAGGCCCATGCGGGGCTGGTCCCCGGCATTGTCAATGTGGTGGACGACGTGGACGAGTTCGACGTCCTGCGGCTCGATCTGCAGACCGGCCTCCTCTCTGGCCTCCCTGATCAGGCACGTGATCGCGCTCTCCTGCTCGCAGTGACCGGCCAGGACGTGCCAGGTGGAGGGCGCGAACGCGGAGTCGGGGTGGCGCAGCCCGAGCAGCACCGTTCCGTCGGGACGCTCCAGGTAGAGGTGCACGCCGATGACGTTGAGGACCGTCCCGTGCGGGGAGGTTGGTCGGCGCTCATCGTTCGGTGCGGCCCCGCTCTGCGACGCAGTGCAGGAAGCACTGGCCGTACGGCTGGCGGCGTGGCGTCGTACGAGGTCCCTGGTGGTGGGTGCGATGCGTAGGCGGTGGAGGTCGTCGGGGCCGAACCAGGCCAGCATCACCCCTTCCGTCAGGTGGAGTTCGCGGGGATCGCCGTTCCAGCGGCCGGCGTAGATGGCGATGGGCACGGTCGCGCCGGCGTCGTTGGTTGCTTCCTCGATGCCGAACGGGGTCAGGTCGGCGATGTGGAGGCCAGCTTCCTCGTCCAGCTCGCGCCGCACGGTGTGTTCCAGGGTGGCGTCCTGGGGCTCTCGGCCGCCGCCCAGCAGTGACCACATGCCCGGCTCCCAGATCTGGCCGGGGAAGTAGTCGCGCAGGTGGAGCAGGTACTCGCCTCGGTCGTTGTAGATCAGGGCCGAGGCATTGGCGGTCTCCGGTTCGACGCCGGGCGTGAGCTTGAGCAGCTTCTCGCGCAGGGAGGGGGAGGTCACCTTGTCCATGGGCCTCCACTCGATGCCACCGACTTCTTCTTCCTGCAGCACAACCGGCACCTCCGTCGCCGTGTGCAGGCGGAAGAGGAAACGCAGGTCGAAGTGCTGGTGCCCGGGTTCGCCTTTGTCCGGGCGGACGTCGATGTCGTGGATGTCGATGTCGAACGGCACGGTCTCGTATCCGGGCCACGGTGCCACGGCCTGGGGTGAGATCCCGGTCTCCTCGTGCAGCTCCCGAAGGGCTGTCCCTGCCAGGGACTCGTCTTCGGGCTCGGCGTGTCCGCCTGGAGGGAGTACCTTCCCGCTTGCCAGGTGAAGCACGTGCAGGACGCGGCCGAGCTGGTCGACGACGATGGCGCCGCAGGTAACGTGCCCGGAAAAGGTAAAGCGACTGGCGATGCTGGTGGGCAGCTCGAGGGCTTCCAGGAGGCCGCCGAGTTGCGGCCGCTCGTGAGGGTGACGAGCGAGGTAGGTCTCGACGGTGGTGCGGATGTGGTCGTGCGACAGCGGCATGGGTGTACCTCAGAGAGCGCAGAGCGGAACGAGTCGAGGCGGGGTGGTCCTTCGCGTCAGCTCAGCCGCATCCCCTCCACAGGGACTTCCTCGATCCTGGTGCGGCCAGCGGTGGGCAGGGCCCAGCGCTCCCGGGCGGTTTCAGCGGCGAGTCGGGCTTGCCGCTCCCCTGGCGGCCCCCATCCCAGAAGGGCGGCTGCCTGGACGGGGGAGACGAGCAGGCGGGCGAAGGGGCGGCCGGTGGCAGGGTCGACGGCCGCTGGCCCGATGGCGGTGACCTGGGCGGCCAGGCGGAGCCGGGCGTTGGGCCCCACTCCGCCGTAGACCTCGCCGGTCTCGTCCAGCACCCATCCCAGTCGCACCGGGTCGGTCAGAGTCAGCTGAGCTTCCTCGGCGGCTTCGCGGTGGAGGGTGTCCTCGGGCGTCGTGTCGGTCTTCTCCACGGTTCCGCCGGGCAGCATTGGCAGCGCGCCCCGGGGGCCGGGGTCGGCCACGAGGACGACCCGGCCGTCGGGGACGAAGCACCACGCCCAGGCTTGCTGCACGGGGAGCCGCTCGGGGACAGGCGCACGGTTGAGGGGGCTGTCCCACAGGGGCCGGTAGCGGACGTGGACGTCATGGCGATCCAGCGCCGGGACGTCGAGGATGTGCCGGCCGTCGGCGAGGTGGGCGGTGGCGGTGTTCCCGAGCCGGGCACGGTAGGCGGCGAGCATGATCTGCCCGTCGACGGGGCGCAGCCGTTGCACCGCGTCCCGGGTCTCGAAGAAGGCGAACTCGGACAGCTCCTCGCGAGGCAGGCGGATCGCCTCCACCTGGTCGGGGGTGAGGGATCCGCCGTCGAAGACGTATCGGATCTCTCCGGGACAGGGCATGCCGGGCCTGATGTCGGGATGGTGCGGCGAGAGGGAGTGGACGGCGAGCACGCCCGACAGGGGCAGGTCCGGCAGGCCCAGTTCCTCGGTGATCTCGCGTCGGCAGGCGACGTGCGGGTGTTCGCCGGGTTCGACGACTCCTCCGGGTAGCAGCCACCGGCCGTCCTTGCGGTAGGTGGGGTGCACCAGCAGGACGCGGCCGACTTGGTCGGTGACGATCGCGGCGGCGCCGAGCCACACTGCGTGCCGGGACGCGGCGTACTGCGCTGCGGACAGGGTGGCACGCGGTGCACCGTGATCCGAAGGTGAGAGGGGAGAGGTCACGAGACTCTGCCTTTCAGAACGGTGGGCGGACGTGTATGCGGCGCGGCCGGGGAGTGGTGATCAGGGTGTGCCGCCGCTCATCCGGCGCTGCAGCTCCCACAAGGACTGGAAGAGCCCCGGCTCCTGGGTGAGCTGGTCGTAGGTGCCCTCCTGGACGATCCGTCCCTCGTCCAGGACCACGATCCGGTCGGCGACGGCCACATTGGTGAGCCGGTGCGTGATCAGCAGAATGGCGCGGTCCTTGGCCAGTTCGCGCAGCCCGGAGAAGATTCGGTGCTCCGCCCGTGCGTCGAGGGCGGCCGTGGGTTCGTCCATCACCAACAGCGCCGCCTGCCGGTGGAATGCGCGGGTGAGGACGAGGCGCTGCCACTGTCCGCCGGATAGCTGCTGACCGCCGAACCACTCGCTGGTCAGGAGGGTGTTCAGGCCGGAGCGGAGGTTGGGCAGCATCTCCGCGGCGCCTGAAGCCTCGCACGCGGCGAGCAGCGCCGCGTCGCTGGTGTCGCCCTGTCCGAAGGTGATGTTGTCGCGCATCGTCAGCGGCAGATACGTGAACTTCTGCGGCACCAGAGCGACGTGCTCCCACGACCTCCATGGGTCCAGGTCCGCCGTGGAAGCGTGATCCCAGGCGACGTCACCCTCGGTGGGCAGCAGCAGTCCGCACAGGAGGCGGGAGAGGGTCGTCTTGCCGGAGCCATTCTCTCCGACCAGCGCCACGATCTCGCCGCGGCGCACGTGGAGGGAGACGCCGCTCAGGCTGTCCTTCGGCGCGCCGTCGTAGCGGTAGGTGACGTCGCGGACCTCGAAGCGCTCCGGGGCTGCGGTCAGGGCCGCGGTGCCGCGGGAGTCGGTCATCGCCTGGCCGTGGGCGTTGTCGAGGAAGTTCTGCCAGTCCTGCACGTACCAGCCGGTGCGCACCAGGCGGGCCCCGCCGTTGATGATGCCGCGCACCGAGCCGGTGGCCGTCTGAAGAGCGAAGACGGCGCCGCCGCCGGCCGCCAGGCTCATGCGGCCGGAGGCCAGGAGCCACAGCAGTGCTGCCCACACGGCGGTCGAGGCGATCCCGCCCGCGATGGCTCCGGCCAGTCCCATCCAGGCGCCGGTGTTGGCGGCCTTGCGTTCGGCCGCGTTGACCGAGGCGGCCAGCTTCCGATACCGGCCGATCAGGAAGGGGCCGGCCAGGCAGGCTCGCATCTCCTCGCTGGACTCCATGTAGGCCATGTGCCAGCGCAGTTTGCCCAGCATCCGGCGCCGCCCGGAGGTCTCCAGGCTGGCGAGGTAGATCACGCGGGCGGACCGGACGTAGGCGGCGGCCTGCGGCAGGCACGCGAGGAAGAGGAGAGGAAGGAGCAGCGGGTGCAGGACGGTCAGGACGGCTGCGCCGGCCGCGAGCGTCGCGGTCGCCGCGAGGACGTCCTGTGCTTCTTCCACGAGGTCGGGGGTGACCTGGGCGCCGCGGTCGGCGATGTCGTAGGCGTCGTTGTAGCCGGGCTTGTTGTTGGCGGCCAGTTCCGCTCCGAGCGCGGCCTCGACCATCGTCAGCTCCGCTGCCCGGCCGAGCACCGGGCGCAGACGCCCGGTCAGCCAGACGACGGTGATGCCCAGCAGCGTGCGCAGGCCGGTGGCGGCGGCGATGACGGTCAGTTGCGGAGCGGCGTCCCACAGCCGCTTGGTGATGTCGCCCGAGGAGATCAGTGCGGTGATCGTGCCCGTGACGGCCAGGAGGCCGAGGGCCGCGAGGACGCCCGTCCCGATCTGGCACACCAGCAGTCCGATGGTTGCGCCGCGGTCCACCCGCCAGGCCATCTGCACCGAGCGCCGTACGAGCGAGGGCAGACGCCGAGCCATGGTGCGGGAGGTCAGCAACGATCCTGCCTGGAGCCGTGATTCGTCGCGATAGAGGTATTCCTCCTCTCGAACACCGGCCCCCTGCGGTGAGTCGTCCTGCGAGGTGCTTTCCGATGGTTGTGGCGGCTGATCCTGTGTGATGGCCGAGGTCATCGTTCCCCCTAGGACGGTCGCTGCGGCAGAGTCATGAGGTCTAACGACATGGCAGCGATATCGAACACACGTCATTCGGTCGGGCTGGGAAGCCCGCTCTTTCCTGCGTGAGGAGACCTAGCGAGCCCGTGATCCCTGGTCTGGCAGGGAGCAGCTCCGGGCCGGAAATGGCCGAAACGCCGACACCGCCGAGCGGCGAGGACGCTACGGCAGGTCATCCCGGTCGGCGCCCCGCCTGGCTCAGAGCGGGCGCGGTCCGCAGCAGCCCTTCCAGCTCTGTCTCGGCGTGGACGACCGCGCCCGTCAGCGCCTCGCGGTGGTGGGCATGCAGGACGCCGGCGCCCAGTCCCGCAGCCGCGATCACCGCGCTGAGAGCGTCTGTCGAGTCGGCGCTCAGGGCGGATGCGGCGACGGGATGGTGCAGTACGTCGCGTGCCGCGTAGGCGTCGAGCCGGGCGACCTCGACGAGGGCGTCGAGCATCGGGGCTGCGTGCCGCCCGGAGGAATCCAGTTCCAGGGCAGACAGGCCCGTCCGGGTCTGGAAGGCGGCGGTCGACGGTTCGGAGCGGGCAAGGATCAGGGTGGCTTCGTGCAGGGTGCGGTCGAGGTCGGCTTCGGCGACGGGTGTGTTCGTGGGACGGCAGTGGGCGTGCAGGAGGAGGGCAATGGCTCTCTCCCAGGGCTCCGTTGGCTGGGTGGTGTCGATCAGGTCGCGGGCTTGCTGGTCGAGGCCCTGTTCCATCAGGGCCATGATTTTGATCTGGCGGCCGTCGAGGAGCCGGTTGCCGATGCCGTGGTGCTGGGCCATGGCTTCGGCTGCTTCGGTCCACCGGCCTATGCGGGCGAGTGCGCGGGCGCCGTCCACGAGCAGGGTGACGTACAGCTCCTGGCACACCGTGCGATGGTCCTTTTCCGTACCGGTCAGGGCGGACAAGTCGATGGTGCGGCCGTCGATCTCGGTTTTCTCTCGCTGCCGCGCGGCGTGGTTGAGGCGGACCAGCAGGTCGTAGGCGGCTTCGCCCTGGCCGTCGCGGGTCAGCAGCCGGGAGAGGTTGACCAGCGGCATCAGCGACATGACCGCGATCGATCCGCTCAGGCGCCCGGCGTCGGCGAAGACCTGGTGCTGGCGCCAGCACAGGTCGGCGGCCAGGTCGGGTAGGCCGACGTCGGAGGCGATAAGTGCGGCGTAGTTGAGGACCCCGCAGGCGCGGGCCACCAGGTCGTGGTGGCCCGCGCCCGCGGGCGCGACGGTCAGCCCGGTGAGGTGGTTGATGCGCTCCTGCAACGGGAGCGCGGGCGCCTTGGTGCGGCGGACCAGGGGGATGCGGCTGGCTATCGCGGGGATCACCGGCTCAGCCCTTGCGCGCCCAGTCGACGACGAGTCGGCTGTAGGGCTTGTCGACGATGAAGCGTGGATCGTCCGCAGTCAGCCGCTCACGCTTATCGGCGACGGCCATCCGGAAGGCCGGCTCAGGGGCGTCGTTGCCGCCGCTGGCGTCCCAGGCACGGATCTCGTTCACGACGCGCTCGGCGAGTTCGGCGCCGGCATCGCCGTGGCCGATTACGCCGACCTCCCAGTAGCGGCCCTTGTCGTCTTCGCCCTCGCGGATGGTCAGGTACGCCAGCGATCCACCGTCGAGGGCGGCCATGGAGCCCCACCCGAAGTGCGGGGTGAATCCCGGGCGCTGGCCCGGCAGGCGGGACAGACCGTTGGGCAGCACGCAGGCCAGGTACAGGTAGAGCCACTCCCACGGCGAGCCCTGTCGGAACTTCACCCCGGTGTAGATCTTGGTCTGCTGCTGGTCGAGGACGCAGCGGAGTGCGTAGCGGTCGACGTCCTGCTCGCTGAACGTCTCCAGGCGGACGTTGCCCTCGCCGGCCATCGGCACGAGGGTGTAGACGTCGTCGCAGACGCCCTTGCGCAGGGGGATGAAGGTAGCCATCTCGCAGGAGACGGTCTTCCACGTGTCTCCGTCGCGTTCGAAGGCGAAGGAGCGGGAGATGCTGCCGCGGATGCGCATCGGCAACACCAGGCGTCCGTCGGGGGCGAGCTGGTCGAGGATCTTCACGGGGACGTCGCCGGCGCCGACGGTGAAGATGATCCGGTCGTAGGGGGCGTGCTCAGTCAGACCGGCCGCGCCGTCGGCCATCACCGCGGTGGCGTTGTCGACGCCGCCCTGGGCGAGGTTCTTGCTCGCGCCGGCGACGAGGTCTTGGTCGACGTCGAGGGTCCATACCTGTCCGCCGGGGGAGACGATCTTGCCGAGGAGGGCGGCGTTGTAGCCGGTGGCGGCTCCGGCTTCCAGGACCTTGTGACCGGGCTGGGCGTCGAGCTGTTCGAGCTGGGTGGCGACGATGGACGGCGCGGAGATGCAGGAGATCATCTCCCCGTGCTCGTCGTGCTTGATCGGCACCGCGTCCTCCTTGTACGCGGCGTCCAGGTCGATGCCGGGCAGGAAGGCGTGCCGGTCGGTGGTGCGGAAGGCGTCGATGGCCGCCTTGCTGCGCAGGTGACCGCTGTCGACGAGTCGCTGGGTGAGGGCTTCGCGCAGCTCGTGGGGGTCGGTTACGGGTGTCACGGTAGTTTCCATCCGAGGGAGGTTAGGGTCCGCCGGGGCGGACTTGCGGGTAGACACGTCAGCTCCTTCTCCGGTGGAGAAGGCGACGTGACGGCCGAGCCATGCGGTGGCGGCCTGCATGTCGGCAGGCACGCCCGCACGGTTGAACGCGAAGATCGCGTGGTGGGCGATGACGCCCCGGATTCCGCGTATCAATCGGCCGTCGGCGGCGAGCCGGCGCAGGCGGCGGCCGGCGTCCTCGAACGCGGTGACACGTTCGTCCCAGCCCGCCTCCGCGTCGGGGCGTCGGGCGGCGTCCGCGTTCATCAGCCGCCGCATCGCGGAGACGGCTTTTTCCAGCGCGGGTCCCTGGGGCGGGGAGATGGTGGGCCGCAGGGCGGCCCACCGGGCGTAGACGTCTCCGGCTTCGAACGGGTCCAACCCGGCCTCGCGGATCATGGAGGACAGCAGCATCACGCTTCTCTCGCGGGCACCGGGGTTGCCGGTCTCCGCGAGCGCGGCCGGGCTGTCGGCGCAGAACACGTCGTGCGCGACCTGCATGCCCTCGGGGCCGCCGAAGGCGTGCGTCTCCGGCTCGTAGATCCCGCTCGTCCAGCCGATGATGTGCTGCTCGGCGACGAGTTGGTCGAGCAGGTCGGCGGCGGGCTGTTCGATGCGCAGGCGCACGCCGGCGTCCTTGCGCAGGAAGTGGAAACGGCGCCCGGTCAGTGCGGTCGCCAGGGCGTGGGCTGCGTCCGTGTGCGGGTCGGGGAAGGCTACGGAGGCGTGCCACCAGGACGTGTCCGGTGGGATCGGCAGGTTCTCGTCGTCGAGGGTCATTGGCAGGAATCTCCTTGCGAGGTGGCGGGGGAGGGTCAGGTGAGCAGGAGGACGCGGGTCCAGCCGGTGGTGTCGGTGCCCTTCAGGGCGAGTTGGGCTCCGGCGCGGCCTTCCATGAATCCGGGTTTGGGCAGGCGTTCCCAGTCGGCGGCCAGCCGTTGGTGCAGGTCCGCGGTGATCGGGGTGAAGCGTGCGGGTGCGGGGCTGTCGGCGGCGACTGCGCGGGTGAGAGTCAGCAGGCCAGCCCAGCCGTGGCAGAGGGTCGAGTCGGTGATGCGGGCCAGCTGCAGCGGATCGGTCAGGAGGGTCTCGACGGTGTCCTCGGCTGCTTGGCGCCGAGCGGTGTCGCCGAGGGCGAGCGCGGCGAGCTGCTGGGCGCGGGCGATGCCGGGCTGGCCGTAGCACCAGGAAGGTCGGCCCGGTTCCGCTGCGGACGGCTGAGAGGCGTCCAAATGTGCTGCGGTGACCCAGTAGTGGGCGCCGTGCCGGTCGAGCCAGGTCGTGAACGTGCCGACGGCTTCCTCCTGGCCGGGGACGCTGACGCCGGCGCGCAGGGCGAGGGCGAGCACGGCCAGAGGTCCCGCGATGCCGTGGGCCATGCCGTTGTTGCCGTGCCCGCCGGTCATCTCCTTCCCGTCCGGGCCGACCGGCGACCACCACCCGGGAAGCATTCGGCCGTCACTGCGGCCGGGGTGTGCGAGCGCGACCAGGCAGGTGAGTACGTCGGGCAGGCGGGGCGCGGTCGGGCGGCGGTCCAGCAATAGGGCGGCGAGCCCGGTCAGGCCGCGGATGAGGTCCCATTCGGCGAGGTGGGGCAGCGCGCCGGCCGCTTGACGGTGGTGAGCGGCGGCGAGCCGGGCATCCACGACGTGGTCGACGGCCGCGCGGACGTCGTCGCTGGCCGCGTGGGCGCGGGCAAGGACGAACTCCAGGGCGGGTGCACCGTGGAAGAGGGATGCGTTGCTGCCTGTGCTCACCCCCCGGGCGGTGGCCTGGGCGAGGTGGCGGCGGGCGGTGGACAGGTCGTGGCGCTCGATGTCGAGCAGGGCCATCCCCAGGGCGCCCTCGGACAGGTCCTGCGTACGCGGAGCGGTCGCCGTGGTCATGAGGCCCTGGCCAGGGGCAGAACGATGCTGTGGGCCCGGCCGCCGATCCACCCGTCGGCGTCCGGCGGGGGCGCCTCGTGCAGCGTGGCGATGCCGAAGGGGGTGGCGTCCAGGTGCGCGCGCAGCAGGTCCAGGTCGACGTCGCGGGTGAGGTCAAGAGGCAGCTGCTGGTCGTCCTCGGCGAGCAGGACCTGCCCCGGCACCCGGAAGCGGGCACGCCAGGCTTGGAGTTGGTCCGCCCACTGCTGAAGCGGTGCGGTGCGGTCAGGCAGTGTCCGGCTGCGGATCTTCCACCGGGCGGCCGTGAGGATGGTGCGTCGGTAGGTGAGGGCCGGGGTGAAGGGCAGGGTCCAGGCGGCGCCCCAGTCGAACCAGGTCACCTGCGGGGTGGCGGCCCGGCTGATCTCGCCGAGGAAGCGGGCCATGGGCGGGGTGTAGTTGTTCCACAGGAAGTTGATGGCGGTGGGGGCCAGCAGCTCAAGTCGCCTGCCCGTCGCGGACTCCACCAGCTGGGGGCGGCCGTCGGTGACGGTGACCGACAGGTCGCGGGGGAAGAGGACGTACGGGGCGGGATGGCGGAATTCGCCGACGCTGACGATCCGGGGCAGGGCCTGCGGCGCGCGGGTGAGCAGGTCGGCCGGGATCCGCCCGGCGTGGAAGGAGAGCTGCGCCAGTTCTGCCTCCGGATCGACGGTGGGCAGGTGGGTGTACGTCGCCTCGGTGCCGGGGAACAGGTGCCAGAACCGACCGGTCATGGAACCGGCTGAGCGGGAGACGGTCACAACGCGCAGCCGGAAGTCGCCCCGGTCAAGGGCTGGAAGAGAGACGGCGTGGACTTGGGCGGCGAGTTCGAGGTGGGGCGCCATGTCGTGGGGCTTGTCGCCAGCTGCCGCTTCCAGTTCCTCGATCATCGCCCCGGTCACCGCGACGGTGCGGCTGCCCTCGGCGGCGGCGGTGCCGGCCAGTTCCAGCAGCAGGCGGTCGCGCCGAGACATCGGCCGGGGTGGTTCGCTCGCGGTGACGAATCCATCTGGGAAGCCCACCCCCCGGTCGGGGTCCGTGGCCATCTCCACCGGAACGTTGGTGTTCTCGCCGTAGCGCTCGGTGAATTGCTCGATCCACCGGCTCCAGGTCGGTGTCCCGTTCGGATGGGTGGCCAGGCGAGCCAGGACGGTCGCCGCGGTCCCCGCTTCGGCCAGCACCTGATTCGGCAGCCGCACTTCGGCGTTCAGCCGCAGGTCGCACGCTGTCCGCAGGCCGGCTGCCGTGGTGCGCGCCGCAGGCGGTAAGACGACCGTGGGGTCGGCGACGGTGGCGGGTGCGCGCAGTGAGGAGCGCAGCAGCCGCACCCGCAGCAGTTCGCCCAGGAGCCGTTGGCATGCTCTCTCGCCCACGGTGGGGAACTCCGCGGCCAGCTTGTCGACCAACTGCCGGTACGGGACCGGAGAGTGGGCGAGGTCGAGCACGAGACGCAGGGCGGGATTGAGAGCGAGGCGGAATTCGGCGTCGCCCTCGGACGGCACGTGGATGTGCTGGCCGCGCTGCCAGATCAGTGTGTTGACGCACACCTCCGTGTCGGCCATGTGCGCGGCGTTGCTCTCCCAGGCACGGAGCATCTCGTCGAGCCCGACCGGGTCGGGGCGGGTGACGGCCTGATGCTCCTCACCGAAGCGGAGGGACGCGGCCGGGCCGAAACTGAGCGGTGCGACACCGGCGAAGCGGCCATAGGGGGTGGAGCGGCGGGCGTAGCGGATCGCGTAGCGGGCGGTGGCCAGGGCTGCCCGGCGCATCCGTCGCACCTTCGGTGTGCGGCCGTTAAGGATGGCCTGCACCTGCTCGGCCAGGTGAGGGCTTGCCTCCGAAACGGTTCGGCGAAAGGCAGTGTCGGACCACACCTTGCTCAGCCACGCGCGCCACTGTTCCACGGGTTGCGTGGACGCCGGCCAGGGCGGCATGGCGGGCTCGCTCGCGTGAACCGCGGCGCGCAGCAGGGCCTGCCCGGTGCCCTCGTACAGGTTGGGCCGTCGCCGTGTCATCGACGCTCTCCTTTCTTCTGGCGTGGCGGGCGGTGCGGGCCGGAGGGGCAGAGCCCCGTCCGGCCCGCACCGCCGGGGCGGCCTGGCTTACGAGGTGGTGCAGGCGCTGGGGCAGGAGCTGCCGCAGGTGTCGCCCGTGCTGCACATCAGGGCCGTCTCGGTCGCCGGCGTGCCCTCGATGAAGGTGATGTCGAGCCTGAAGGGGTCGTCGTCGGACTTCACGAGGTCCGCCTGCACGGGAGCGGTCGGCCTTTCGGTCTGGATGGCGGTCACGCTTGCCTCCTAGGAGTGGTGGATGGTGCGGAATACCGAGACCCGGTCGGGTCCCGGAGATCGGTGCCAGACGGCGGTGGCCGGCGAAGTCGCCTGACCCGCGGTGTCTGGGGTGGGTGTGCGGTGCCGTCAGGCCGCTGCGGGCTGCGATTGCGCGCGGTGCTTTGCGGCCTGGTCGAGCACCTTGGTGAAGTGCTCGGCGCGCTCATCACCTTCGGCCTCCTGGGTGCGGAGGTCGCCGAAGCGGTCCCAGTAGCGCCGGCAGACCTCGCTTTCCATCAGCTTCGCGGCGTAGAACGGCAGGTGGCTGTGACGGACGAAGCCGAGGCGGTCGCGCAGGCTGAGGATGCAGATGAGCTGGTTGGCTTTCACCAGCTGCATGTACTCCTTGACGTCCATGTCCTCGGGCGCCCAGAGCTTGGCGAGGTCGGGGTTGGTGGACAGCTGCGCCAGCCAGTCGAGCTGGTTGCGCGTGAGGACAGCGTCGTTCCGCTCGCTCTGGTGCCGCGCGTTCTGCTTCAGCTGGGCGACTCCGACCGCGGCGGTGGTGAGGGAGAGGGCGGCGCCGACGGTGAGGACGGCGGTGGTGAGCTTCACGGGGAGAACAGTCCTTTCGGAAGGCGAGGTTGTGGACGAGCGTCCAGTCGGCGGAGGGGCAGCGGCTGCGTTCATGCGACCTGCCGGAGCGCGACGGCCAGGGCGTCCTCGGCGCGGTGATCCGGGGCGTACCGGCGGCGCACCGCTTCCAGGGCGACGGCGATGGGGGGCAGCCCCACGCTGGCCCTTCGCTCGTCCAGCAACTGCGGCGCATGCACTGGGTACAGCACGACGCCGTCAGCGCGGAGGAGGAACTGGGTGCCGTACATCTGGACGCGCCCGCTATTGACCAGGGCGCGGTCGTGCAGGTGCGCCCAGTGCTGGACGAGCGCATCGCCGGCCCGCACCGCCCGCTCCAGCAGGGTGGTGGCGGCGCGCTGGAAGTCGGGTGCGTCGTCGCTGTGAAGAGCGATGCTCCAGGCGGCGCGGGCGGCGGCAGGGCCGACGAGGCGGTGGCCGGGCCAGTCGTGCTCGGCCAGGATGCGGCGCAGCACGTTGGTGTTGGCGTGGTCGGAGTGTCGGCCCTGGCCGAGTTGGACGGCGTCGAGCTGGTTGCGCGCTCGTTGGGCCCTGCGGGTGGCCGCCTCTGCCGCGCGGGCGAGCAGCTCGCGGGCAAGGTCAGGCCGCTGTGGTCCGGCGGTCCTCACGCGCTGCCCCGATCGTCCGAGGCTGCCTGTGGCTCGTCGACGCGGCAGCCGATCAGCGCACTCAGCCCGGACCGGCGCTCGGCGGCGAGTTGAAGGCGGGCGACTCGGTCACCCTCTCGTCCTGTGCCGGCCCCCTGTGCATCCCAGCCCATGTCGGTGAGCCGGCGCAGCAGCGTGGCGGTGGGCTGGGCGTCGAGGGCATGACGGGCCGGTGTTTCGGCCCGTACGAGGGGGAGGTCGAGGCGGGCGGCGAAGTCGGATGCCCACAGGGTGATCAGCCGGGTGATGTCGTCGGACTGGCCGGGCAGGGTGTGGAAGCAGTGGAGGAAGAGGCACGGCCCCTCGCCCCATCCCAGGGCGGGTCCGCGCTCGGGGATCATGCAGGCCAGCAGCTTCCCGTCCTCGAACATGCCGGCCGGCCGCGTCTGAGGGTCGCGGAAGAGCGCCGGGACGTCGGTTCGGGCCGGTACCGGCAGACCACGCAGGGTGAGCCAATGCTGCCGGTCCTCGACGAGGGCGGCAGCTTCCTCCCGCTCGGCGTCCGTGCGTAACGTGCGCACCTCATATACGGCGGCCAGGGGCGGCGGGGCAAGCGGTACCGCAGCCGCTCGCTCCTCACCGTGCGTGGGAGCCGGGGGCCAGCTCACTGGTCCGCTCCGCTCCGCGTCGCGTGGGCTTGCCCGGCCGTCAGCAGCCTCCAGCCGTGCGCCAGGATCACCAGCCGGGTGGTGTCCTGTGCGTCCGTGTCAGCCAGGAGCTGGTCGAGTGCGGCACGCAGGTCGGCCGGGGCGATCTTGGCGGCGACGGCGATGTCGCGGGCGTCGCTGTGCTCAGCGACGGCTCGCAGCAGCAGCAACTGCTCCGGGCGGAGTTCCGGCGCCGACCTGTCCGCCGTGGGAGAGTCCACCTGCTGAAGGGTGAACAAGCGGTGCACGATCACCGGGGGCTTGCAACGAGGCGGGCAGTGGAGGCTCTCGCGTATGTCGCGGATGTACTGGCGGACGGTGACGGCCGACAGACCGGTCTGCGTGGCGATCTCTTGGGCGGTGAGGCCGCTCGCGAAGTGCTGGGCGACGCGTTGCAGGGTCGGCGTCAGGGGAGTGATCGGTGCGCTGGTCGTCACGGGCGGAGTCACGGTGTCTCTTTCTCGGCTGGGGTGGACGGTCACTGGGCGGGGTGCCGTCGGTCCCCGCGGGGGACGGGGGCCGGCGGCACAGGCCCGTGCGCGGCGGTTGGGATGCACGGGGCGCCGCGCACGGGGGCTTATGCGGGTGTCGGGTCGGGGCGTGCCCAGGCGGCTTCGGCGGCGAGGCGTTCGGACCACTGGATGAGGTCCTCGTCGAAGGCGGCGTCGGCCAGGCGTATGCGCTGGACCTCGCCGGTTCCGGCGGGCGGGTAGGTGTGCTGGATGTCGCGCCACAGGCGTTGGAGGACGTACTCACCGTCGAGGGCCTGGGCGCCGTGAAGTTCCATGGCGTCCTGGACGGATTGCATGGCCCACTGGTGGCCGAGGTACTTGGCGTTGATCAGTTCGGGGTCGCAGGGCAGGCCCTGGTCGAGAAGGTGCACGGACTGGTAGGCCAGGATCCGTGCTGCGCGCAGCCGGGCCTCCATGTCCCCGACGCGGTCCCGCACGACCGGCAGATCAGACAGTGCGCCTCGGTAGCGGGAGCGCGCCTTGAGGCGGGCGGTGGTGGTGGCCAGGACGGCTTCATGGATGCCCAGGCTGACGGCGGTCAGGTTGGGGCGGCCGTACAAGATGCTGCTGCTCTGGGCCACGGCCAGCCCCTGGCCGATCTCTCCGACCACGTTGTCCTCGGGTACGCGGACGTGGTCGAGGTCGAGGCGGCCGGCGGAGAAGCCGTGCAGGCCGAGGCCGGCCTGGTGGTCGGGGATGGAGAGTCCGGGGCGGTCGGCTTCGACCATGAACGCGGTCAGGGCCTGGGAGGTGCTCACGCACGTCACGGCGGTGCGGGCGATGACGAGGTGGGCTCCCGCGAGGTGGCTGTTGCCGATATGGATCTTGCTGCCAGTGATCACCCACTCGTTGCCGACGCGTTCGGCGGTGGTCTCGATGCCGCCGATGTGCCCGCCGGCGGTCGGTTCGGTCACGGCGATCGACAGCAGCAGCGACCCGTCCGCGACCCGGGGAAGCCAGCGGCCCTTCTGCTCGTAGGTAGCGAAGTGCAGCAGAGCGCCTACAGGAATCAAAGTGGCCTGCAGAATGGCTGCGGCAGCCGCCGAGATGCGCGCGAGGCGGTGGATCAGGATGGTCTTGGCCACGTGTCCGGCACTCAGCCCGCCGAAGGCGGCCGGGACGGTGACGGCGAACCAGCGCCGTGCGGCCATCAGGGCGGCGACCTTGCGCTCCACTCGGCCCGGAGCGGCCTCCATCCGCACGGCGCGCGGTGCGGCGTGCTCGGCCGCGAAGGCGTCCGCTTCCTGCCAAAGCAGTTCGTGGCGGGCGGTGAGGTAGGGACGCAGCGCCGGTGGCGGCGGGGTGAGTGTGGCGGACATGGTCTTCCCTCTCCCTGGCTGAAGGTCGCAACGTGGAGCGGCTGGGGATCGCCTGCGGCTCCCGGGTGGGGGGTGGTGGAACGGCCTAGCGGACGGGGGCGCGGGTGATGTGGTCCATCACTTGGGCACCGGCGTCGATGACGATGTCTCTGAGCCGTCGGGCCTGGCTCAGGGGCCGCTTCTCGGGGTCGATGACGCACACCGTGCCCAGCACGGTGCCGCTGTCGTGAATGAGCGGGGCGCCGAAGTAGGAGCGGATGCCGACCGCGTCGACCACGTGGTTGCCGCTGAAACGGGGGCTGGCGTGCACGTCGTGCAGGGGCAGGGCCTTCCTTCGGGCCATGACCTCCGGGCACCAGCCGTGGTCGCGGCTCATGGTGCGGCCCACGATGACGTATCCGCTGTCTGCCGGCGGCTGGTGCAGCCCGACGAAGGTCTGCTCCTCCAGGAAGAGGTTGACGAACCCGTACAGGAATCCGGCCCGCCTCGCCATCTCGCAGGCCAGCTCGTCGAAGTCCTCGCTGGCCACGGTGGACACGCCCAGGCGTTCGAGCAACTCGTAGCGCTGCGCCAGCTCAGGTGCCTGCTGCCCCTGGGGGCCGGTGGCGGCGGTGGCGGAGGGCACGAAGAGGCCGCGAGCGGTGTCCCGGCTGTCGCGACGTGGCAAGGACATCGCAGCCGGGGGGATCGGCGGTGCGAGTTGGGGATTACTGGGGTGCTGTGACATCAGGCGTCCTGGAGAGTGGTAGGGGTGCGTGATCAACACGGCTCGCGGATGACTTCACGGCGTGGTCGACGAGGGTCAGCAGGACGCCGGCGACATGGTTCGGGTCGCGGGCGTCGCAGGTCACCACCGGTACTGAGGCGGGCAGTTCGAGGGCGGTGCGGACCTGCTCGGGGTGGTAGCGGTGGGCTCCGTCGAACTGGTTGACGGCGACGACGAAGGGCAGGTGGATGTCTTCGAAGAAGCTGACGGGGGTGAAGCTGCTCTCCAGGCGGCGGGTGTCGACCAGGACGACTGCGCCGACGGCTCCCCGGGAGAGGTCGTACCAGAGGTCGACGAACCGGTCCTGGCCGGGCGTGCCGAACAGGAACAGCTCCAGGGGCACGGGCGCGTCGGGCAGGCTGAGCCGGCCGAAGTCGAAGGCGACCGTGGTGGTCTGCTTGGCCTCGACGCCCGCCAGGCTGTCCACGTCCGCGCTCGCCTCGGTCAGGTACTCCTCCGTGCTCAGCGGTGTGATCTCGCTGACGGCGCCCACGGCGGTGGTCTTGCCCGCACCGAAGCCGCCCGCGATCACGATCTTCAGCACGGTCGGTGCGCCGCCATGCGGGCGAGACGGCGTCCGCAGCACCATGGCCGGGTCACCCGGCCTGCGGGTAGGCGATGGCATGAGGCCACTTCCTCTTCAGGCCCGCCGAGAGGGCCGCCAGTAACTGGGTGGAGGGACCGGCATCCGAGTCCGAGTCCGTGTCGGATGCGGCATAGGGGGAGGTGACGGGGACGACCAGGGCGTCGGCGTCCAGAAGGTCCGAGACGAGGACCTTCACCGCGGTGACGGGGCGGCCGAGCCGACCCGCCAGCTCGGTCACCGAACGCCGGCGCTTCCGGCACAGGGCGAGGATCTCCACGCATTCCTCGGCCTGCGCCGGGCCGGGCCTCCCCGGTCCGGCGTCCAGCACGGTGTCCAGAGCGAGCGGGTGCCGCGGCCTGGTCCGCCCGCGCGTCAAGGTGTAGGTCCGCACGAACGCCGACTCCTCGGCCGCGCGGCCGTGCGCGGTCACCGGACCTCAGCACCCGTGCCGACGCGGACGGGGATCTGCATGTAGGGGGCGAACTTCTCCACCAGCCGGCCCGTCTCGTACCCGACGGTGCCCGCGTCGGCGTCCGTGGTGGCGATGACCGCCAGAACGGTGTCCACCACCCCGCGTTCGTTGCCCGGGTGGTTCTCGAAGGCGGCGCTGCGACCGGCGCTCTGGACGAAGAACAGACAGTCGTCCCGCTCGATGATGACCTGCCGGGCCGGCCTCTTCTTGTGGGTGGGGCCGGTGATGTTCGCCGCGAGGGAGGACACTCCGCTGAACGCGGCCGACAGCTCGTCCGCCCAGTCCTTGTCAACGTCGCTGTCCAGCAGCCGCAGCCCGTCCCTCGACAGCAGCACGGCGTGCGTGACGCCAGGGACGTCGGAGGCGAACTGCCGCAGCAGCCAAGCCATGTTCTCCCGCTGTCCGCTTGGTGTCGTTCCGGGCGCGGGGGCGCCGCCGGTCGCGTTGTTCATCTCAGGGTGGGTGCTCATAGAAGTCGCTCCAATGGGGGGAAGGGGGCGAGTCAGGGCTTGGGCTGCTCTGCCGCAGGCGGCGAAGATCCGGCGGTTGCGCTGGCCTGGTAGCCGTTGCGGAAGGCGGCTGCGAGCCCTGGCGTCGCCGCGGTCAGGGGGGCTTGCTCCCGCTCACCTGGCGGACGGAACGAGCCGGCCTGACGCCTACGCGTGGGAAGAGCGGGCGCAGCAGAGTGATGTGCCTCTGCGGCGTCCGGCGTCCCTGCCGCGCCGGAGTGTGCGGCCTGCTCCGCTCCCGGGGTGGCTGGAGCGGCGGCAACCGGCTGTGGCTGCGGCACGGTGGTACGGGTGTCCATGGACGGCGCGCTCGCACTGTCGACGGGAGGAATCGCTACCAGGAGCCGCGCCGGGATGACGACGAGGGCGGTGGTGCCTCCTGTCACGTTCTCCTGCAGGAGAACGGACATCCCGTGTGACTGGGCGATCTTGGCCGCGACCAGCAAGCCGAGTTGGCCGGCCCGGACCTGGCCGCTGACGTCGACCTCGTCCGGGGCTTGGAGCAGGCGGTTCATCTGCACTCGCGTCTGCGGATGCATGGGGATGGCCCGGTCCTCGACCTCGACCGCCAGCCCGTTCGCCACCCGCTGCGCCCGCACCATCACCTTCGTCGCCGGATCGGAGCACTCACAGGCGTTCTCGATCAGCTCGGCCAGCAGGTGTGTCAGGTCCGGACCCACATGGCCGGGAAGGCCCAGTTCGGCACCCACCGACCCGGCGGCGACGGCAACCCGCGGATACTGCACGACCTCGGAGACGGCGCCGCGTAGAGCCGTCGCGACAGGCACAGGCTGGCGCACACTGCGCAGGGACTGCCCGCCCAGCACCGCCGTGCTCTCGACCTGGCGACGCATCCGCGTTACCAGGTGATCGATCTCGAAAATCTTCGCCAGCAGCTCCGGGTCGTCGGTCAGCATCTCCAGCTGGCTCAGGGCCTGTAGCGCCTTGCCGACCAGGGCGTGCTCGCGCATGGCCAGGCGGCGCAGCACTTCCAGGAGAACGACGGACTGGGACTCGTCGTGCACCCGTATCAGCGACGCGATGGCCTGCGCCTGCAACGCGCTGAGCGCCTTGTCGATCTCGGTGTGGGCACTGGGCGATGGTGAAGCCTGCAGGTTGGGCAGCGGCGGGCGCTCCCCGCGGCACAGCTCGTCTGCCGACCACTGCACCGACTTCTCGACGGCCGCCGCTGCACCCGCGACCGCCGTCAACGCCGCTGCCCGGGCCTCTTCTGTAGCCGCCTGCACGGCTGCTGCGACCGTGCGCGCTCCGCGAGCCGCCACGGCGGTGACCCCAGCCAGACCGCAGACCAGGCTGACCAGCACCCAGCCCGGTCCTGCCGCGGACACCGACCAGAGAGGCAAAAGGGCACTCAGCAGCGCGGCAAGTAGCACCAGGGGCAGTGCCACAGCACGGCGGGCATGGTGCAGCGTGCCCCCGTCGATCTCAGGTCGCCGTCTGCGGTGGCCGGTGGCCGGCCGTGCCGGGAAGGCGCTGTCAGGCATGGGAATCCTCGTCAGAGTGGGGGTGGCTAGGCGTGCTGCGGCATCAGGTCTGCACGGGTCTGGCGTGTGCTGGGCGAAGTGGAACAGGGCGCCGGAACTGCGACCGCACCGTGGGGGCGGGAGGACCGCATCGCCAGCAGATGCAGGAGTCGGGCGCTCTGGATCAGCCCCATGTGGCTGAATGCCTGCGGGAAGTTGCCGACCTGGCGCTGCCGGACGGGGTCGTACTCCTCAGCCAGGAACCCGAGGTCGTTACGCAGCGCGAGGAGACGTTCGAACAGGGCGTGGGCCTCGTCGAGGCGGCCGGTCAGGGCCAGAGCGTCGACGAGCCAGAAGGAGCAGAGGACGAAGGTGCCCTCGTCTCCGGTCAGGCCGTCCATTCCGGCGCGGCCCCCTGTGGTCGGGTAGCGGCGCACGAGCCCGTCCGGCGTGGCCAGTTCACGACGTACGGCGTCCACGGTGCCGATGACGCGCGGGTCGGTCGGCGGCAGGAAGCCAACGCAAGGGATCAGCAGCGTGGCGGCGTCCAGTTCCTGGGAACCGTAGGACTGGGTGAAGGTGTTGCGCACCCGATCGAAGCCCTTGGTGCAGACCTCGTTGTGGATGGTTGCCCGCAGCTCGATCAGAGGGGCCACGTCGATGTCGAGGGCGCCGGCCTCGGCCAGGCGGATGGTGCGGTCGACAGCCACCCAGGCCATGACCTTCGAGTGGACGAAGTGCCGGCGTGCCCCGCGGATCTCCCAGATCCCCTCGTCGGGCTCCTGCCAGCGCCGGGCCAGGTGCTCGACGAGCCGCTGGTGCAGCACGGCGGTGTCGGCGCAGTGGGCCACCCCGCTCTCGTGCGCAAGGTACAGGGTGTCGATCACCTCGCCGTACACGTCGAGCTGCAGCTGGTCCGCTGCCCCGTTGCCGACCCGCACCGGGGTTGAGCCCTCGTACCCGGGCAGCCAGGGCAGCTCCCGTTCCTGCAGATCACGCTCCCCGGTGATCCCGTACATGATTTGCAGGTTCTCCGGATCACCGGCCACGGCACGCAGCAACCAGCGCCGCCATGCCTGCGCCTCTTGCAGGTACCCGGTGCCCAGCAGCGCGGCCAGCGTTGTGGAGGCGTCCCGCAACCAGGTGTAGCGGTAGTCCCAGTTCCGGTTGCCGCCGATCTCCTCCGGCAGCGACGTGGTCGGCGCCGCGACGATTCCACCGCTCGGCTCGTACGTCATCGCCTTCAGCGCGATCAAGGATCGAACCACGGCCTCGCGATATGGCCCCTCGTAGGTGCAGTCCCGTGTCCAGTCCTCCCAGAACGTGAGTGTCTCGGTCAGCGCGGCCTCGGGGTCGGGAACGTCGGGCGCCGCTGCGTGGGACGGGCACCAGCTGAGGACGAATGCCACGCTCTGCCCGGCGGCGACGGAGAAAGCACTGACCATGACGCCGTCCTTCTCCACCTGCGGGACGCAGGTGTCGAGCCACAGAGCGTCCACGCCGGCCTCCGCGACCATGCGCCCACCGACTTCGTGAATCCACGGGCTGACGCTGCCGTACCCCGGCCGTGGACGCATGGCCGAGATCATGGAGACCTCACCGGTCAGGCCCTCGACGATCCGGATCACCTGCGGTGCCCCGTCGCGCGGTGGCATGAAGTCCCGGACACGGACCGAACCGGCCTCGGTGCGCCATACGGATTCGAGGACGAGCGAGTCACCGCGGTACCGGCGCTCGGCGACTGCTTCGGAGCTCGAACGGTCGGCAGGAGCGGCCGGAGCGATCCGCCAGGTGCCGTGTTTCGGCGTGCCGAGCAAGCCGGTGAAGACGGCCGGCGAGTCGAACCGGGGCAGGCACAGCCAGTCGATCGAACCGTCATCGCAGACGTGGGCACTGGTCTGCATGTCGCCGATCAATCCGTACTGCTCGATGCGCGGAATCCGTTTCATCGTGTGGATCTCCGTGAGCCCCGCAGGTCCGGGGCGGTATCGGGGCCGCCGCAGCGGCCGGGAACGGTGGGAAGAGGAGAGGCCGGTGGTTACCGGAGTGAGGAAGGGGCGTTCCGGGGTGGCGGCAAGTCCTCGTCGACCCCTGCAGGGCCGGCCGCGCCCTCGCCGTGAAGAACCAGCCAGGCCATCGGCCCGAGGACCAGCCCTATGACGATGGCCCCGGTCACCGTCATGTCCGCGGTACCGAAGCGGCGAAGACCAGACAGGCCAGGGCGACGGCGAAGACCGCCCCGCGCAGCGCGTTGATCTGCGGCTTCCGCCAGCGCCGCCCGCGTTTCGATCGGATCGGTCCGGGACCGCCCCGTTCCACGTGTGCCATCAGCTCCCGGGTGGCTTCGGCGAGCTTGACCAAGTACACCCGGCTCGGCATGTAGCCCTCGGGAATGCTTTCGGAGCAGAGCCGTTGCGCTCGCACCAGGACGGGGCTGCCCACAGCGGTCCGTGCTCCCAACTGCGCGACATGACCGCGCAGAAGCCGAACGAGGTCCTCTACATCGGCAGCGTTCTCAGGCAGAGGTGAATCCTCGCCCAGCACGAGCGTTACCGTCTCCGACGCGGCAACCACGTGATCGCGCTCTGGCACCAGCACCACGGTGGCGGACTCTCGCCGCCCGCGCCCGCCTCCGAGCTGGCTGTCGCCTCGGCGAGGGTCCAGCGAAAGGCGCATGACACAACTCCTGTTCGGATCAAGCCAAAGTGAGCCCAAGTCACCAAGTAGCACCGACGACTGGCGTGCGAAGTGAGTGATCTGGTCGCTACGTTGAGCGAACCGTGAATTACGGCCGAGCGGTATGCCCACACCGCCCGCAGGGCCGTCAAAGGCGTCAAAGATCATTTCGGAACCGAGGGGCAGTCCATGGCCCGTGAACGTAACGTCGCCCTCGCCGCACTTCTGCGCGAAGCAGGCTGGTCTCAGGCACAAGCAGCCGCCGCGGTGGCCCGCGTGGCCGCTGAGAGTGGCGTGCGCGAACTCGACGCGATCTCTCGCTCGCACATCGCCATGTGGGTCCAGGGCACAAAGCCCAGCGGCAGAGCACCGCATATCCTGCGCGAGACGCTGTCCCGCAGACTCGGCCGCCGCCTCTCCCTGGCCGATCTCGGGCTGGAAGAAGAGCCGACAGGCACGACCGACAGCGGTTCCGACTGGAGCCTCGACCCTCTGACCGCACTGGCCGAGCTGGGAAGCGACGATCTCGACATGCACCGACGCAAGCTGCTGGCCACCGCCGCCTACTCCGCGGCCGGCCTTGCCCTGCCCACTACCTCGTGGTGGGCAGCCGCCCCCGCTGCAGCGGCGAACCGCCGACCGGCCTCCTCGCGCTCGGTGACCCAGGCGGACATCGACGACGTCCGCGACCTCACGGTCTACTACTCCGCGCGCGACCAGCAGCGAGGCGGCGCATCCGGCCGCAAGGCCCTCGCCAGCCACCTGCTCGACAGTGCGGTACCGCTGCTCGACGGCCGATTCCGCACAGATCAGCTCCGCCGCGACACGTACTCCGCCGTGGCGGAGATGACCTACCTCGCCGGTTGGATGGCCTTCGACGCCAGCGAACACCGCACTGCCCAGCGCTACCTCACCATTGCCGCCCGCATCGCGGCGGAAGCCGGAGACGGACCGCTCGGTGGTCACGTCCTGCGCGCCCTCGCCCACCAGGCCGTGGACCTCGGGCATCCACGCCGGGCACTGGCCCTGGCCGACGCCTCGATGTCCCGCGACCGCTACGGCCAGGCCAGCCATCGTGAAAAGGCGCTGCTGGCGATCGTCCATGCACGCGCCCTCGCGTCCGACGGCGAACGGGCCGGCACCCTCGCGGCCATTAGCCGCGCGGAGCGGGACCTCGCCCGCGCCGACGCCACCGAGGCACCGGCCCGCGTCGGCTTCTTCCAGGAAGCCTCCCTCGCCCACGAGACGGCCTGCGCCCTGCGCGACATGGGCCAGCCTCGGGACGCGGAGATCCACTTCAAGCGCAGCGTGGCCACGCGCCGACGCCAGCAGTTCGCCCGTACCCACAGCGTGACGCTCGGCTACCTCGGCGCGGTGCAGGTCCAACGGGGAAGCCTCGACGAGGCATGCGCCACCTGGAACGAAGCACTGGACGCCATGACGGGCGTCCACTCCGGCCGGGCGCGTGACGTCATCGTCCGCATCCAGAGCGACCTCTCGCCCGTCCGGCAACGCGGAGGCCGCAACGTCACCGAACTGGACCGCCGGGCCCGCAGCATGCTGCGGGCCATAGGCTGATCGCGACACGAACGTTCGATGCCCGGCGACAGCCCGCAGACCAGTATCTCGCAAGGAGAGGAGCCGATACCGGTGACGACGTACGAGGTCGGATCGATCGCAACGGTCGTCGGCGGCCACACCTACGTTCAGGACGACTACCAGGGCGGGGTCCAGTCGGTGATCCGAGTCAACGAGGCATACCCCCTGGAAACGCTGCAAGGTATCGACGAGTTCTCCCACCTGACGGTGACGTGGCGCTTCCACCTGGCGCATCCCGAGGACGTCCAGCTCCACGCCCGTAGCCCCAGGGGCAACGCGCAGTGGCCGGCGACCGGAACGTTCGTCCATCGAAACCATCGGCGCCCAAACCAGTTGGCTGTCAGCTACCCGAGGCTGTTGGGTGTGGACGGCCGCGACCTTCTGGTGACCGATCTCGACGCAGTCGACGGGACGCCAGTGGTTGACCTGGCCCCCTACTTCCAGGAGATGGGGCCCCGAGGCTCCGTCCGCCAGCCGACCTGGCCGGGCGAGATGCTCGTCGACTACTGGCGCGACGCAGCGGAGCGCCCGGGGCCAGGCTTGCCGTAACTCCTCGACGCTGGAGTCCCTGCAGGCATACATCAAGCCCTGCCCGCGGGGATACGGGAGGTAGACCAGGAAGTATGAGCGTCCTCGCTAACGTCTCCCTCCCGAAAGAGGTTGCGTGCGAGGGCAGGGCCCCAACCCGAAGCCGCTTTCGATGTTTCCGAACTCAGCGTCGCTGGCGATGAACCGCCGTCGGCCTTTGCGTCGGCCCTGGGGAACGGCGGCGATTGCCGGCACATGGTGGTGGTCCCTTCGGGTTTCGTGAGAGGCAGGGAAACCGCGACTAAGCGGAGTGCAGGATCGTGGCCCAAACGTCTTTGCCGTGAGCAGTAGACGAGCAGCCGTATCTGTCGCTGAGCTTCTTGATCAGCATCAGGCCGCGACCGCCCTCGTCGTTGTCGCCAGTCGAGACGGGGGCTGGGAGCCAGGGGTGCGGGTCACTGACGCACAGGAAGACCCCGTCGGGGGTGCGGGTGAGGACGACCTTCACTGGAACCGAGGACTCATCCTCCTTGCGGGCGTGCTGGAAGGCATTCGTCAGTAGTTCGGACGCGGTGAGAGTGACCCGCCAGTCGAGTTCGGTCAGGCCCCACAGATGTAGGCACGCACTGACGAGGTCACGCACGCCCGAGACGGCAGCGGCTGTCAGAGCGACGTCGATTTCGCATGCTCCGGAACTCGTCCGGACCGCAGCGCTTGTGCCTTCCGTAGCAGGCTGCTGAGCCTCCATCAGGTGTGCCTTCACGGGGAGTCCCTCGTTCGACGAAATCTCTCCAACCGGCGCCGGATGCGGTGTGTACTGGGGTGGCGGCCGTGAGCAACCATTGAGCCAGGCCGACAGAACTGCGTGTAGATCTTGATTCGGAAACCTCGATCTTCCGTTTCGCGAGCGAGGAACAGCCCATGCCAAGACCCGAGAAGCAGTTGACCCCAGACGCGTCTCCGCGTGACTGGTTCGGTCATGAACTGCGGACCTGGCGCAAGAAGCGCGGCCCTCTCACGCACGCCGAGTTGGGTGCGAAAGTGCAGGTCAGCGGTTCACTCATTGAGAAGATCGAGAAGGGGACTGCTACCTGCTCGAAGGACTTGGCTGAGCGCTTGGACGAGGTCCTGCAGACGGGCGGAGTCCTCACCCGGGCGTGGGGGATGGTGTTCGGGCAAACGGAAAAACCCCGCCCCGAAACGGAAAGTGCACCCCCTGGCAGGGCGGAGACGTCGGTTCAGATCCATGAAGGCCGCATCCTGGGCAGAGGTAGTACAACACCTCCAAGCGGGAGCCTTGCCTCTGTGGACCGTCGCGCCTTCCTCGCCACGAGCGGCCTTGCCGCCATCGCCCCCATAGACCTCGTCCAGCTCGTGACCCCAGCCGCCCCCCGGGAGATCCCGACTCAGATCCGCCCGCGCGAGATCAGGCAGCTGAAGTCGCTGGCCGATGTCATCCATCGCCAAGACAACGAGTACGGAGGCGGCGGCGCGGTGCGAGAACTCGCCCGCGGTGCCATCATGTGGGGCGCCTCCCTGCTGCCGGTGCCCTGCCCCGAGCCCCTGCGGCCTGAACTCCTAGCCTCTGTAGCCCGGCTAGGGATCGTCGTCGGCGCCTCGCAGTTCGACGCGTACGCCCACGACGATGCCCGAGTCAGCTTCCGGCTAGCCGCTGAGTGCGCGGAAGAAGCCGGGGAGTGGCACCTGCGCGCCAAGACGTACTCGTTCATGGCCCGGCAGGAAATCTGGGTGGGAGATCCGGATACTGGCCTAACCCACGCAGAGAAGGGTCTGGTGCGCTCCGACCGACTCACCGCGACCGAGCGTGCCATGCTGCACACCGCACGCGCCCGCGCCTTCGGCAAGATGCGCGACGTAGCCAACACCCTGCGCGCGGTCGGAGAAGCCGACGCCGCGTTCGAACAGTCCGACCCGGCACAGGATCCGCCGTGGATGGCCTACTACGACTACGCCCAGCACCACGGCGACACCGCCCACGCGCTGTTCGATCTCGCGGTCCACGCGAACCAGGACCCCGGGCAGGCGGCCCGCCGCTTCGAAATCGCGGTGAAAGGCCACGGCAACGCCTTCGCCCGCTCGCGCGCCATCTCCGAGACAAAACTCGCTTCCCTGGTCATGGCCAAGGGCGACGATCCGCGGCACGCGGTCGTGCTCGGCCACCGAGCACTGGACGACGTCGGCAAGCTGACCTCCTGCCGGGCCGCCGATGACCTGCGGGAACTCGCCCGGTTCGCAGGCCGTCACCGGCAGCTCCCCGAGGCCAGCGACCTGCGCGAACGCATCGCGGCTACGGTGCAGGCGTGACCACTTCGCCCACGCCCACCCAAGCCGTACTTGAGGAGGCGTGCCTCGCCGCCGGCCTCGACGCGACCAACGCCCAACCGATACGGATCGCCGAGAACGCCATATGGCGTCTGCCCGGGGGGGTGGTGGTGCGCATCGCTCGGCCCGGCCAGTCCGCCGCCGCAACGCGCGAGGTTCAGGTCGCCCGCTGGCTGGCCGCCCAGGGCGTGCCCGCCGTACGCGCCCTTGACCTGCGGCAGCCGGTAGCAGCCAGCGGGCACCCGGTGACCTTCTGGCTAGAGCTGCCGCCACATGAAATCGGAACCGTCACCGACGTCGTCGTGCTCCTCAAGCAACTGCACGCCCTGCCAAAACCAGACTTGCCACTGGGTGAGCTAGACCCGTTCGTCCGGTTGGTTGAGCGTATCGACGCAGCGAGCACAATTTCTGACGATGACCGGCAGTGGCTGAACGGCCGGCTTGAAGATCTCAAGCAGCAATGGGCTTCGAGGCCGGAGGGCCTTCCCGAGTGCGTAGTCCACGGGGATGCATGGGTCGGCAACGTGGCGCGCACGGAGGCCGGCCCGTTGTTGATGGACTTCGAGCGCGCTTCGTTTGGCCCGCCGGAGTGGGATCTCGTGTCGACCGCGGTGAAGCTCACGACGACCGGTGCGGTGTCTGCAGAGGAGTACGCCGCGTTCTGCGAGACCTACGGCGTTGACGTCACGGAGTGGGAAGGGTATGAGCTCCTCGCTGGTGCACGCGAGTTGCGTATGGCGACGTACGCCGCGCAGCACGCTGCCAGCCGGCCGGAGTGGAGGCGCGAGGCGCAATACCGCATTGACTGCTTGCGCGGCCGGGCCGGGGCACCGCCGTGGCGATGGAAGGGGATCATGTAGCCAACGACCGGCCTCACTAACGGAATTATGCGACGGGTGAATACGGCGATTCGAAGCGCATGCCTGGTATTGGTCGGGGCTGGGCACCATCACCAGAGCCCCTTGAACACCCTCTGTCGTTGAATAGCGGAGAGGGTGGCCCGGTACCGGCTGAAAGGGCCACGTGGAGGGGACCACCCGCGTCACGGCGGTAAAGGAAGACCAGCTAGTGCAGCGTAACCTCAGTATCTGCTGGCCACGCCCAGTGACCCACGGTGCGCAATGACCCGGCCAACCTCACACGTTGCCGGGCCGGATGAAACCTACGCCTTATCTCCGAGGTCGTCCTGGTCGTCGTCGATGTCCTCGATAAGTCTGGGGCCGCGACCGTCGTTCTCATACACACGGCGCTCCCAGGCGGCGCGGAAGGCAGGCAGGTGCTCCTCATCGAGGTAGTAGCCAGCCGTCTTCGACCAACCCTTCTGCGGGTCCGGCGTCGTCGGGCGCACCGGGTTCGGGATGTCCGGAGACCACCAACCCTCCTTCGCGCCCCGCTTGATGGCCTTCGTCAGAGCAGCTGACGGCCCGCGAAGCGAGTTCTGCCCCCACTTCTCGCGATAGGCGTAGGCGTCCAGCCAGCCGTCTCCCTGCACCAGCTGGCTCATGAACAGCTGTACGCGGGTGTTGGTGTGGCGCAGCAGCCGGTATGCGCGGTCGGCCGTCCATACGGTGTCCGGCGCTTCTTGCGTGGCGACCGTTACGCCCTCGGCTCCGGCGAACATCGCCAGCACCTCGCGGGCAAAGTCCTCGGTCGCGTCCTGCACGTGGATGGTCAGGTCCATCCGCCCCCCTCAGAGAAACAACCACAGAATGGTCTCGGTTCGACCTGACTGACAGGCTGGCACATGGCGCCATGTCAGACAATGTCGATTCTAAGGTTATTCAAGCTCAATCATCCCGGATCCGACGTCGAACGCACCGTCAGGCAGCCACAGAGCCGTATGTCTGGTCTGAGTCGTTCGGTTCGCTCCAGGAGCAGACCGACGCCGAAGCCCGCGCCCGGCGAGCGGACCGCGTCCGTCGGCGCCGCGCATCCGGGCAAGCAGTACGACAGCGGCCGGGCGCTGACGGCGCCGCGGTCAGCGGGCGCGGTTCCACCACTCGGCGGCACTCAGCACCAGTACCTTCTGCTCCAGAGCCTCGGCCGCCGTGCCGCTCTTGACGCGCATGCGGAGAACCAAGCCGAGTACTACGCCGAGCACGACGCCGAGTGCGAGGCCGAGATGCGGTCCGCCATGGACTACTGAAGGCACCGCGGCGGCGGCCGCGCGCCGTCTGGGAGGATGTGAGGTCCTCAGCAGCTGGTGTCCGGGGCGGCTCCGCGACGGGCGACTGCCCAGGGTCTCGCAGCGCATCCGGGTCCTCGTCCTCGAAGAGGCGAAACACCTCGATGCGGCTCCACTCGTCGGACAGCCGGTACTGGTAGTAGATCGGCACGGGCAGAGCGTCGTTCGTGCCGGTGCGGATCCAGTGGCTCGCCAGGATGGCACCTGCCTCCAGGTAACCGAGAGCCAGGTCGAGATCGTCCTCGTGGGCACCTCCGAGGACAGCGATGCTGTTCCACTCTGACCGGCGCGGAGGCAGCCGGGTCATATCAAGCGCGTCATCCCCCGCGGCGTCCACGTCATCCACAAGCGCGTCGTCCATGGGAGCCATGGTGGTGGTCCGGGCACCCGACACGCCCCGCATTTTCGACTCCTGTGTACTTCCCGCAGGGCTCGAACCGCAAGTTCGGCCGGCGCCGCGCTGGCAAGCGCTCCGACCAGGGGGCCGCCGCTTCGGAGCCCTCAGCATGCTTCGCGTCGACGAGGAGACCGCGTAACACTACTGGCCGGGCCACCGCGTCGCCGCCCGCCATCTGCGGCAAGTCGGCAGGCACCCTAGGTCCTCGTGGTCCTGGCCCACTCCGAGAAGCAGGACGCCGGTCATGTCCTTGATTTCCGCGGCTGAGTGGCCCGCTGCGCCGAGGTTGGTCGGTACGCAGGCCCGGAGGCCGTGCGCGGTGACCTCATAGGCGACAAGTGAGCCAGGGACCGCGGAGCTTGACCGCGTGTCACGTAAGGAGAGGGATAACCGAGACCCTGCCCGCCGTGTCGGCCGACACCGACGTCGTCGACGCCGAGCTGGACTACAACGACCCACCGAACCTCCCAGGCGTCCCGGTCGACACCAAACAGCTCACTCCCGAGGCCAACGAGGTGATGGCCAAATCCCGCTGCGCCAGAACCCGCCGCACCTACACCGAGCGCTGGAGGACATTCGCCTACGGCAGACAAGAAAGATCACAGAAGCACTGGATAAGTGCGCGAGGGCATGTCAACGTACAACGTCCCGCAAAAATCCAGGCCAGGCGGTGCCATTGCTCGGCTGCGATCACTTCTCCGAAACCACTCGGATGGGCGTCGCGAGGTTGGCCCGCTGGCATGGCTCCACCTTGGGAGGCCCGTCTGTCTGAGTCTGCTATCCGATGCGCTCGCTTCACTTCCCCGGTGCTCTTTGCCCTCGGCGGCCTGAACGCCTGGATCGGCCGAAAGGCCGGTGACTACCCTGCGGTCTCCACGGGACTCTGTCTCTCCGTCTGCGCGGCCGGCCTTTTCGGTGAAGACCTCCTACAGCGAGGCTACCGCGACGATCGTGTCGTCCTCGCGCACGTGGCACGGCATCCGGGTGCAACAACACGGCAAGCGTGCCCTCGGGGCTCGCGAGCGCCGCGTCACGGTGAATCTCGACCGGCTCGCGGACGGCGGTCTGCTAACGGTCGCCTCGGACGGCGCGCCCGTAGCCGCGCATTCGTACGCACTTCCCTCTGCCGGCGGGGAAGCCAGGTAGGCGTTGGGCGCGTGACGCGGCGGGCAACATAGCCGACGATCGCCGGTTAGCCAAACCGGCGATCGTCGCGAACATGAAGGTGTTCGCTTTCGGCTGCGCTTGGCGGTGGAGTCGTGGCGGACGCGGGCGGCTTCGCGTTGCAAGAGGAGGCGCGGGGCAGCTCTGCTGCGGCGTATTGCCGTAGGCAGCGTGTGCCGCGCAGGTGGCCGTCCTGGCGCACTGCGCGAGGCGATGCTGCCGCGCCCCTGCCGCTCCTCGCTCTCCCCGCAAGGAAACCCTGCCATGCACCGATCGGCGATACCGCCTGCCCCTGCAACTTCCGCCGTAGCCGTACGTACGGCCTTTCTGACCGTGAAAGACGCCGCCGATTACCTCGGCCTCTCACCTCACACCCTCTACGTCTGGCGCCATCGTCGGCAGGGACCCCCGAGCTTCCGCATGGGCCCTCGTGGTCGCGTCATGTACCGGGTGGAAGCCCTCGACGCCTGGGTCCGCGAGCAGGAGCAGGCTGACTCCCGCTCCAACCCGGCCCTCAACCCGCTTAGTGCCCGGCCGCAGGAGCGTTCCGCCCGCATTACCGCTGCCTGACTGCTCCCAAGCGCCGTAGAACGCCGTCGGCGCCCCCATTGCAAAGGAGTTTCAACTGGCTGGCTACATAGAAGACCGATGGCTGAAGAAGCGCCCGAATCCGAAAACCGGCAAACGCGATCGCACCGCCATGTACGGCAAGTGCACCCGCTACCGCGTCAAGGGCATTCCCGGCGTCAAGGACCGTTCCTTCGACGCCCTCCAGGACGCTAAAACATGGCTCGCCCAGGCCCAGACCGATGCACGCCGAGGCGAGTTCGTCGATCCCCGCGATGGGGCCATCTCCCTTAAGGACTACATCGCAACGCATTGGTGGCCAACGCAGAGCGGTGACCCGTCCACGATCGAGCGGATCGAGCAGAGGGTCCGGCGGCACATCGTCCCCCACCTGGGTACTCAGCCGCTCAACGCCATCGGGACGGAAGTCCTGCGCCACTGGAAAAAGCGGTTGGAGAAGGACCTCGGTCCGACCTCGATCCGTCTTGTCTGGGCAACGCTCTCCAGCGTCCTCCAGGCTGCCGTCGAGGACCGTCGCCTCGGGCGTAACCCATGTCGGTCCAGCACGGTCGGTCCTCCGGCCGCGACCCCCGGCAGGGTTGACGCGTGGCTGCCTGAACGGGTGCTGGCCGTACGGGAGGCTCTGCCGGACCGCTACCGGCTCCTCCTTGTGATTGGAGCGGGTCTCGGGCTCCGCCAAGGGGAGGCGCTCGGGCTCGCAGCAGATGACATCGACTTCGAGAAGGGAGTCGTGCACGTCCGGCGGCAGGTCAAGATGGTGCGAACGAAGCTGTGTTTCGCGCTCCCCAAGGGGCGCAAGGTCCGCGATGTGCCGCTGCCGTCCAGCGTGGCCCGGGCCATCCGGCAGCACATGGAGCAGTTCGCGCCGGTGCCGGTGACGCTGCCCTGGGACGACCCGACTCCGGCCGAGACGCCGGTGGAGGCCAAGCACCGGCGGCCGAGGACCTATGACCTCTTGGTGACGGGACGCGAGCGGAAGGCCATCAACCGGAACTACTTCAACTCCTACGTGTGGAAGCCCGCTCTGGCAACGGCGGGCGTGATCGCCCCGCTGGACGAGGGCAGCACCGACGGTGCTCGCGTGTGGGAGCCGTCCCGGGAGCACGGCTTCCACGCCCTCCGCCACTTCTACGCCTCCGAAGAACTGGAGGCTGGCGAATCGATAGTCTCCCTGGCGCGCTGGCTGGGGCACTCCGACCCTGGGTTCACGCTGCGGAAGTACTCCCACTTCTTGCCCCGAGCCGGCGCACGGGGCAGTGCCGCCATCGACGCGATCTTCGCGTAGCCGCGGCTGGTCGGCAGAGCCCGTGGAGCGGTGGCTCATAGCCCGCCGCAAGCCCAAAGTCCCAGAGAAATCCCAGAGATGCCGCCGCACCCCTCCCTGACCTGCTAAGTAGCAGGTCAGACGGGGTGCGGCGGCATCCTCACGTCAAATGTCCCGGAAGATCTCGATCTGCGCCCCGATCGAGTTGAGCCGCTCCGCGAGATCCTCGTAACCCCGGTTGATGACGTACACGTTGCGGAGCACTGACGTGCCCTCCGCCGCCATCATCGCCAGGAGGACGACCACCGCCGGGCGAAGGGCCGGTGGGCACATCATTTCGGCGGCGCGCCAGCGGGTGGGGCCCTCGACCAGGACGCGGTGGGGGTCCAGGAGCTGGAGGCGGCCGCCGAGGCGGTTGAGGTCGGTCAGGTAGATGGCGCGGTTGTCGTAGACCCAGTCGTGGATCAGAGTCTTGCCGGAGGCGACGGCCGCGATCGCCGCGAAGAACGGCACGTTGTCGATGTTCAGGCCCGGGAACGGCATGGGGTGGATCTTGTCGATCGGCGCCTCCAGCTTGGAGGGCCGGACCGTGAGGTCCACCAGGCGGGTACGGCCGTTGTCGGCGACGTACTCGGGCGTGCGGTCGTGGTCGAGGCCCATCTCCTCCAGGACCGCCAGCTCGATCTCCAGGAACTCGATGGGCACCCGGCGCACGGTCAGTTCGGACTCCGTCACCACCGCCGCCGCCAGCAGGCTCATCGCCTCCACCGGGTCCTCGGAGGGGGAGTAGTCAACGTCCACGTCGATGGTGGGGACGCCGTGCACGGTGAGCGTGGTCGTGCCGATGCCCTCGACCTTCACGCCCAGCGCCTCCAGGAAGAAGCACAGGTCCTGGACCATGTAGTTGGAGGAGGCGTTGCGGATGACCGTCACGCCGTCGTGGCGGGCGGCGGCCAGGAGGGCGTTCTCGGTCACGGTGTCGCCGCGCTCGGTCAGCACGATCGGGCGGTCCGGGGAGATCGAGCGGTCCACCTGGGCGTGGTACAGGCCCTCGGTCGCCGCGATGTCCAGACCGAACCGGCGCAGCGCGATCATGTGCGGCTCGATGGTGCGCGTACCGAGGTCGCAACCGCCCGCGTAGGGCAGCTTGAAGGCGTCCATACGGTGCAGCAGCGGGCCCAGGAACATGATGATGGAGCGGGTCCGGACGGCGGCCTCGGCGTCGATGGCGGCCATGTCCAGCTCGGCCGGCGGCACCAGTTCCAGGTCGACGCCGTCGTTGATCCAGCGGGTGCGCACACCGATGGACTGCAGGACCTCCAGCAGCCGGTAGACCTCCTCGATCCGCGCCACCCGGCGCAGCACCGTGCGCCCCTTGTTGAGCAGGGAGGCGCACAGCAGGGCCACGCACGCGTTCTTGCTGGTCTTCACATCGATGGCGCCGGAGAGACGACGGCCGCCCACCACCCGGAGATGCATCGGACCCGCGTAACCCAGGGACACGATCTCGCTGTCCAGGGCCTCACCGATTCGGGCGATCATCTCAAGGCTGATGTTCTGGTTGCCGCGCTCGATCCGGTTGACGGCGCTCTGAGAGGTGCCGAGCGCCTCGGCCAGCTGCGTCTGTGTCCAGCCCCGGTGTTGCCGGGCGTCACGGATGAGCTTTCCGATACGTACGAGGTAGTCGTCTGCCATGGGGTTGAGGCTATCTCAGATATGAGATGGCGCCTCCCGTGGGGGCCGTTCGGGTGAAGGGGTGTCAAAGTCGCCTGGTGGTACGGGAGGCGGCCATGGGGCAGCTCCGGGAAAATCGCCTGATGACCGTTTACGTCCAACTATGTCGACTTGGCGTACTGGGGGCCGTAGACGAACGCTGGGTCGAACGTGATCGACATCACCGGTTCGGCCGAGTCCACCGGCACCTCCGGTCCCACGCGGTACCGGTGCCGCCTCGCCTCCCCGGTCTCCGGCGGCGACCGCACCTCCAGCACCCCGGGCTCCGGGCAGTGCCAGGTCAGGAGTTGCGCATCCTCCATGAAGGCGTTCGTCACGCTCGCCCAGCCTGTGCCGTCGGCGCGGAGTTCGAAGTCGGAGCACTCCATCACGCCGTAGTCGAAGGGCACGGTGCTCCAGTGGCCGAGGAGGCTCTCGTCGAGGCCCGTGCGCGGGTCCCGGGCGTCGCGCTCGGCGAGATCCGTCCTGGCCGCGAGGTCGGCGGTGCCCACGGCGACCACGCGCGTGCCGTGCAGGAGGACGCCGACGCCGTGCTCCGGGTTCCGGAGGCAGTCCAGGGCGATGCCGGTGTAGGGCACGCCCTCGCGGGTGACTCGAAGCTCGTGGACCGCTCTGACGGTGGCCAGGTCCTCCGCCTGCTCCTTCTCTTCAGGGTCGAGCATCGCGTAGTGCGCCTGGAGCGAACGCCAGAGACTGTGGGGCAGTGGGGTGGTGTGCTTCATGAGTACAGGAGCACACCATGGCGTGCCGGGCAGCGGCAAGCAGGGCCGGGCATGACCATCCGGCCCCCATGTACTAGAGTTATCTCGACATCGAGATATCTGCCGAGGCGTACCGCAGCCGCCACCTAGTAAGGGTTACCTAACTTAGCCTGACCTTAGCGGATCGGCCAAGTCGCCGTGGCGGCAGGATGCGGTGGGAACGCGCACATCAAAGAAGGAGACTGTCGTGTCGGCGAACAGCTTCGACGCCCGCAGCACGCTGCAGGTGGGCGACGAGTCGTACGAGATCTTCCGGCTGGACAAGGTGGAAGGCTCGGCCCGCCTTCCGTACAGCCTCAAGGTCCTGCTGGAGAACCTGCTCCGCACGGAGGACGGCGCGAACATCACCGCCGACCACATCCGCGCGCTCGGCGGCTGGGACTCGCAGGCCCAGCCCTCCCAGGAGATCCAGTTCACGCCCGCCCGCGTGATCATGCAGGACTTCACCGGCGTCCCCTGTGTCGTGGACCTCGCCACCATGCGTGAGGCCGTCAAGGAGCTCGGCGGCGACCCGGCGAAGATCAACCCGCTGGCCCCGGCCGAGCTGGTCATCGACCACTCCGTCATCGCCGACAAGTTCGGCACCAACGACGCGTTCGCGCAGAACGTCGAGCTGGAGTACGGCCGCAACAAGGAGCGCTACCAGTTCCTGCGCTGGGGCCAGACCGCGTTCGACGAGTTCAAGGTCGTCCCGCCGGGCACCGGCATCGTCCACCAGGTGAACATCGAGCACCTGGCCCGTACGGTCATGGTCCGGGGCGGCCAGGCCTACCCCGACACCCTGGTCGGCACCGACTCGCACACCACCATGGTCAACGGCCTCGGCGTCCTCGGCTGGGGCGTCGGCGGTATCGAGGCCGAGGCCGCGATGCTCGGCCAGCCGGTCTCGATGCTCATCCCGCGCGTCGTCGGCTTCAAGCTCACCGGTGAGCTGCAGCCCGGCACCACCGCCACCGACCTGGTGCTGACCATCACCGAGATGCTCCGCAAGCACGGTGTCGTCGGCAAGTTCGTCGAGTTCTACGGCGAGGGCGTCGCCGCCACCTCGCTGGCCAACCGCGCCACCATCGGCAACATGTCGCCGGAGTTCGGCTCCACCGCCGCGATCTTCCCGATCGACGACGAGACCCTGAACTACCTCAAGCTCACCGGCCGCTCCGAGCAGCAGGTCGCGCTCGTCGAGGCGTACGCCAAAGAGCAGGGCCTGTGGCTGGACCCGAAGGCCGAGCCGGACTTCTCCGAGAAGCTTGAGCTGGACCTCTCCACCGTCGTCCCGTCGATCGCCGGCCCGAAGCGCCCGCAGGACCGTATCGTCCTCGCCAACGCCGCCGAGCAGTTCAAGCAGGACGTCCGCAACTACGTGGACGACGTGGACGAGGCGGGCAAGGAGTCCTTCCCGGCCTCCGACGCCCCGGCCGTCTCCCCGAACGGCGCCCCGTCCAACCCGGTCACCGTGACCGCCCCCGACGGCTCGACGTACGAGATCGACCACGGTGCCGTGACGGTCGCCGCCATCACCTCCTGCACCAACACCTCCAACCCGTACGTCATGGTCGCCGCCGCGCTCGTGGCGAAGAAGGCCGTGGAGAAGGGCCTGACCCGCAAGCCGTGGGTCAAGACCACCCTCGCCCCGGGTTCGAAGGTCGTCACCGACTACTTCGACAAGGCGGGCCTGACCCCGTACCTGGACAAGGTCGGCTTCAACCTGGTCGGTTACGGCTGCACCACCTGCATCGGCAACTCCGGCCCGCTGCCGGAGGAGGTCTCCAAGGCGGTCAACGACCACGACCTCGCGGTCACTTCGGTCCTCTCCGGCAACCGGAACTTCGAGGGCCGGATCAACCCCGACGTCAAGATGAACTACCTGGCCTCCCCGCCGCTGGTCGTCGCGTACGCCATCGCGGGCTCCATGAAGGTGGACATCACCAAGGACGCGCTGGGCACCGACCAGGACGGCAACCCGGTCTACCTGAAGGACATCTGGCCCTCCGAGGCCGAGGTCAACGACGTCGTGGCGAACGCCATCGGCGAGGACATGTTCAACAAGTCCTACCAGGACGTCTTCGCGGGCGACGCCCAGTGGCAGGCGCTGCCGATCCCGACCGGCAACACCTTCGAGTGGGACGCCGAGTCCACCTACGTCCGCAAGCCCCCGTACTTCGAGGGCATGGGCATGGACCCGGAGCCGGTCTCGGACATCTCCGGCGCCCGTGTGCTGGCCAAGCTGGGCGACTCGGTCACCACCGACCACATCTCCCCGGCCGGCGCCATCAAGGCCGACACCCCGGCCGGCCAGTACCTCACCGAGCACGGTGTGGCGCGTCGTGACTTCAACAGCTACGGCTCCCGCCGCGGCAACCACGAGGTCATGATCCGCGGTACGTTCGCCAACATCCGCCTGCGCAACCAGATCGCGCCGGGCACCGAGGGCGGCTACACCCGCGACTTCACCCAGGACGGCGGTCCGGTGTCGTTCATCTACGACGCCTCCCGCAACTACATCGAGCAGGGCATCCCGCTCGTCGTCCTGGCGGGCAAGGAGTACGGCTCCGGCTCGTCCCGCGACTGGGCCGCCAAGGGCACCGCGCTGCTCGGCGTCAAGGCCGTCATCGCCGAGTCCTACGAGCGCATCCACCGCTCCAACCTGATCGGCATGGGCGTGCTGCCCCTGCAGTTCCCGGAGGGCGCCTCGGCCGAGTCCCTCGGTCTGACCGGCGAGGAGACCTTCTCCATCACCGGCGTCGAGGAGCTGAACAACGGCACCACGCCGCGCACGGTGAAGGTCACCACCGACACGGGCGTCGAGTTCGACGCGGTCGTCCGCATCGACACCCCCGGTGAGGCCGACTACTACCGCAACGGCGGCATCATGCAGTACGTGCTGCGCAGCCTGATCCGCAAGTAAGCGGTACGGCACGGCACTTGAGGGCCGCATCCCCGTTCACCGGGGGTGCGGCCCTCCGCCGTCACCCGCCCGCCCACGGCCCGGGAACGGCCTCGCGTACGGCGTCCAGGGCCTCGGGCGTCCGCCCCCGCACGTCGATCCACGCGCCGCCACCGGCGACCCGGACGAGCGCGTCGGGCCCGCTGAACCACCGGAAGTCCTGGCCCACGGCAGGCAGTTCGTCGTACAGCCGCTCCAACTCGGGGACGGCGTCCGGGCTTTCCGCGTGATCCGAGAGTCCGTCCTCCAGCATTAGCACCTCGGACATGACCATCGCCAGCAGGGCCACGGACAGACTGGGCTCGTGCGGCTCCCACCGCGCCACCGGCGAGGTGTCCGGCCGCCGCACGGTAGCGGGATCGGCGTCGCCGAGATCCGCCACCGGTACACCCCAGCAGGCGCGGTCCTGGTTCGCCACCCGGTACACGAGCGTGCCGTCGGCGACGTACAGCTCCTCGGGCGCAAGGAACGTGTCGTGATTGCCGGTCAGATCCCGCCGCCGCCCGAACAGTACGTACGCCTCGCACAGCGCCGCGGGCAGCCCCACCCCCAACCGTCGCCCCGCCGCGCCGACTTCCTCCACCCCGAACCCGTCCCCGGCGCGCAGGGGCCGCCCCCAGTAGGCCGCGAACTCCCGAACGAACCGCCAGGCCACCCCCCGATCCCGAGGCGCTTCGGCCAGGGCCCGCTGCATATCGAAGGTCATGCCCGTACGGTACGCGTCCGGCGCGCGGTCAGAAGCCGAGTACGGCGTCCAGGTCGACCTCCACGGGGAAGGGGAGTTCGGTGACGAGCTTGCCGTGGTGCACCGGGTGCATGGGAGCGGGGATGTAGGACTGGGTGTCGGCGTTCAGCCAGTACTCGTGCACGGCGAGTGTCCTGTCGCGTTCGAGCTCCGCGCGCCAGTAGCAGGCGACCTTGCTCGCGGCGAAGAGAGCGGGCTTGCGTACGCGGTCGTCCTGGCGGGAGCCGGGGGAGACGACCTCCACGACAAGGGCGACCTTCCGTACGGGGACACACTCGACCTCGAAGAAGTCCAACTGCCGAGGGTCAAAGACGATCACGTCGGGCTTGGGGGTGTTCTGGTCGTCGACCATGACACACTGCTCGGCCACTACTTCGTACGGCGCGGATCGCGCCGCGTCCAGGGCGGCGGCCAGCCTGTCCCGAACCCGGTTGTGCCAGAACTTGGTCTGTCCCCGAACCACGATCCGCCCATCCACGAGTTCCCAGTCGAAGGGCAGCTCCAAGTGCTTGACCTGGTCGAAGGTCCAGCCGTCGGCCGGGGGAAACATCCAGGTGTCCTCGGTGGCCCGTCCGTGCTGGGGTGTGGTCATCACTGCTCCCATGGCCGCCAGTGTGGATGCCGATACGCGGCGTGATCGTACGTACGAAGGTACCGCCACTCGATCCGGCGAGCCATGAACACACCCTTGACGCCCCTGCGCCGGCCGTTTACAACCGCCCCCCGGCGCGCTACTTTCCGATTCAAGTGAGGTGGGAGCGCTCCCACTATTGGTGGACCGGAACCCGCCCGGGGTGCTCCCGCCTCACCCGCATCCCGTGGCACCCGTACCCCGAGGGAAGGGAACTGAAATGTCATGATCCTGACAAAACCGCCCGCGCCCGACAGGCCCCCGCGACGATTAGCGCTCGCCCTCCGTGCCCATGCCCTCTTCCTGGTCCTCGTCTCGCTGCTCGCCACCGTCCCCGCGATCGCGCTCGTCGTGTCGGCCGGGGTGGAGGCGGAGGCGCACGGGACGCCGATGAAGCCGGGCAGCCGTACCTTCCTGTGCTGGCAGGACGGGCTGACCGACGCCGGGGAGATCAAGCCGGTCAACCCGGCCTGCAAGGCGGCTCAGCAGGTCAGCGGGACGACCCCGTTCTACAACTGGTTCTCCGTGCTGCGCTCCGACGGCGCCGGCCGCACCCGTGGCTTCGTGCCGGACGGCGAGCTGTGCAGCGGCGGCAACACCAACTTCACCGGCTTCAACCAGCCCCGCGACGACTGGCCGCTGACCCATCTCACCTCGGGCGCGACCGTCGACTTCTCCTACAACGCCTGGGCCGCGCACCCGGGTTGGTTCTACGTGTACATCACCAAGGACGGCTTCGATCCGACCTGGCCGCTCACCTGGGACGACATCGAGGAGCAGCCGTTCCTGAGCGTGGACCACCCGCCGCTGAACGGCTCCCCGGGCACCGTCGAGGCCAACTACTCCTGGACCGGACAGCTCCCGGCGAACAAGTCCGGCCGCCACATCATCTACATGGTCTGGCAGCGCTCGGACAGCGCCGAGACGTTCTACTCCTGCTCCGACATCGTCTTCGACGGCGGCAACGGCGAGGTCACCGGCATCAAGGAGCCCGGCAACCCGACCGAGCCGGTCCCGGGCACCTGTACCGCCACCCGCAGGACCACCGGCAGTTGGAGCGGCGGCTACCAGTCCGAGGTGACCGTGACCAACTCCGGCGACGTCCCCATGCTCGGCTGGATGGTCGACTGGACCCTCCCGAGCGGCCAGACGGTCGACAGCCTCTGGAACGGCACCCCGACCTACAACGGCCAGTCCGTGATGGTTCACAACGCCGACTGGAACGGCTCGCTCGACCCGGGCGAGAGCACCACCTTCGGCTACGTCGTCACAGGGGACGGGGGTGATACGGCCGCCGAGCTGCCCTGCCGGGTCGGCTGAGAGACGCCTCGCAGAGATCGGTCAGGGGATGGAAACTTGCGGAGGCAGGGGTGGCTGATGAGCCACCCCTGCCTCGGCTTCAACGCCGCGACAGTCGCCTGCCGCACCCATTGACAGCGGTTTCTGACCGCATCTAAGTTGCGCGAAGTTACCGGTAGGGATTCGAAAGTTTCGGTTTCATCCCCGTACCAAACACATCCCACGAGCGCTTCCGGAAGGAGAACGGGTGATCCGCGTCCCCGCCGAGCCGTCCGGCCGGCTCCCCGAGGCATGGCGCCACTGCGTCGGCACCGGCCGCATCGACCTCGCCCTGCGCCGCGACTACCAGGACTCCCTCGCCCTGGTCCAGCGCGACATCGGCTTCCGGTACATCCGGGGGCACGGGCTGCTCAGCGACGGCATGGGCGTGTACCGGCCGTACGAGTGGGAGGGCACCCGGCGGGTGCGGCACTCCTTCACCTACGTCGACCAGGTCCTCGACGCCTACCAGGAGCTCGGCATCCGCCCCTTCCTCGAACTCGGTTTCATGCCCTCGGAGTTGGCCTCGGGCGAGCAGACGGTGTTCTGGTGGCGCGGCAACGTCACCCCGCCGCGCTCGCACCGGGAGTGGGCGGAACTGGTCAAGGCCACGCTGACCCATCTCGTCGACCGCCACGGCCTCGACGAGGTGCGCACCTGGCCGATCGAGGTGTGGAACGAGCCGAACCTGACCGACTTCTGGGCGGGCGCCGACCTCAAGGCGTACCTGAAGCTGTACGAGGTGACCGCGCACGCCGTGAAGGAGGTGGACGCCGCCCTCCAGGTCGGCGGGCCCGCGATCTCACCCGGGGCGGACGAATGGCTGGACCGGTTCGCCGAGTTCGCCGAGGAACGGGACGTCCCCGTCGACTTCGTCTCCAAGCACGCGTACACCTCCGGCCCCGCCCAGCCCGTGCCCTTCGGCGTCCACCAGACCCTCGCCCCCGCAGAAGACCTCCTCGACCAGTTCGCCACGCCCCGCGCCCGGCTCAAGGGCACCCGGCTGGCCGAAGTCCCGGTGCACATCACCGAGTTCAACTCCTCCTACTGCCCCGACAACCCGGTCCACGACACCGCCTTCCACGCCGCCTACCTGGCCCCCGTCCTCGCCCGCGGCGGCGACCTCGTCGACTCCTTCTCGTACTGGACGTTCAGCGACATGTTCGAGGAGGCGGGTGTGCCCACCTCCCTCTTCCACGGCGGCTTCGGGCTGCTCACCCACCGGCAGATCCGCAAACCGGCCTACCACCTCTACGCGTTCATGGCCCGGATGGGCCCCGACCTGCTCGCCCGGGGCGAGGACCACCTGGTCACCCGGCACCCCGACGGCCGGGTCACCGTCCTCGCCTGGGCGCCCGTCGACCCGAGCGGCGAGACACCCGGACCGTCCCGGCACCGGCTGCGCCTGAACCTGCCGATCAAGTCCCGGCAGGCGTTCGTACGCCGGTCCGGCGTGGACGAGGAGTACGGCAACGCCCGTACCGCCTGGCAGGCCATGGGAAGCCCCCGCTCGCCCGACGCGCATCAGCTCGCCGTACTGCACGAGGCGGCCGAGCCGGTACGGCGGCACCAGCGGCTGCCCGTCGAGGGCGGCGCAGTGGACCTGGACCTCACCCTCCAACGGCACGAGATCACGCTCGTCGAGGTCACGCCGGTCGAGGACGAGAGCCCGCCCTGGGCGGACGAACGACGGCTGCTCGGCGGGCAGCCCCGATGAGCGCGCCGTCGCTCCCCTTCGGCGCGGGCCCCCTCTCCCGCGCCACCGCCCTGATCCACACCCTCTCACCGACCTGCTCACCGCCCCGCTCACCGGCGAGCCCGCCGAGCGGGGCGACCCGCTGTCCCTGGCCCGCTGTCCCAGGCCCGCTGTTCTCGACCCGCCGTCCCTGGCCCCGCTCGGTGTGGCTGTGCTGCGTCTTCAGCCGATGGTGACAACACGCGCCCAGGACGGCGGGCCGTCCGGCTCGTAGTCCGGGTCGTTCTCGTTCACCCGGCGGGCCGGGCGCGGGAAGAGCCCGACGACCGTACGGCACGACGGCTGCTCGGACGGCCAGGGCGTCTGGCCGTCCGTCAGCGCGACGATCACGTCCGGGCGGGGCGTGGAGCGCAGCGCCCGGGCGAAGCCGGAGCGCAGATCCGTGCCCCCGCCGCCGATCAGCTCGATGTCCTCGGCCCGGCAGATCGGCACGGCGACCCCGGCCGCCGCGTCGCAGGAGATCACCGAGACCAGATCGCGCCGTCCGCCCACGGCCCGCGCGATCGCCGCCACCTCCAGCAGCGCGCTGCCCAGCTCGGCGTCGCTCACCGAACCCGAGGTGTCGATCACCACGCACACCCGCGGCGGATTGCGCCGCAGACTCGGCAGCACCACCCCGGGCACGGCGGACGAACGCCGGGACGGCCGCCGGTAACTGTGGTTCTCACCCGCGCCCGGCGCCCCGGCGGCCGACCGCACGGCCGCGCCCAGCAACTGCCGCCACGGCTGCGGCGGATGGAACGCCTCCTCCGCCCAGCGCTTCCACCCCTCCGGAGCGTCGCCAGGCCGGCCCTTGATGCCCTCCGCGACCCGGAAGCGCACCGCGTCCCGCTGCTGCCGGGACAGCCCGTTGGCCCCTTCGGGCCCCAGCTCCCACGGCCTGCCCTCCCCGTCGGCGCCGCCGCCGCAGTCCAGCCAGGCCAGATCGGAGGTGAGCCCGCTCATGGAGGAGGTGCGCAGGTACTCCTCCATCAGCAGCCCGTCCGGCAGCCTCAGCAGTGACGGCAGCACCGCGCCCTTGGGCATGGGCAGGCCCTCGCCGTAGATGTCGTCGTTGATCTCGAAGTCGGCGGCGATGTTGCGGCGCAGCCGCTCGCCCGGCCCGTACTCCTCGTTCTCGCGCGCGTAGCGCAGACCGCGCTCGTGGTGGTCCCGGAGCAGGTGGGAGACCTCGTGCACCCAGACGCCGGCCAGTTCCTCGACCGGCGTGCGGGCCACGAACCCGGGGGAGACGTAGCAGCGCCAGTACGCGTCGACCGCCATCGTCGGCACCGAGCGGTCCTCCACGATGTGCAGCGCGAAGAGCGCGGCGGCCAGGTAGGGGCGGACCTGTACGGCGTGCAGGCGGGCGGACAGGAGCTTGTCCACGTCCAGCGGGAGTCCGGGCGGGTTGTCCGGGGCGCGGCGCCGGACCGGCGCGGCGGGGACGGAGACCTGGAGCGGGCGGGGCGGGGGAGGCGGCGGCATGGGGCGCGGGAGCGGGCGCGCGGCGCCCGTGCGCCCGGTCATCGGCGTACCTTCGGGGCTCGCGCCACCGCCACCGACCGCTCGGCCCGCTCCGACAGGCCCACGATCGCGGCCAGCCGCTCCACCGCCGCCGGAATCTCCCAGTCGTCGCGCCGCACCGCCGCCAGCGCCTTCGCCGGGGCGACGAGCAGGTCCGGCGCCCCGGTCTCCAGGGCGTGGACCAGCACCGCCCAGCCGGCCTCCCAGCGCCGCCGTTCCGGGCGGGCCCCGACGGCGGCCACCACCGCCTCCAGCGCGGCCTGCCTGAGGTCGCCGCGCTCGGGCAGCCCGGCGTTGTCCGGGTCGGCGAGCAGCAGTTCCGGGTCCGGCAGATCCATCCGGTCGAGGTGGGCGAGGAGTTCGAGTCCCGGCCCGTCCCCGACCGCGCCGCGCACCAGCAGCGCCAGCACCTCCCGGGACACCCCTGCCGCCGTACCGAAGGCCAGCAGGGTCAGCGCGGCCTCCCAGCTGCGGGGCGAGGGCCAGGCACCGCCGCGCCGGGTCTCGCTGCTCGGCAGCCGGTGGATCAGCGTCGGCCGGGCCTCCAGGAAGCCGCACACCGCACGCCGGGCCAGCGCCACGGCCTCCGCCAGCCGCTCCGGCTCCAGCCGGGGCAGCTCGGCCCGGGGCCACACCCCGCCCAGGCCGCGTACCACCACATCCTTGTCGTGCACCCAGTACAGATGTACGAACCGGTTGGCCAGCGGCGGGCTCAGCTCCCACCCGTCCGCCGCCGACGCGCGCGGGTTGGCGGCGGCCACGATCCGTACGCCGGGCGGCAGTTGCAGGGCGCCGACCTTGCGCTCCAGGACGACCCTGAGCAGCGCGGCCTGGACGGCGGGGGTGGCGGTGGACAGCTCGTCCAGGAAGAGCAGGCCCCGCCCGGCGCGTACGAGGTCCACGGCCCACTGCGGCGGGGCCATCGGCACACCGCGCACCGCGGGATCGTCGCCCACGATGGGCAGGCCGGAGAAGTCGGTGGGTTCGTGGACGCTGGCGATCACCGTCGTCAGCGGCAGGCCGAGGGAGTCGGCGAGCTGGGTCAGGGCCGCGGTCTTGCCGATACCGGGTTCGCCCCAGAGCAGGACCGGCAGGTCGGCGGCGACGGCGAGGGTGAGCGCTTCGAGCTGCTCGTCGGGTCGGGGTTCGGTGGTGGTTGTCCGAAGGAGCGTCAGGAGGTCTTCGGCGAGGGCGAGTTGGGGGTCGACGGCGGGCATGAGGGCAGCGGAAGACATGGGCATCACCAGGTGTGTTGGGAGAACGGGACAGCCGCGTGGGCTGACGTGGGTCAGGAGAACAGGCCGGTGCGGGGACGGGACCGGTTGCCGCGCTTGCGGCGCCAGTGCGGAGGTGTGTGCCGGTCGAAGCGGCGCGCGGCCGCGTCGGCCCCGCCACCGGCGGCGGGGTGCACAGGCAGGAGTCCGGAGCGGAACAGTCCGTGCTCGACACGGCGGGCGGCGGCCGACTCCAACTCCTCCCGGAGCGGCCCGTCCCGCAGCACGGCACCGGGACCGAGCAGCCCTTCGACCACGGCCAGCGCCCCGGCGACATCACCGTGGCGCAGCCGTTCCCGGACCGCCGGCAACTGATCGGGGCTGCGGTGCACGGTGTCGATCACCCGCAGGCACGCCAGCGGCGGTCCGCCGAGCGCCACCAGCAGCTCCTCCCGGCGCACTTCGGCCGGGTCGTGGTCGACGGCGGTGAGCACCCCGTCCCGCAGCTCGATCCGGTGCACCTCGCCCCGGCACTCCACGCGGAAGGGGTCGTCGGGTTCGGGAACCGGGGAAGAAGCGACCCGGGCCGGGCCGGAGACCGGCAACGCGGCGGCGACCAGCGGATGCAGCCGCCCGGCCGGGACCAGCCCCGCCCGCACCAGCTCCACGTCCGGCAGCACCCGCGCCGCCGCCTCCGGCAGCACCGGAAGCGCGGCGGCCTCCTGCGCGGGCAGCTCCACCGCCCGGACCGCCGGCGCATGACTGTCGTCGGGAGCGACGAGTTCGAGCACCGCGCGACTGCGGGCCCCCAGCCGCACGGCGAATGCCCCGCGAGGACCGAACCCGTCGGCCCGCAGCAGCAGTTCACCCTCGGCGGGCCAACTCTCCGTGGCCCACGGGGAGTCCTCGCCCACCGCGCAGCGGCGCGCCAGTTCCCCACTGCGCCCGGCGTCCCACAGGTGCCGGTGCAGATCGAGCCGGAACCGCCGGTCGGGATGCGGGTGCGGATGGTGCCCGCAGGAGTGCCCGGTGCCGGACTCCTCCCACAGCGACAGCGACATCCGCTGCCCGGCGTCCGCCCGGGCCGGTGGCGTACGGACCACCAGGTGCAGTGCGCCCGGGTAGCGGACCAGAGTGAGGGTGAGACCGGGGCGGAGCCGTCCGTCGGGGGCGATGCGGGGCATGTGCCAGCGCAACAGGTCCGGCGCGAGGCGACGCAGGTCCGCACGGAGACGGGAGGCGACAGCGGTGCCGTGGCGCTTGCGCACGGCGCGCAGATCGAGATCGACGTCGACCCGGGCGGCGGCACAGGCACCGGCCCAGTCACCGACGAGACGCCGCGCGGTCGCGGTCTCGATCATGGACGGTGGCACGGCGTACTCGCGTACGCGCTGCCACATCGACAGGCGGGAGGGAATCGCGGGCGCGAAGTGAAGTGCCATCAGCACTCACCTTGCGCGGACGATTCCTCCAATCCACAAGAGGAGAAGGTCTTCATCGCCCGCATCATAGGCACGGCGATCACGATCTGTCAGCAGAGGGACCCGCCGGCCGTCACCGGCAGGTCCCTCGACTCACCTCATCCCGCGAGGAGTTCGACCTCCGAAAGTGTCCCCTCGCCGTCCAGCACCAGGCGGTACTTCTGGTAGCTACCCGGTGCCTTCACCGAGAACGCCCGGGTCTGCCGGTCCCAGGCGAAGGACTCGCCCGTGCGCCGGTCGAGCGTCTTCCACTCGGCGCCGTCCTGGGAACCCTGGAGGGTCCAGCCGGTCGGCGCCTTGGCGCGGTCCGCCGAGGTCAGCGTGTACTGAACGGCCTCGGCGCCCTCGGGCGTCGGCAGGTCCACCGACGTCACCGTCGCGTTGGTCCCGGAGGTGTTGTCGAACAGCGCGCCCTCGCCCTTGATCACGTCCGCGCGAGGTGCGGGCACCTTGTCGTCCTGGGTGATCGACACCGGCGCCGCGTTCCTGCCGGTGCCCCAGGCGGACGGCTTGGACCCCATCTCGAACTCCAGCACCGCGCCCTTGGCGAGCACCGAGTGCGGCAGCGAAGTGGAGTTCCAGGAGCGGCCGTTGACCTTCAGGCCCTGGACGTAGACATTGCGGGCACTGTTCCTCGGCGCCTTGACCACCAGCTTCCGGCCGTTCTCCAGGTGGACGGTCGCCTTGGTGAACAGCGGGGAGCCGACCGCGTACTCGCCGCTGCCCATGACCAGCGGGTAGAAGCCGAGCGCGGAGAAGAGGTACCAGGCCGACTGCTCGCCGTTGTCCTCGTCGCCGTGGTAGCCCTGGCCGATCTCACTGCCGGTGTACAGGCGGGAGAGCACCTCGCGGACGTTCTTCTGCGCCTTCCACGGCTGCCCGGCCGCGTCGTACATGTAGATGGCGTGGTGGGCGACCTGGTTGGAGTGCCCGTACATGCCCATCCGCACGTCCCGCGCCTCGGTCATCTCGTGGATGACCCCGCCGTAGGAGCCGACGAAGTCGGGGGAGGCGGTCTCCGGGGTGGAGAAGTACTCGTCGAGCTTGTCGGCGAGCTTGGTGCGGCCGCCGTAGAGGTTGGCGAGACCGCGGGAGTCCTGCGGGGCGGTGAAGGCGTAGCCCCAGCCGTTGGTCTCGGTGTAGTCGTAGCCCCACACGCGCGGGTCGTACTTCTTCGACTCCACCCGCCAGTCGCCCTTGGCGTTGCGGCCCTGGAAGAACCCGGCCTCGGAGTCGAAGAGGTTGACGTAGTCCTGCGCCCGGTCGAGGAAGTACGCGGACTCCTCCTGGTAGCGCTTCTTGCCGGTCTTCTTGTAGAGCTCCTGGCCCATGCGGGCGATGCCGTAGTCGTTGAGGTAGCCCTCCAGCGCCCAGGACAGGCCCTCGTGGGTGTCGGTGCTGGTGTAGCCGAGGAACGGCGAGGTCGCCATGCCCTTGCGGCCCACCCCGGAGGAGGGCGGCACCACGGTGGCGTTCTTCACGGCCGCGTCGTACGCCGCCTCAGCGTCGAAGTCGACGCCCTTGACGTACGCGTCCGCGAACGCCACGTCGGAGGAGGTGCCGGTCATCAGGTCCGCGTAGCCGGGGGAGGACCAGCGGGAGGTCCAGCCGCCGTCCTTGTACTGCTGCACGAACCCGTCGACCATCTCGCCCGCCTGAGAGGGCGTCAGCAGCGAGTACGCGGGCCAGGTGGTCCGGTAGGTGTCCCAGAAGCCGTTGTTGACGTACACCTTGCCGTCGACGATCTTCGCGCCGGTGTGCGTCGGCGTGTCCGGGTTCGGCATCGGCGAGAAGGGCGAGGCGTACTGGTACTTCGAACCGACCTTCTCGAAGCCGGAGTTGGGGTACAGGTAGAGCCGGTACAGGCTGGAGTAGAGCGTGGTCAGCTGGTCCGGCGTGGCGCCCTCGACCTCGACCTTGCCGAGGATGCGGTCCCACTGGCGCTGGGCGCGCTTCTTGACGGCCTCGAAGGAGGTGCCGTCCGGGATCTCCTGGCGCAGATTGGCCTTGGCCTGGTCCACGCTGATCAGCGAGGTCGCCAGGCGCAGGGTGACCTTGCGGTCCTTCCCGGCGTCGAAGCGCAGATAGCCCTTCACGCCGCTGGAGTCGCCCTCGCTGACCGGCTTGTCGAACTCGCCGTACACGAACAGCCGGGTGGCGCCCGTGGACAGCCCGGACTTCACGTCGGAGTAGCCGGTGAAGGTCCCGCTGTCCTTGTCGAGGGTGAGGCCCGCCTGGTCGGTGACGTTGTCGAACAGCACGCTCGCGTCGCTGCCGGGGTAGGTGAAGCGCATGACCGCCGCGTGGTCGGTCGGCGCCATCTCCGCCCGCAGGCCGTTCTCGAACCGCACCCCGTAGTAGTACGGGCGCGCCGTCTCGTTCTCGTGCCGGAAGGCCAACTCCCGTGCCTCGCGGCCGGTCTGCGGGGTGCCGGAGGCGGCCGACGGCATCACCTGGAAGGTCTGCCGGTCGCCCATCCAGGGGCTCGGCTCGTGGCTTGCGCTGAAGGCCTGGACGGTCGGCAGGTTGTCGTCGTTGTTCGCACGTGCGTAGTCGTACAGCCAGCTCAGCGAACCCGCGTTGGTGACCGGGGTCCAGAAGTTGAAGCCGTGCGGCACGGCCGTCGCCGGGAAGTTGTTGCCGCGCGAGAAACCGCCGCTGGAGTTGGTGCCGCGGGTGGTGACCGCGTAGTCCGACAGATGCGCCTTCGGCTTCTCCCGGGGCGCCCGCTCCAGGGTCACGTCGTCCAGCCAGCCGCGGAACTTCGCCGGGCCCTTGGGGGAGTCGTAGGCGACCAGGATCCGGTCCACGGTCTTGCCGGCCGCGACCGAACCGATCCGCGAGACCACGTTGTTCCACTGGTTGACGTAGAGGATCTTGGAGTCGCCCTGGCCGCGCGGGGTCAGCGGGAAGCCGTGCTGGTCGGTGGCCCGCAGATCGCTCAGGTAGGTGCCGTCGGTGAAGGCGAGGTCCACCGAGACGTTGGTGGCGTCGTAGTCGAGATCGCGGTCCGCCATCGACGGGAAGATCCGGTAGGAGAGCCGGGTGTCCCGGCCGACCGCCACGTTCACATCGAAGATCTTGTTGTACGAGTAGGCCCGGCCGTCCGCCGTGTGCCGTCCCGCGTAGCGCAGTGCCCGCTTGCCGGTGAAGCCCGCGCCCGCCTTCGCCGTCGGCGAGCCGCTCGGGCCCCGGTCGACCAGCGAGAGCATGTCCTGCGGCACCGGGGTCTCACCGCCGCCGGTGGAGAACTGCACATCGGCGAGCTGGAGTATGCCCGAGGCGCCGTTGTTGCGGGTGACCTCCAGCCGGAAGTGCCGGTACTCGCCGGGCTCGGCGATGTCGTAGATCTTGGTCTGGAAGCGCTCGGCGAAGGTCTCGCCGGAGCGGGTGTCCAGGGTCTTCCAGTCGGTGCCGTCGGTGGAGCCCTTCAGGGTCCAGTCCTTCGGATCACGGCCGGAGAAGTCATTGGCCGAAGTGAGCGCGTACTTGGTGATCCGGGTGGTTTTGTCCAGGTCGAACTCGACCCAGCCGGTGGACTCGAAGACCAGCCACTTGGTGCTCGGCTCCCCGTCGACGAGGTTCTCCTTCACCTCGCCGCCGCCGGTGTTCTCCCCGTTCGCCCGCACGTCCGTGACATGGTCGGTCACATTGCCCGGAATGCCCGAGCTGTATCCGCCGTCCACGCCCTCGGCCCGCTTGCTGCCGTCCGGCGCCGTGTCGACCGTGCTGAGCCAGTCCGGGGCAGGGTCGCCGCTCTCGAAGGAGGAGCTGAACTCCCGGTCGACGGAGGGGGCCTCCGGAAGGGCGACCGCGACGCCCTGCGACCCCACGGCCAAAGCGAAGGCGGTCGTCCATACGACCGCCGTGCCGCGTCTGTGCCTCATCAACAAGCACTCTCCCTGCGCTGTGGACAACGTTGTCAGCTTGATGCGCAAGGATTAGTTGTGTCTCAAGTCGACAGTTGTGTCAAGGGTGTTGAGCGGGGTGTCCGGAAGGGATGGCAGGGATATTTCCCCCGACCGGTGCACACCCCGCTCATATTTCCGCGAGGTCTCAACTCGGAAAAGACAGTCGGTGAACCTTGCATTCGATCTTGCTCAGCCGCCGGGAAGTGGACTATACCTGTCGGCGATTCACGGTGTTTCTGCACGACCCTGCTTGACCTGACCGCGGTGCCGGCGAGGATCCGGTTCACCGCCTGAGTCCTGGAGAAGGCGAGGACTTGAGCATGGGATCCAGCTCCGAACCGACCACCACCGAGGGCGGCACCAGCCGCCGCGATCTGATCAAGCGGTCCGCCGCACTTGGTCTGATCACGGTGCCGACGATGAGCTTCCTGTCCGCCTGCGCGAGCGGCGGCGGGGACGACGACTCGGGCGGCGAGACCAAGGGCGAGACGTCCGAGAAGAACCCCTTCGGCGTGAAGAAGGGCACCAAGCTGGACGTGGTCGTCTTCAAGGGCGGCTACGGCGACGACTACGCCAAGGCGTGGGAGGCGTCCTTCCAGAAGAAGTGGGGGGTCACCTCCACGCACACCGGCACCCAGGAGATCACCGGCAAGCTCCAGCCGCGCTTCAACGCGGGCAACCCGCCGGACATCGTGGACGACTCGGGCGCCCAGCAGATCCCGATCGACGTGCTCCACAAGAACGGCCAGCTCCTCGACCTCGCCGAGGTCCTGGACGCCCCGTCCGTCGACGACCCGAGCAAGAAGGTCCGCGACACCCTGATCCCCGGCACCCTGGACGCCGGTATGCAGGGCGGCAAGGTCGTCGCCCTCAACTACATCTACACGGTGTGGGGTCTGTGGTACTCCGGCAAGCTCTTCGAGGAGAAGGGCTGGGAGGCGCCCAAGACCTGGGAGGACTTCCTCGCCATCTGCAAGGACGCCAAGTCCCAGGGCATCGGCGGTCTCGCGCACCAGGGCAAGTACCCGTACTACATCAACGTCGCCATCATGGACCTGATCGCCAAGACCGGCGGTCTGGACGCGATGAAGGCGATCGACAACCTCGAACCCAACGCGTTCGTCGGCTCCGAGGCGGCCACGGCCGCCGTGGAGGCGATCTACGAGGTCGTGGAGAAGGGCTACTTGATGCCCGGCACCAACGGCCTGACCCACACCGAGTCGCAGACCCGCTGGAACCAGTACAAGGCCGCCTTCATCACCAGCGGTTCCTGGCTGGAGAACGAGCAGCTGAAGACGACGCCGGAGGACTTCGACATGAAGTTCCTGCCGATGCCGCTGCTGCCCGACAGCAAGCTGCCCTTCGAGGCGATCCGGGCCGGCTCCGGCGAGCCCTTCATCATCCCGGCCAAGGCGAAGAACCTGCCCGCGGCCAAGGAGTTCATGCGGATGATGCTGTCCAAGGAGTGGTCGACGCTGTTCGCCAAGGAGGCCAACTCGCTGACCATCCTCGCGGACGGCGTGGACGACAGCGTCCAGCTGCGCCCCGGTACGCAGTCGACGGTCGAGGCGTCGAAGGCGGCCGGTGACAACACCTTCCGCTACCTGTACACCGAGTGGTACAGCGAGATGGGCACGGCCATCGAGAACGCCTCCAACGAGCTGATGGCCAAGCGCATCCAGCCCAAGGAGTGGCTGAAGCGCGCCCAGGCGGCCGTGGACAAGCAGGCCAAGGACCCCGAGTCCAAGAAGAACCGTCGGGACTGATCCCGCTCGCGACCGACCGCGTTCCGGGCCGGGAATCACCCGGCCCGGAACGGCACCTCAGGGGCAGGAAAAACGCCTATGCGTAAAGGGCAGTACCGGTTCGTCGCGGGGTTTCTCGTCGTTCCCGTGGCGCTGTACATGGTTTTTGTCATCTGGCCTTACATTCAGACCTTCGGCTATTCGCTGACCGACTGGAAGGGGCAGTCGCAGGAGTTCAGCTTCGTCGGCCTGGACAACTACACGACGTTGTTCAAGGACGACGTCTTCATGGGGGCGATCTGGCACAACATCCTGTTCCTGATCTTCATCCCGGCGATCACGATTCTGCTCGCGCTGTTCTTCGCGTTCATGCTGAACGCGGGCGGGCGCGGCCGGGCCGGCGGAGTGGCCGGTGTGGCCGGCTCCGGGTTCTACAAGATCGTCTACTTCTTCCCGCAGGTCCTGTCGCTGGCGATCCTCGCCGTGCTGTTCGGCGCGGTGTACCGCAGTGACAGCGGAGGCATGCTCAACGGCGTCCTGATCAAGCTCGGCCTGGTCGACGAGGGCACTCCGGTGGAGTGGCTCAACGAGCCGAACATGGTGCTGTGGGCGCTGATGGCGGTCGTCGTCTGGCACGGCGTCGGCTTCTACCTGGTGCTGTTCTCCGCCGCCATGCAGTCCATCCCCCGGGACATCTACGAGGCCGCGCTGATCGACGGCGCGAGCCGGGCCCACACCTTCTTCCGCATCACCCTGCCCCTGCTGTGGGACTCCGTGCAGACCGCCTGGGTCTACCTCGGTATCGCCGCGATGGACATGTTCATCCTGGTCACCACCATGACCTCGGGCGACTACGGCGGCGGCCCCGATCACCACAGCGAGGTCATGGCGACGGTGATGATGCGCAACTTCCTGCTGTACGGAAAGAGCGGCTACGCCTGTGCCATGGGCGTGATCATGCTGCTGCTCACCCTGATCGTGTCCGTGGTCACGCTGCGCGCCACCCGCCGCGAGCGCATCGAGTTCTGAGCGGGAGGGACGACGACACATGAGCGCACCCATCAAGGAATCGGCACCCCCGGCCCCGCCCGCGGTCCGCAAGGCCCCCGCCCGGCCGGGCGACGAACGCAGCGAAGGCGTCGTACTGAACGTCTTCTCGCACGGCTTCCTCGCCCTGTGGGCGCTGCTGATCGTGCTGCCGCTGCTGTGGCTGGTGCTCAGCTCCTTCAAGACCGACGCCCAGATCGGCGGCTCGGCCTTCGGCTGGCCGGAGAACTGGGACCTGGGCGTCTTCTCCCGGGCCTGGGACAAGGGCATCGGGGACTACTTCGTCAACACCGTCATCGTGCTGATCTTCTCGGTGCCGCTGACGATGCTGTTCGGCTCCATGGCGGCCTATGTGCTGGCCCGCTACCGGTTCTGGGGCAACCGGTTCCTGTACTACTTCTTCGTCGCCGGCGCGATGTTCCCGGTGTTCCTGGCCCTGGTCCCGCTGTTCTTCATGGTCAAACGGCTGGACATGCTGAACACCTACCAGGGTCTGATCCTGGTGTACGTCGCCTACTCGATGCCGTTCACGGTCTTCTTCATGCACGCCTTCTTCCGGACCCTGCCCACGGCGGTGTTCGAAGCGGCGATCCTGGACGGGGCCTCGCACAGCCGGGCCTTCTTCCAGGTCATGCTGCCGATGGCGAAGCCGGGACTGCTGAGCGTAGGCATCTTCAACACGCTCGGCCAGTGGAACCAGTTCATCCTGCCGACGGTGCTGATGCAGCCGCAGAGCGGCGACGACCCCGAGCGCTATGTGCTCACCCAGGGGCTCATCCAGCTCCAGCAGCAACAGGGGTACGCCTCCGACCTTCCGGTGCTCTTCGCGGGCGTCACCATCGCGATGATCCCCATGCTGGTCGTGTACCTGTCCTTCCAGCGGCAGGTGCAGGCGGGCCTCACCTCCGCCACCCTGAAGTGACCCTCACCTCCGCCGCCTGGAAGTGAGCTTCGAAGCTTGAGGTAAGCCTCGAAGTAACCCTCGGCACACAACCGGACGCACGCCGTTCCCACCCCTGGGAGCGGCGTGCGTCCGTGTGTGGTGCGCCCTGGATAGTGTTCAACCTCTTGACGGGAGGCAACCCGAACGGCTCAGCTTAGAGTTCACTAGTTGGACATAGACGGGGCCTCGCTGAAGCGGTCCCGCGCGCAGGAGGTCGTCGTGGAGACTCCGGGGTCGCAGTCGTCGCTGCACCGAGCCAACCTGGAACGGGTCGTTCGTGCCGTACGTCTGGCGGGCTCGCTCACCCAGGCGGAGATCGCCAGGACCACAGGGCTCTCGGCTGCGACGGTCTCCAATATCGTCCGGGAGCTGAAGGACGGCGGAACCGTCGAGGTCACGCCCACTTCGGCGGGCGGACGCCGGGCTCGCAGTGTGAGTCTGAGCGGGGACGCCGGGATCGTCATCGGGGTGGACTTCGGCCATACCCACCTGCGGGTCGCGGTGGGCAATCTCGCCCATCAGGTACTCGCGGAGGAGTCCGAGCCGCTGGACGTGGACGCATCTTCCACGCAGGGCTTCGACCGGGCGGAAGAGCTGGTCAACCGGCTGATCGCGGCCACCGGGGTGGACCGCTCGAAGATCGCCGGGGTGGGCCTCGGCGTGCCCGGTCCGATCGACGTGGAGTCCGGCACCCTGGGCTCGACCGCGATCCTGCCCGGCTGGGGCGGCACCAAGCCCGCCGAGGAGCTGCGGGGGCGGCTCGGCGTGCCCGTGCACGTGGACAACGACGCCAACCTGGGCGCTCTCGGGGAACTCGTCTGGGGGAGCGGCCGTGGGGTGCGCGATCTGGCGTACATCAAGGTCGCGAGCGGTGTCGGATCCGGGCTGGTCATCAACGGGAAGATCTACCGGGGTCCCGGCGGCACAGCGGGCGAAATCGGACATATTACACTTGATGAATCCGGCCCGGTCTGCCGCTGCGGAAACCGTGGCTGCCTGGAGACCTTCACCGCCGCGCGCTATGTGCTGCCGCTGCTCCAGTCCAGTCACGGCACCGATCTGACCATGGAAGGCGTTGTGCGGCTGGCCAGGGACGGGGATCCGGGCTGCCGTCGGGTGATCGCCGACGTCGGCCGCCACATCGGCAGTGGAGTGGCCAATCTGTGCAATCTCCTGAACCCGAGCCGGGTGGTCCTCGGCGGCGATCTCGCCGAGGCCGGCGAGCTGGTTCTCGGGCCCATCAGGGAGTCCGTGGGCCGGTACGCGATCCCCAGCGCGGCACGTCAACTCTCCGTTCTCCCAGGGGCCCTTGGCGGCCGTGCGGAGGTGCTCGGGGCGCTCGCCCTCGCGCTCAGCGAGATGGGTGATTCGACCCTTTTGGACGGCACCCTGCACGCTGCCGCACCCGCCTTCACTTAGAGAACGATTGGCACCGTTGCCAACCCGTTAAGGATTTACTTCTTGACGTCGCACGCGTGGCCGAGTTGACTTCCAGCCACCTCGGCCGCAAGGACGCGGCCTCGTCAGGGAGGTTTCTGAAGTGAACACGCGTATGCGTCGTGCTGCCTTTGCCGTTGCCGCCGGTGCGATGGCCATCTCGCTCGCCGCTTGTGGCAGCGCCGATGAGGCAGGCGACAACGACTCCTCGTCTTCCGCCCCGAAGAAGGGCGACGACATCAAGGTCGGTCTGCTGCTCCCGGAGAACCAGACCGCGCGGTACGAGAAGTTCGACCGCCCGCTCATCGAGAAGAAGATCGGCGAGCTGACGAACGGCAAGGGCGAGGTCGTCTACGCCAACGCCAAGCAGGACGCCAGCCAGCAGGCCCAGCAGGTCGAGTCGATGATCACCAACAAGGTGGACGTGATCATCCTGGACGCGGTGGACTCCGCGGCCATCAAGTCCTCCGTGCAGAAGGCCAAGGACGCGGGCATCCCGGTCGTCGCCTACGACCGTCTGGCCCAGGGCCCGATCGACGGCTACACGTCCTTCGACAACGTGACGGTCGGCAAGACGCAGGGTGAGGCCCTGCTGAAGGCGCTCGGCGACAAGGCCAAGGACGGCCAGATCGTCATGATGAACGGTTCCTCCACCGACCCGAACGCCGCCCAGTTCAAGGAGGGCGCGCACTCCGTCCTCGACGGCAAGGTGAACGTCGGCAAGGAGTACGACACCAAGGAGTGGAAGCCGGAGAACGCCAACGCCAACATGGAGGGCGCGATCTCGGCGATCGGCAAGGACAAGATCATTGGCGTCTACTCCGCCAATGACGGCATGGCCGGCGGTATCATCACCGCCCTCAAGGCCGCCGGTATCAAGGTCCCGGTGACCGGCCAGGACGCCGAGCTCGCGGGTGTGCAGCGCATCGTCTCCGGTGAGCAGTACATGAGCGTCTACAAGCCGTACGCGCCGGAGGCCGACGCCGCCGCCGAGATGGCCGTCGCGCTCGCCCAGGGCAAGTCGCTCGACTCCGTCGCCAAGGACAAGGTCGACAGCCCGACCAACAAGGGCATCCCGGCCGTCCTGGTCGGCGTCACCTCGCTGACCCAGGACAACATCAAGGACACCGTCGTCAAGGACGGCGTCTACACGGTCGCGGAGATCTGCACCGCCAAGTACAAGGCGGCCTGCGAGAAGATCGGCCTCGAGTAAAGACAGCTGAAGTCCCCAGAGCGAGTACCGGAACCCTGGACGTGGGTTCCGGTACGGGACTGAAAGCCCCAGACTCCTCCGGCGCCCCGCGCATCAGACAGCCCCGCAAGCTCGCCGCGGGGCGCCGGACGGATCCCCCCAAATCTTCTGCACAACCTCCCGCCGGGTCAGGCGGCGAAGGAGATGGTTCACGTGTCCGCTACGCCCGTGCTGGCGTTGCGCGGGGTCTCCAAGCGATTCGGTGCCGTTCAGGCGCTCACCGATGTCGAGCTTGAGGTCCACGCCGGTGAGGTGGTCGCCCTGGTCGGCGACAACGGCGCCGGAAAGTCCACGCTGGTCAAGACGATCGCCGGCGTGCACCCCATCGATGACGGTGTCATCGAGTGGGACGGCAAGGCCGTAACGATCAACCGGCCGCACGACGCCCAGAACCTGGGTATCGCGACGGTCTACCAGGACCTCGCGCTGTGCGACAACATCGATGTCGTCGGCAACCTCTACCTGGGCCGGGAGCTGCGCAAGCGCGGCGTCCTGGACGAGGTGGAGATGGAGCGCCGCTCCCGCGAGCTGCTGGACACGCTGTCGATCCGCATCCCCAGCGTGCGTATTCCGATCGCCTCCCTCTCCGGCGGTCAGCGCCAGACGGTGGCGATCGCCCGTTCCATGCTGGGCGAGCCCAAGCTGGTCATCCTCGACGAGCCGACCGCCGCGCTCGGTGTCGAGCAGACCGCCCAGGTCCTGGACCTGGTCGAGCGACTGCGCGAGCGCGGTCACGCGGTCATCCTCATCAGCCACAACATGGCCGATGTGAAGGCGGTGGCCGACAAGGTCGCCGTGCTGCGCCTCGGGCGCAACAACGGCGTGTTCGAGGTCAAGTCGACCTCGCAGGAAGAGATCATCTCCGCCATCACCGGCGCCACGGACAACGCCGTGACCCGCCGTGCGGCGCGCACCAATGGGGAGGTCAAGAAGTGAGTATCGACAAGACCTCCGCGACCAAGGACACCGCTGAGGACCACGTCGTGGAGAACCCCGAGGCGGCGCGCGGCTCCGATGTGGCGGTCGACCCCCGCCTGCTCGTCCGCGAGCAGGGTCTCGCCGGCTACGTCTCCGAGTTCAAGCGCAAGGTGAAGGCCGGTGACCTGGGCTCCATCCCGGTCGTCATCGGTCTGGCGGTCATCTGGATCATCTTCCAGAGCCTGAACTCCAACTTCCTCACCGCCGGCAACCTCTCCGACATCTCCGTGGCCATGGTCGGCACGGGCATGATCGCCGTCGGTATCGTCTTCGTCCTGCTGCTGGGCGAGATCGACCTGTCGGTCGGCTCGGTCTCCGGTGTCGCCGGCGCCTCCTTCGCGGTGCTGAACGTCACCCACGGCATGAGCGAGTGGCTCGCCTTCGTGCTGGCCATCCTCACCGGTACGGCCGCCGGCGCCATCCACGGCTTCTTCTTCGCGAAGATCGGCGTCCCCGCCTTCGCCGTGACCCTGGCCGGTCTGCTGTTCTGGAACGGCTTCATGCTCAAGATCCTGGGCGACAACGGCACCATCAACCTGGACAGCGAGGGCCTCGTCGCCAAGCTGACCAGCTACTACTTCTCCGATGTGGCCGCCGCCTACGGTCTCGCCATCGCCGCGACCGCGCTGTTCTTCCTCAGCTCCTTCTACGGCAACCGCCGCCGCGAGGCCGCGGGCGTGCCCTCCCGGCCGCTGAGCGACACGATCCTGCGCACCGTGCTGCTGGCCATCCTGTCCTTCGCGGTGGCCGCGGTCTACAACTCCTACAAGGGCCTGCCGCTGGCGGTCGTGCTCTTCATCGGCATCCTGCTGCTCACGGACTTCGTCCTGCGCCGCACCGCCTACGGCCGCAAGGTGTTCGCGCTCGGCGGCAGCGTCGAGGCGTCCCGCCGTGCCGGTATCAACGTGGAGATGGTCCGGATCTCGGTCTTCGCGATCTCCGGCACCTTCGCCGCCATCGGCGGTCTGTTCATCGCCTCGAAGATCGCCTCCGCCAACCAGGGCGCCGGCGGTGGTGACCTGCTGATGAACGCCATCGCGGCGGCCGTCATCGGCGGTACCTCGCTCTTCGGTGGCCGGGGCCGCACCTGGAACGCCCTCCTGGGTGTTCTGGTGATCGTCTCCATCCAGTACGGCCTGGCCCTGGAGGGCATCGCCTCCCCGGTCCAGTACATGATCACCGGTGGCGTGCTGCTGGCGACCGTCGTCATCGACGCGGTCACCCGCAAGACGCAGAAGACCGCCGGTCGCGCATAGCGCCCAGCGGGAGCCCCATACAGGCGTGACCGTGCCCGGCACCACCAGGTGCCGGGCACAGTCATGTCGTAGGTACGTCGCAATGTGGGTACAGCCGATCGCGTGACGTACGACGCACCGCCCGTGCGCAGGCCGCAACGGCGGAACATTAGACTCGACAAGCCCGGCAACAGCTCGATCAGCTCTACTGCAAGGAGGCACGGGTGCCGCTGCTGACCCGCATCAGGGGACCGCGCGATCTGGACCGGCTCAGCCTGGAGCAGCTGGACCAGCTGGCCGGCGAGATCAGGACCTTCCTCGTCGACGCGGTCTCCAAGACCGGCGGCCACCTCGGCCCCAACCTCGGTGTGGTGGAGCTGACCATCGCCCTGCACCGGGTCTTCGAGTCCCCCAGGGACAAGGTGCTGTGGGACACCGGCCACCAGTCCTACGTGCACAAGCTGCTCACCGGCCGCCAGGACTTCTCGAAGCTGAAGATGAAGGGCGGCCTGTCCGGCTACCCCTCGCAGGCCGAGTCCGAGCACGACGTCATCGAGAACAGCCACGCCTCCACCGTGCTCGGCTGGGCCGACGGCCTGGCCAAGGCCAACCAGCTGCAGAAACGCGACGACCACGTCGTCGCCGTGATCGGTGACGGCGCCCTGACCGGCGGTATGGCCTGGGAGGCGCTGAACAACATCGCCGAGGCCAAGGACCGCCCCCTGGTCATCGTCGTCAACGACAACGAGCGCTCCTATGCGCCCACCATCGGCGGCCTCGCCAACCACCTGGCGACCCTGCGCACCACGGACGGCTACGAGCGCTTCCTCAGCCGCACCAAGGAGATCCTCGACCGCACCCCGGTCGTCGGCAGGCCGCTCTACGAGACCCTGCACGGCGCCAAGAAGGGCCTGAAGGACTTCATCGCCCCGCAGGGCATGTTCGAGGACCTGGGCCTGAAGTACGTCGGCCCGATCGACGGCCACGACATCGAGGCCCTGGAGTCGGCCCTGGCCCGCGCCAAGCGCTTCGGCGGCCCGGTGATCGTGCACTGCCTCACCGAGAAGGGCCGCGGCTACCAGCCCGCCCTCCAGGACGAGGCCGACCGCTTCCACGCCGTCGGCAAGATCCACCCCGACACCGGCCTGCCGATCGCCACCTCCGGCGCCGACTGGACCTCCGTCTTCGGCGAGGAGATGGTCAGGCTCGGCGAGGAGCGCGAGGACATCGTCGCGATCACCGCCGCCATGCTCCAGCCGGTCGGCCTGGACAAGTTCGCCAAGCGCTTCCCCGACCGGGTCTACGACGTCGGCATCGCCGAGCAGCACGGCGCCGTCTCCGCGGCCGGCCTGGCCACCGGCGGACTGCACCCGGTCTTCGCCGTCTACGCCACCTTCCTCAACCGCGCCTTCGACCAGGTCCTGATGGACGTGGCCCTGCACAAGTGCGGGGTGACCTTCGTCCTGGACCGCGCCGGGATCACCGGCACCGACGGCGCCTCCCACAACGGCATGTGGGACATGTCGATCCTCCAGGTCGTCCCCGGACTGCGCCTCGCCGCCCCGCGCGACGCCGACCAGGTCCGCGCCCAGCTCCGCGAGGCCGTCCAGGTCGAGGACGCGCCGACCGTGGTCCGCTTCTCCAAGGGCGCCGTCGGCCCCGCCGTCCCCGCCGTGGGCCGCGTCGGCGGCATGGACGTGCTGCGCGAGCCGGGCACCGACCGGCCCGACGTACTGCTGGTCTCGGTGGGCGCCCTCGCGCCGATGTGCCTGGAGATCGCCGACCTGCTCGACAAGCAGGGCATCTCCACCACCGTCGTCGACCCGCGCTGGGTCAAGCCCGTCGACGAGGCCATGGCCCCGCTCGCCGAGCGGCACCGCGTGGTCGTCACCGTCGAGGACAACTCCCGCGTCGGCGGCGTCGGCTCGGCGATCGCCCAGGCCCTGCGCGACGCCGGGGTCGACGTACCGCTGCGCGACTTCGGCATCCCGCCGCGCTTCCTCGACCACGCCTCGCGCGCCGAGGTGATGGCCGAGATCGGCCTGACCGCCCCGGACATCGCGCGCCAGGTCACCGGCCTGGTATCCAAGCTCGACGGGCGCTACGACCGCACTCCCGCGGAAGTCGAGCCCGCGCGGGACTGACGTACCCCCGAACGGACCGGTGCCACCCCCCTTTCCGGTGGTGGAACCGGTCCGTCCGTGTGACTTCGCTTGTGTCGGGGAACGCGCACCTCACCCCCTCTCGATCATCGTCGAGGACGACAAGCGTGGGAGGTACGCCCGTGACCAACACCATCTTCCGGACGAAGAGGGTCGAGCAGTCCATCCTCGATACCGAGGAGCCCGAGCACGCGCTCAAGAAATCCTTGTCCGCGCTCGACCTGACGGTCTTCGGCGTCGGCGTCATCATCGGTACCGGCATCTTCGTGCTGACCGGCACCGTCGCCAAGAACAACGCCGGTCCCGCCGTGGCCCTGGCCTTCGTGGCGGCCGGTGTCGCCTGCGCGCTCGCCGCGCTGTGCTACGCCGAGTTCGCCTCCACGGTCCCGGTCGCCGGGTCCGCCTACACCTTCTCCTACGCCTCCCTGGGCGAACTGCCCGCCTGGATCATCGGCTGGGACCTGGTCCTCGAATTCGCGCTCGGCACGGCGGTGGTGGCCGTCGGCTGGTCCGGCTACGTCCAGTCGCTCATGGACAACGCGGGCTGGGAGATGCCCGCCGCCCTCGGCAGCAGGGAGGGCGCGGACGGGTTCGGCTTCGACATCCTCGCCGCCGCGCTCGTCCTCGTCCTGACCGTCATCCTCGTGCTCGGCATGAAGCTTTCGGCACGGATCACCTCGGTCGTCGTCGCCATCAAGGTGGCGGTCGTGCTGACCGTGATCGTCGCGGGCGCCTTCCTGATCGAGGCCGACAACTACGACCCGTTCATCCCCAAGCAGCAGGCCGTGGACGCGGGGGAGAGTCTCCAGGCGCCACTGATCCAGCTGATGTTCGGCTGGGCGCCCTCCAACTTCGGCGTGATGGGCATCTTCACCGCCGCCTCGGTGGTGTTCTTCGCGTTCATCGGCTTCGACGTGGTGGCCACCGCCGCCGAGGAGACCAAGAACCCGCAGCGCGACATGCCCCGCGGCATCATCGGCTCGCTGCTGATCTGCACCACGCTGTACGTCCTGGTGTCGATCGTGGTCACCGGCATGCAGCACTACAGCGAACTGTCCGTGGACGCCCCCCTCGCCGACGCCTTCAAGGCCACCGGGCATCCCTGGTACGCGGGCTTCATCAGCTTCGGCGCCGCGGTCGGCCTGACCACGGTCTGCATGATCCTGCTGCTCGGCCAGACCCGGGTGTTCTTCGCGATGAGCCGCGACGGACTGCTGCCGCGCTTCTTCTCGCGCGTGCACCCGCGGTTCAAGACCCCGCACCGCCCGACCATCCTGCTCGGCGTCATCATCGCGATCCTGGCCGGCTTCACTCCGTTGACCGAACTGGCCGCCCTGGTGAACATCGGCACCCTGTTCGCCTTCGTGGTCGTCGCCATCGGCGTCCTGGTCCTGCGCCGGACCCGCCCCGACCTGCACCGATCCTTCCGCACCCCGTGGGTGCCGGTGATCCCGATCCTGTCGGTGTGCGCCTCGCTGTGGCTGATGATCAACCTGCCCGCCGAGACCTGGATCCGGTTCGCCGTCTGGATGCTCGCCGGCTTCGTCGTCTACTTCCTCTACGGCCGCTCCCACAGCCGACTCGCCAGAGGGGAGGAGCTGTCGGTCGGGGACGCCATGAAGCCGCCGAGGGGCGACACGGAGTAGTCGAACCCGCCCGACACTCCGGCCCCGTATGTCCCGCCCAGGCAGGGACTGCGGGGCCGGATAGCGTGCGGTTCCATGTACGCCGAGCCCGCCGCTCCGCAACGCTCCGCAGCCGCCCCGCGCGCTGGTGACGGCTACTGGCGCCGCCTGCTGCCGCTCCTGCTGCTCCTGGCCTGCCTGACCCGCGTGCCGTCCTTCGCGCACCCGCTGTGGAACCCCGACGAGGGCTATCTCGCCGTACAGGCCCGCATACTGGCGCACGGCGGGGAGCTCTACGAGACGGTCGTGGACCGCAAACCGCCCCTCGTCCCCTGGCTCTACCAGGGGGCGTTCGCCCTGGCGGGCTCCGACTCGCTGCTCCCGGTACGGCTGCTGGCCGTCCTCGCCCACCTGGTGACCGCGGCCCTGCTGGTGTCACTGGCCCGGCGCCGCTGGGGGAACGCGGCGGGGCGCACCGCGGGCGTGCTGTACCTGCTGATCTCCGTCGGCCTGAACCCCGAGGACGCGCAGGCGGCCGGCTTCGAGGTGTTCATACTGCCGTGCACGGCGGCGGCCGTGTGGTGCGCGGACCGGCGCCGCTGGGCCGCGGCGGGCCTGGCCGTGGGCTGCGCCTTCCTCACCAAGCAGACCGGCGGGGCGGTCCTGCTGCCGGTGCTGTGGCTGTGCGGCCCGTCCTGGCCGGGGCTGCTGCGGATCGGCGCGGGAGCGGTGCTTCCGGTGCTGGCGGCGGCCCTGGTCACCGACCCGTCCGGCTTCCTGTTCTGGACGGTCACCGGCTCGGGCGCGTACGCCTCCTTCACCGGCTCCGAACTCCACGTCCTGGCCCGCGCACTGGCGAACTCGGCGCTCCTGACGGGGGCCTGCGCGGGCCTACTGACGCCACTGGCACGGGGTTTGCGGAACCGCCCCGGTGACTGCGCCGACCTGTGGCTGTGGACGGGCTCCTCGGCAGCCGCGGTGATCACGGGCTTCCACTTCTTCGGCCACTACTACCTCCAACTGACCCCACCCCTGGCCCTGCTGGCGACAGCGGCCCTACGCGGCCTGCCCACCCCCCAGCGCACCCGCGCCCTGGCCACCACGGCCCTGTGCACCGCCCTCTTCCTGACCTGGGGCCTGCTCGCCCCCCGCCCCGAACTCACCCACGCCCAGCGTCTTGCGGAGGCGATCACCCGCCACACGTCCCCGCACGACCGAGTCCTCCTGTGGGGCATGCACCCGGAGACGTACTGGCTCTCCGACCGCACCCCGGCCACCCGCTATCTGACGGCGGGTTTCCTCACGAACTACAGCGGCGGACGCGACGGCCCGAACGTGGGGGAGCGGTACGCGATGAAGCACGCCTGGCGCACCTTCCACCGCGAACTCGCCACGCAGGCCCCCCGCTTGATCGTCGACGACTCCCGCGGCAAGCCGTACGCCCCGGACCGCGTCCGCCCACTGCGGCGCCTGCTGGAGGGGTACGAGGAGGTGGGGGCGGTCGGCGGCGCCGTACTGTACGCCAGGGCCGCCTCCCGCTGACCCTATGGCCGCACCGTCCTCGGCCCGGCCACCTCCGCCCCCAGTTCCGTGACCCTGCGGCGCAGTTCGCGGTCGGCGGTGACGACCAGACACGGCCGCCCCGGCTCCCGTGCGGCGACCAGGGCGACCATGTGATCGTCCCCGCTCCCCGGCGCCGACTCCACCCGCACACCCGCCACGGACGCGACCCCACGCGCCGCGCCCTCCACCACCAGCACGATCTCCACCGCCTCCGCCCTGCCCGGCACCCCGTTCGCCGCCAGGGCGTCCCGCAACCGCTCGGCGGCACCCCTGCGATCACGCCACCAGCCGTCGGGCACGGATCCGACGACGTTCGCGGCGTCGACGATCACAAGCAGGGGAGCGTCCTCGTGCGGAGCGGCGGCGTTCATGCGGCAAGGATGCCACTCACCCATGTGATCAAGATCATGACGGCAGGTGTGAGGAGCTATCCGGCATGCCCAAAATCTCCTCTCGATCACCACTCCAACACCTAAGTACAGTCCGGCGACTTGATGCGCCCGGCTCCGACTGGTCCAGCTGCCCGCCTGCGTCCTGAAGACGCCGGAGCGGGACAAGTGCCGTACCCAGACACCGGTCGAGACCGTGAACAACACGGAGGACGGAGCGCTCACCGCCCCGTCCGTGCGGCTCAGGTCCGCGCAGGCGACCGTGCTCGCCGCCGTCGCGGACGACAGCGCGGCCACCGGCGACTACAAGGCGACCACCCTCTCCCCGTCCGCGACCTGGCAGACCAACCTCAACACCGGTGACTTCGCCTGGTCCTACGACCTGGGCGTCCCCGAGGTGCCCGGCGGGCTGAAGCCGAGCGTCGGCCTCGGCTACTCCTCCGGCTCGGTCGACGGCCGCACCACCGAGACCAACAACCAGGGCTCCTGGATCGGCAGCGGCTTCGACCTGTGGCCGGGCTACATCGAGCGCCGCTACAAGGCATGCGCCGACGACGGTGTCGAGAACAGCGACGGCATGAAGCCCGGCGACCTGTGCTGGGGCTACGACAACGCCTACATCAGCTTCAACGGCAAGGGGGGCGAACTCGTCCCCACCGGCACCGCGGACGAGTTCAAGCTCCGCCAGGACGACGGCACCCGCATCGCGCGGCTGACGTCCACCAACCGCGGCAACGGTGACGACAACGGCGAGTACTGGCGGCTCACCGACCCCGACGGCGTGCGCTACTACTTCGGCTACCACCGGCTGCCCGGCTGGGCCGACGGCAAGAAGACCACGAACTCCACGTGGACCGTGCCCGTCTACGGCGACGACTCCGGTGAGGCGTGCCACGCCGCCGCCTTCGCCGACTCCTGGTGCCAGCAGGCATGGCGCTGGAACCTCGACTACGTCGTCGACCCGCGCAGCAACGCCATCGCGTACTACTACACCCAGGAGAAGAACTCCTACGGCCGCAACCTGGAGGCCGACGACGACACCCGCTACACCCGTGGCGGCTACCTCGACGAGATCCAGTACGGCCTCAAGTCGTCCTCCATGTACGGCACTCCGGCGCTCGCGAAGGTCGTCTTCAACAACGCCGAACGCTGCCTGCCCAACGCGCAGACCACCTGCTCGTCCATCAGCAGCGACTCCGAGTACTGGTACGACACACCCTGGGACCTCAACTGCGACGAGGGCAAGAAGTGCGACGAGGGACGGCTGTCGCCGACGTTCTGGACGCGCAAGCGCCTCAGTGAGGTGTCCACGCAGGTCATCGACTCCGCCGGCGCCTACCAGAAGGTCGACTCCTGGAAGCTGACCCACCGCTGGGGCACGGCCGACATCGACTACCAGCTGCTGCTCGACTCGATCCAGCACACCGGCCACAGCGCCACACCCAGCATCACCCTGCCGAAGACCACCTTCGCCTACACCCAGTTGGAGAACCGGCTCGACAAGACCGGTGACGGCTTCGCCCCGTTCGTCAAGTCGCGCCTGTCGACGATCGCCGACGAGTACGGCGGCCAGATCGACGTCAACTACTCGGCACCGGCCTGCGACTGGGCGTCCCTGCCCACCCCGCAGACCAACACCACGCGCTGCTTCCCGACGTACCTGGACGGCAGCGCCACGGAGGACCCCGAGCGGCACTGGTTCAACAAGTACGTCGTCACCTCCGTCACCGCCACCGACCGCACCGGCGGGGCGCCCGACCAGGTCACCCGGTACGAGTACCTGGGCGGGGCGGCCTGGCACTACGACGATGACGACGGTCTGACCAAGGAGAAGTCCAAGACCTGGTCCCAGTGGCGCGGTTACGGGCACGTGCGCGTCAAGACCGGCGGGCAGGGCGGCGACTCCGCGATGAAGTCGCAGTCCGACTCCTACTTCCTGCGCGGCATGGACGGCGACCGCGAGTCCCCCTCCGGCGGGACCAAGAAGGTCAGCGTCACCCTCGGCGCGGGCGAGGGCGACCCGATCACCGACCACGAGGCGCTGGCCGGCACCGCCTACAAGACGGTCGGCTACTCCGGCAACGGCGGCAAGATCCTCACCAAGACGGTCAACCGCCCCTGGTTCCACCAGACGGCGAAGAAGACCCGCTCCTGGGGCACGATCACCGCCAACTTCACCGGCATCGGGCACTCGAAGACCTGGACCTCCCTGGACGGCGGAGCCGGTGAGTCCTGGCGCACCACGTCCACCGCCACCTCGTACGACACCGTGGCCGGGCGGGTCACCCAGGTCGACGACTTCGGTGACAACTCCACCGCGGCGGACAACCGCTGCACCCGCACCACCTACGCCACCAACAGCACCGCGAATATCCTGAACCTGCCCGACCGCGTGGAGACCGTCGCGAAGTCCTGCGACGCCTCCGTCAACCGCGCCGAGGACGTCATCGCCGACGTCCGCACCGCCTACGACGGCGGTGCCTACGGGGAGGCCCCGACCAAGGGCGACGTCACGGCCACGGCCCTGCTGAAGGAGCACGACGGCACCAAGGCCACCTACCTGGAGTCCGGGGCGACCTTCGACTCCTACGGCCGCGTCCTGACCAGCACCGACCTCACCGCGACCGTCACGGTGACCGGCACGGGCGCCCCCGTGCGCACCGCGCGCTCGGACGGCCGTACCACCACCACCGAGCGCACGCCGAGCACGGGGTTCGTCCAGGAGACGACCACGACCACGCCCCCGGCGAAGGCCGGCGACGCGAGCACGGCCCTGGCCAGCCGCGCCACCCATGACCCGCGCCGCGGCCTGCCGCTGACCCAGACCGACGCCAACGGCAAGGTCACGACCCTCACCTACGACGCCCTCGGCCGCTCCGCCAAGGTCTGGCTCCCCGACCGCCAGACGACCCTGACCCCCAGCTACGAGTTCGACTACCTCATCACCGAGGGCCAGCCGGTGGCGGTCGTCACCAAGGCGCTCGGCACCAACGGCAGCCAGGTCGCCGCGTACAGCCTGTACGACGGATTCCTGCGCCAGCGCCAGACCCAGACGCCGGGCCCGGACGGCGGGCGCCTGCTCCCGGACGTCTTCTACGACGAACGCGGGCTGGCCGCCAAGAGCTTCGAGACCTACTACGCCACCGGCGCTCCCTCGCGGACCCTGTTCAAGCCCGCGGACGCGCTCTCGGTCGAGACCCAGACCCGCACCACGTTCGACGGCCTGGGCCGGCCGACCGTGAGCGAGCAGATCGCGGGCAACGGCGACGGCGGGGCGGTGCTCAACACCACCCGCACCGTCTACGGCGGTGACCGCACCACGGTCATCCCGCCGGTGGGCGGCACCGCGACCACCACGGTCACCGACGCCCGTGGCCAGACGACCGAGCTGCGCCAGCACCACAGCCGCTCGGCCGAGGCCGCGTTCGACACGACCCGCTACAGCTACACCCCGCGCGGCGAGCTGGAGAAGCTGACCGACCCGGCGGGCAACGTCTGGAGCTACACCTACGACCTGCTCGGCAACGTCAAGACGGCCGTCGACCCGGACCGGGGCACCACCTCCACCGAGTACGACGACCGCGGTCAGGTCCTCTCCGTCTCCGACGAACGGTCCACCGACCTGTACTACGTCCACGACGGGCTCGGCCGCCGGACCGAACTGCGGGAGAACAGCGCCACGGGCAAGCTGCGCGCCAAGTGGGTGTATGACACCATCAGCGGCGCGAAGGGCCAACTGGCCGAGTCCACCCGCTACGTCGGCTCCGACGCGTACACCACCAAGGTCGTCGCGTACGACCGCCTGTACCGCGTGCTGCGTTCGACGGTGACGATCCCCGCGAGCGAAGGAGCGCTCGCCGGTACGTACCTGTCGGCCACCGCGTACAACGTGGACGGTTCGGTGCGCACGGCCGGCCTCCCGGCCGCGGGTGCCCTGCCCGCCACCACGGTGGCGTTCACCTACGAGGACCAGACCCAGCGGCTGATCGCCCTCAGCGCCAGCCAGGGTGTCGACGCCGCGACCGGTTACAGCCTCACCGGCAAGCCGCTGCAGCACGAACTCTCCAACGACGGCGGCAAGAAGACCTGGGTCACCAACACCTACGAGTGGGGCACCCAGCGACTGGCCACCTCCCGGGTGGACCGTCAGGACGTGCCGGGCGTCGACCGGCTCAACAGCTACCGCTACGACCAGGCGGGCAATGTCCTGTCCGTCTCGGACGTGTCCCGCTCCGGCACGGACACACAGTGCTTCGACTACGACTACCTGCGCCGGCTTACGACGGCCTGGACGCAGTCCACGGCCGCCTGCGCCGCGGCCCCGAGCAGCCAGACCGTCGGGGGCCCCGCGCCGTACTGGCACTCCTACACCTACGAAAAGGTGGGCAACCGCAAGACGGAGACCCTGCACGACGTCACCGGTGACACGGCGAAGAACACCGTGCGCACCTACGACTACCCGGACCCGGGCGACCCGCGTCCGCACGCGGTGAAGACGATCACCCAGACCGGTCCCGGCGGCACCGCGCAGGACTCCTACGGGTACGACGTCGTCGGCAACACCGACACCCGTACCCTCGCGGGCACCACCCAGGACCTGGACTGGGACGCCGAGAACCACCTGGTCAAGGTGGTCAAGCCGGTCGAGGGCAAGCCGGACGACGTCACCGAGTACGTCTACGACGCCGACGGCAACCGGCTCATCGCCCGCACCTCGAAGGAGAACACGCTCTACCTCGGTGCCACCCGGATCACCGTGGCCAAGGGCAGCGGCACGGCCAAGGCCGAGCGCACGCTGGACCTCGGCGGCGGGCACCAGGCCGTGATCGGCAACGACGGCTCGGTCTCGTTCACCATCGCCGACCACGTCGGCACGGGCCAACTGGCGATCGACGCGGCCAGCCAGCAGCTGACCCAGCGGCGGACCCTCCCCTTCGGCGGCATCCGCGGCACGAAGCCGAGCGCATGGCCCGGTGTACGGGGCTTCGTCGGCGGTGTGGACGACACCGAGTCCACCGGTCTTCAGCACCTGGGCGCACGCGAGTACGACCCGGCGACGGGCCGCTTCGTCTCGGTCGACCCGCTGCTCACCCCGGAGGACCCGCAGGCGCTGAACGCCTACGCGTACAGCAACAACAGCCCGCTCACCTTCAGCGACGCGAGCGGCCTGGGCTGCATCCACGGCGCGCCGGGCGGCGGTGCCGACGGCATCTGCGCGGGTGTCGAGGGCGACACCGACGGCGTCATCGACGGCACCTCCAACAACTGCCAGCGGACGCAGTCCTGCTACGGCACCGCGGTCAAGATGTCGCGGGAGGCCAAGCGCAACGGCACCTACGGCAAGAAGCCGATCATTGTCCAGCGCTCGGGTGACTCGGTCACCATTCAGGGCACCTACATCCCGACGCAGGCCGAACTGGCCGAGAATTTCCCGTATTACAGCGAGCGTCTGGACTACCAGCACAACCTGCAGAACTGGGTGCGAACCAAGTGCACACGCCTCGATGCCAGGGGCCCCAGCGCTTTCTGCAACGCGGTCGGCGAACTCGGCTGGTTCGGGGACCAGGACGGTCCGGGCATCCTGGAAGTCCTCGGCATCGACGACTACGTCGGCTGCGCGAGGGGCTCCGGCAGCTCCTGCAAGTCCGCCGCGATCGATGTCGGCATCGCGGTGGGCACCGGTCTGATCGGCAAGGGCGCAAGGGTCGTCTTCAAGGGCTTCAAGGCCGCCTTCAAGAAGGCGGACTCCGTGCCCATCCAGTGCCTGGTCCAGGGGGCTCACAGCTTCACGCCGGGCACGCTGGTCCTGATGTCCGACGGGTCGACCAAGCCCATCGAGGACGTCAGGATCGGCGACGAGATCGTGGTCACCGACCCCAAGAGCGGGCTGACCACGACGCGGACCGTCGTCGCCACGATCGTCACGGAGGACGACAAGCACTTCGTCGACCTGACGGTCTCCACCAAGGGCTCCGACAGCACGTCCTCGCTGACCGCCACCACCACTCACCCGTTCTGGTCCCCCTCCGAGGGCGCCTGGGTGAACGCGGGCGACCTCAAGCCGGGCATGACCCTGCGCACGGCTTCGGGCACCACGGCCGAGGTCGAGCGGACACACCAGTACAGCAGGATGCAGCGCACCCACGACCTCACCGTCGACGGCATCCACACGTACTATGTGCTGGCAGGCGACACGCCGCTTCTCGTTCACAACACCAACTGCCCCATCGCATCGGTGACCGGACCTGGCGGAGAGGTATTGCCACTGCCCAAGGGAGCCGCCGGAACTCCGGTCAACTCGGGTAAGGGCTGGGCTTACGACATTCCGGCCGGAACCAAGGGCCTCGATCCTCGGGTCGTGCGAGTTCGGGTGATGGACCCTGTCACCACCGGCAAGTATCAGTACCCGAAGGGCTATGTGGTGTACATGAACAAAGCAGGTCAGTCAGTCAATCCCATCACTGGTCAGACGGTCAGCAAGGCCGACCCCTACAACCACATCCCGATCCCATGACCTTGGTAAAGGATCTCGTCCACGCCAGGCCGTACCCGGAATCGCTCGGCTCGGTCGACATGGACCCCTTCCGTGAAGCGGACGCGCTCCAAGAGGCGCAGCTGCTCGACTCGCGGGTGTGCCACTTGACCGCCACGGCGGCTCTTCTCTTCGAACTGCGTACCTCTCTGCAGTTCGAAGAGGGAAACGCTGCGCTGCTTGTGGTCCGGGGCCTGCGCTCGTTCGGCTGGAAGTCACCGGGCAAGCAGGTTCCTCTTGCGGCACTGACCGTAGTAGCCAGTGCCGCTGAACGGGAGGACGATTCACTCCGTGTAAGTTTCGAATTCTTCCCGGAGGCGCGTCTTGTAGTGGAGGGCGATCTGGCGGAGTTCTACGTCCTCGAAGTGGAAGGAATCGGCGACGTGCCACCCGACTATTCGAGTGGGGATCTGAAAACGGTTCAAGGTGCCTTGCCGTCTTGGTCCTCCGCATGCAGCCTGCTTCAGGCGTCTGTCTCGCACTGAGGCAGCAAACGCGGTGGATTCGTCATGCTCGCGAGCCGGCGAATCAAGCCCCGCCAGGTGACTCCTGGCGGGGCTTCCGCGTGGTCTGACGGTCACACCGAATACGACGACGATCTGACAGGGCGTCCCTGGAACTTCGCCCTGAGGAGGACTGATCACATGTGCCCATGGGCAGCCCGCTCCGCGGGCAAGCAGGTTGGTGACACGGTGCGCCGGCGGCTTGCCGCCCCTGGCACGTGGTGACCACGGCGAGTCCGGGCGCCGAGATCAGTCGGATGCTCACGGGCGCCGGCGTCCGATCCATCGGCAGGGCCGCGGACATGGGCGTCGTCGAGTTCGACGGCGCCCAGGGCGGGGCGGTCGCGGTCCACATGCAGTGCCCTTTCCGGGTCGTACGGAAGGGGAAGGTCCTCGTGGGTTCCAGCGACATGCGTTACCCGCAAAAGGGCGCCGGGCCGCAGGCGTTCGCAGAGTTCCGCACGGTCTACGACGCCCGGGCGGCCACGCTGAACGGGGTGCTCGGGCAGCTTCGTCCGGTCGTCGAGCAGGTGACCGTCGGCGAGGCGGGGGAGCTCACCGTGAGGTGGGAGCAGGGCTTCCGGCTGGAGGTGTTCCCCGACTGCTCGGGGAACGTCGAGGCTTGGCGGATCTTCGTCCGTGGTGGTGATCACTACGGGTTCCCGCCGGCGACCGTCTGAGGCGGTCCGGTAGCGACACCGCGGCCCCCTGCTCCCGGACGACCCGGGAGCAGGGGGCCGCCGTGTTGTGCGCCGCCAGCCCGGAGGCGCCGTCAGCCCGGGGGCGCCGCCCGCAACGCCCCCGTTTAAAGTGATCCGGTGAACGGCGACTGGCTCATACGCGGCCGAGACGGCCGCCTCTGCGTCTACTGGCACACCGAGGACGCCGTGCTGTGCCGTGCGGAACGTGTTCCGGGCGGCGTCTGGGAGGCGCCCCGGAGAGTGGGCGGCGAGCAGCAGGTGCGGCCGGGGTTCGCGGTGGGGCAGGGGCCCGACGGGTACGGGCATCTTGTCGCCTGGCGGCCCACCCGGGCGGGTGAGTCGGGGCTCGTGCACTCCACGCACTTCCGGCCGCTGCTCGCGCCCCTGGACTGGAGTCCCGTCGGGCACCCCAACAAGGCGGGCAAGCGCACCGGCGACCCCGCCGTCGCCGTGGACGCCGAGGGCCGCGCCTATCTCTTCGTACGCAACCGCGGCCGGGGCGTCCACACCGTCAACCAGAAGGAGCGCGGCGGCTGGAACGCCTGGCACGACCTGAAGGGCAGCAAGGTCGGTGAGGAACTCGTCGCCCTCACCGGTGAGTCGGGGCTCGTCGAGGTGTACGCGACCACCCCGACCGGCGTGCTGCGGTGGATACAGGAGGAGCCCGGTGCACGGCCGGTCGCCGCCGATCCGCTGGCCGCGCGGGTCGAACCCGGCACGCTCAGCGCGCTGCCGACCTCCAAGGAGCACACCACGCTCTTCTACAGCGACCCCGAGGGCATGCTGCACGCTTGGCGCCCGGACGGCGAATCGATTCCGCTGCTCCCCGCCGCAGGGCCCGGGCCGGTCTCGGCCGTGCGTTGCGAACTCGACGGGCACGACTGCACGTTGCTCGCCCAGCGCTCGTCCTCGGGGCGGGTGGCGTTCGCCGCGTACCCGACCGAGCAGGAGTCCGCGGGCCTGTGGTGGACCGAGTCCGGTCCCGCCCTGCCCGCCGGTACCCGTGTCGCCGTGGCCGAGGACGCGCAGGGGCGGGTCGTCGCCGCCAGCCTCACCCCGGACGGTGTCCTGCGCGTGGCCCGGCAGAAGGACGAGCCGGGACTCGCCCTCGCCGCCTGGCAGGAGTTCTAGACACGACGGTGCCCCGCACACCACGCGGGCGTGCGGGGCACCGGCCGGTGCTGGTGCTTACGCGGGGACCGAAGCCACGCCCGGCGCCAGGAACTTCTTGCCGTTCACGCGCTCCGAGACACCCTCACGGTCCAGGTACGGCGTGATGCCGCCCAGGTGGAAGGGCCAGCCGGCGCCGGTGATCAGGCACAGGTCGATGTCCTGGGCCTCGGCGACGACACCCTCGTCGAGCATGATGCCGATCTCCTGCGCGACGGCGTCCAGGACGCGGGCGCGGACCTGCTCCTCGGTCAGGACGACATCGCCCTGCTTGAGGAGGGCGGCGACCTCGGGGTCCAGTTCCGGCTTCCCGGAGTCGTAGACGTAGAAGCCGCGCTTGCCCGCCTCGACGACCGCCTTGAGGTTCGGGGAGACCTTGAAGCGGTCCGGGAAGGCCCGGTTGAGGGTCTCCGAGACGTGCAGGCCGATCGCGGGGCCGACCAGCTCCAGCAGGACCAGCGGGGACATCGGCAGGCCGAGCGGCTCCACCGCCTTCTCCGCGACCTCGACCGGGGTGCCCTCGTCGATGACGTTCTGGATCTCGCCCATGAAGCGGGTCAGGATGCGGTTCACGACGAACGCCGGGGCGTCCTTGGTGAGCACCGCGGTCTTCTTCAGCTTCTTGGCGACGGCGAACGCCGTGGCCAGCGAGGCGTCGTCGGTCTGCTCGCCGCGGACGATCTCCAGCAGCGGCAGCACGGCGACCGGGTTGAAGAAGTGGAAGCCGACGACCCGCTCGGGGTGCTTCAGCTTCGAGGCCATCTCCGAGACGGAGAGGGAGGAGGTGTTGGTGGCGAGGATCGCGTGCGCCGGGGCGACCGCCTCGACCTCCGCGAACACCTGCTGCTTGACACCGATCTCCTCGAACACGGCTTCGATGATGAAGTCCGCGTCCGCGAAGCCCTCCGCCTTGTCCAGCACACCGGTGACCAGGGCCTTGAGGCGGTTGGCCTTGTCCTGGTTGATCCGGCCCTTGCCGAGCAGCTTGTCGATCTCGGAGTGGACGTAGCCCACACCCTTGTCGACCCGCTCCTGGTCGATGTCGGTCAGCACGACCGGCACCTCAAGGCGGCGCAGGAAGAGCAGCGCGAGCTGGGAGGCCATCAGACCGGCGCCGACGACACCGACCTTGGTGACCGGGCGGGCCAGGTTCTTGTCCGGGGCACCGGCGGGACGCTTGCCGCGCTTCTGCACCAGGTTGAACGCGTAGATACCGGCGCGCAGTTCGCCACCCATGATCAGGTCGGCGAGCGCCTTGTCCTCGGCGTCGTAACCCTGCTGCAGGTCGCCGTTCTTGGCGGCGGCGATGATGTCCAGGGCGCGGTAGGCGGCCGGGGCGGCGCCGTGCACCTTGGAGTCGGCGATGAAGCGGCCCTTGGCGACGGCCTGGTCCCAGGCCTCGCCTCGGTCGATCACCGGGCGCTCGACCTCGATGTCGCCCTTGAGGACCTGGGCGGTCCAGTTCAGCGACTGCTCCAGGAAGTCCGCGCCCTCGAAGAGGGCGTCGGCGATGCCCAGGTCGAAGACCTGCTGCCCCTTGAGCTGCTTGTTCTGGTTGAGGCTGTTCTCGATGATGACCTGGACGGCCTTCTCGGCGCCGATCAGGTTCGGCAGGATCGTGCAGCCGCCCCAGCCGGGCACCAGACCGAGGAAGACCTCGGGCAGCGAGAACGCCGGGAGCGCCTTGCTGACGGTGCGGTAGGAGCAGTGCAGACCGACCTCGACACCGCCGCCCATCGCGGCGCCGTTGTAGTACGCGAAGGTCGGCACGGCGAGCGCGGCGAGGCGCTTGAACACCTCGTGGCCGCCCTTGCCGATGGCGAGCGCGTGCTCGTGCTCCTTCAGCAGCTCGACGCCCTTGAGGTCGGCGCCGACCGCGAAGATGAACGGCTTGCCGGTGATGCCGACGCCGACGATGTCACCGGCGGCGGCCTCGGCCTCGACCTGGTCGATGGCGGTGTTGAGGTTCGCCAGCGACTGCGGTCCGAAGGTGGTCGGCTTGGTGTGGTCGAAGCCGTTGTCCAGCGTGATCAGGGCGAACCGCCCGGCGCCGAACGGCAGGTCGAGGTGGCGTACGTGCGCCGAGGTGACGACCTCGTCCGGGAACAGCTCGGCGGCGCCCTTCAGAAGCTCAGCGGTGGTGCTCACTTGTTGCCTCCGGCGTCCTTGTGGTGCGGGTTCTCCCAGATCACGGTGGCGCCCATGCCGAAGCCGACGCACATCGTGGTGAGGCCGTAACGGACCTCCGGCTGCTCCTCGAACTGGCGGGCCAGCTGCGTCATCAGACGCACGCCGGAGGAGGCCAGCGGGTGACCGAACGCGATGGCGCCGCCGTACTGGTTGACGCGCGCGTCGTCGTCGGCGATGCCGTAGTGCTCCAGGAACGCGAGGACCTGGACGGCGAACGCCTCGTTGATCTCGAACAGGCCGATGTCGTCGATGGACAGACCCGCCTGGGCGAGGGCCTTCTCGGTGGCCGGGATCGGACCGTAGCCCATGACCTCCGGCTCCACGCCCGCGAAGGCGTAGGAGACCAGGCGCATCTTCACCGGGAGGTTGTTCTCGCGGGCGAAGTCCTCGGAGGCGATCAGGGAGGCGGTCGCGCCGTCGTTCAGACCGGCCGCGTTACCGGCGGTGACCCGGCCGTGGACGCGGAACGGCGTTTTCAGGCCCGCCAGGTTCTCCAGCGTGGTGCCCGGACGCATCGGCTCGTCGGCGGTGACCAGGCCCCAGCCGGTCTCGCCGGCCTCGGGGTTGGTGCGGCGCACCGAGATCGGTACCAGGTCGGCCTGGATCTTGCCGTTGGCGTACGCCTTGGCGGCCTTCTCCTGGGAGCGCACGGCGTACTCGTCGGCGCGCTGCTTGGTGATCGTCGGGTAGCGGTCGTGCAGGTTCTCCGCGGTCATGCCCATGAACAGGGCGGACTCGTCGACCAGCTTCTCGCTGACGAAGCGCGGGTTGGGGTCCACGCCCTCACCCATCGGGTGGCGGCCCATGTGCTCGACACCACCGGCGACGGCGATGTCGTAGGCGCCGAAGGCCACCGAACCGGCGACCGTGGTGACGGCGGTCAGGGCGCCGGCGCACATACGGTCGATGGAGTAGCCCGGCACCGACTGCGGCAGGCCCGCGAGGATGCCCGCGGTGCGGCCGATGGTCAGGCCCTGGTCGCCGATCTGCGTGGTCGCGGCGATGGCGACCTCGTCGATCTTCTTCGGGTCGAGACCGGGGTTGCGGCGCAGCAGCTCCCGGATCGCCTTCACGACGAGGTCGTCGGCGCGGGTCTCGTGGTAGATGCCCTTCGGGCCCGCCTTGCCGAACGGGGTGCGGACGCCGTCGACGAAGACGACGTCCCTGACGGTACGAGGCACGATGGCTCTCCTCCAGGGTGCGGGACTGCACTGCTGCCGGCACGCTGAGCGCGCGCTCAGGCCCATGCTACTTACGAGTAACGTACCTGCCCAGTCCCGGGGCCCTTAGCGGCGAAGGTCACACCTTCGGCGGAGCGGTTGACCCTCTGGGCGTCAGTAGGGGAGTGGCCACGGGATGCGACTCGCCGTCCTCCCCGGTGATGACGCCGAACAGGGTGCGGGCGACCTCGGCGCCGAAGGCGTGCACGTCGTGGCTCATCGCCGACAGGGTCGGATGCGTCAGGCGGCACACCTGCGAGTCGTCCCAGGCCGGCAGCGACACGTCCGCCGGCACCCGCCGGCCCATCTCCGCCGCCACCGACAGCCCCGCCACCGCCATGATGTCGTTGTCGTACACGATCGCCGTGGGCCGGTCCGGCGCCGCCGCCGTCAGCAGCGACGGCGTGGCCCGTGCCCCCGCGTCCCCGGAGAAGTCCGTGGCGACCTGCGACGCCCCGGCGAGCGCCGGCTCCCGCGCCGCCTCGTCGAAGGCCGCCGTACGGATCGCCGTGTGCCCGAACGCCGCGGACCCGCCCACCCGGGCGATCCGCCGGTGCCCCAGCGCCGCCAGATACCGCACGGCCCGCCATCGTGGTCGCGTCGTCCGTCCACACCGAGGCCAGCCCCCCGGTCAGCTCGGGATGCCCCACGGCCACCACCGGCATCCCCAGCCGCCGCACCGCCGCCGGCCGGGGATCGTCGGCCCGGAAGTCGACCCGGATCGATCCGCCGACCTGCCGCCCCCGCCACCAGGCCCCCTGGATCCCGATCTCCTCCTCCACTGTGCGCACCAGCCGCAGCAGCAGCGAGCAGGAGTGCTCGGCCAGGACGCTCTCCACGCCCGAGACGAACTCCATGCAGAAGGGTTCGAGCCCGAGCATCCGCGCCGGCCCCACCACGTCCACCCGGGCCCCGGCCAGCGACCGCGCGGTCGGGTTCGGCGCCCAGCCCAGCTCCCGGGCGGCCCGGAAGATCCGCTCCCGGGTCGCCTCGGACAGCCCCGGCTTCTGGTTGAAGGCGAGCGACACCGCCCCCTTGGACACACCGGCGCGCGCGGCGACGTCCTTGATGGTGACGCGGGGACCGGGGGGAGAGGCCATCGGGCGGACTCCACGCGGTCGAGGGCACGACGGGCGGGACGGGTACGACGGGCGGACCCGCCGTCCGGCATCCCGATGGTCGCCTCCGGGGTCCCCCGCGCGAAAGGCGTGATCCCGACGTCGCCGTTCCGCTTCGGCGGTCCCCCGGCCGTCCTCAGGCGGACAGCGCCGCCACCAGCACGGGAGTCACCTGCTCGATCTGCCAGGGCCGGGCGCCGTGGCCCGCCAGAGCCGCGGCAACGGTGTCGGCGGTCACCTGCTCGGGCGGCTCCCAGCACACCCGGCGCACGGTGTCCGGCGTGATCAGGTTCTCCTGCGGCATGTTCAGCCGCTCCGCCAGCGCGGAGACCCCGGCGCGGGCCGCCGAGAGCCGGGCCGCGGCGGCCGGGTCCTTGTCCGCCCACGCGCGGGGCGGCGGCGGACCGGTGACCGGCTGGCCGGGCTGCGGGAGCTGCGACTCGGACAGTGCCTTGGCGCGGTCCACCGAGGCCTGCCACTGCTCCAGCTGCCGCCGTCCCATGCGGTGTCCGAAGCCGTTCAGCGCGGAGAGCGCGTGCACGTTCGCCGGGAGGGCGAGCGCGGCCTCCACGATCGCGGCGTCCGAGAGCACCTTGCCGGGCGACACATCGCGCCGCCGGGCGATCCGGTCCCGCGTCTCCCACAGCTCGCGCACCACACCGAGCTGGCGGCGACGGCGCACCTTGTGCATCCCGGAGGTCCGGCGCCAGGGCTCCTTGCGGGGCTCCGGCGGCGGCGCGGAGGCGATCGCGTCGAACTCCTGCCGGGCCCAGTCCAGCTTGCCCTGCCGGTCCAGCTCCTTCTCCAGCGCGTCGCGCAGGTCGACCAGGAGCTCCACGTCGAGGGCGGCGTAGCGCAGCCAGGGCTCGGGCAGCGGGCGGGTCGACCAGTCGACCGCGGAGTGGCCCTTCTCCAGCACGTACCCGAGTACGTTCTCGACCATGGCGCCGAGCCCGACCCGCGGGAACCCGGCGAGGCGTCCGGCCAGCTCGGTGTCGAAGATCCTGGTCGGGACCATGCCTATCTCCCTGAGACAGGGCAGGTCCTGGGTGGCCGCGTGCAGCACCCACTCCACGTCGGACAGCACCTCGCCGAGACCCGACAGGTCGGGACAGGCGACGGGGTCGATCAGCGCGGTGCCCGCGCCCTCGCGGCGCAGCTGCACCAGATAGGCGCGCTGTCCGTAGCGGTAGCCGGAGGCCCGCTCGGCGTCCACGGCGACGGGGCCGGAGCCCGCCTCGAACGCGGCGATCGCGCGGGCGAGCGACTCCTCGTCGGCGATCACGGGCGGAATGCCGTCGCGCGGCTCCAGCAGAGGAACCGGCTCGGCAACCGGCTCGGAGCCGGTACCGGGGCTCGCGGCCCCGGCGGGCGCCCCCGTAACAGAAGATCCGCCGTCGTCCGGAGGGGCGCCTCCGGTGGTTCGCAGTGAACTGTCTGCTGCGGTGTCTTGGGCGTCGGTCACCTGTCAAGGGTATCCGTGTGTGGACAGCGCCCGTCGACGGAACGTTCCGTCGACGGGCGCCTGGGGGTCGCAAACCAGTCAGGTCGGTGAATCGTCCGGTTCACGACGTGGGGGTGGGGGACGGAGCGGACCGGGCACCGGTCCGTTCACGTCCGTGAAGGGTGGGGGAGGGGGTCAGTGGATGATGCCGGTGCGCAGGGCCACGGCGACCATTCCGGCGCGGTCGCCCGTGCCGAGCTTGCGGGCGATACGGGCGAGGTGGCTCTTCACGGTGAGTGCGGACAGTCCCATCGAGACGCCGATGGCCTTGTTCGACTGGCCCTCCGCCACCAGCCGCAACACCTCGACCTCGCGGCCGGACAGTTCGCGGTAGCCGCCCGGGTGGCTCGGGGCACCCGGGGGACGGCGGTGCATACGGGCGGCGGCGCCGATGGGGGCGGCACCGGGCCGGGTGGGGAGCCCGACGTTGGTGCGGGTGCCAGTGACGACGTAGCCCTTCACGCCGCCGGCGAGGGCGTTGCGGACGGCGCCGATGTCGTCGGCGGCGGAGAGGGCGAGCCCGTTGGGCCAGCCCGCGGCGCGGGTCTCCGACAGCAGGGTCAGGCCGGAGCCGTCGGGCAGGTGGACGTCGGCGACACAGATGTCGCGCGGGTTGCCGACGCGGGGACGGGCCTCGGCGATGGACGACGCCTCGATGACATCGCGGACACCGAGTGCCCACAGGTGTCGGGTGACGGTGGAGCGGACTCGGGGATCGGCCACGACCACCATGGCGGTGGGCTTGTTGGGCCGGTAGGCGACCAGGCTTGCGGGCTGCTCAAGGAGAACGGACACCGGGCCTCCTGGGGTGCGGGACGGCTTTGAAGGTCACAGTCGTCTTCGGCACCGAGCCGGGAGTCCTTTAGAGAATGATCACGATCTAGTGAGTAACAATTAGTGCAATTCGGACGTACGGTCGATCGTTCGGTGAGCGAATCGGTTCGTTCGAGTGTCTGCTGATGACTGAAAGTGGTCGTATCGACAAAGTGATGCCCACGATCCCGTGACTCATGCCACGCTCCCGTAACTCCGGTGGATCGCCCGCGCTAGCGCGACTGCGGGCCCCTGCGCTGCGGCAGTGTCACCACCGCCGCGTCACCGGGACCGGCCGGCGGCAGCCCCGCCACCTGCGCCAGCAGATCCGCCCACGACGCCAGGTGCGCCGCCGTGTCCGGCACCCCGCCCAGACCCTCGCGGGGCGTCCAGGAGGCACGGATCTCGATCTGCGAGGCCGGGGGACGCTCCGACAGGCCGCCGAAGTAGTGGGAGCTCGCGCGGGTGACGGTGCCGCTCGGCTCGCCGTACGTCAGGCCGCGCGCCTGGAGCGCCCCGGTCAGCCACGACCAGCACACCTCCGGCAGCAGCGGGTCCGCCGCCATCTCCGGCTCCAGCTCCGCCCGTACCAGCGTCACCAGCCGGAACGTGCCCCGCCAGGCGTCGTGCCCGGCCGGGTCGTGCAGCAGCACCAGACGCCCGTCCGCCAGATCCTGGTCGCCGTCGACGACCGTGGCCTCCAGCGCGTACGCGTGCGGGGCCAGCCGCTGGGGCGCCCTGGTCGACTCCACCTCGATCTGCGGCCTCAGCCGACTGGCGCGCAGGGCGTCCACCGCCGCCCTGAAGACCGGGGGAGCCGCGCTGTGCCTGCCCGCCTCCCCGGAGTCCTTCGCGTCATCCATTCCACCCGACAGTCGTCCCTGAGCCGCAGCCATGCGGGAAGGTTAAGGGGAATCCGGGCTTGGCGCGGGTCTAGACACGGGAGACGGAACCCGCGCCAGGGGCGGGCGTCGGACGGGGCACCGCCCGGCCCGTGGGAGACTGACCACCGTGAGTGCCAACGACACGCAGCCGACAGCGACGTACGACTCCGCCTTCCTCAGGGCGTGCAGGCGCGAGCCCGTGCCGCACACCCCGGTGTGGTTCATGCGGCAGGCCGGCCGCTCCCTGCCGGAGTACCGCAAGGTGCGCGAGGGCATTCCGATGCTGGAGTCCTGCATGCGCCCCGAGCTGGTCACCGAGATCACGCTCCAGCCGGTGCGCCGCCACAACGTGGACGCGGCGATCTACTTCAGCGACATCGTCGTCCCCCTGAAGGCCATCGGCATCGACCTCGACATCAAGCCCGGCGTCGGCCCGGTCGTCGAGCAGCCGATCCGCACCCGCGCCGACCTGGCCCGGCTGCGCGACCTCACCCCCGAGGACGTCTCCTACGTCACCGAGGCCATCGGCCTGCTCACCCGCGAACTCGGCGCCACCCCGCTGATCGGCTTCGCGGGCGCGCCTTTCACCCTCGCGAGTTACCTCGTCGAGGGCGGTCCGTCGCGGACGTACCAGAACGCCAAGGCGATGATGTACGGCGACCCCGAGCTGTGGGCCGACCTGCTCGACCGGCTCGCCGACATCACCGGCGCCTTCCTGAAGGTGCAGATCGAGGCCGGCGCCTCCGCGGTGCAGCTCTTCGACTCCTGGGTCGGCGCGCTCGCCCCCGCCGACTACCGGCGCTCGGTGATGCCCGCCTCCGCCAAGGTCTTCAAGGCGGTCGAGAGCTACGGCGTCCCGCGCATCCACTTCGGTGTCGGCACCGGTGAGCTGCTGAACCTCATGGGCGAGGCCGGCGCGGACGTCGTCGGCGTCGACTGGCGCGTCCCGCTCGACGAGGCCGCCCGCCGGGTCGGTCCCGGCAAGGCGCTCCAGGGCAACCTCGACCCCACGGTGCTGTTCTCCACCACCGAGGCCGTCGAGAGCCGCACCCAGGTCGTGCTGGACTCCGCCGCGGGCCTGGAGGGTCACGTCTTCAACCTCGGCCACGGCGTCATGCCCGACACCGACCCGGACGCCCTGACCCGGCTCGTGGAGTACGTCCACACGCACACCGCGCGCTGACTCACCACGGTTCACGGGGCCGCGCCCGCCTGCCGAACAGCAGGCCGGGCGGCTCCGGGGGCGGCGTGGTGCCCGGCTTCAGCGGCCAGGCCAGCAGCATGCCGACGAGGAAACCGACGACATGCGCCGTGTACGCGACGGTGCCGGCGTCGGTGACGCCCTCGCCGGAGGAGTACACCGCCTGCAACGCGAACCAGAACCCGAGCACCAGCCAGGCCGGCAGCCGCAGCGGCAGGAAGACCAGGAACGGCACCAGGACCCACACCCTGGCCCTCGGATAGAGCACCAGGTACGCGCCGAGCACCCCCGCGACCGCGCCCGAGGCGCCGATCAGCGGGTCGGCGGAGTCGGCGTTGAGGAACGCGAAGCCGTATCCGGCCGCGTAGCCGCAGACGACGTAGAACAGGAAGAACCGCACATGGCCCATGCGGTCCTCGATGTTGTTGCCGAAGATCATCAGGAACAGCATGTTGCCGAGCAGGTGCAGCCAGCCGCCGTGCAGGAACATCGACGTGAAGACCGACAGCACCGGTGACTTGTCGTAGCCCGGCTCGCCGATGACGCAGCCGGGTCCCTGCGGGCCGACGGCGACCTCGCCGGTCGGGACGAGACCGGGCAACTGATCGTGGATCAACTCCCGGGGGACCGCCGCGTAGTGGTCCAGGAACGCGTGCAACTGGCACACCTGCGACAGGTGGCTCTCACCGGCGGCGGCGAAGGTGCCGGGCATGGCGAGGAAGACGACGACGTTCGCGGCGATCAGACCGTACGTCACCCACGGGGTGCCGCGGACGGGGTTCACGTCATGGACGGGGATGACCACAAGGTGCTTCTTCCCCGGACCGGGCCGGGGAATCGGTGAACGCCGCCGTCCTCCCGCCCGTATGGCCTCTCGACCGGGACCACCGGGACCACGCGGACTGTGTGAGGACAGGCGATGAACGATCGAGTGACCCCCGCGATGCATGCCCTGCCCGACGGCGAGGCGGAACTCTCCCTGGTGGTACGGCTGCCCTGGGAGGACGTTGCCAGACTGGGTCAGGAGGCCGGACGGCTGGCCGCGCAGACCGGACGCCCGGTGACCCTGGACGAGGCCGTCAGCAACCGCCTCCGCTCGGTCCGCGCCTCGGCGGCCCACGCCAAGCCGAGCACCAGCGCCGCCGCGACCGGGGGCGAGCAGCCGCAGGCGACCCCGGCGGGCGGCGGCTCGGTGGCGTCCCTGCCGCGGATCAGCGGCACGGCCTAGCTGTCGCGGACGGCCTTCGTCGCCTTGCGGGCCGCGACCAGGACCGGGTCCCAGACCGGGCTGAACGGCGGGGCGTAGCCGAGGTCCAGGGCCGTCATCTGCTCCACCGTCAGCCCCGCGGTCAGCGCCACCGCGGCGATGTCCACCCGCTTGCCGGCGCCCTCCCGGCCGACGATCTGCACGCCCAGCAGACGGCCCGTGCGGCGCTCGGCGAGCATCTTCACCGTCATCGGTGAGGCGCCGGGGTAGTAACCGGCCCTGCTCGTCGACTCGATGGTCGCCGTCACGAACTGGAGGCCCGCCCGGCGGGCGTCCTTCTCGCGCAGGCCGGTGCGGGCGATCTCCAGGTCGCAGACCTTGCTGACGGCGGTGCCGACCACGCCGGGGAAGGTGGCGTAGCCGCCGCCCGCGTTGGTGCCGATGACCTGGCCGTGCTTGTTGGCGTGGGTGCCGAGCGCGATGTACCGCTCCTGGCCCGAGACCAGGTCGAGGACCTCCACGCAGTCCCCGCCCGCCCAGATGTTCTCGTGGCCGCGCACCCGCATCGACCGGTCGGTGAGCAGCCCCTGGTGCGCGCCGAGCGGGAGTCCGGCGGCCCGCGCGAGGCCCGTCTCCGGCCGGACGCCGATGCCGAGGACGACGACGTCGGCCGGGTACTCGGAGTCCGCCGTGGCCACTCCCCGGACCCGTCCGTCGTCCCCGGTCAGCATCCGGGTGACCTCGGTGCCGGTGACCATGGTGACGCCGAGCCCGGTCATCGCCCTGTGCACCAGCCGCCCCATGTCGGGGTCCAGCGTGGACATCGGCTCGGCGCCCCGGTCGACGACGGTCACCTCGTAGCCGCGGTTGATGAGCGCCTCGGCCATCTCCACGCCGATGTACCCGGCGCCGACGACGACCGCGCGCCGCCCGCGCGTGCCTTCCAGCGTGTCGATCAGCGCCCGCCCGTCCCCGAGCGTCTGCACCCCGTGCACGCCCGGCGCGTCCACGCCCGGCATGTCGGGCCTGATCGGCCGCGCGCCGGTGGCGATCACGAGCTTGTCGTACGACGTCCAGGACTCGGCCCCCAAATCCACGTCACGCGCGCGTACCCGCTGCCCGGCCACGTCGATCTCCACGACCTCGGTACGCATCCGCAGGTCGATGTCCCGCGCCCGGTGCTCCTCGGGCGTACGGGCGATCAGCTCCTTTGGACCGGACACCTCACCGCCCACCCAGTAGGGGATGCCGCACGCCGAGTAGGAGGTGTAGTCACCTCGCTCGAACGCCACGATCTCCAGCGCGTCGGGGCCCTTCATCCGCCGCGCCTGCGATGCCGCGGCCATCCCCGCGGCATCCCCACCGATGACGACCAGTCGCTCCCGCCCACCGTCCATACCCATGCGAACACGCTA
>NZ_FLSP01000026.1 GCF_900091315.1 Streptomyces sp. DI166
CCGGATGAACTCGGTATCGGCGGGCAAGGTCACGGCGTTCGGGACAGCGGTCCTGCTCTCCCTCCTGGCGGCACCGGCGCACGCGGCACCCCAGGCACCCGACCCGGACCTGGCGTCCCTGCGGGGCGTGCTGCGCACCGCGATGAAGCAGGGCGCGCCGGGCGCGGTGGCGCGGATCGACGACGAGGGCACGGTCGTCACCACGTCCGCCGGTATCGCCGACCGCGGCACCGAACGGTCTCTGGCCGCCACCGACCGCTTCCGCATCGGCAGCGTGACCAAGATCTTCTCCGCCGTCGTGCTGCTGCAACTGGTCGACGAGAAGAAGCTCAAGCTCGACACCCCGGTCAACCGCTATCTGCCCGGGCTGCTGCCGGACGACCGGATCACCGTGCGCCATGTCCTCGGCCACCGCAGCGGCCTGTACGACTACACCAACGACATGTTCGCCAGGACGGTTCCCGGCTTCGAGGCGGTCCGTTCCAAGGTCTTCACCTACCGCCAGCTCGTGGACCGCTCCCTGCGCAAGCCGCGCACCACCGCGCCGGGCGGCCCGTACTCGTACTCCAACACCAATTTCGTCGTCGCCGGGATGCTCATCGAGAAGCTGACCGGCAACCCGGTGGGTACCGAGTACCAGCAGCGGATCGTCGTGCCGCTGGGGCTGAAGGACACCTTCTACGTGCACCCCGGGAAGAAGATCCCGGGACGGTACGCGCGCGGCTACCTCACCCCGGACACGTCCGGCGCGGCGCTGGTCGACGCCACCGAGCAGACGGCGTCCTGGGCGCAGAGCGCGGGCGCGCTGATCTCCAGCACCCGGGACCTGAACGTCTTCCTGACCGCCCTGATGGAGGGCAGGCTGATGTCGGGCACGCAGCTCACACAGATGCGCAAGTGGGTGCCGGCGGGCACCGGCCAGGCGTACGGGCTGGGGCTGCGGCGGCGCGATCTGTCCTGCGGGGTCTCGGTGTACGGGCACACCGGGGCCGTCCAGGGCTACTACACCTACGCGTTCGCCTCCAAGGACGGCAAGCGGAGCCTGGCGGCCTTCGTCAACACCTCCAACAACGGCGCCGTGCACACCACCATGCTCGGCTCGCTGGAGTCGGCGTTCTGCGGGAAGAAGACCAAGGCGGTGCGCGGCACTTCGGTGGGTGAGCGGGCCGAGGCCGTCGATCCGGGGGCCGCCGCGCACTGATCGGCCGGGAACCCGAGCCGGGTCGTCCGCGTTGTCCGAGCACCACGTACGACGACACCTGGACGGCCTGATGAGCGAGTTGGTCCCCGGGGGCAATGTGCCTCTCCCGGGCGGTGCCGTGGCCGTCCGGGTGCCCGGCCCCTTCGATGTGTCCGCGCTGGTCACGGACGACAGCGGGAAGGTGGGCGGGGACGCCGACTTCGTGTTCTACAACCAGCCGTCCGCCCCCGGTGTGCGGCTGGACGGCGACACCCTGACCGTCGACCCGGCCCGGCTGCGCGCGGGCGCCACCCGGGTCACGGTCGTGGTCAGCCCCGCCGAGCCCGGCACCGCCCTGGGCACCCTGCCCGCCCCCACGCTCCGGGTCACCGGTTCCGGCGGCCGTACCCTCGCCCGGTTCGCCCCGCCGCGCCCCCGGCAGGAGACGGTGCTGCTGCTCGCCGAGCTGTACCGGCGCGGCGGCGGCTGGAAGCTGCGGGCGCTGGGCCAGGGGTACGCCGACGGACTGGCGGGACTGGCCCGGGACTTCGGGGTGGACGTCGTCGACGAGCCGCCCGCCGCGGCCGCGGCACCCGACCACGACGGCATCGCGGGACTGGTCAACTCGGCCCGTGCGGGCGCCGGTTCGCCGCCGGTGACGTTGGACGCCCGGCTCACCGCCGCCGCCCGGGAGCACGCCGCCGCCATGGCCGCGGCGGGACGGCTGGGTGTGGAGGGCAGGGACGGGGTCTCCGTCTACCAGCGGGTGACGGCAGCCGGGTACGCGTACCTCACCATCGGGGAGCACCTGGTGTCCGGACCGCGCTCCCCCGCCGAGTTCGTCGACTACTGCCTGCGCACCGGCCAGACGCGCGTAACCCTGTGCGACCCGGAGTTCACGCACGCCGGACTGGCCCACGTGCCCGCCCGCTCCGGCGATGTGTACTGGACGGCGTTGTGGGCCCGCCCTTTCAGCCCGGCGGACCTGGCCCGGACCGCCGCGCGGGTCGTCGACCTCACCAACCGGGAGCGCGCCGGGGCCGGTCTGCGCCCGCTCCGGACCGACTCCGCCCTCACGGCCGCCGCCCAGGCGCACAGCGCGGACATGGTGGCGCGGTCCTTCTACTCGCACACCTCGCCCGAGGGGTCGCAGCCCTGGGACCGGGCTGCCGCGGCGGGCGCCCGGCGCCGGTCGATCGGCGAGAACATAGCCTGCGGGCAGCGCTCCCCCGCCGAAGTCGTACGGGGCTGGATGAACAGTCCCGGCCACCGCGCCAACATCCTCAAGCCGGGCTTCACGCACATCGGCATCGGTTTCGCGGGCGGCGGCCCGTCCGGTATGTACTGGACCCAACTCTTCGGCGCCTGAAGGATCGTGGGACGCGATCTTGGCGGAGGGACCTCGTCCGCGACACGATGCCCGCATGAAGGGTGACCTGTTTTCCAGCGAGCACATGGTCCAGCCCGCCACGGCGCCGGGCATGACGGTCGAGAACGCCAAGTGCATCCGGTACGCGGTGAGCGGCGAGATGCTGGCCCGGCAGGGGGCGATGGTCGCCTACCGGGGCAGTCTCCAGTTCGAGCGCAAGGGCCAGGGCGTGGGCGGGATGCTCAAGCGCGCGGTCACCGGGGAGGGGCTGCCGCTGATGGCGGTGCGCGGGCAGGGTGAGGCGTGGTTCGCGCACGAGGCGCAGAACTGTTTCATCGTCGAGCTCGACCCCGGTGACGAGTTCACGGTCAACGGCCGCAACGTGCTGTGCTTCGACGCCACACTGTCCTACCGGATATCCACCGTGAAGGGGGCGGGCATCACCGGCGGCGGGCTGTTCAACAGCGTGTTCACCGGGCACGGGCGGCTCGGGCTGGTCTGCGACGGGAATCCGCTGGTGATACCGGTGTCCGCGCAGTACCCGGTCTACGTCGACACCGACGCGGTGGTCGGCTGGAGCGCGGGCCTGGGGACCTCGCTGCACCGCTCGCAGTCCATCGGCTCGATGCTGCGCGGCGGTTCCGGCGAGGCCGTGCAGCTGATGCTCAGCGGCGAGGGCTTCGTGGTGGTCCGGCCGAGCGAGGTGACACCGCCCAAGACCCAGTAGCCCGAGGGCCCGTGAGGTGATCTGCGCCTCACGGGCAACCCCGTACGCCCGGTCCGCGTCTTGATCGACAACAGATGACACCCCCCTGGCCCCCTGGGGCCGGGGGTGGTTTCCGTTGCTCTATACACACCATGTATACATGCAATGTATAGATGGGGTGCATACGGACCGAAAGGCATCCATGTACGGCAAGGCATTCGCCCCGGAGTACCAGGGGGCCCTGACCACCCTCTCCGTGAACTCCTCGCTCACCGACGTACTCGCGGCCGGCACCGAGGAACTGCGGGCCGCCGAGCGGACCGGGCGGCACGGCGAGGCGGCGCGATCCGGGCTGGCGGTCGCCGAGGCGCACCGCAGGCTGGGGCAGATCGGGGAGGCGGACCGGGCGTGGAAGGCGAGCTACCGCTCCGCCCGCACGGCCGGGGACACCGCGGCGATGGCGTGGGCGCTGTGGAGCGGCGGCACCCTGGCCCGGCAGCGCGGCGCGTTCGCGCTGGCCCGGCGGCTGCTCCAGCTCGCCGCCGACCTCGGTGAGCGCGGCGGCGACGTCGTCGTACGCGGCTACTCGCTGGCCGGGCTCGCCGAGACCGGCCGGATCCAGGGCGACTACGCGGCCGTGACCCGGCTGCACGAGCAGTTGCTGGCCGAGGCCCGGCGGCGCGGCGAGGCCCGCCACACGGTGTGGGCGCTGGAGGGCATCGCGCAGATCCACCGCAACACCGGTTCCTACGACACCGCGTTCGCGCTGTTCGAGGAGGCCGCCGAGATCGCCGCGCGCGCCGAGGACCGGCGCGGGCACGCCTGGGCGCTGCGCGGACTCGCCGACATCGTCTCGGTGCGTGACGGCGACATCGAGCGCGCTCTGGAGCTGCTGACGGAGGCGGAGGCGACCTGCCGGCAGATGAAGCTGTCCAGCGCGCTGGCCTACAACCACAAGATGCGCGGCAACGTCCTGTACCGCGCGGGCCGTTACACCGAGGCCCGCGACCTGTACACGCAGGCGCTCGACGAGTTCCGTGCCATGGGTGAGCCGCGCGGCGAGGCGCTGTCCCGGCTCGGGCTCGCCAAGTCCCGGGCCCGGCTGGGCCGCGACCACGCCGAGACGGCCGCCGAACTGGCGGAGCTGGCAGGCACGTTGGAGCGCATCGGCCTGCGGCACGCCCGGGAGATGGTGGCCCGCGCCCAGGAGGAGCTGGGTACGGAGGCGGCACGGTGACCGCGGCCCCGTCGACGGCGCCCCCGACCGCCGCCCAAGTACTGCACCGCTGCCGGGACTTGGTCCGCCCGGAGCTGGAACGGGCCGTGGCCCGGCTGCATCCCTGGGTCGGTGAGATGGCCGCCTACTCCTTCGGCTGGTGCGAGGTGGGCGGCGCCCCGGCCACCGCCCCGGGAGGCAAGGGAGTGCGGCAGGCGCTGGCCGTGCTGGGCGCCGAGGCGGTCGGCGGCCCGGCCCGGGCCGGTACCACGGCGGCCGTCGCCGTGGAACTCGTGCACGCCTTCTCCCTGCTGCACGACGACATCATGGACGGCGACCCGACCCGCCGCGGCCGCCCGACCGCGTGGCGGGCCTACGGCACCGGCCCGGCCGTCCTCGCGGGCGACGCCCTGTTCGCCCTCGCCGTGGAGACGATCGCCGAGGCCCCGGCCGGCGCACCCGGTTTACGGCTGCTGTCCACGGCGCTCGGGGACCTGGTGCGCGGACAGGCGGACGATCTGCAGTTCGCGGACCGGCCCTGGCTGGGCCCGGACCGGGTGCGGCCGGAGGAGTACCGGGCGCTGGCCGAGCACAAGACGGGCGCCCTGCTGGGCTGCGCCGCCGCCCTGGGCGCCGCGCTCGGCGGGGCCCCGCCCACCACGGTCGCCGCGCTCGACCGGGCCGGACGCGAACTGGGCATCGCCTTCCAGATCGTCGACGACGTGCTCGGCGTGTGGGGCGACCCGGCCGTCACCGGCAAGCCTGTGCACAACGATCTGCGGGCCCGCAAGAAGACCTACCCGGTGCTGGTCGCCCTGGACACGCCGGTCGCGGGGCGGCTGGCCGGGCTGCTGGACTCGGGCGAGCGGCCGGAGGCAGCGGCGGCGCTGATCGAGGAGGCGGGCGGCCGGTCGGCGGCCCTGCGCGAGGCGCGGCGCCGGATCGCCGCCGCCCGGTCCGCCCTGGCCGCCGTACCCCTGGACGCGGGCACGGAACGGGAGTTGGGGGCGCTGCTGGAGTTCCTGGTGGGCAGACAGCTCTGAACCGCGCGTTCGATCCGCCGGCCGGCGCCCACCGGATCACCCCCGGTCCGGGACGCGTGTTCGACCCACCGGTCGGCGTACGGGAGTTGGCGCATATCGGTCGACGGATCCTTGAACGGACCCGGTCACGCGCGCCGTACCTCTGGGAAAGGTGAGAGCCCGGGGTTCAGCGAGGGATGACCATGGTCAAGGCGCACGTCTCCACGCCCGTGTGGGTCGCCGGGAGGTACCGGCTCGTCGACATCGTCCACCGGGAGACCAACCGCGTCTGCTGGTACGCCGAGGACAGCCAGGCGGAACGGCCCTGTCTGGTGACCGGGGTCGGGCTGCCGGAGGATCCCGGCGGCGAGGAGGCGCCGCAGGTCGTCAACCGCGTTCTGCGCACGTCCGAGCGGCTGTCGCTGATGATGCCCGACCGGGTCGCCGAAGTTGTCGACGTGGTCGTGGAGTCGGACACCCTGTGGGTGGTGACCCGGTGGATCGACGGTCAGCCGCTGGGCGAACTCCTCACCCAGCGGGGCGCGTTGAACCACGTGCGGGCGGCCCGGATCGGGCTGGAGCTGCTCGACGTACTGGAGGCGGCGCACGGGCAGGGCGTCACCCACGGCGAACTCAGCCCGGCGCAGGTGTTCGTGCGCGACCAGGGCCCCGTGGTGGTCTCCGGTTTCGGACTGGCCGGGGCCACCCTGGCACCCCGGCTGGCCGCGCCCGCGTACGCCTCCCCCGAGCAGGCCCGCGACGAGGGGATCGGCCCGGCCACCGATCTGTGGGCGCTCGGCGCGCTGCTCTACACGATGGTGGAGGGCCGCCCGCCGTTCCGGGACCGGGGCCGCCCGCAGGCCACGTTGAAGGCGGTCGACCGGTTGCCGCTGCGCACCCCGGTCCGGGCCGGGTCGCTCGGCCCGACGTTGCAGGGCCTGCTCCGCAAGGACCCCGTGGAGCGGCTGCCCCGTTCGGTGGTCCGTGAGGCGCTGCTGGACGTCCTGGACGAAGGCACCTCGGGGGCGGAGACGCCGGACCCGGGGCTGCCGGGCCGGCCCCTCGGCCCGGCGCGCTGGAGCCGGCGGACCATGGTCGCCGGGACCGCGCTGGCCGTGGTCACGGTCGCGGTGGCCGTGCTCGCGGTCACGGGCGGGCTGCCCGGCGGCTCGGACTCCACCGCCGCCGATTCCTCGCCCCGCCCGGCCCCGACGCGCACCCCGACGTCCCCTCCTGCAGCTCCGCCGTCCGCCCCGGCCACCCCCACCCCCACCGCCACCGCCACCCCCAGCCCGGAGGGGAAGTCCCCGTTCAGCCGCTACGAGTCGCCCGAGGGCTTCTCCGTCACGCTCCCCGAGGGGTGGAAGCCGCTCAGCACCGACCGGGTCCAGGACCTGGCGTACCGGATCGTGCTCGGCGCCAAGGGCGACGACCGCACGCTGACCGTCACCTACAGCGAACGGGTGGGTCCGGACCCCGTCGAGGTGTGGCGGGACGTGGAGCCCGGCCTGAAGCAGGACGGCGGGTACCGCCGGATCGGCGACATCCGGGCGACGACCTACCGGGGCCGGGAGGCCGCCGAGATGGAGTGGCTCATGAACGCCGACGGCACCCAGGTCCGCACCCTGGGCCGCGGTTTCCTCCTCGGCGGCAGCCGCGGCTACTCGCTGCGCTGGACGGCCCCCGCGGATGCCTGGGAGGACCCGGACAACCGCGAGGCCCTGGCCACGGCCCTGCGCACGTTCCGGGAGCCGTCAGAGTGACCTGCGGGGCGCGCCGGTCCTGCGCAGCGGGCGCGGGTGCAGGGGCACGGTGCGCCAGCGGGCGGTGCAGGTGCGGTCCGGGAGCGAGCAGGTCACGGCGAGCCGGTGCGGGGTCTCCAGGAACAGCACCTCCGCCTCCAGGGTGTCGGCGTCGCTCCAGCCGCCGCTGACCGCGGTGGGCACCGGCTCCTCGGTGACGGTCCACTCGCCCGGCACCAGACGGAGATCGATCCGGTGCCCGTCCTCCACCAGCGTCAGCCGGTAGCCGTCGGGCGCGGTGTCGACCTCCGCGGAGACCCAGTCGGAGCCGAAGGAGACGGCCGTCCACGGCTCGGGCGCGTGCTTGCCGGGGGCCGGGGGAAGCGCGAGGGCCGCCAGCCGTTCGGCGAGGGCGGCGTCGGCCCGCTCGCGGCCGGTGAGCGGGTCGGGGCCGCAGGCGGGCAGCAGGTGCGTCCAGACCAGGTCCAGCACCCGCTGCATCTCCACGGTGGCGGAGGTCAGGGCGATCACGGCGTCCTGCTCGGGCAGGACCAGGCAGTACTGCCCGTAGGCGCCGTCCCCGCGGTAGCCGTGCCGGGACTTCCAGAACTGCAGCCCGTACCCCTGCCGCCAGTCGGCACCGGCCATCGGCCCGTCGGCGTTCGGGGTGTGGACACGGCTCGCCTCGGCCACCCAGGAGCGCGGCAGCACCTGCCGCCCGTCCCACGTCCCGCCCCGCAGATACAGCTGCCCCAGCCGGGCGATCGCGTCGGTCGTGGCGTGCAGCCCGCTGAACCCCAGCTCCCGGCCCGCCCGGTCGCGCAGCCACGCCACCTCGCCGATGCCGATCGGGTCGAACAGTCGGGGGCGCAGATAGTCGGTGAGCGTCCGGCCGGTCACGCGCTGGACGATCGCGGCGAGCGTGAAGGTGGCGGGCTGGTTGTACGCGAACACGGTGCCCGGGTCACGGTCGGGCGGCAGCAGCAGGAAGCCGTGCACCAGGTCGTCGGGGTCGATCGCGCGGGCCCGGTCGAGGGTCTCGTCCTCGTGTCCGCTGGCCATGGAGGCCACGTGCCGGACCAGCATGGCGCGGGTGCGCGGGTCGGTGACCTCGGCGTCGTACTCCGGGAAGTAGGAGATCACCGGATCGTCCAGGCTCATCAGTCCCTCGGCGACGGCGAACCCGGCCGCCGTGGAGGTGAAGCTCTTGCTGAGGGAGTACAGCAGCTGGGGCCGGTCGGGGGCGCAGGGCGCCCACCAGCCGGCGGCCACCAGGTGGTCGTGGCGCAGGATCATCAGGCTGTGCGGCTCGATGTCGGGGTCGGACTCCAGGGCGTCCAGGAAGGCGTGCACACGGGAGGAGTCGACGCCCTGGGCCGCGGGCGTACTGGTGAGGAGCGCACGTGTCGTCATGCCGTCATCCGTACCCGCCCCGGCGGATCGTTTTCCCCGACGCGGGCCGGGGACTCGGGGCCCATGGTGCAGATCGGATACACGATGATGACCGAGCAGGCCGGCCCGCGTGACCTCGTCGACCACGTGGTGCGCGCCGAGGAGGCCGGCTTCGACTTCTCCGTGACCTCGGACCACTACTTTCCGTGGCTGCGCGCGCAGGGGCACTCGCCGTACGCGTGGAGCGTGCTCGGCGCGGCCGCACAGGCGACCCGGCGGATTCCGCTGATGACGTACGTGACCTGTCCCACGTTCCGCTACCACCCGGCGGTGGTGGCGCAGAAGGCGGCGACGGTGCAGTTGCTCTCCGAGGGGCGGTTCCGGCTGGGGCTCGGCTCCGGGGAGAACCTCAACGAGCATGTGGTGGGCGGGGGCTGGCCGTCGGTGGAGGTGCGGCACGAGATGCTTGAGGAGGCGATCGGGATCATCCGGGCGCTCTTCGAGGGCGGCCATGTCTCCCGGCACGGCACCCATTACGACGTGGACTCCGCCCGGCTGTGGGACCTGCCCGACCCGCCGACGCCGATCGGCGTCGCCGTCTCCGGGGAGCGGTCCTGCGCGCTGGCCGGGCGGCTCGCGGACCTGGTGATCGCCACCGAGCCGAAGCCGGGGCTGCTGGACTCCTTCGACCGGCTCGGCGGGAGCGGGAAGCCGCGGGTCGGCCAGTTGCCGGTCTGCCACGACGCCGACCGGGACACCGCGGTCAGGCGTGCCCACGCCCAGTTCCGCTGGTTCGGCGGCGGCTGGAAGGTGAACTCCGAGCTGCCGCACCCGGATTCCTTCGAGGCGGCCACCCAGTACGTCACCCCCGACGACGTCGCCGCCGCGATACCGTGCGGCGACGACCCGGACGACTTCGTCGAGGCGGTACGGCCCTATGTCGAGGCCGGGTTCGACGAGGTGGCCCTGGTGCAGATCGGCGGGGAGTCGCAACCGGCCTATCTGGACTGGTCGGAGAAGACCCTGCTGCCCGCTCTCCGGAACGCCTTCGGATGACACGCCCCCGGGGCGGTCAAACCGCCGCATGCGGGCGCATATAGGCTGCCTGTCTGCACTTGCGGTTCCAGCCTCAGGAGAGTCATCCGTGACCCTAGCCCTCGTCCCGTCCGAGACGTCACCCGTGCCCCTGTCCGACCTCGTCGCGCGGGACGCGCGTGAGTTCGGGGCGTACGCGCGCACCGGCGGCTGGGCCTTTGCCCTGATGGTGGCGCGGAGCGTACGGCCCGGCGGCCAGGGCGCCGAGGAGACGCCGAAGGTGTCCGCGAAGGAGTTCGCGGAGCTGGCGGGCTGCTCCCCGGAGCGGGTCATGCGCTACTACAGGGCCTGGGACCGGGCCGCCGACGACGGCCTGGTCCCGCAGTTCGAGGCGCTCCGGCCGGGCGCCGAGGTGGAACTGCCGGACGCGGACGTGTGGCTGAGCTACTACGTCTCCCGCAACAGCGCCACCTCCGAGCGCGGCACCGCGATCGCCGAGGCGGCCGAGGCGGAGGGCATCCGGCCGACGAAGGCGCTGGAGGTCGCGGAGAACCCCACCGCGCTGCGCGCGGCGATCCTCGCCGACCCCTCCACCGCCCGCGCGGCCCGCAGCGCGCTGCTCGACCGCGTCAAGGAGGACCCCGAGCTCCAGGTCGAGCTGGCGCGGGACGTGGTGCGCACCGACGATCTGAAGAAGGCCGTCGCCAGTGAGAGCCGGGCCGCCGACCGGATCGGCTATGTCCGCCAGATCGCCGAGTCGGGGCAGGTGAAGACGCCTGCCGGGCAGACCATCGAGGCGCCCGTGGAACTGCGCCAGGAGGCCGAGCGGCATCTGTCCCTCATCGACGAGCTGGACGAGGACGAGGACACCGGCGAGTGGGCCACCGAGGCCTACGACACCCTGCGCAGCCTCGTCGCCGAGACCGTGGAGGCCGACCCCGAACTGCGCGTCCAGGAACGCCGGACGAAGTTCTACAGCAGCCTCCAGCGGGCCACGAAGGTGTTCGAGGAGCTGACCTTCGACGATGTGCAGGAGTTCGCCGAGGACGACATGGTGCGGCAGCTGGAGGACCTCCAGCAGGCCATCACCTCGTGCATCGCCGCGCTGAAGGGCGGTCAGTCCCGCGAGGTGTAGCGGCGCCTGATCCACCAGCCCAGGCCGAACCAGCACACCAGGTACCAGAGCACGATGCCGGTGACGATCCAGGGCACATAGCCGTCGTGGGTGGCGACCCGGAGGATCAGCAGCAGCGAGGACGCCATGGTGATCAGCAGCAGCACCAGGCCGATGAAGGTGAGCCGGGAGGCCCATTCGACCGCGCGCGGTTTGATGCGCCTCCCGGACACCATGCGGTGCAGGGACACCGGTCCGATGAGGGCGCCGGTGGCGGCGGCGCCCACCACCACCGTCACCAGGTAGATCGTCTTCTCGGTGTCTCCGAGGTCGTCGTACTTCGGGGTGAAGACGACGGTGAGCAGGAAACCGAAGAGGATCTGGACGCCCATCTGGGCGACCCGGACCTCTTGCATGAGCTCGCCCCACATGCGGTCGGCACGCTCGTCCTCGGTCTCGTTGCGGCCGGTGCGTTTCGCGGGTTCCTGCATCGCCATACGGTCCGGGTCTCCCGGTGTTGATCCTTCAAACAGTTACCAGCGGGCCTCGACCTGCTCCTTGATCCGCCGCTCGTACAGCTCACGGATCGCGTCCAGGGTCTCGGCGGACAGCTCCGGCAGCGCGGCGGCCGAGGCGTTGGCGCGGGCCTGCTCGGGTGAGCGGGCGCCGGGGATCACCGTGGTCACTCCGGGCTGCTGGACGATCCAGCGCAGGGCGAGCTGGGCCGGGGTGAAGCCCTCGGGGGCGAGGGCGGAGAACTCGGCGGCGGCTTCGACGCCGGTGGCGTAGTCGACGCCGGAGAAGGTCTCGCCCTGGTCGAAGGACTCGCCGTGCCGGTTGTAGGTGCGGTGGTCGTTCTCCGGGAAGACGGTGTCCTTGGTGTACTTGCCGGACAGCAGGCCGGAGGCGAGCGGAACGCGGGCGATGATGCCGACGCCCGCCTCCCGCGCGGCGGGCAGGACCTCGTACAGGGGCTTCATCCGGAACGGGTTGAGGATGATCTGCACGCTCGCCACGCCCGGCCGGGCGATCGCGGTGAGCGCCTCGGCGCAGGTCTCCACGCTCACGCCGTAGGCGGCGATGCGCTCCTCGGCGACCAGGGTGTCGAGCGCGTCGAAGACCTCGTCGCTGGAGTAGACGGGGCTGGGCGGGCAGTGCAGCTGCACCAGGTCGATCCGGTCGACGCCGAGGTTGCGGCGCGAACGGTCGTTCCAGGCCCGGAAGTTGTCCAGGACGTAGTTCTCGGGGATCTGCTCGACCCGGCGGCCCATCTTGGTGGCGACCATGACATGCAGGTCCGGACGGCCGCTGAGGAACGCGGCGATGGTCTGTTCGCTGCGGCCGTCACCGTAGACGTCGGCGGTGTCGAAGAAGGTCACCCCGGTCTCGGCGGCCGTCTCCAGCACCTTGAGGGCTTCCTTGTCGTCGACGTCGCCCCAGTCGGCTCCCAGTTGCCAGGTGCCGAGGCCGATGACGGAGGCGTGCTGCTGCGACCTGCTGAATGTGCGCTCTTCCATGGCGTCAGTCTGTCACCCGCGCGAGCTTCGGGCCGAGCCAGCGCTTCAGGCGGCGCAGTGCCTCCAGCCGCCCCGCCGCCCGGTCCAGGCGGTAGTAGAGCTGCGGCGGGACGTACGGCAGCAGGGGTGAGTGGCGCTGGCCCAGCAGGGCGAACATCTGCTCCGGAGGGAGGTCGATGTAGCGGGTGAGGTTCTCGTACCACTGGGCGCTGTGCCGGGCGGCGCTCTGCAGCGGGAGCAGTTCCTGCTTGCGTGCGCGTTCGTAGTGGGCGAGGGCCTGCGGGAGGTCGGTGTGGTCGCGCAGGGCGCCGGCCAGGGCGAGGGCGTCCTCCAGGGCGAGGGTGGTGCCGGCGCCGATGGAGTAGTGGGTGGTGTGGGCGGCGTCGCCGAGCAGGACGAGGTTGTCGCGGTGCCAGGTGCGGTTGGTGAGGGTGCGGAAGTGCAGCCAGGGGGAGCTGCCGTCGGCCGGTGCCCGGCCGATCAGGGCGTGGCCGTCGAGGGTGTCGGCGAACAGCTTCTCCAGCAGCACGAGCCCGTCGGCCTCGTCGGCCCGGTCCAGGCCGAGGCCGGTGAAGGTCTCGGGGGAGCACTCGATGACGCAGGTGCTGCGCTCGGGGCTGAATCCGTAGCCGTAGGCCCAGATCCAGCCGTGCTCGGTCTCGACGAAGGAGAAGGTGAAGGTGTCGAAGACCTTGCTGGTGCCGAGCCAGATGTAGTGGTTGCGGCCCGGAGTGAGCCGGGCGCCGAAATGCTCCGCGTGCCGGGTGCGCAGGGCGCTGTGCACGCCGTCGGCGGCGACGACGAGGTCGGCCTCGGGGAGCGGCCCGTCGGCGTCGATCTCGTGCGCGTACTCCAGGTGGACGCCGAGGGAGCGGGCGCGGGCAGCGAGCAGTTCGAGCAGCCGGTGGCGGCCAATGCCGAAGCCCTGGTCGCCGCGGTGCCGGGTGACCTGGTCGCGGACCCGGGCGACGCCTTCGTTCCAGGTGACCGAGTGGTCGGCGATCGCCCGGGCGGAGACGGGGTCGTGCCTCTGCAGTTTGTCGAGCAGTCCGCGCCAGTAGGTGACGCCCCAGCCGTAGGTGGAGCCCTCCGGGTTGCGCTCGTACACCGTGATGTCGTGGGACGGGTCCGCCAGCTTCAGCAGGATCGACAGGTACAGCCCGGCGGGCCCTCCGCCGACACAGACGACCTTCACGCGCGCCCCTCGGTATCACTCGTAGCGATCATTGCGAGACGGAGAGTAGCAGCGCGCGGAGGCGAGTCCCGGCTTCCGGATCGCGTCACTTTCCCGGCGTGACGCAGGCCACGAGCCGTGCGCCCGCCCGTCAAGAACCACCCGAATCGGGGGCCCGAGGAGAAGGAATTACCCGTTCCGCGCGCACGCGGCATATGCGTGGAGCAAGATCATCTTGGTTCAACCTTGCACCACATGTGGGTAATTGTCCGGATCACAGCCAACCACTCCGGACCGATTTCTCCCCATCTCGGCGGCCCCGATAGGCATACGGAAGTCACCAGCCCACATCCGAACCGGGAGATCCGTATGCCCGAACTCACCCGCCGCCGCGCGCTCACGGCCGCTGCCGCACTCGCCGCCGCATCGGGGGCCGCCACCCTCGCCGCCCCCGCCGCACGGGCCGCCGGTCACCACCCCGACCCCTCCCCCGCGGCCTTCGACGAGGTCTACAAGGGCCGCCGGATACAGGGCCGGGTGCGCTCCGGAGGGGGCCACCACCACGACCACGGCGGCGGCTACGGCGTCTACATCGACGACGTGGAGCTGCATGTGATGCGCAACGCCGACGGCAGCTGGATCAGCGTCGTCAGCCACTACGACCCGGTGGCCACCCCGCGCGCCGCGGCGCGGGCCGCGGTCGACGAACTCCAGGGCGCCGAGCTCCTGCCGTTCCCCGCCAACTGAACCGCCCCTCACGCACTACCTGGAGCATCCGCACATGACCGTCCGCAAGAACCAGGCGAACCTGACCGCCGACGAGAAGCGCCGCCTCGTCGCCGCCCTCCTGGAGCTCAAGCGCAGCGGCCGCTACGACGACTTCGTCCGCATCCACAACGACTTCATCGTCGGCGACACCGACAACGGCGAGCGCACGGGCCACCGTTCGCCGTCCTTCCTGCCCTGGCACCGCAGATTCCTGCTGGAGTTCGAGGCCGCCCTGCAGGAGGTGGACGCCTCGGTGGCGCTGCCCTACTGGGACTGGACGACCGACCGCACACCGCGCGCCTCGCTGTGGGCGCCGGACTTCCTCGGCGGCACCGGGCGCAGCCTGGACGGGCGGGTGATGGACGGGCCGTTCGCCGCCTCGACCGGCAACTGGCCCATCAACGTCCGTGTCGACGGCCGCACTTACCTGCGCCGCTCCCTCGGCTCCGGCGGCCGTCCGCTGCCCACGCGGGCCGAGGTGGAGTCGGTGCTGGCCATCGAGACGTACGACATGCCGCCCTGGAACAGCGGTTCGGACGGCTTCCGCAACCACCTGGAGGGGTGGCGCGGGGTCAACCTGCACAACAGGGTGCACGTCTGGGTCGGCGGCCAGATGGCCACCGGGGTCTCCCCCAACGACCCCGTGTTCTGGCTGCACCACGCCTACGTCGACAAGCTGTGGTCCCAGTGGCAGCGCCGCCACCCGAACTCGCCCTACCTCCCGGCGACGGGCACGCCGAACGTGGTCCACCTCAACGGCACGATGAAGCCGTGGAACAACGTGCGGCCCGCCGAACTGCTGGACCACACCCGGCACTACACCTTCGACGTGGCCTGACCGGGCTCACGCCTCGGCGGTACGGCACTCCGGGTGGCCCCAGCCCTGCGCGTTCTTGGCGATCTGCTCGCCCGCCGCGTAGGAGCGGCCGCACACACAGCGGCCGGGGAACTTCGCCTTGATGGTGCGGGCGGAGGAACCGCCGCCGCTCTTCTTCGCGGCCGCGGGGCGGCGGCGCGGCGCCTTGACGGGGGTGTCCGGGGAGGGCGGCGGCTCGGGCGAGCCCAGCTCGCTGCCCGCGGGCTCCTGCACGGTGGCGGCCTGGCTGGCGGCGCGGTCCGCGAAGTCGTTCAGCTTGTCGCCGTCGACCTGGTGGGCGGGGACGTAGCGGAACTCCACCGACCGTCCGGCCAGGAGTTCGTCGATGCGTACGACGAGCTCCTGGTTGGCGACCGGCTTGCCGGCCGAGGTCTTCCAGCCGTTGCGCTTCCAGCCGGGCAGCCAGGTGGTGACCGCCTTCATGGCGTACTGGGAGTCCATCCGGACCTCCAGCGGCACCGCCGGGTCGGTGGCCGACAACAGGCGCTCCAGCGCGGTCAGTTCGGCGACGTTGTTGGTGGCCCTGCCGAGCGGTCCGGCCTCCCAGCGGGCCGGGGTCTCGCTCTCGTCGGCGACGACCCAGGCCCAGCCCGCGGGTCCGGGGTTGCCCTTGGAAGCCCCGTCGCACGCGGCCACTACTCGTTCACGCATGTGCCGATCATGCCACGGGCCCGAGGGTGCCCCGGTCAGACGTCGGTGAGCTTGGGCATCTCGCCCTCGGTGGTGGTGACGTCGATCACCGAGAAGTTCGCGCCCTGCGGGTCACTGAGCGCCGCGATCCGGCCGAACGGCGTGTCCACCGGCCCGAACCGCAGCACCCCGCCCCGCTCGGTCGCCTTCGCCACGGTCGCGTCGACGTCGGGGACGGAGAAGTAGACGTTGATGTAGGCCGGTACCTCCGGCGGGAACTCCTCCGTCATCTTCATCCGGCCGAGGACGGGGGTGTCGGCGATGTTGAAGACCCGGAAGTCCATGCCGTCGTCCTCCATCTGCTGCGCGGTGTAGCGCGGGAAGACGGCCGGGAAGAAGGCGTCGGACTTGTCCGGCTCCCGGGTGAAGACCTCCGCCCAGGCGAACGCGCCGGGCTGCTCGGGCGGTGCCTCGAAACCCTCGTGGGTACCGGCCTGCCAGACACCGAAGACGACTCCGCTCGGGTCGCGGGCCAGGCACATGGTGCCGAAGTCACTGACCTGCATCGGCTCCATCAGCACCTCGCCGCCGTTGTCCCGGATCCGCCGAGCGGTCTCGGCCGCGTCGGGGGAGGCGAGGTACAGGCACCACTGCGACATGCCCTCCTGTCCGGGCATGGGCGGGACGACCGCGGCGGCCGCCTTGCCGTCCGCGTACGCCTGGGTGTAGTTGCCGAACTCCGACGACGACTCGCCGAAGGTCCAGCCGAGGACGTCTCCGTAGAAGCTCTTGGCTCCCTCGAAGTCGCTGAACATCGCGTCGGCCCAACAGGGGGTTCCCTCTGGCTGTACGGCCATGACCACGGCCTCTTCCGCATCGGTGGTGGGGTCGGTTCCTCACGCTAGCCACCCGTGGCGCGAACCGCGCGCCGAAGCAGCCGTCCGTTTCACACTGGGAGGAAAGGGTCCAGTGGCAGGACGGGGCAGCCCTATGGCGGACGGGACGATGCGCGCGTGGTCGGTGGTGGCGCCCGGACCGGTGGAGGAAGGCGCGCTGCGGCTGGTGGAGAAGCCGGTACCGGTGCCCGGGGACGGGGAGCTGCTGGTCCGGGTGCTGGCCTGCGGGGTGTGCCGCACCGATCTGCATGTCACGGAGGGCGATCTGCCGGTGCGCCGGGCGGGGGTGACACCCGGGCACGAGGTGGTCGGGGAAGTCGCCGGGCTCGGCGCCGGGGTGAGCGGCTTCACGGTCGGCGACCGGGTCGGGGTGGCCTGGCTGCGGTGGACGGACGGCACCTGCGCCTACTGTCTGCGCGGCGCGGAGAACCTGTGCCCCGGATCGCGGTACACCGGCTGGGACACGGACGGCGGCTACGCCGAGTACACGACCGTCCCCGCCGACTTCGCCCACCCGCTCCCCGGGGGCCTGACCGACCTGGCGCTGGCGCCGCTGCTGTGCGCCGGAATCATCGGCTACCGGGCGCTGCGCCGGGCCTCCCTCCCGGCGGGCGGACGGCTCGGCCTGTACGGCTTCGGGGGCAGCGCCCATCTGTGCGCCCAGGTGGCGCTCGCGGAGGGCGCCCGGGTGCATGTGCTGACCCGGGGCGCCGCGGCACGGCGGCTGGCCCTGGAGCTGGGGGCGGCGTCCGCGGGCGAGGCGCACGCGATGCCGCCGGAGCCCCTGGACAGCGCCATCCTGTTCGCCCCGGTCGGCGACCTGGTGCCGGTGGCGCTGCGCGCGCTGGACCGGGGCGGGGTGCTCGCCGTCGCCGGGATCCATCTCACCGACACCCCGCCGCTGCACTACGAGACCGATCTGTTCTACGAGAAGGAACTGCGCAGCGTCACCTCCAACACCCGCGCGGACGCACGGAAGTTTCTCACCCTCGCCGCCCGGTACAAGGTCCACGCCACCACGCACGCCTATCCCCTGTCCCGGGCCGATGTGGCGCTGCGGGACCTCAAGGCGGGGCGGTTCGACGGGGCGGCGGTGCTCGTCAACGACCTGAGCTGACAGGGCAGTTGGCGGTGTCTGGCCGACACGGGTCTTCCGCCTGCGGCGTGGCTGTGCTTGCCTGGGGAGCCGTTTCTCCGTTACCGGGGCGGGAGTTGCCGCATGCGCAGGGCGTGGATGGCGGGGTTGGCGCTCGGAGTGGCACTGCTCGGCGGCTGCGGGGACCCGGCGTCGGAGCCGGAGCGGGCACCCGCGCCCGCCAAGCCCCGGGCGTCGGCCACCACCCAGCAACGGGCACCCGCATCACCGAAGGCCCCGGCGAAACCCCCCAAGGTGCTCTACCTCGGCGACTCCCTGGCGATGGAGGCGCAGAACGTGCTCGGCGCCGAGCTGCGCGGGAAGCTGCGCGCCGCCTACACCAGTGCCCCGTACTCGGGCACGACCGTCTGCGACTACCTGGAGGGCACCGGTGAGCGGTCGCTGGTGCCGGACGCGGACAAGGCGGCCGCGCTGGTGCGCGCGCACCGGCCGGACTTCGTGGTGCTCCAGTTCTGGGGCAACTCCTGGGGCTACACGCCCTGCATGGACGGCATCACGCACGACGCCGGTCCCCGGGCCTACTTCGACCGGTACACCGCGGACCTGGACCGGCTCACCTCGCAGATCGCCGCCGCGGGCGGGGAGCACCGCCCGCGGATCGTATGGGTGCTCCAGGGCCCCGACCCGATCACCCCGGACCGGGTGCGGAAGGTGAACGCCCTGTACGAGGAGCGGGCAGGCGCGGCAGGTGACCTCGTCGCGGACGCGGGACGGACGGTGAGCGCCGACGGGGCCCGCTACACCTGGGTGCGGCAGCTGCCGTGCACCGCCTACGAGCGCGCGCACCCGGACTACTGCACCGATCCGGGCCGCGACCGCACCGCCCTGCACCGCGAGGACGACTATCTGCACTTCTGTCTGGCGCCCACCACCTCGACCCCGAAGCCGTGCCCGGTCCGCTCCCCCGGCATCCTGCGGATGGCCCAGGAGGTCACCCGGGTGATCCGCGGCGCCCGGTGAGGCCGGGGCTCACTCGCCGTCGTAGGCCTTCTTCAGGGCGGCGATGTCGAGCTTGCGCATGCCGAGCATGGCCTGGGTGGCGCGGGACGCCTTCTCCGGGTCGGGGTCGCTGACCATGGCGTCCAGGCTCTCCGGGATGACCTGCCAGGACACCCCGTACCTGTCCTTCAGCCAGCCGCAGGGGCCGGGCTCGCCGCCGTTCTCGGTGAGCTTCGTCCAGTAGTAGTCGATCTCCTCCTGGTTCTCGCAGTAGATCATGAACGAGATCGCCTCGTTGAACGTGAAATCGGGTCCGCCGTTGAGGGCGAGGAACGGGTGGCCGTTGGCCGTGAACGCCACCGTCATCACCATGCCGGCCGGGCGCATGGAGCCCTCGGGGTAGCGGGCGACGCTGCCGATGCTGGAGTTCTTGAAGACGGAGACGTAGAAGTGCGCGGCCTCCTCGGCCTGGTCGTCGAACCAGAGACACGTGGTGAATCCCTTGGCGGTCATGAGTACCTCCCGGATGTGGAACGCGGTCACCTCTACCGACTGGTCCTCGGCCCGGAACTCATCGGCCGCGCCCCGGCCCGAGGCGCGCTCTGCCCGTGGCGAATCTGCCGCGGGCAGAGAAATGCCCGGTGGGGCGGTGTGCCGGGCAACAGTGGGGTCGACGGCATCCACACCACGACGAGGAGGTCCCATGACTCCACCGACCACGCTCGCGCCGCGGGCGGAGGAGGGCGACACCCCGCCCACCCGGTTCGACGACCAGCTCGCCGGCCAGCTGCTCGGGCAGCGGATCGTGCTGCTGGGCACCCAGGTCGACGAGGTCTCCGCCAACCGGGTGTGCGCGCAGTTGCTGCTGCTGTCCGCCGAGGACCCGCGCACCGACATCAGCCTGTTCATCAACAGCCCGGGCGGCTCGGTCCACGCGGGCCTGGCCATCTACGACACGATGCGGCTGATCCCGAACGACGTCTCCACGCTCGCGATGGGCTTCGCGGCCAGCATGGGCCAGTTCCTGCTGAGCGTGGGCACGGCGGGCAAGCGCTATTCACTGCCCAACGCGCGGATCATGATGCACCAGCCGTCGGCCGGGATCGGCGGCACCACCGCGGACATCGAGATCCAGGCGGAGAACCTGGAGTTCACCAAGCGGACCATCGAGCGGATCACCGCCGAGCACACCGGCCAGACCCCGGAGACGATCTCCCGGGACGGCGACCGGGACCGCTGGTTCACGGCCGAGGAGGCCCGTGAGTACGGGATCGTCGACCGGGTCGTGGAGTCCCTCGCGGACGTCCGCCCGGCCGCCGGCAAGCGACGGATGGGGCTGTAGGCATGGGCAGTTACACGATTCCGAACGTCATCGAGCGCACCCCGCAGGGCGAGCGGTCCTTCGACGTGTTCAGCCGGCTGCTCAACGAGCGGATCATCTTCCTCGGCACCGAGATCGACGACGGGGTCGCCAATGTCGTCATCGCGCAACTGCTCCACCTGGAGTCGACGGCACCCGAGCACGAGATCGCGATCTACATCAACTCGCCCGGCGGATCGTTCACTTCGCTGATGGCGATCTACGACACGATGACCTATGTGCAGGCCCCGATCTCCACGTTCTGCGTGGGGCAGGCGGCTTCCACGGCGGCGGTGCTGCTGGCGGGCGGCGATCCGGGGCGGCGCTCGGTGCTGGAGCACGCCCGGGTGCTGCTCGGCCAGCCGGCCAGCGGCGGGCGCCAGGGCGTGGTCTCCGACCTGGCGCTCCAGGCCAAGGAGATGGTCCGGATCCGCGCCCAGGTGGAGGAGGTACTGGCCCGGCACACCCACCACGACGTGGCGACGCTGCGCGCCGACATGGACCGCGACAAGGTGTTCACCGCCGAGGAGGCGGTGGCGTACGGCCTCGCCGACCATGTGGTGAGCCGGCGCCTCGTCACGGTCTGAGGCGCCGGGTCCGGTCCGTCAGGCGGCCAGGCACAGTCCGTCGTACGACGAGGGGGCCGCGTCCCGTCCGCCGGTCCTGCCGTGCCGGGAGGTCAGGCGGATCAGCTCGCCGTGGGCCAGGGACAGCAGGTCGCCGAGGCTCAGGCCGAGCGCGCGGGCGGCGGCCGCGAGGACCTCCGAGGAGGCCTCCTTGCGGCCGCGTTCCACCTCGGAGAGGTAGGGCATGGAGATCCGGGCGGCGTCGGCCACGTCCTTCAGGGTGCGCTCCTGGGCGAGGCGCTCGCGCCGCAGGACGTCGCCGACCAGGTCCCGCCACAGGGGTTCCCTGGCGGCGGGTCCGGCGGTGTCCGGACGCGGGGGCTCCTGGCGCGCGGGCGGGCGGAGCGGGATGACTCGGGCTTCGTTCGGCGCGTGATCGGTCACTTTCCCAGCCTAGGAGCCGCGGGCCCGCGGGGAAGGCCGTGGCGTTCTGCCCTGGGGAGAATCGCCCAGCGCGAACAGCGAGTTGAGGGGCCGGTGGATCAGGCCGCGGTCAGCCGCAGCACGGCGCGGACGCGCTTGCCGACCGGGACGCGTTCGACGGCGACCTCGCCCGCCAGGGCGTGCACTATCTCCAGACCGTGCCCTCCGACGCGCCCGGGGTCGCGGGCGAAGCGGCGGGGCAGGGCGGCGCTGCTGTCGTAGACGGTGACCGCGACGCGCGCGTCGGTGCCCTCCAGGTCGAGGATGTACGGGCCGTTGCTGTGCCGGTCGGCGTTGGTGACCAGTTCGCTGACCACGAGGAGCACCACCTCGTGGATCCGGTCGGGGATCTCGGCGCACCACTCCGTGCGCAGCCGGTCGAGGAAGGAGGCGGCGAAGGAGCGGGCCTCCGCGATGCACCCCGGTTCCCCGCTGTAGTGGGCCGCCGCGCGCAGCGGTTCCACGGGCACGTCGAATCCGCTCGGAATAACCGCCCCGTCGTGTTCGATCATGCGTTTCTCTCTCGGAAGGCCACAGGAGGCCGGACGTTACTGCACCAGTGTTCGTACCCAGTGCCGCGCCGTGCAGTCCCCCGCATCCGGGCCGGGTGCGTCACACCGCCGGGGTCGAGGTGAGTCCGGGGCTGCCGCTGGTCGTCAGCGACTCGCTGATCGAGTCGGACGCCAGCGGCGACTCAGGGGTGGAGGTGTCCGGCGTGAGCGGCGTGTCCGTCGTGGTGTCCGAGGTCGGCGGGCTGGTCGGGGTCGACGGCGAGGTCGGGGTCGACGGGGAGGTCGGCACGGACGGCGAGGTGGGCGGGCAGCCCGTCTCGTTGCCGGCCGTCGGGGGCGACGGGCAGGCCGTCGTGGTGTGCGGCGAGGTCGAGGGCGACTTGGTCACCGGCGGGGAGGGGTGGTGCGGCGGGTGCGTCTTCTTGTCCTTGTGGCCGTTGTCGCCGTGCTGCCGGTGGAACCACTCGTCGTGCTGGTGGTCGTAGACCACAAAGACCTTGATCACCTCGGTGGAGGGCGAGACCACCACCGTGTTCGAGGCGCTGTACGACGGCCAGGAGTCGCCGGTGGGCTTCGGTGTGTCGTTCAGCGCGACCGGCGGGGTCAGCGGGTTGCCGCAGGCGCAGCGCACCCGGGGCATGCCGTGGTCGTCGACGAGGACGGCGGTGCCGGCCTGGAGGACGGCCTGGTAGCTGGTGGCGCCGCCGTCGCGGTAGCCGTGGTTGGTGACGCGGGTGTCCATGCGCAGCTGTACGGGGGTCAGTCCGCGCAGGTAGTCCGGGACGGCGTCGGGGGCGACACCGGCGACGGAGGCGAACGCCTTGTTCTTCTGCGGCTGCGACTGGAGCGCCTTGATCTGCTTCTCCACGTCGCAGGCGGCCACGTTGCGGGTGCCGCCGTACAGGCCGGGGGCGCCGCCGTCGACTCCGCGTACGGCGTTGGCGTCGCCGGAGCCGGTGGCCGGGGACGGGGTGACGGGCGCGGCAGAGCTGTTCGTGGCGGTGGACTCGGTGAAGGGATCGGGGCCGTTCTTGCCGGCGGCCTGGAGGAAGACCTCGCCGCCGGAGCCGGAACCTCCGCCGCCTCCCCGGCCCAGGACGACCGCGACCACCACGGCGGCCACGACCACCGTGGCCAGGACGGCCATCCTCGGTACGGACCGCCACCAGGGCTGGTGCGGTTCGGGCTCCGGGGGGACCGCGCCGCCGCCGCTGCCGGGGGCGGGGTGGGCGGGATGCCGCCTCCGCCGCTGCCCGGGGGCTGGGAGGGGGGTCCGGAGGGCGGCTGCGAGGGACCGGACAGGGGGGCCCGACGGGGGTCCTGTGGGTCGGCCTGAGGACGGAGGTTCGACGCTCACGATCCCTTCTTCCCGATGCGGGACAATCGCGGCAATTCATGCCAATAGCCACATTTCCACATCGTGACCATTGTGTGCTCCGGTGCGGCCCGGTTCGCAAGCCGACGCGGACGGCCCCTCTCGGCGGGCGGGGCCCGCGGGTGCTGCTTAGCGTGGCAGCGTGAGCGTTCGCACAACCTCCGGCCGGGCCGTGGCCCGCCACGGCTGGCCGCAGGCCCTGGTCGCCGTGGCGGCCGGGATGATCGCCATGGGCGTGGTCGCCGCGCTCGGGCTGTGGGCGGCGGGGGCGACGGACCTGCCGGACAACGCCTATCCCCGGGTCGTCGCCGCGACGGTGGTCACCGCCGTGGGCGGCACGGTGGAGATGAAGGGCGACGCCGGCGGCCTCGCCGAGTCGGCGGCTGATCTCACGGTGATCCCCCTGTCCGTGACCCTGGTGGGCGCCCTGGTGACAGCCGCCGGGTTCCTGCGCCCGCTGCGGCACCGGGCGGTGACGGGTGCGCGGGAGCTGGCGGGCTGGGCGGCCCGCCTCGCAGTGCTCTGGCTGCTGGCGCTGCTGGGCCTGTCGCTGTTCGCCCGCCACGACTTCAAGATCTCTCTCGGCGACGACACGATCGGCGACATCGGCGACCTCTTCGGTGTCTCCCCGAAGGTCGGCTTCCGCACGGACGTGCCGCTGACCCTGTTCTTCGGCCTGCTATGGCTGGTGGGGGTGCTCGTCCTGGCCCTGCTGGTGGCCCGGGGCGCCCCCCTGCCGCCGAGGCTGCTGCGCTTCCAGGAGTCGGTACGCCCGGCGGCCTACGCGATGGTGGCCCTGCTGCTGGCCTGCGTGGCGCTGGGCGTGGTGATCGGCGTGGTCGTCGCCCTGACCCGGGGCCACGCCCGCGAGACCCTCGCCGTGATCCTGCTGGGCCTGCCGAACCTGATGTGGCTGGCCCTGACCGTCGGCCTGGGCGCCACCTGGGAGGGCAGGGTCGACGGGCCCTTCGGCCTGCCGATGCCGCATGTCCTGGACGAGGTACTGCGCGGCTCCGAGACGACGGATCTGAACCTGAGCACCCTGTCCGAGTACGACAGCCGCGTGTGGTGGCTGCTGGTCGTGACGGCGGTCCTGGTCCTGGCCGCCGCCTTCGTGATGGCGGCCCGCTCCCCCAGCCGGATGCGCGCCTGGCAGCACGCGGTGCACATGGCGGTCGCCCTGGCCCTGACGGTCCTGATGATCTGCCTGGTCGCCCGGGTCTCGGCCCACTACGGCCTCTCGGTCCTGGGCATCGGCGACCTCGGCGGAGACCTGGGCGGGGAACTGCTCCTCGAACCCCGGCTCTGGACAGCCCTCGGCCTCGCCCTGGCGTGGGGGCTGGTCGCGGGCTTCATCGGCGGGCTGGCGGCCCGGCCGGTGCAGCGCCGCTAGAGGAACGGCTCCGGTAGAACCGCTCTAGAAGAACGGCTCCGCCCACCGGGGCGGGGGCCTCGGGGGGTCCGCCGGTTCCGGGTGGTCGCGGCCGAGCACCGGGACGTCCACCTGGGTCGGAGGGTGCGCAGCGGCGTCCCCTTCCGCGGGTGCCGCGTCGCCGCGCAGCGCCATCCGCAGCGCCGCCACGAAGGAGAGGCAGGACTCGTAGCGGCTCTCCGGGGACTTGGCCAGGGCCTTGGCGAAGACGGTGTCCACCGGTGCGGGAAGGTCGGGGCGGGAGCCGGTCAGGGGCGGGGGCTGGTCGTACTGGTGGGCCCACAGCAGGGCCATGTCGTCGTCCCGTTGGAACGGGGGGTGGCCGGACAGGCACTCGTAGACGACGCAGGCGAACCCGTAGACGTCGCAGCGGGCGTCCACCGGCTTGCCGGAGATCTGTTCCGGGGCGACGTAGTCGAGCGTGCCCACGAACTGGCCGACGGTCGTGAGCCCCGTCAGGGACAGGGACTTCTTGGTCAGGCCGAAGTCGGTGAGGTAGGCGTGCTCGGGGTGGTCGCTGTCCGTGCCGCGGGCGACCAGGATGTTGCCGGGTTTGACGTCCCGGTGGACCAGGCCGTGCTCGTGGGCCGCGTCCAGGGCGGAGGCCACCTGGCCGGCGATGCGTACGGCCGTCGGCGGCGACAGCGGGCCCTGGCGGTCCAGGAGGTGGCGCAGGTCGCTGCCCGCGACGTACCGCATCGCGATGAACAGGACGTCGTCCGTCTCGCCCGCCTCGAATACCGGCACGATGTGCGGGTGGTCGATGGCCGCCGCGGCCCGGGACTCGTGGCTGAAGCGGCGCCGGAAGGTGTCGTTGCGGGCGAGTTCCGGCGCGAGCAGCTTGAGCGCGACCGAGCGGTCCAGGCGCAGGTCACGGGCGCGGTAGACGACCGCCATGCCGCCGCGGCCGATCTCCTCCTCGATGCGGTACCCGGCGACCTGCCGGCCGATCAGCTCGGAGGGACTGCCCGAGAACAGGCTCGTCTCACGGACCATCCGGGCTCACCACCCGGGTGGCGGTGAGGCCGGGGTCCCCGGTGTCGGCGCGGGGCCCCTCGTCGGTGGTGAATGTGCTCAGCCGCATCCCGTCCGCGTACACCCAGCGCCCGTGCTCGGCGTCGTACAGCCACACGTGCTCGCCCTCGACGACCACCCCGATCCGCAGTCCGTGGGTGCGGTCCCGGAAGGACTCGCCGTCGAGGCCGCCCGACGCCAGGTCCTCCATCGCGGACCGGTACCGGGACAGGGTCTGCTCGGCGCGGGCGAGGTACGGCAGCGGGTCGGCGGTACGGGCCGGGGACGCGCCCGGCACCGGCGGGTCCTGCGGTACGGCGACCAGTTCCCGGGCGTCCACCCAGGCCGACCAGCCGTTGGCGCACAGCACGCGCCCCCAGTCCCCGCGCCGTTCCAGGAGCTGCACCGGAAGCAGCGCGTCCAGGGGCACCGTGGGCCGGGACGGATCGGGCAGTTCCCAGGCCGGCATCCCGTGGCCGGGGACGACATGGGTGGGCCGGAATCCGGGAGTCGCCATGGCCTGCCCCTACTTCCGCATCACGACGGGTTCCTGGCGCCGCAGCAGCCGGGAGACCACGTAGCCGAAGACCGCCGACAGCACGATCAGCATGCCGATGTTGAGCAGCCACACGCCCGTCGAGTGCTCGAAGAGCGGGTCGCCGGTGAGGTCGCCGGGCACGATCCGGGCCAGACCGACGGTCCCGGCCATCGCGCCGAGCGCCCAGCGCGAGGGCACCAGCCAGGCGAGCTGTTCCAGGCCGGGCACGCCGTCCAGCTTGAGCAGGGCGCCGCAGAACACCACCTGGACGATGGCCAGCAGCACCAGCAGCGGCATCGTCACCTCCTCCTTGCGCACCAGTGCCGAGACCAGCAGGCCGAGCATCATCGCGGTGAAGGCGAGCAGGGCCACCGCGACGGTGATCTCGACGAGCGGTGGCATCAGTACGCCCTTGCCGCCGGGCGCGTTGAGGTCGACGCCGAGCAGGGCGACGAGGGTCAGCACGACGGCCTGGAGCACGGTGATGGCGCCGAGGACGACGACCTTGGACATCAGGTAGGCGGATCTGGACAGGCCGACGGATCGCTCGCGCTGGTAGATCGTGCGCTCCTTGACCAGTTCCCGCACGGCATTGGCGGCGCCGGTGAGGACCGCACCGACGCACAGGATGAGCAGCGCGTTCATCGCGGTGTCCCGGGTCAGCGAGCTGCCCGCGAGGGCGCGGGCCATGGCGCCCATCACGAACGGCAGGGCGATCATGATGGCGAGGAAGGTGCGGTCCGCGCTGAGCGCGGCGGCGTAGCGGCGGATCAGTGTGCCGAGCTGGGCGCCGCGGCTGCGCGGGCGCGGCGGCGGGGTGATGACCACGGGCCCCTCGCGCATCAGGCGCGGCTGCGCGGTGGCGTCGACGACGTACCGGCGGTGCTGCGGCGAGCTGGTGTAGGCGCCGGACCAGTTGCGCTCCCGGTCGCGTTCGAAGGCCTCGAAGGCCTCCGGCCACTCCTCGAACCCGAAGAACGGCAGTGCCTCCTCGGGCGGCCCGTAGTAGGCGATCCGGCCGCCGGGCGCGAGGACCAGCAGACGGTCGCAGACGTCGAGGCTGAGCACGCTGTGGGTGACGACGATGACGGTGCGGCCGTCGTCGGCCAGGCCGCGCAGCATGTGCATCACCGAGCGGTCCATGCCGGGGTCGAGTCCCGAGGTCGGCTCGTCCAGGAAGAGCAGGGAGGGCTTGGTGAGCAGTTCCAGGGCGACGCTGACGCGTTTGCGCTGACCGCCGGAGAGGCTGTGCACGGGCTGTCCGGCGCGCTGTTCCAGGCCGAGTTCGCGGATGACCTCGTCGACCCGGGCCTGCCGTTCGGCCTTGGCGGTGTCCTGCGGGAAGCGCAGTTCGGCGGCGTAGGACAGGGCGGCGCGGACGGTGAGCTGGGCGTGCAGGATGTCGTCCTGCGGGACCAGGCCGATGCGCTGGCGCAGTTCGGCGTAGTCGCGGTAGAGGTCGCGGCCGTCGTAGACGACGGTGCCGTGGTCGGCGGGGCGCTGTCCGGTGAGGGCGTTGAGGAGGGTGGACTTGCCCGCGCCGCTCGGGCCGACGACGGCGAGCAGGCACTTCTCCCCGACCGGGAAGGACACGTCGTCGAGGAGGGTCTTGCGGCCGTGGTCGACGGCGACGGTGAGGTCCTGCACCTCCAGGGAGACCTCACCGGTGTCGACGTACTCCTGGAGTTCGTCCCCGACCAGGCAGAACGCCGAGTGGCCGATGCCGATGACGTCGCCGGAGCGGACCTCGGCGAGGTTGACGGGGCTGCCGTTGAGGTAGGTGCCGTTGTGGCTGCCCAGGTCGGCGATCTCGTGGCCGCCGTCGGGACGGCCGCGCAGTTCGGCGTGGTGGCGGGAGACGGTGAGGTCGTCGATGACGAGGTCGTTGTCGGGGGCGCGGCCGATACGCACGGTCCGGGCCTGGGGCAGCGGCCGTACGGTGGTGGGCTGCCGGAAGGTGCCGGTCTGGGCGGGCGCGGAGACGGCCGAGGGGCGTTCCGGCCGGGGTTCGGGGCGGCCGAGGACGACGGCGCGCGGTCCGTCGGCGGGGTTGCCGAAGCGGATCACGGTGCCGGGTCCGACGTACCGCTCCTGGATGCGGCGCCCATCGGCGTAGGTGCCGTTGGTGCTGTGGTCGTCCTGGATCGTCCAGTGGTCGCTCTCGGGGTGCAGGACCGCGTGGTGCCAGGAGACCCGGGCATCGTCGAGCACGATGTCGCTGAGGGGGTCGCGGCCGACGTGGTAGTCGCGGCTCGGGGTCATCACGGTGGAGCCCGACTCGGTCTCCAGCACGAGTACGGGCGCAGTCGGTGCGAGCGGTCGCTCCGCCATGCCTGGATTCTAACGATTTGCCTGCTAGTGCGCCTGGCACACCCTGGCGTCCGGCAGGCGCCGGTGACCGGTGACCTGCGGGCGGGCGGCATGGAACGCGTCGGCGGCGGGCGGCTCAGCCGACGGGCGGCATGGAACGCGTCGGCGGCGGGCGGCTCAGCCGACGGGCACGACCAGGGCGGGGACAGTGCGCTGCATGCGCAGGGCGTCGACGGACTCGGCGAGCAGTTCGTACTCGGTGGTGTCGTCGCTGGTGGCGATCCGGATCAGCCGTCCGGCGGCCAACTGCCCGGCGACCAGGTCCTGCTGGCCGGCGTCGGCACACCAGGCGCGCAGTACCGCGGGGACGTCGGGGACGGTCCCGGCGACCGGGACGAGGGCGCCGGCCGGGAAGTGCTCGGTCTCGGGCTGCGGGTCTAATCGCTCGGCGATCCAGGTCGCCCGGTCCCGTAACCACCACAGGGCGAGGGCCAGTGTGGGGGCCCGGTAGGTGCCGAGCGGCACCCCGATACGCCGGCCGCCGCAGGTGCCGTACGCGGTGACATGGCACAGAAATTCGTCGTGCACGTCTCACTCCCCCGTGACGCCGGCCCCGGAGCCGGGCCTCGCTTCCCGTGCGGTGCGTGATCAGCTCTTCGCTCCGCGTGAGGGCCACTCTTGAGTTGAGTATGTTCACTACTGAATCACTGTCACCATGACTTTCCGGCCAGTCTCCTGGCATATTCCGGAAGATCACTGGCCGAAAGCGCCCTGGGGAACGGGGGTTCCCGGTGACGGTCACCGCCCGTCACCGGGAACCCCCGGGTATGGCCTACGACTTGATGACCGCGTCGATACGGGCCAGCTCCTCGGCGTCGAAGTCGAGGTTGTTGATGGCGGCGACGCTGTCCTCGATCTGCCGCGCGCTGCTGGCACCGACGAGCGCGGAGGTCACCCGGCCCCCGCGCAGCACCCAGGCGAGCGCCATCTGCGCCAGCGACTGGCCGCGCGCACCGGCGATCTCGTTCAGCTCGCGGAGCTTGCCCACCAGGTCCTCGGTGAGCGCGTCGGAGTTCAGGAAGGGGCTGTCGCTCGCGGCCCGCGAACCCTCGGGGATGCCGTCGAGGTAGCGGGAGGTCAGCACGCCCTGCTCCAGCGGGGAGTAGACGATCGAGCCGACCTGGAGCTCGTCCAGGGCGTCCAGCAGGCCCTCGTCCTCCGGGCGCCGGTCGAGCATGGAGTAGCGCGGCTGGTGGATCAGCAGCGGCGTGCCCAGCTCGCCGAGGATACGGGCCGCCTCCCGGGTCTGCTCCGCGGAGTAGTTGGAGACGCCGACGTAGAGCGCCTTGCCCTGCTGCACGGCCGAGTGCAGCGCGCCCATCGTCTCCTCCAGCGGAGTCTCCGGGTCGGGGCGGTGCGAGTAGAAGATGTCGACGTAGTCCAGGCCCATCCGCTGCAGGCTCTGGTCCAGCGAGGACAGGACGTACTTGCGCGAGCCCCACTCGCCGTACGGGCCGGGCCACATCAGGTATCCGGCCTTGGTGGAGATGACGAGTTCGTCGCGGTACGGCGCGAAGTCCGCCTTCAGCGCCTCGCCGAGCGCGGACTCGGCCGCGCCGGGCGGCGGGCCGTAGTTGTTGGCCAGGTCGAAGTGGGTGACCCCGAGGTCGAAGGCGCGGCGCAGGATCGCGCGCTGCGTGTCGACCGGGCGGTCCGGACCGAAGTTGTGCCACAGGCCGAGGGAGAGGGCGGGCAGCTTCAGGCCGCTGCGTCCGGTGCGCCGGTAGGGCATGTCCGCGTAGCGGTCGGGGTGTGCGGTGTACAACGCGACTCCAGATGAGTGGGCACGAGGGGAAGCGGGTTCAGACGCGTTCCCTTGGGACCGGTCTCCACTCTTTCGTGACCTGTGGGCATTGGTCCAACAGAAGAATCCGATGGAATTCAGCGCTTAGGCTTCTCAGTCATGGAACTGCGCCATCTCCAGCACTTCGTCGCGGTCGCCGAGGACCAGCATTTCACCCGGGCCGCCGAACGCCTCATGGTCTCCCAGTCCGGCCTGTCGGCCTCGATCCGTTCCCTGGAGCGGGAGCTGCAGACCCCGCTGTTCGTGCGGACGACGCGCAGTGTGACGCTGACCCCGGCCGGGCGGGCGCTGCTGGGCGAGGCGGAGCGGATCCTGGCGCAGGTGCGCTCGGCCCACGAGGCGGTCGCCGCGGTACAGGGCGTGCTGCGCGGCATGCTCGCGCTGGGCTCCGAGCAGTGCATAGCCGGGGTGCATGTGGCGGGGCTGCTGGCCGCGTTCCGGCGGCGCCATCCGGACGTGGAGATCTGTCTGCGGCAGGCGGGCTCGGGGGCGCTGGAGGAGGAGGTGGCGGCGGGCCGTCTGGACCTGGCGTTCGCGGTGCGTACGGCCCAGCAGCCGGCGGACCAGTTGCGCGCCGTACCGCTGACCAGTGAGCCGATGACGGTGCTGTGCCACCCCAGTCACCGGCTCGCCGCCGCCGGGGCCCCGGTCACCGTGGAGGAGCTGGGCGGCGAGGTGTTCGTGGACTTCCACCCGGACTGGGGGCCGCGCCGCACCACCGACGCGGCGTTCGCCGCCGCCGGGGTCCGCCGGTCGGTCGCCCTGGAGGTGAACGACGTGCACAGCCTGCTGGACCTGGTGGACGAGAACCTCGGTATCGCCGTCGTCCCGCGCCACTTCCGGCACAAGCGCCGGTCACTGACCGCCGTGCCCGTGAAGGGCACCGACGAACGGGTCTACGAGACGGTCGCGCTGCTTCCTCCCCCGCAGGCCACCAGTCCGGCGGCGCGCGCGCTCATGGAACTGCTCGCGGCGGAGGGCGACGGACGGGACGCGTGAGCGGCGCCCGTGCGCGATGGTGGAGCCATGCATGCCAAGGACATCCTCATCGACGGCTACGGCCGCATCCAGGAAGAAGTCCACGCCACCGTCGAGGGCCTGGATCCCGACGACCTCAACGCCCGGCCGGGCCCGGCGGCCAATTCCATCAGCTGGCTGGTCTGGCACCTCACCCGGGTGCAGGACGACCACATCGCCGACGCCTTCGGTCTGGAGCAGGTGTGGCTCGCCCAGGACTTCCACAAGACCTTCGGCCTCGACCTGCCCCCGCACGACACCGGCTACGGCCACTCCCCGGCGAAGGTCGCCAAGGTGCGGGCCGACTCCGGTGACCTGCTGACCGGGTACTACGACGCCGTGCACGCCCGGACCCTCGGCGCGCTGCGGGAGCTGGCCGCCAAGGATCTGGAGCGCGTGGTGGACGAGCGGTGGGACCCGCCGGTCACGCTGGGCGTGCGGCTGGTGAGCGTCCTGTCCGACGACCTTCAGCACATCGGACAGGCCGCCTACGTGCGCGGGCTGCTTCAGGCGGAGTAGCCCGGCAGGACGACGTCCTCGATGAGGGCCTTGCGCTCGTCGAACGGGATGAACGCGCTCTTGACGGCGTTCACGGTGACGGTGCGCAGGTCCTCCACCGTCCAGCCCGCCTGCTCGACCAGCAGGGACATCTCACGGGTCATCGTGGTGCCGGAGACCAGACGGTTGTCGGTGTTGAGAGTGACCCGGAAGCCCAGCTCCTTCAGAGCGGTGATCGGGTGCTCGGCTATGGAGGTGGCGGCGCCGGTCTGGAGGTTGGAGGTGGGGCACATCTCCAGGGCGATCCGGCGGTCGCGCACCCAGCCGGCGAGGCGGCCGAGCTTGCCGTCGACGATGTCGTCGGTGATGCGCACCCCGTGGCCGAGGCGCTGGGCGCCGCAGATCTGCACGGCCTGGTGGATGCTGGACAGTCCGTCGGCCTCACCGGCGTGGATGGTGAAGGGGACGTTCTCGCGGCGCAGGTGCTCGAAGGCGGCCAGGTGGTCGGCGGCCGGGAAACCGGCCTCGGCACCGGCGATGTCGAAGCCGACGACACCGGCGTCCCGGAAGGCGACGGCCTGGTCGGCGGCCTCGCGCACCCGGTCGAACATCCGCATGCCGCACAGCAGGGTGCCCACCCGCACCGGGGTACCGGCGGCAGCGGCCTTCGCCATACCGGCGGCCAGGCCCTCCTGGACGGTCTCGACGACCTCGGCGAGGGAGAGGCCCTTGCGGGTGTTCAGCTCGGGGGCGTAGCGGACCTCGGCGTAGACGACGCCGTCTGCGGCCAGGTCCAGCACGTACTCCTCGGCGGTGCGCAGCAGGCCCTCGCGGGTCTGCATCACGGCGAGGGTGTGCTCGAAGGTGGCGATGTAGCGGACCAGGTCACCGGAGTTCGCGGCCTCGAAGAACCAGGCGGCCAGCTCGTCGGGGTCGGTGGTGGGCAGGGTGTGGCCGACCTCGGCGGCGAGCTCGACCAGGGTGGCGGGGCGCAGTCCGCCGTCGAGGTGGTCGTGCAGGACGGCCTTGGGGAGGCGGCGGATCGCTTCGATGTCTACGCGCGTAGCGGTCATGGCGGGTCTTTCCTTGGGCGAGGGTTGCGGAAGGCTGCGGAGTGAGGAGGTCAGCGGGCGGGCTGGAGGAGGTCCCAGCGGTTGCCGTACAGGTCCCGGAAGACGGCGACCGAGCCGTAGGGCTCGTGGCGCGGCTCCTCCAGGAAGGTCACGCCAGCGGCGAGCATCCGGGCGCGGTCGCGGGCGAAGTCGTCGGTGTGCAGGAAGAAGCCGACACGCCCACCGGTCTGGTCACCGACCCGGGTGCGCTGCCCGTCGCCCTTGGCGCGGGCCAGCAGCAGCGCGGCGCCGCCGTCACCGGGGCTCACGACGACCCAGCGGGAGCCGTCGGGGCGCGGGGCGTCCTCGACGAGACGGAAACCGAGGGCCTCGGTGTAGAAGCGGATCGCCTCGTCGTAGTCGTCGACGACGAGGGTGACCAGGGCGATACGGCTCATCGATGCCTTCCGGAGGTGTGATTGACGGGAGAGGTTATACGTAAAACCCGACGGGCGCCAGTCACCTGCGGTACGGACCTCCGGGAGCGCGCCGATCGCCTGCGGTACGGACCTCCCGGAGCGCGCCGATCGCCTGCCGCACGGACCCCCGCAACCCCGCCCGACACCCGCCGCACAGACCCCTGGACCTAGGACTCCGGGCCGGTCGAAGCCGGGTCCCGGGCCCGATCCGCGCCGTCCGCTCCCCAGGTACCGTCCGCCCCATGAAGATCACCAGAACGCCCCGCACGCCCGAGCGGCGCAAGCGCGATCTCCTGCGCCGGCTGGAGACGGAGATGGACATCTGGGTGGCCACGGCCGACGCCGACGGGGTGCCGTGTCTGGTCCCGCTCTGGTTCGTCCGGCACGAGGAGTGCCTGTGGCTGGCGACCCGGCCGGCCACCCCGACCGGCCGCAATCTGCGCGAGGGCCGCCGGGCCCGGCTGGCTCTCGGTGACACCCTGGACGTGGTGCTGATCGACGGCGACGCGGAGATGTACGGCGTGGACGAGGTGCCCGCCGACGCTGCGGCGGCGTTCCTCGCGAAGACGGGCTGGGACCCCCGGGCCGACGAGGCGCCGTACGTCTTCTTCCGGGTGCGTCCGCGCACGGTGCAGGCGCGCAACGGCGAGCACGAGATGCGCGGCCGGTTCCTGCTGCGGGACGGCAACTGGCTGGTGTGAGCCGGGTGTTCCGGAGGACGTCATTCTCCTCGTGCACGGGAGTTACCAGGGAGTAATCCCCGGTGGTTTGATGTGCGGCGCCACTCCACCCCCCTCACCCTCAGGAGATCCCGTGACGCTCTTCGCACAGCGCCGTGCACAGGGCTCGGCCGTGCTCGTCCTCGCGCTCGCCGCCGCCGCGCTGTCCGGTACGACGCCCGCGGTGGCGGCCGCTCCGGCGCCGGAGCTGAAGGTGTTGTCGTACAACACCTTCCTCTTCAGCAAGACGCTCTACCCGAACTGGGGCCAGGACCACCGCGCCGCCGAGATCGTCAGGACGCCGTTCTTCCAGGGCAACGACGTGGTGGTGCTGCAGGAGGCGTTCGACAACTCCTCCTCGGACGCGCTGAAGTCCGCGGCGGCGGGCGCGTACCCGTACCAGACGCCGGTGGTGGGGCGCAGCAAGTCCGGGTGGGACGCGACGGGCGGCGCCTACTCGGCGCTGACGCCGGAGGACGGCGGGGTCACGATCCTCAGCAGGTGGCCGATCCTGCGCAAGGAGCAGTACGTGTTCAAGGACGCGTGCGGGGCGGACTGGTGGTCCAACAAGGGGTTCGCGTACGTCGTTCTGAACGTGAACGGCACCAAGGTGCACGTCCTGGGCACGCACGCCCAGTCCACCGACCCCGGGTGCGGTGCCGGTGAGGCGGCCGCGATGCGCAGCCGTCAGTTCAGGGCGATCGACGCGTTCCTGGACGCCAAGAACATCCCGGCGGACGAACAGGTGCTGGTCGCCGGTGACATGAACGTCGACTCGCGCACCGCCGAGTACGGCACGATGCTCGCCGACGCGGGCCTGGTCGGCGCCGAGGAGCGCACCGGGCACCCGTACTCCTTCGACACCCGGGACAACTCCATAGCCCGGGACCGCTACCCGGACGACCCGCGCGAGGATCTGGACTACGTCCTGCACCGCGCGGGTCACGCCCGTCCGGCCGTGTGGAAGAACGACGTGGTCAAGGAGCAGAGCGCGCCCTGGACGGTGTCGAGTTGGGGCACCGAGTACACGTACACCAATCTGTCGGACCACTACCCGGTGACGGGTTCCGCGGGTTGATGTGCGGTGGGCGCGGCGCCGAGCCGCGCCCACCGCTGTCGGACCGGCTCAGCTCGCCGCGGCCAGCACCGCGGGACGGACGCCGAGGGCCAGCGAGAACTGGTCGGTGACCTGGGCCAGCGCCTCGGCGGAGGCCGGGGCCACGGTCAGGGTGCCGTCGTCGGCGACGGTGATGTCCTTGTCCAGGGTGAACCAGCCCGGGGTGATGTGGGCGGGTCCCATGGAGTTCAGGACGGGGCGCAGGGCGTAGTCGATGGCGAGGACATGGGCGGTGCTGCCGCCGGTGGCCAGCGGCAGCACCGTCTTGCCCGCGAGCGCGTACTGCGGGAGCAGGTCGAGCAGGGACTTCAGCAGCCCGGAGTAGGCCGCCTTGTAGACGGGCGTGCCGATCACGATCCCGTCCGCGCGCTCGAACAGGGCGGTGGTCTCGACGATCGCGGGGTGCCCGAAGTCGGCGCCGAGCAGCGCCTCGGCGGGCAGGGTGCGGACGTCGAGCGCTATGACCTCGTGGCCCTGGGCGCGCAGGCGGTCGTCGAGGTGGCGGAGCAGGCGGGCGGTGCGGGAGGTGGCGGAGGGGCTGCCGGAGACGGACAGAACGGTGGCCATGGGAAGGGAGACCTTTCGGGGAGTACGAGGGTGTGGTCAGGAGGCGTTCTTGGGCAGGCCGGGCGGGTTGATCTCCGACTTCTGCACGGCCTCGTCGGACAGGCCCCAGCGCTTCAGCACCTGGGCGTAGGTGCCGTTGTCGATGACCTCGTTGAGCGCGCCGGCGAGCGGTTCGGCCAGGCCGCTGTCCTTCTTGGTGGTGGCCGCGATGAGGCCCTGCAGGGTGGCGCCGGCGCCGGAGTAGGTGCCGACGACCTCGGTCTTGCCGGTGCTGGCGGCGTGGTAGGCGGCGGTATCGAAGAGCGGTGTGCAGCGGGCGAGTTCGGCGTGGGCGTTCTTGCCGTAGCGGGCGGAGTACTCCTCGCCGAGTTCCCTGATCAGGGGCCGCACCCGCGGGTCGGAGACGACGGTGCGCAGGAACGTCAGCTCGGGTGCGGAGGTCATCGGCGCGCCGCCGAGGGGTGCCGGACGGCGCGGGCCGAGGGGATGTCGGGGTACTCCACGGGCATGGCGTTGGCCTTTCGGGGACGGGCGCACGCGGCAGCGGCACGGCGGCCTTGCGGCGGCGGGGCAGGGGTGACCGTCCGTCAGCGGGACGGGGACAGGAGTGGGCGCCGACGCCCGGCGCGGGGCATCGGGGAGAACGTCAGTGCCGCGGCAGCGCGGAGGAGAAGAAGAGGGCTCGACCCGGGAACGGGGGTCAGAGAGAGCGCGGGGCCGGTCGGGCGGCCCGGAGCCGCGTCAGGCGCAACACGCGGCGGACCACACCCGACCGAAGTCGATGTGGTCGCGTGAGACCAGGTGCGGCTGGAGGTTCATGCCCCCAATTGAGCAGGGCATTTCGCGTTCCGTCAAGCTCGGGGCCTTCGTTCTCCACTTTTCCTATCGAGTTACTAGGAAAGCATTGACGGGAGCCGTGGGCGTTGCGCAGGATGGGGACCATGCCCCACACGCAGCAACGACTCGTACGTCGTCGGCATGTCGACTTTGGTCACGTCGTCAGTGCCGCCTGCTGTCGCGCGTAAGGCAAGCATCCGCGCTGCCGCTCCGCTCCTTCCTACCTGGGGTCACCCCCCTTCCTCGCTCCCGAAGGACGAACGCCATGACCACGGCACTTCCCTCCACCACGCTGTCCGACGTACGCCACCTGCACCTCGTCGACGACCTCCCGCAGGACCTCCCGGCCGAGCCCGGCTCCGCGCCGCTCGTCGGCTACCTGGTCTTCGTACCCGAAGGCACCGACCCCGCCGAGCTGTTCAGCCGGGCCGGAGTCGGCTCCACCAGGCCCGTCCCGACCCGGCACCGGGAGGACGATGCCGTGCGCATCGACCCCGAGCGTCATGTCGCGGAGGTCGACGGGCACGAACTCGACCTCACCTACCTGGAGTTCGCGCTGCTGGCGCATCTGGTGGGCCACCCCCACCACGTCCACTCCCGTGAGCGGCTGATGTCCGAGATCTGGGGATACGACCACGTCGGAGACGGGCGCACCGTGGACGTCCACATCGCACGGCTGCGCCGCAAGCTGGGCGCGGCCCACCGGGAACGGATCGTCACCGTGCGCAGCGTGGGCTACAAGTACGTGCCCGGACGGCGCGTCAGCCCCGACGCCGCGCGACGCGGCCGACCTTAGGAGTGCACCTCATGGGCGTCGCCCCTGCCCCGTCCCGCACCGTCCCGCAGCTCCCGCCGTCCGGCCCGTCCGGCCCGCCCCGGTTCGACCGCGCGCACTGGCTGCACGTGGCGCGCGAGACGGCGGACGACCTGGCCACGGACGCGGTGGCCAGGGAGCAGGCGGGCAAGGCGCCCTTCGACGAGGTGTCCCGGCTGCGCGAGGCGGACCTGCTGACCCTGCTGGTCCCGGCCGGGTCCGGGGGCGGCGGCGCCGACTGGGACACCGCCCTGGCGGTGGTCCGGGAGATCGCCACCGCCGACGCGGCCATCGGCCAGCTCCTGGGCTGTCACTACGTCCTGGCGTACGCCGCCCGGCTGTTGGCCGAGCCGGGGTCCGCCGAGCACATCGAGCGCCGGTCGGCGGCCGGGCAGTGGTGCTGGGGCGGTGGCGTCGGCCGCCAGGAGCCGCGGCTGGCGCTGGTCAGGTCCGGCGACGGGTACGTCCTCAACGGCCGGCAGAGCTACAGCACCGGCGTGCTGGTCGCCGACCGGCTGGCGGTACGCGCCGTGTCCGCCGACACCGGTGAACCCCTCGCGGTCGTCGTCGACCCGGCCGGGCCGGGCGTGCGGATCGACAACGATGCCGACCCCTTCGGCCAGCGCCTCGCGGCCGGGGGAAGCGTGGAGTTCGACGGCGTCCGGCTGGGCTCCGACGACGTACTCGGCCCGCTCTCCGCCGACGAGGACGTCCTGTCCCCGGCCGCCTCGCTGGCCGCCCCGCTCGGCCGGCTCGTCTCGGTCCACCTGCGCCTCGGGATCGCGGAGGGCGTGCTGGGCGAGGCCCGCGAATACAGCAGGGCCGGTCACTCCCCCTGGCACCCGGAGTGGCCCGCCGGTTCACCGCAGGACCCGCAGACCCTGGCCGCCTACGGCGAACTCACCGTTCTCACCCGGTCCGCCTCCGCGCTGGCCGCCGAGGCGGTGGCGGCCCTGGAGAACGGGCTGCGCGCCGGGCCGGGCCTGACCTACGACGACTGCGCGGAGGTCTCGATCCTGGTGGCGGTCGCCGAGGCCGCCGCGGCCCGCGCCGCCCACGAGTCCACGGCGCGCGCCCTGGACATCATCGGCGCCCGCTCGGCCTCCGCCCGCCTGGGCCTGGACCGGTTCTGGCGCAACGCCCGCACCCACACCCTGTACGAACCCGTCGCCCACCGGCTGCGGGATGTCGGCGACTACTTCCTCAACGGGGCGCACCCGGCGTTCAAGTTGCCGGTATAGGCCGCCCGTTCGCCGGAACGGCTCTCCCCTTTTCACCTGCGGTTTCTCACCTCATGAGATCAAGCCGTCCAACATCTGAACAACCCCTTGGGGCAAGGGCCGCCGTCTGCCACGATCCCTAGCAACCAGGTAGGAAAACTAGGAATCGATGGGGGGACACAGCCATGGGCACTTCCGTGCGCGTCCGGCTGGCGACACCCCTGCTGACCTCTCGCCGCCACATCGACTTCCTGCGGACGTCGAGCGCGATCTGTCGACCCTTCTGAGGTCCTTCGCCCGACGTACCCCTTGTTCCACCTGACTTCGAGAGGACACCTCTGTGTCTGCCGCACGACCGCTCACCACCCTGCGTGCCATCGCCGCGATAGCGGCCCTCCCCCTCCTGCTCACCGCTTGCGGCTACGGTTCCGACAACGACGACGACCCCAAGCAGGCCCAGGTCGCCGCAGACGCCAAGAAGCTCTCGGTCGACGAGGTGCGGATCGGCTACTTCCCGAACCTGACGCACGCCACCGCCCTGGTCGGCGTCCAGGAGGGCATCCTGCAGAAGGAACTGGGCGGCACCAAGATCTCGCCGTCCACCTTCAACGCCGGCCCCTCCGAGATCGAGGCGCTGAACTCGGGGTCCATCGACATCGGGTGGATCGGCCCGTCCCCGTCCATCAACGGCTACACCAAGTCCAACGGCGAGAACCTGCGGATCGTCTCCGGCTCGGCCTCCGGCGGCGTGAAGCTGGTGGTCAACCCCAAGAAGGTCAAGTCCCTCAAGGACCTCAAGGGCAAGAAGATCGCCACCCCGCAGCTCGGCAACACCCAGGACGTGGCCTTCCTCAACTGGATCGCCGAGCAGGGCTGGAAGGTCGACGCGCAGAGCGGCCGGGGCGATGTGTCCGTGGTCCGCACCGACAACAAGGTGACCCCGGACGCCTACAAGTCCGGCTCCATCGACGGCGCCTGGGTGCCCGAGCCGACCGCGTCCAAGCTGATCGCGGACGGCGCGAAGGTACTGCTGAACGAGGCCGAGGACCTGTGGCCGGACAAGAAGTTCGTGATCACGAACATCATCGTGTCCCAGAAGTTCCTCAAGGAGCACCCGGACGTGGTGGAGGCCGTGCTGCGCGGCTCGGTAAAGACCAACGCGTGGATCACCGCCAACCCCGACCAGGCCAAGGCCTCCGCCAACAAGGCGCTTGAGGGCCTGACCGGCAAGGCGCTGCCCACCGAGATCCTCGACCCGGCCTGGGAGTCGATCACCTTCCTCAACGACCCGCTGGCCTCGACCCTCGACACGCAGGCGCAGTACGCCGTGAAGGCCGGCCTGCTGGAGGAGCCCAACCTCAAGGGCATCTACGACCTCGCCCCGCTCAACAAGGTCCTCAAGGCCGAGGGCGAGCCCGAGGTCGACGACGCCGGTCTCGGCGTCAAGTAGCGGATCCCGTCGAGTTTCCCAGGAGGTGACGACCATGGCCACCACGATCGCCAAGGCCGCCGAGGGCGGCACAGCGACCGCGCACGCCGCGCGTATCGAGCACGTCTCGAAGTCCTTCGCGGGCCCCGCGGGGCAGCAGCTCGTCCTCGACGACATCACCCTCGATGTCGCACCGGGCGAGTTCGTCACCCTCCTGGGAGCCTCGGGCTGCGGCAAGTCGACGCTGCTGAACCTGGTCGCGGGCCTGGACAAGCCCAGCGCGGGCAGCATCAGCACGGACGGGCGTCCGGCGCTGATGTTCCAGGAGCACGCCCTGTTCCCGTGGCTGACCGCGGGCAAGAACATCGAACTCGCCCTGAAACTGCGGGGCGTACCGAAGGCCGAGCGGCGCGGGCGGGCCGAGGAGCTGCTGGAGCTGGTCCGCCTGCACGGCGCGTACGGCAAGCGGGTGCACGAACTGTCCGGCGGTATGCGCCAGCGGGTCGCGCTGGCCCGTGCGCTCGCCCAGGACAGCAAGCTGCTGTTGATGGACGAGCCGTTCGCGGCGCTGGATGCGATCACGCGGGATGTGCTGCACGACGAGCTGACGAGGATCTGGCGCGAGACCGGCCTGTCGGTGCTGTTCGTCACCCACAACGTGCGTGAGGCCGTGCGCCTGGCCCAGCGGGTGGTGCTGCTGTCCTCCCGGCCCGGGCGTATCGCCCGGGAGTGGACGGTCGGGATCGCCCATCCGCGCCGTATCGAGGACAGTGCGGTCGCCGAGCTGTCCGTCGAGATCACCGAAGAACTGCGTGGGGAGATCCGCCGCCATGGCCAGCACTGACACCACCGCCAAGGACGGCACCGACCTCGCCGGCCTGGAAGCGGGCCTCGACGCCCTGGACGCCGTCACCACCACCCGCACCCCCCTGCGCGAAACCCTCCTCCGCAAGGTCCTGCCCCCCATCACCGCTGTCGCGCTGGTGCTGGCGGTGTGGCAGCTGCTGGTGTGGCTGGAGGTCGCCCCCTCCTACAAGCTGCCCTCCCCCGGCGCGGTCTGGGAGGAGGTCCGCACCGCCTGGCTCCAGGGCACGCTGCTGGACTACATCTGGACCAGCGTCTCGCGCGGCCTGCTCGGCTTCCTCTTCGCGCTCGCCATCGGCACCCCCCTCGGCCTGATCGTCGCCCGGGTGAGGTTCGTGCGCGCCGCGATCGGGCCGATCCTGTCCGGCCTGCAGTCCCTGCCCTCGGTCGCCTGGGTGCCCCCGGCGGTGATCTGGCTCGGCCTGAACGACTCGATGATGTTCGCCGTCATCCTCCTCGGCGCCGTCCCGTCCATCGCCAACGGCCTGGTCGCCGGCATCGACCAGATCCCGCCGCTGTTCCTGCGCGCCGGACGCACCCTGGGCGCCACCGGACTCAAGGGCGCCCGGCACATCGTCATGCCCGCCGCCCTGCCCGGCTACCTCGCCGGACTCAAGCAGGGCTGGGCGTTCTCCTGGCGCTCCCTGATGGCCGCCGAGATCATCGCCTCCTCCCCCGACCTCGGCGTCGGACTGGGACAGCTCCTGGAGAACGGCCGCAACAACGCCAGCATGTCCCAGGTCTTCCTCGCCATCCTCCTCATCCTCCTCGTCGGCATCGCCATCGACCTGCTCATCTTCAGCCCCCTCGAACGCCGCGTCCTGCTCAGCCGCGGCCTGCTGGTCAAAAGCTGAGACGGCATGGGTCTGATTCGCGCTGTGACCTCTACACATAAGGACCAAATAAGCGCAGAATGCTGGTAAGCGGCGCTTACCCGCACAACCGCACCAGACGCGGTCAGGCCCTGCTAGTCAAAGGAGACGAGTCATGGCCAACGTCTCGCCCACCAGAGGTGACATAACGAGCCACCCGGATGCCATGGAAATGCGGGAACGGTACGCCCGCATGCTCGGCGGTCGTGATGTGGCGCTCATGGACGGACCGGTGTTCCTGCTCGGTCTGTACTGCGCCGTATCCCCGTGGATCGTCCACTACACGACCAGCCAGCCGGACCTCGTCCCGCACAACCTGGTCATCGGGATCGCGATCGCCCTGCTCGCCCTGGGGTTCACCCGGGCTCCGGAGCGCATGTACGGCCTGAGCTGGGCCATGTGCGCGCTGGGCGTCTGGATGATCGTGTCGCCGTGGATCGTCGGCGACAGCCCCGACGCGGGCGTGGTGTGGAACAACATCATCATCGGCGCGCTGGCGCTGATCCTCGGGCTGATGTGCGCCGGTACGGCGGCGAAGAGCGCCCCGAGGCCGTAGGAGCCACGAAGTGATCGGAAACGAGAGGTAGAAGGAGGAGACGCCGGCCGGCCCAGGCACCCGGGACCGGCCGGCTCCACATGCCCGGGGTCACCCGAGCCGACCGCGGTGCCGGGCGACCCACTCGTACGCGGCCCGCACCTCCTCCACGACGCCGCGGTCCCGCAGCCCGACCATGGCCGCCTCGCCCCGCCCGGCCCCGGCCGCGATCCCCCGCCAGCAGCGGTCCTGCCACCACAGGACGGTGTCGACCAGCCCGTCGAGGTCCGCCGCGCCGTACGCGTCACGGACCAGCGCGATCCGCCGGCCCGCCTCGGGCACATCGGTGACGCCCGGGCCGAGGTCCAGGTACTGCCAGCACACATGGGCGATGTCGTGCACGCGCTCGCCCGGCGCGGCGAGGTCCCAGTCGATGAAGGCCCTCGGCCGCCCGTGCCGGTCGTACACGGTGTTCTTGGGCGCCAGGTCGTTGTGGCAGACCACGTCGGCGTCACCGGCGAGCGGGGTGCCGTGGGTCAGGTCGTGGAACTCGCGCACCATGCGGGCGATCCGGGTCAGTGCCTCGTCCGTGCGGACGGCGGCCCGCTCGCCGGCGCTCAGCGCCGCCCGCCCCTCGATGTGGCCGAGCGTCTCCCGCCCCTGGTCGTCGGTGCCGAGGAAGCGCGGGGCGCCGGGCCAGCCGTGCCGTTCGAAGTGAGCCAGCAGGCTGTGCACGTACGGCACTCGCGGCGAGGGGGTGCGCCGCACCGTGGCGCCCACCCGTACGACCTGGTTGACGGCTCCGCCGTCCAGAAAGTGCTCCGCCACCCGGCCGAGTATCCCAGCCGCGCCGCCGGGGGTGCCGAGCGTAAGGTGCGGGAGAAGATCACCCGAGTCGGAAAGGGGCGTACCCGTCATGGTCGTCCAGGAGTCCGAGCTGACTTATCTGCGGCGCTGTGTGGAGCTGGCCGCGCAGGCGCTGGAGGCCGGGGACGAACCGTTCGGGTCGGTGCTCGTGTCCGAGGGCGCCGTCCTTGCCGAGGACCACAACCGGGTCGCCTCCGGCGACCGCACCCGGCACCCGGAGTTCGAGCTGGCGCGCTGGTCGGCGGCGCATCTCACGCCCGAGCAGCGGGCGGCGGCCACCGTCTACACCTCCGGCGAGCACTGTCCGATGTGCGCGGCCGCCCATGCCTGGGTGGGCCTCGGCCGCATCGTGTACGTGGCCTCCTCCGCCCAGCTGTCCGCCTGGCTGACCGAGTTGGGCGCGCCCGCCGCGCCGGTGCGGCCACTGCCGGTCAACGACATCGCACCCGGCGTGGTCGTCGAGGGCCCGGTGCCCGAACTGACCGACGAGGTACGCGCGCTGCACGTCCGCTTCCACCAGCGGCAGGCCTGAGCACGACGTCGCTCCCGCCGAGATGCAGGGGCCGGTCGGCGCTGCCTACGATCGGTAAAGGCCCCGGCCGGGGAGGCGATGCTCTTGCAACCCGCTCAGCGCCTCGCGGTTGCCCTGGTGACATCGGTCGCGGTCGCCACGGTCGTCTACATGGCGGTACCCGTGACCCACACCCCGATGTGGGCGCTGATCGGTCTGATGGGCGTCGGTGCCGTTCTCATCGGGGTCCGGCTCAACCGCCCCGCCCATCGCTGGCCGTGGTGGGTGCTCGCGGCCGGACTGCTCGCCTTCATCACCGGGGACACCTACTACAACGCGATGGAGGAGTACTTCGGCGCCTCCAACCCGTTCCCCTCCCCCGCCGACGCCTTCTACCTCGTCTGTTACGTCCTCTTCGCGATCGGCCTGTCCGGGCTGGTGCGCTACCGCTGGGCCGGCCACGACCTGCCGAGCCTGCTGGACGCGCTGATCTTCACTGCCGCGCTCGGCCTGCCGGTCTGGGTCTATCTGGTGGAGCCGCTGACCGAGATCGAGGGGCTGACCTGGGAGCAGCGGGCGATCAGCATCGCCTATCCGCTCGGCGACGTCCTGGTGCTGGCCCTCCTGGTCCGCCTGCTCGCGCCCAACCCGCTGGAGGGGCCCAACCGCTCGGTGCAGTTGCTGGTCGTCGGCACCCTGACACTGCTCTGCTTCGACATCGCCTACGGCATCCTCCAGCTCAACGACCTGTGGCAGACCCGCACGATCCTCGACACCGGGTGGGTCGTCTTCTACACGGCCTGGGGCCTGGCCGCGCTCAACCCGGCCATGGTCGAGCTGACCGCCTCCGTGCCCACGCGCGCCTCCCTCCTCCCGCCCACCCGCCGTCTGATGATGCTCGCCCTGGCGACCCTGATCGCCCCGGCGGTGCTCCTGCACGCGGCCGCGCGCGGCACCATGCACGACGCCGCCGCCATCGCCGCCTTCTCGGCGGCACTGTTCCTGCTGGTCATCCTGCGGCTGTCGGTGATGGTGGTGGCCCACCGCAAGGCGGTGGCCAGGGAGCTGGCGCTGCGCGGGGCGGCGGCGTCCCTGGTCTCGGCGTTCCGCAGCTCCGACGTGACCCGCTCCTGTGCGGACGGCGTGCAGACCCTGCTCGGGCCGACCGTCCGGCACCGGACGCTGGTGCTCTCGGCCGAGGAGGCCACCGATCCGGTCCTGCGCAAGTCCCACGTGGTCGAACCGGCCGTGCTGGGGCCCGAACTGGCCGCCCGGTTCGCCGGGCTGCCGTCCGTGCTGGTGTGTCCCATGACGCCACCCGACCGTCCGCCCGGCGGGGTGGCGGGCGCGCTGCTGGTGGCCGGTCCCGCCCGGCCGCTCGCCGAGACCCGCGGCTCGCTGGACATCCTCGCCTCGCACGCGGGGCTCGCCATGGAGCGGGTGATGCTGCGCCGGGAGGTGGTGCGCCGGGAGAGCGAGGCGTACTTCCGCACGCTGGTGCGCAACACCTCCGACGTCATCCTGATCGTGGAGAGGGACAACACCATCCGCTACGCGAGCCCTTCGGCGCGCGCCGTGTTCGGCACCGCGGACCTGGCCGGCAAGTCCCTCCCGGCGCTGGTGGACCCCCGGGACACGGAGCGGGCTACCCAGGCGCTGGCGTCGGTGCGCGAGGAGGAGTCGCGGGCCGGGCACGACCACTGGTGGGTGCGGCGCAGCGACGGCCATGTCGAGGTGGAGGTGCGGTGCACCAACTTCGTCTCCGAGCCCACCGTGGGCGGCCTGGTCGTGACCCTGCGGGACGTCACCGAGCAGCGGCGGCTCCAGCACGAGCTCACCCAGCGCGCCTTCCACGACTCGCTGACTGGTCTGCCGAACCGCACCCTGCTGCTGGAGCGGATCGAGCGTGCCCTGCTGCGTGGCCGCCGCGAGTCGGCGCTGACCTGTCTGCTCTTCATCGACGTTGACGATTTCAAGCAGGTCAACGACACCCTCGGGCACTCCGCGGGTGACCGGCTGCTGGAGGCCGTGGGCTCACGGCTGTCCCGTACGCTGCGCCGCAGCGACACCGCGGCCCGGCTCGGCGGCGACGAGTTCGCCGTACTGATGGAGGACGCCCGGGAGCCGCTGGACGCCGAACTGCTCGCGGCGCAGGTGATCCAGGCGCTGTCGCGGCCGTTCCTGCTGAGCGAGGGGACGGTCACGGTGTCGGCGAGTGTCGGGGTGGCCACCGCGCGGGACAGCACCGACGCGGAGGAGCTGCTGCGCCACGCCGACCTCGCGCTGTACGCGGCGAAGGCGGCCGGCAAGCGGCAGTGGCGGCGCTTCCGGCAGCTGCTGCACACGCGCATGGTCGAGCGGCACGATCTGCAGAGCAGGCTGGCCCGCGCGGTGGCCGAGGAGGAGTTCACGCTGCGCTACCAGCCGGTGGTGGACATCAGCGTCGGCCAGGTCGTCGGCTTCGAGGCGCTGGTGCGCTGGCCGGGCGCGCCGCGTCCGCCGATCCTGCCGGAGCAGTTCATCGGCCTGGCCGAGGAGACCGGGCACATCGGCGCGCTCGGGGCGTGGGTGCTGCGGAACGCGGTGCAGGACTTCGCGGGGCTGCAGCCGCTCACCCACAAGCGGGACGGGGCGCCGTTCATCAGCGTCAACGTCTCCGCCCGGCAGTTCCGGGACAGCACCTTCCTGGACCAGGTCGGCCGGGCCCTGCGCACCCCGGGGCTGGCGCCGGGCTCGCTCCAGCTGGAGCTGACCGAGACGGTGCTGCTGCGCCGGGACGCCCAGATCCAGTCGGTGCTGCACGCGCTCAAGGACCTGGACGTGCGGATCGCGGTGGACGACTTCGGCACCGGGTTCTCCTCGCTGCGCTATCTGCGGGACTTCCCCATCGACGTACTGAAGATCGACAAGTCCTTCATCGACGACATCACCCGGGACCCCCAGCAGGTCGCGCTGGTCGAGGGCATTGTGCGGCTCGCGGAGACGCTGGGCCTGCAGGTGATCGCCGAGGGCATCGAGGACCCGGCCCAGCGGGATCTGCTGGCGGGCATGGGGTGCCGGCTGGGCCAGGGGTACCTGTTCGCCCGGCCGATGACAGTGGACCAGACCGAGCGGGTGCTGCGGCGGCGCAACAGCGGCAGCCGCAGGCCGCCGCAGCGTCCCCGGCCGCTGGCCACCCGCGGTACGCCCACCGACCGGCTCGGCCGTGCGGCGGAGCTGGAGCGGCTGCGCCGCACCAACCCGATGAGCGACGCGGTGCTCGACGAGGTGCGCGGCCGGCACATCCGCTGCGGCGACCACTGGCTGATCGACTTCGCCTCCTGCAACTACCTCGGCTTCGACTGGGATCCGGAGATCATGGCCGGGATCGATCCCGCCGTACAGCACTGGGGCACCCATCCGAGCTGGTCCCGGCTGCTGGGCAGTCCGCGGCTGTACCCGGACATCGAGGAGCGGCTCGCGGACCTCCTGGGGGCGCCGGACACGCTGCTGCTGCCGACGCTCACCCTCATCCACTCCTCGGTCATCCCCGTCCTCGCCGACCAGGGCCATGTCTTCGTCGAGGCCACCGCCCACCGCACGGTCTACGACGGCTGTCTGGTGGCCCGCAGCCAGGGCGCGACCCTGCGCCGCTTCCACGCCGAGCAGCCCGACGAGCTCGACGGTCTGCTGGCCTCGGCGCCCGCCGGGGTGCCCCGGCTGGTGTGCCTGGACGGGGTGAACAGCATGAGCGGGAACATCCCCGACCTGCCCGCGCTGGCGGCGGTGTGCCGCGAGCGGGGTGCCCTGCTGTACGTCGACGACGCGCACGGCTTCGGGGTGATCGGGGAGCGCTCGCCCAACGAGCCGTGCCGGTACGGTTCGCGCGGCAACAGTCTGGTGCGGCACACGGGCGAGTCGTACGACGGGATCGTGATGGCGGCCGGGTTCTCCAAGGCGTACTCCTCCCTGCTGGCCTTCCTGGCGCTGCCGACGGATCTGAAGAACCGGCTGAAGACCGCGGCGGCGCCCTACCTGTACTCCGGGCCCTCGCCCACGGCGTCGCTGGCCACGGCGATGTCCGGGCTCGACGTCAACGACCGGCGCGGCGACGAGGTGCGCGCCGACCTGTACCGCAAGACGACGAAGGTGCTGCGTCATCTGGACGCGCTGGACATCTACACCCTCAACCGGGACGAGCTGCCGATCGTGGAGATCCCGCTGGCCGATCCGGACGATCTGGACGCGGTGGCGCGCATGCTGTGGGACGAGGGCATCTACGTCACGCTGGCCGCGTACCCGCTGGTGCCGCGCGACCGGGTGGGGTTCCGGGTGCAGTTGACGGCGCTCAACTCCGACGAGGACATCGACCGGCTGAACGACACGCTGACCCGGCTGGCGGCCAGGTTCCCGCTGCGGCGCGGCGGAAGGCAGGGCGCCGTGGCCGGGTCGGGAGGGGTGAGCCGCTCGTGACGACGCACAACGACGACGTCGACTGGGACCGCTGGCCGATCGCGGACTACCTGGCCGAGAACTACCGGGACGTGCACCCCTCGGACGCCGCAGTGATCGCGCACCACTCGGCGTACTACCGGGGGCTGGCCCCCGGTTCGGTGGCCCGCTCGGTGGAGTTCGGGGCGGGCCCGAACCTGTATCCGCTGATGCTGGCCTCGGCGGTGAGCCGGCGGATCGAGGCTGTGGAGGCGGGCGCCGGGAACGTGGCCTATCTGGAGCGGCAGATCCTGTGCGGGCCCGAGGCGAGCTGGCTGCCCTTCCACGAGCTGTGCCGGCGGCTCAACCCCGCTGTCCCGCCGACCCCGGCGCAGGCGCTGGCCCGGGTGTACGTGGTGCACGCCGACGTCCGCGATCTGCCGCCGCACTCCTATCAGCTGGCCTCGATGCACTTCGTGGCGGAGGGCGCCACGGAGGACTTCGCGGAGTTCACCGCGTTCTGCCGGGCCTTTGTGCGGTGTGTGGAGCCGGGCGGTCATCTGGTGGCGGCGTTCATGGAGAACATGCCGACCTACCGGATCGGACCGGCCTCGCGCTGGCCGGGCTGCCCCATCGACCCGGGCCGGGTCGAGGAGGTGTTCACCCCGCTCACCCGGGAGCTGTCGGTCACCCACATCGACGAGGACCCGACACTCCCCGACTACGGCGACTCCGGGATGGTGCTGCTGACCGGCCGGGCGCGCGGAGTCCGGCAATGACGGAGGCCCCACCGGTGGTGCGCCCGGTGGGGCCTTCCGTCCAGGGGGAGTCAGCGCAGGGCGCCGGGGCGGCCGCGCCGGTAGAGCAGGGCGCCACCGAGGACGAGGGCCGCGGCTCCGGCGACCGCGGGGACGGTGTGGTCCGCACCGGTGTGGGCGAGCACGGGCGCCGGGCCGTGCGGCTCGTGCGCCGGGGGCTGGTGCGGGGTGTGCTCCTTGGGCGGTTCGGGGGTCGGCTTCTCCGGGCGCTCGGGGGTCCGCGGGCGCTCCGGGACGACCGGGCGGCCCTCCGGGGAGTTGACCGACTGGTTGCCGAAGACGGGGTTGCCGACGCCGACCACGTTGACGCTGTTGCCGCTGACATTGACCGGGAGGTCGACCGGCAGTTCCAGGCCGTTGCCGGAGACCAGGCCGGGCGAGTTCTTCGCGTCGCTCTCGGCGGTCGCCCCGCTCGGTGCGCGGCCCTTGTGCCTGCCCGCGCCCTCGCCCTTGCTCACGCAGGTGTTGCCCGCGGCCGGGTTGAGCAGCCCGATGACGTTGACGGTGTTGCCGCACGCGTTGACCGGCACATGGACCGGGAGCTGAATGGTGTTGCCGGAGATCCCCCCGGGCGAGCCCACCGCGGTGCCGTTCGCCCCGGAGTCCGCGTACGCGGGCATCGCGACGGCCATCGCTCCCGAGGCCGCGGCGACGGCGATCACACCGTTTCGGGTAACCCTTCTCATAGGTTCCCTGCCTTCCACACATGGATATACGGGCACTCGCCCGCACCGGATAAAACGCGGGCGAACCATGCGAGTTATGGCTGATCGAACTTTCACCCCATCGAGCGGCACAGATATCGAACGCGGGGCAAAACCGACGTATGGGAATACGGGCCCGCGTATGCGCATGCGGGGCGCGCGCCCCGGAGGCGAGCCGTCCGGGGGCCGCCTATCGTGATCGGGGGGCGCCGGAACCCGGTTCGCCGACGGGCGCCCGTGGAGGCCTTCATGCCGGTGAAGCTGTCGAAGCGGCCCGCACTGCGGGGCTGCGCGGTACTCGCGGCGGCCGTGGTGACGCTGCTGGGCCTCGGTCTGCCGACGGCCCAGGAGGACGACCCCGGCCTGGAGCGGTTCTACCGGCAGCACGTGAAGTGGGGCAGGTGCGACACCCTCGACGCGCCCAAGGACCTCCAGTGCGGCAAGGTGACGGTCCCGCTCGACTACGCCGACCCGAAGGCCGGGACGCTCGACCTGGCGCTGGCCCGCTACCGGGCCACCGGTGACTCCCGCGGCTCGGTGCTGCTCAACTTCGGCGGGCCGGGCGGCGGGGGCGTGGACCAGCTCGCCTACGGAGGCAAGGACTTCATGGGCCTGACCGACGGCTACGACGTGGTGTCCTTCGACCCGCGCGGGGTCGGCCGGTCCTCCCCGGTCAGCTGCGGCGAGGGCGTGGAGGACATCCCCGACGGCACGGACGACAGCAGCGAACTCGGCGCCGACCCGCGGGCGGTGCTGGAGGAGATCCGCCGCACCGCCAGGGCGTGCGCGAAGCACTCCGGGCCGGTGCTGCCGTACATCGGCACGGTGTACGCCTCCCGGGACATGGACGTGATGCGCGCCGCCCTCGGCGACGACCGGCTCAACTACCTCGGTTTCTCCTACGGCACCCGGCTCGGCGCGGTCTACGCCAAGCAGTTCCCGGACCGGGTGGGCCGGATGGTGCTGGACGGCGTGGACACCCTGACCGAGCCGCTCACCGAGCAGGGCGTGGCGGGCGCCAAGGGGCAGCAGGCGGCGCTGGACGAGTTCATCGACTGGTGCACCGAGGACATCGCCTGCCCCTTCGGCCAGGACGCGCGCACCGCCCGCGAGGAGGTCGTACGGCTGGTGGAGTCGCTGGACGAGGATCCCGTGCCGACGGACTTCGGGGGCGTGTTCACCGGGCAGGACCTGGTGAGCGCCCTCAGCCAGGCGCTGTACAGCGAGGAGATGTGGCCGACCCTGGAACGGGCGCTGGCCGCCCTGGTCGAGGACGGCGACACCCGGGCTCTGCAGAGCCTGGCGGGCGGCGGACTCGCCGTGCCCCTCCGCGGCGACCACGGCGATCTCGCCGACCCGGAGGACATCCCGCTGGACAACCTCCCGGCCGCGCTGATGGCGATCAACTGCGCGGACGACCCCGACCGGCCCACCGCCGAGAGCATCACCCGCAACCTCGACCGGTGGCGCGCCGAGTACGAGCGGGCCTCCCCGGTCTTCGGCCCGTACCGGCTCACCGAGGTGCTGATGTGCTACGGCCGCCCCAAGGGCACCGACTTCATCCGCGAGCAGGTCAAGGACCTGGACACGCCGAAGATGCTGCTGGTCGGCACCCGGGGCGACCCGGCGACGCCGTACCGCTGGACGGTCCAGACGGCCGAGCGGCTGGGCTCCCCCGCGGTGGTCCTGGACAACCGCGACGGCGGCCACACCGGGTACGCCTCCTCGGCCTGCGTCCAGCGCAAGGTGGACGACTTCCTGCTGTACGGCTCCCTGCCCCCGAACGGCAGTTCCTGCGGCCAGGACGAGGACGAGGCGCGCTGAGCCGGCTCACTCCCCGCCGTGCACGATGCGGTGCAGGGCGGCGGCGGTCCGGTCGAAGCCGTCGTCGCCGAGCAGGGCGCGCAGTTCGGCGTTGAAGCGGTCGATCTCGGGGCGGGCCGCGTCCAGGGCGGCGGACCCGGCCTCGGTCAGTTCCAGGACGACGGCGCGGTGTTCGGTGGGGTGCGCGCTCCTGGCGAGCAGCCCGGCCGCGGTCAGCCGGGCCACCAGGCCGGTGACGGCGGACTCCCGCAGGCCGAGCGTGCGGGCGAGCTGCTGCTGGGTGACGCCGGGGCGGTCCTCGACGGCGAACAGGGCGCCGAGCTGGGCGGTGGTGATTCCGGCGGCGGCCAGACAGCGCCGGTCGGCGGCGGTGCGCAGCTGGTGCGCCGCGCGCTGGAGCAGGAAGTACAGGCGCTGGCCGGGCTCGGACATGGGCCGATCTTGACAGAGGCGCCGGAGCCCCGCCACCCTCAGTTCACTAGTGAAGTGAGGTTCGATGTGAACGAGACAGCGGAACTGGACCTGGCCCGGCGGATCCTGGCGGCGCAGCCCTTCAGCGTGCTGCTCGGCGCCCGGCTGACCGCCTTCGGCGACGGAGAGGCAGTACTGGAACTCGACATCCGCGAGGAGTTGCTCCAGCAGAACGGCCATGTGCACGGCGGGGTGCTCAGCTATGCGGCGGACAACGCCCTGACCTTCGCCGCCGGTACCGTGGCCGGCCCGCGGCTGCTGACCGCCGGTTTCACCATCGACTATCTGCGCCCCGCCAAGGGGGACGTGCTGCGCGCGCACGCGCGGGTCGTCCGCGCGGGCCGCACCCGGGTGGTCGTGCGCTGCGATCTGCGCACGGTCACGGGCGACGGCGAACCGGCGCTGTGCGCGGTGGCGCAGGGAACGATCTCCGTTCCCGCGGCGGCCTGATCAGGGCGCCTCAGAAGTCCACCGGGTCCCGGACGATCGGGCAGGTCATGCAGTGGCCGCCGCCCCGGCCGCGGCCCAGTTCGGCGCCGACGATGGTGACGACCTCCACGCCGGCCTTGCGCAGCAGGGTGTTGGTCTGGGTGTTGCGGTCGTAGGTGAAGACCACCCCGGGTTCCAGGGCAACGGCGTTGTTGCCGCTGTCCCACTGCTGGCGCTCGGAGGCGTAGACATCGCCGCCGGTCTCCACCACCCGCAGCTTCGGGAGCCCGAGGGCCTTGGCGACGACCTCCACGAAGGACGCCGGGGCCTCGTCGACGATCTCCAGGCCCGGGGCCTTGTCGCTGGGCCGCAGGGAGAAGGGGTGGACGCCGTCCATGATGGCCGGGTAGAGGGTGACCAGGTCGCGGTCGGCGAAGGTGAACACCGTGTCCAGGTGCATGGCCGAGCGCAGCCGCGGCATCCCGGCGACGACGACGTGCTCGGCGGCGCCACCCTCGAACAGGGCCTTGGCGACCTGGGTGATGGCCTGGCGCGAGGTGCGCTCGCTCATGCCCATCAGGACGACGCCGTTGCCCACCGGCATGATGTCGCCGCCCTCGAAGGTGGCCTGCCCCCAGTCCTGCTCGGGGTCGCCCCACCACACGGTGGAGCCCGCGTAGTCGGGGTGGAAGCTGTACACCGCCTTCATCAGCAGCGTCTCGTCGTGCCGGGCGGGCCAGTACAGCGGGTTGAGGGTGAGGCCGCCGTAGAGCCAGCAGGTGGTGTCGCGGGTGTAGAGGGTGTTGGGCAGCGGCGGCATCAGGTACTCGCGCACGCCGGTCGACTCGCGGGCCAGCGCCAGATAGCCGGAGCGGTAGTCGTCGGGCAGGTCGTCGACGGCCAGACCGCCGATCAGGTACTTGGCCAGTTCGGCCGGTTCGAGGGTCTCCAGGTAGGCGCGGGTGCCGTCGACGAGGCCGAGGCCGACCTCGTTGGGCACGATCTTGCGGTCGAGCAGCCAGTCCCGGGCGCCCGGCACCCGCATCGTCCGCGCCAGCAGGTCGTGCAGCTCGACCACGTCCACGCCGCGCTCGCGCAGCTTGTTGACGAAGTCCAGGTGGTCGCGCTGGGCGTTCTCGACCCACATCACGTCGTCGAAGAGCAGGTCGTCGGAGTTGGTCGGGGTGAGGCGGCGGTGCGCGAGTCCCGGCGCGCAGACCAGTACCTTGCGCAGCCGTCCGACCTCGGAGTGGACGCCGTACTCGGGAGGGTTCTGCTGACTGGTCACGGTGCACCTTTCGGGGTTCAGAGGCTGATCCAGCCGAGCGCCAGGGCCACCACGCCGATCACCGCTCCGGCCACCGAGACGGCCAGGACGACCAGTTCGGGCGGCGTGAACAGGCGTCGGCCCTGTTCCCGGCGGGCCATCACGAACAGCACCGTGGCGGGCGCGTAGACGATCAGGGAGACAAGGAGGTACTTCAGCCCGGCCGCGTAGAGGAGGAACGCGGTGTAGACCGTCGCGAGCGCGGCGATCACGAGTTCGGCGGTGCGCTGCCGGTCCCCGGCCGCGGCGATCTTCAGGGCGAAGGCGGCGGCGAGCAGGAACGGGATGAGGGTCAGCGCGCTGGTCAGGTTGAGGGCGAAGTCGAAGGCGTCGTCGGAGAACAGGGTGACGATCAGGACGATCTGACTGAGCGCCGTGCTCATCACCAGCGCGGGCATCGGCACGTCGGCGGGCGTGGCGCGCTTGAGGAAGCGCGGCATGTCGTCGTCCTTGGCGGCCACGTACAGCACCTCGGCCGCCATCAGCGTCCAGGCGAGGTAGGCGCCGAGGACGGAGACGATCAGGCCGACGCTGACGAAGACCTGCCCCCAGTCGCCGACCGCGTGCTCCAGCACCCCGGCCATGGACGGCTGGCGCAGCTCGGCGATCTCCTCCATCGGCATCAGGCCGTACGACACGATGGTGACCGAGGCGAAGATCGAGAAGACGCTGAGGAAGCCCAGCACGGTCGCCTTGCCGACGTCCTCGCGGCGCCGGGCGTGCCGGGAGTAGACGCTGGCGCCCTCGACGCCGAGGAAGACGAAGACCGTGGCCAGCATGGTGCCCTTGACCTGCTGGAAGAGGGACCCCGCGTAGTCGGCCCCGGCGAAGTTGTCGGCGAAGACGCTCGGCTCGAAGTAGAAGAGCGCGATGATGACGAAGACGATGATCGGCACCACTTTGGCGATGGTGACGATCCGGTTGATCGCCGCCGCCTCCTTCACTCCGCGGCTGATCAGCCAGAAGAACAGCCACAGTCCGACCGAGGAGAGCACCACGGCGAGGACCGTGTCGCCGTCGCCGAGCGCGGGCGCGATGGCGCCGATCGTCGACATGATCAGCACCCAGTAGGTGACGTTGCCGACGCAGGCGCTGGCCCAGTAGCCGAAGGCGGAGAAGAAGCCGAGGTACTCGCCGAAGCCGGCCTTGGCGTAGGCGTAGACACCGGCGTCGAGTTCGGGGCGGCGCAGCGCGAGCGTCTGGAAGACGAAGGCGAGCATCAGCATGCCGGTGCCTGCCACCGCCCAGGCGATCAGGGCGCCCGCGACACCGGTCTCCTGCGCGAACCTGCGCGGCAGGGAGAACACTCCGGCGCCCACCATCGAGCCGACGACCATCATGGCGAGCGTCGGCAGGCTGAGTTTGGCGGTGCGGGGCTCCTGGCTCCTGGTTTCGGTCTCGGCCTCGGCCATGCGCGTCCTCTGCCGGATCGGGCACCGCCGCAGGTCGGCGATACAGGGACACCATCCGGCGATTGCGAGTGACATTAACAGCGAAATGTCGCTGTTGCCCGCCCGATTCGCCCCCCGATGCCCCATCGGCGAATCAGTCCTATCGTGCTGTCATGGAGCATGCACTGAGTCCCGCCACACTCGCCGAGCTGCGCCGCCCGCGCCCCTATCCCGCGGTGTCCGTCCTGACCCCGACGCACCGCCGAGAGCCCGAGAACGCCCAGGACCCGGTCCGGCTGCGCAATGTCGTGGCCGACGCCAAGAAGCAACTGGAGTCGGATCCCGCGGTCAGCCGGGAACGGCGGATCGACGTCGTGAAGCAGCTGGAGGAGGCGCTCGCCGAGGTCGACCTCACGCACGCCGAGGACGGTCTCGTCATCTTCGCCGCCCCCGGTGAGCACCAGGTGTGGTCCCTGGCCCGCCCGGTGCCCGAACGGGTGGTACTCGCCGACACCTTCCTCACCCGCAACCTGGTCTCGGCCCAGGCCGCCGAGCGCCCCTTCTGGGTGCTGTCGGTCTCCGCCGACCGGGTGACCCTGTGGAACGGCGGCGGCGACCGGGTCGTGCCGGAGCACGCCGGAGGCTTCCCGCTCACCCGCAGCATGGACAACTTCGACGCCGAGCGTCAGGAGCGGATCGGCGACCTGCCGAGCACCTTCCGCGACGAGAGCACCCGGCACTTCCTGCGCGACGCCGACACCGCGATCGGCAAGGTCCTGCGCGCGGATCCGCGCCCCCTCTACGTCACCGGCGAGACCGCCGCCCTGTCCCTGCTGGACGAGGTGGGCAGCGTCTGCCGCGACGCCGTGCACATCCGGCACGGCGGCCTCGCCGACGCCACCCCGGAGACCGTCTGGCAGGCGGTGCACCCGGTGATCGCGGCGGACAGCCGCCGGGTCGCCGACCAGGTGGCCCGGGAACTGGAGGCCGCGCGGGGCCGCAAGGCGTACGCGGCCGGTCTCGACGAGGTCTGGCAGAGCGCCCGCGAGGGCCGGGTCGGGCTGCTGGCGGTCGAGGAGAACTTCCGTGCGACCGTCCGGGACAGCGGCGACCATCTGGTCCCGGCCGACAACGACGACCTCGACGCCCGCGAGGACATCGTGGACGAGATCGTCGAGCAGTGCCTGGAGACCGGCGCCGACGTCCGCTTCGTACCGGACGGGACGCTCGGCGACGCCACCGGCATCGCGGGCGTGCTGCGCTACTGAGGCTCGAACGCGCCCTCAGACGCTGCCGAAGAGCGCGCTCAGGCCCTCGTCGACGGCCGATCCGAGGTCCTCCTGACCGACGGCCACGACGGCGTGGGTGCGCATCAGGAAGCGGCGCAGGGCGGAGCTGTCGAACCGCAGCAGGGCGAGCCCGTACGGCGAGTGGAACTCCAGCACCGTACGGGCCCCGCCGCACGGCCAGATGTGCACGTCGCCCTCCCCGGCCGGGCCGCGCAGGCCCTCCGCCAGCAGCGAGCGGGCGAAGGTCCAGGTGACGCTCTCGCCGTCGAGCGCGATCTCGGGCGGGAAGTCGATGTGCACGGCGAGCGGGTCGGCCGAGCTGTAGCGCAGTGTGGCGGTGGCGGGCAGCTCCTGCTCATCGGCGGTGATCAGATGGGCGCGGGCGGGCTGTTCCAGAGTGATGTCCATAACGATCTTCCCCCGTGGTCGACGAGGCCGGCCCGGTACAGGGCCGGCATGTCTTTAGGACCTCGCACACTCCACTCGCATTACACCGGAGCCCGATTCTCCAGCGTGAGCTGCGTCACACAAAGAGGACGCATTCGCGCCCTACCCGAGCGAACCACCGCGAAGCCACCGTGAAGAGCGGGAACACGGGTCGAACACACGACCGTCGAACACCGCCATCACCCCCCGAACGTCGCTCGCGCGCACCATCAATTCACGTACGGTTTCTACGACTTCACCGAAGCCATGGCCTACGCCATTCACCCGATGTGACCTCTCCGTTGAGACTGTGGCATATGCCAGAAGCACCACCGGATCGTGTGTTGCCAAATCCCTTACAGCGCGTCGCAGGCTGTGCAACAGTCGTAACGGTCCCTCCGTCATCCAGGTCGTACCGTCCCCTTCACCGGAGTCCGTCATGCCGTCCCATCTCTCCGCGGGCCGCCCGGCCGCCCAGCCGCCCGGACGCGGCTCGGTCGAGGCGCTGATATCGCAGGCCCGCCGGCTCAAGGGCGACGTGGACGCCGTGCGACGGGACACGCCCAGTGACGGCGCCGACCCGCAGGAACGCTGGCAGCGCGCCCTGTGCGACCTGGCCCTGACCCAACTCGACGACCTCGACGCCCACTTGGCCCAGCTACGGGAGGGTCCCCCGCCGGTGCGGGAGGCACCGGCGCCCGCGGCCGAGCCCGCCCCGCGCGGATCGTCACTGCTCAGCCGGGTCGGCAGCGCGGAGTGGAACCTCCTCACCGACGAGGCCAGTTGGTCCGGTGAGCTCTACCAGATCCTGGGCCGGGACCCCGCCACTGCTCCGCTCACCCTCGACGAACTGCCGTCCCTGGTACTCGACGAGGACCGCCCGAGGCTGACCGCGATGGTCACCGACTGCCTCGTCGACGCCAAGCCGATCGACGGGGAGTTCCGGATCGTGCGCCCGGGCGGCGAGGTACGGACCGTGCACATGATGGGCGAACCGGTGCTCGGCGCCGACGGCAGCACCGCCTCGATGTGGGCCGTGCTGCGCGATGTCAGCGAACTGCGCCGCAGCCAGCGCGCGGTGAGCGAGACCCGTGACTCGCTCCAGCGCCAACGGCAGCGGGAGCAGACCGAGCACCGGCTGGCGGCCGAGCTGCAGGAGGCCGTGCTGCCGTCCTGGCGCGGTTCCCTGCGGCTCCCGCACCAGGGCCCGCAGAGCCTGGACCTGGCCGCCCACCACCTCCCCGCCGCGACCGGTTCCCCGATCGGCGGCGACTGGTACGACGCCCTCGAACTGCCCGGCGGCGAAACGCTGCTGAGCGTCGGCGACCTCACCGGACAGGGCGTCTCGGTGGCCTCCGCCATGGCGACCCTGCTGGGCGCCGTACGCGGCATGGCGATGGCGGGCACCGAGCCGGGCCGGCTGATGTCCTGGCTCAACCAGTTGCTCGACGCCACCGTCCAGCCGGCCCTCGGCAGCGCTGTCTGCTGCCGCTACCGGCCCGAGACCCGCAAACTCGTCTGGGCACAGGCGGGACACCCCGCCCCGCTGCTGTTCCGCGGCGGGACGGGGCGCCGTCTGCGGTCACCGAACGGCGTGCTGCTGGGCGCGACGCGCGGTGCCGCCTACGACCAGGCCGAAGTGACCCTGGAGAGCGGAGACCTGCTCCTGCTGCACACCGACGGACTGTCGGCCGGGCACGACAGCGCGGACCCGGTGGACCGCCTCCTCGACCTGGCGCCGCGCTTCGACGCGGCGTCCACCGCACAGGACTGCGTACGGACGGTCGTGGAGGAGTTGGGCGCGACGGAGCGTGCGACCGACGCCTGTGTGCTGATCGCCAGGGTGACGGCCTGACCCCGGTGCGGGACTTGGCGCACGGGCCCCCTATACCCGTGCGGTGTTCCCGCTCTCTTGTGGCTTCTCTTACTCTTGTGGCTTCTCTTACGCCTGCGCGGTATCCCCGCCCTTGGCCGGCTTCGGCAGAGCCAGCTTGATCTCCTCCCGCAGGTCCTGGATCTTCGGGTAGCTGGCGTACTCGGCGGTCAGCCGGTACATCTGGCGGAGCCGGTCCCAGGTGCGGTGGGAGGAGTTGGATCCCATCGACACCAGCGCCAGTCGCGCGTAGCGGTCGGCCTGTTCGGGGTCGTCGGCGATGAAGCAGGCGGAGGCCATGGACAGGAAGTCGAAGATCTTCGACCGCTGCCGCCCGTCGACCCGCAGCGCCAGGGCCTTCTCCGCGTAGTGCTGGGCGTGTGCGGCCGCCTGGGGCTCGAACTCCGCCAGCGTGCGGTAGGCCAGGGCCTGCATGCCGTACAGGTCCTCCTCCTTGAAGGTCTGCATCCAGCTCGGGGGCGGTACGTCGCCCTTGTCGGAGACGAACAGGTCCTCGGCCTGTCCGAGGGTGCGGCGCATCGCCTGGCCCTTGCCCATGGACGCCTGTGCCCAGGCCTCGATGGTGTAGAGCATCGCCTTGGTCCGGGGCAGCACTTCGGCCCCGGAGCCGGACTGGGCGAGCTTCATCAGGTCCAGTGCGTCGTCGGGCCGGCCCAGGTGCACCATCTGGCGAGCCGCCCGTGAGAGCGCCTCCCCGGCACGGGGCCGGTCGCCGCCCTCACGGGCCGCGTGGGCAGCGATGACGAAGTACTTCTGCGCCGTGGGCTCCAGGCCGACGTCGTGCGACATCCAGCCCGCGAGGACGGCGAGATTGGCGGCGACGCCCCACAGGCGCCGCTGGAGATGGTCGGGATGCCGGTAGGCGAGCATGCCGCCCACCTCGTTGAGCTGTCCCACGACCGCCTTGCGCTGCAGCCCGCCACCGCGGGCCGCGTCCCAGGCGCGGAACACCTCCACCGAGCGTTCCAGTTCCTCGATCTCCTGCGACCCGATGGGGGCGGCCTCGTAGCGGTCGAACCCAGCGGGGTCGGCGTGCAGGGGATCGTCGAGTCGGGGTGCGTCGGCCTTCAGAGTCGGGTCGGTTTGCAGCCAGTCGTGCATGGCGCTGCTGAGTGCGGATCCCGCGGCGAGCGCGGCGCCCGCGCCCACCAAGCCGCGTCGGTTGAGCATGAGGTCCATTCCCGTGAATTCGGTGAGGACCGCGGCTGTCCGTTCGGGCGCCCACGGCACGCCGTCGGGATGCTCCAGACTCCCGCCGCCCTGCCGTTTCCCCGCACGCCCGTGCCGGACCAGACCGAGGTCCTCGATGGTCACGACACGGCCGAGTCGCTCGGTGAACAGAGCCGCCAGCACCCGCGGCACCGGATCGCGCGGGATCTCTCCCATGTCGATCCAACGCCGCACCCGCGAGGTGTCGGTCGACAGCTGGGCGTGGCCCATGGCCGCCGCCTGCCGGTTGACCAGCCTCGCGAGCTCACCCTTGGACCAGCCGGCCAGGCCGAACAGGTCCGCGAGGCGGGTGTTGGGTTGTCCGTTCACGTCAAGCCCCCAGGTTCTCGGCTGAGTTGACAGTAGCCCGGTGAGAGTTGCCGGGCGACTATTCGCCAGGGTTCGCCAGGGTGCGCCAGATGGTGTGCCACTGGGCATCGGGTGTCAGGTAGGAACGCGCCATCCCGACCCGGTCGCCGCTCTTCACAGGGCGCATTCCCCAGGGTGCACCCGTGCGGCCGGGCCGGGCAGGCGTTTGCGCTTCATCAGGCACAGCAGGCACACGAAGGGATCTGTTTCTCCCATGTACGCAGCATCGTCCTCCGTGTCCGCCCCGCCCCGGACGCTGCACCCCCGCCCGGCGGGCAGCGGCCCCTACCTCGACCCCGCGCGGTCGGCGGCCCCCGTCCTCGGAGCGGGCCGGCCGCGGCGCGCGCCGGGGCTCGGCACCCAACCGCTCAGCGGGAGACTCGACTTGTCCGGCCCTCAGGGGGCCCAGCTGCGTACGGCCATCGCGTCCGTGCACCGGATCTGCCCGGAGTTCACTCCGGTCCAGGTGCTGCGGCGCAGCGGACGGTCCGTGCTCCTCGTGGGGACGACGGGACGCAGCACGGCCGTCGCCAAGTGTTTACTGGACCACTCCCCCGTCTGGGCGGAGCGGATCCGGCACGAAATAGCTGCTTACCGCTCGTTCGTCCGGCACCGCCCGCCCGTGCGGGTGCCCCGGTTGATCGCGGCGGATCCGGACAACTGCACGCTGGTCATCGAGCGGATGCCGGGGCGCGTGGCGGCACTTCAGCGGCACCCGTCCGAGGCGCCGCCGCGGGCGGACATCAGAGCGGCGCTGGCAGCGGTCTGCCGGCTGAACGCCTGGCGGCCGCCGGCGGGCACCTTCGACGCCCCGCTGGACTATCCGGCGCGCATCGCCCGCTACCACGAACTGGGGCTGCTCACCGACCGCGACATGGGTGATCTCCAGAAGCTGCTGCACGGCATCGCGCACGCGGCGGGCCGGCAGGGCATGGGCCAGTTCTGCCACGGCGAGGCACTGCTCTCGAACATCCTTCTGTCACCGGCCGGTCCAGTGCTGGTGGACTGGGAGCACGCGGGCTGGTACCTGCCGGGCTACGACCTGGCCACCCTCTGGTCGGTCCTCGGGGACGCGCCGGTCGCGCGGCGCCAGATCAGCCAGATCGCCCAGTCGGCGGGCCCCGCCTCGCGGGACGCCTTCCTGGTGAATCTGATGCTCGTCCTCACCCGTGAGATCCGTACCTACGAGACGGCCGTGCAGCGTTCGATGCACGACAGTGCCCCGGCGGCACCGGGTCCGGCCCACCCGGGTGCTGCGCCGTCCGGCGAGGAACAGCGCCTGCTGCTCAGGCGACTGCACGACGACTGCCAGCTGGCCCGCCGGGCCGTGCGCGCCGCGGTCGGTACTCGCTGACGGGGACGAAGGTCCGCGGTGCGCCCTCCGCAGCGGCGCACCGCGGACCTTCGTATGCGCGGCTCCTCCCCTGCCCCTGGGCATGATTGACGGATCGTCGGCAGGCCGGTACCACGGACGCATTGCCCGGCCCCGAACGGCTCATCGCACCCGACCGTCCCAGGAGGCTGTTTTGCGACGATCCGTCACTGCCCTGAAGGGCGCCGCGAAGAGAGCCGCCGGTCCGGTGGCCTCCGCCGCGCTGCTCCTCCCTCTGCTCGGCGCGGCCCCTTCCGAAGCACAGTCGTCCGCTCAGCCGTCCGCCGTGTCGTCCGCACGGGTGCTCCAGGCGGCGTTCTCCTCGGCCGCCGCCGAGTACGGCGTCCCGCGCAGTGTGCTGCTGGGCGTCTCCTACCTCCAGTCCCGCTGGGACGCGCACGCCGGGGCGCCGAGCGTCACCGGCGGCTACGGACCGATGCACCTGACCGACGCCCGCACCGCGCTCGCCACGGCCGTCCACCACAGCGAGGGCCTGGAGGACGCGCGCGGCGACCAGGCCCGCAGTCCGCTCGTGCCCGAGGAGCGCATCCCGCGGACCCGTGAGCTGCCCGCCCGGCTGAAGACCCTGCCGAGGGCCGCGGAGCTGACCGGGCTGAGCCCGGAGCGGTTGCGCGGCGACCCCGCCGCCAACGTGGCGGGCGGTGCCGCCCTGCTGGCCGCGGCCCAGCGGGAGCTGGGGGCGCCGCTGAGCGCGGACCCGGCGGACTGGTACGGGGCGGTCGCCCTGTTCTCCGGCGCCGACGACCGGGCGACGGCGGCGGCGTACGCGAACGAGGTCTACGAGGTGATCCGCGCCGGCGGTGACCGGATCACGGACTCCGGGCAGCGGATGGTGATGGCGGCGCAGCCGGACGTCCGGCCCGACACCGGAACCCTGGGCCGGGCCGGGCTGCGCGCGCCCGCCCCGGGTGACACGGAGTGCCCGGCGTCGGTGTCCTGCGAGTGGATCCCGGCGCCGTACGAGGAGTTCGGGGACGGCGACTACGGCAACCACGATCTCGGGAACCGGCCCGGGTCGCAGAGCATCGAGTACATCGTCGTGCACGACACGGAGGGCGCCTGGGAGGGGGTGCTGGAGATGGTCCAGGACCCGACCTACGTGTCCTGGAACTACTCGCTGCGCTCCACCGACGGTCACATCGCCCAGCACCTGAAGGCCAAGGACGTGGGCTGGCACGCGGGGAACTGGTACGTCAACGCCAAGTCGATCGGTCTGGAGCACGAGGGGTTCCTGGCGAACCCGGACGCCTGGTACACGGAGGCGATGTACCGGTCCTCGGCGCGGCTGGTGAAGTACCTGGCCCGCAAGTACGGCGTCCCGCTGGACCGGCAGCACATCCTCGGCCATGACACGGTGCCGGGGCCGACCACGGCGACGGTCAGGGGCATGCACACCGACCCGGGTCCGTACTGGGACTGGAGCCACTACTTCGAGCTGCTCGGACACCCGTTCCACGCCACCGCCGGGAAGAAGGGCGGGGTGGTGACCATCCGACCCGACTACGACCGGCACCGGCCGGAGTACACCGGCTGCACGACACCGGGCACCCCGTGCCCGCCGCACGGGTCGAGCGCGGTACGGCTGTACTCCGGGCCGGGGACCTCGTACCCGCTGATCAAGGACATCGGGCTGGGGACGACGCCGAGCATCGGGGTGAACGATCTGTCCTCGCGGGTCTCCACCGGGCAGCAGTTCGCGGTCGCCGGGCGGGACGGGGACTGGACGGCGATCTGGTACCTCGGGCAGAAGGCGTGGTTCCACAACCCGGCGAAGAAGCCGACGGCCGTGAACGCCAAGGGGTGGGTGGTGACGCCGAGGGACGGTCTGGAGAGCGTCCCGGTGTACGGGAGGGCCTATCCGGAGGCGTCCGCCTATCCGGAGGGGGTTCCGGCACAGCCGGTGTCACCGCTGCCGTACCGGCTGCCCGCGGGGCAGAAGTACGTGGTCGGGGACAAGGTGCCCGGGCAGTACTACTACGCGGTGACCTTCGATACGTCCTCGCACCGGGTGGTGACGGGCAAGGACCAGTACTACGAGATCCAGTACGGCCACCGGGTGGCGTTCGTCCGGGCCGCGGACGTGCGGCTGGTGTCCGCGACCCGGTAGCCGGGCCTCAGCCCTGCTGGAACAGCTCCGCCGGGAGCGGCTTCAGCAGGGCGTACAGGTCGTCGGTGATGGGGCGGTCCCAGGCGGCGATGGTCACCAGGACGTTGTCGCTGCGGTCGAACTGCACGCAGGAGATCCGGCTCTCGGAGAGCTTCAGGCGCCGGACGATCAGGAGGTTGTCGCCCTGCATCACCGGCACGTCCTCGGTGCCGACGACGGTGACCTCCTCGTCGTTCTCCAGCGCGAGCAGCAGCTGGGCGACCTCGAAGGGGATCTCGCCCTCGGTGACGTCCCGGGCCGGGGAGCCCTCGGGCAGATTGCCGATGATCATCGCGGGGCCGCGGCCGCCGAAGAGGTCGTAGCGCAGGAAGACACCCTGGCAGCTGCCGTCGGGGGCGGGCAGCAGGCCGGCGCCCAGATTTCCGGGCCAGTCGCCCGGGTCCATGGCCAGTACGTCGAAGTCGGGCCCGGCGGGGGTGGCGCTGCGGCGGCGGAGGAACGACATGTCGCCAATGCTACTTGGCCGTGCGCATAACTGCGGTGCCACCCTGTGCCGTCCGGCGGTTGTGGGTTGTTCGTGGCCGGGCGCCGTCCGGCGCGTTCGGGAACGTCGTGCAGCGCCCGGCGGGGTGCCTGGCTCTTGCCGTCCGGCGGGTCGCGGTCGTCGGTGGCCGGGCGCGCAGTTCCCCGCGCCCGTGAGTGTCCCCTACTCGTCCGTTGCCGTCGGGGGTACCACCGCGATGGGGCAGGCCGCGTGGAGGAGGACCGCGTGGCTCACCGAGCCGAGCATTCTGGTGGGGGCCAGCAGGCGGCGGCGGTAGCGGCCCACGACCAGCAGATCGGCGTTCGCGCTCATGGCCACCAGGTGGCCCGCCGCGTCGCCGGGCAGGATCTGGGGGTCCGTCTCCACGTCGGGGTGGCGGGTTCGGTGCGGGGCGAGGAAGCCCTCCGCCAGGGCCCGGGTCTCGTTCTCGATCGGTTCCTGTTCGATGGCCGGGGGGAACACGGGGACCGGTGCGGCCGTCCAGACCTGGAGCGGCCAGGGGTAGGCGGCGATCACCTGGAGGCGGGCCTTGCGGCGGGCGGCCTCGGTGAAGGCGAATTCGAGGGTGGCGTCGTCGGGGCTGTCGACCTGGAGGCCGACCACGACCCGGGGGCCGGGCTCGGCCGGCGGGGCGTCGGGGATTTCACGGCCGGGCCGCGGGACCACGACCACGGGGCACTCGGCGTCGCGGGCGGCGGCCAGGCTCGTGGAGCCCAGCAGGAGGCTCGCGAAGCCGCCCCGGCCGCGTGAGCCGAGTACCAACAGCTGGGCGGCGGAGGCCAGTTCGGGCAGGACGACGGTCGGCGAGCCGTCCAGGGGGACGTACTCCGTCGCCGGGCGGTCCGGTGCCGTGTCGAGGTGGGCGCGGGCCCGGTCCAGTACCGGGTCGTCGGCGCCGTGCGGCGGTCCCGCGGCCAGGACGTCGGGCTGCATCCAGGGCGCGTACTGGCGTACGTGCACGACCCGCAGGGGTGCCTCGCGCAGGTGTGCCTCGGCGAGGGCCCAGTCCAGGGCCCGCAGGCTGTCGTCCGAACCGTCGACCGCGGCGATGACCGGCAGGGTGCTCATGGGGTGCCTCGCTTCCCGAGTACGTCCGTCCCCCCTCCCGGGTCAGCCTGGCGCAGGGCCCGGTTCCGGGAGGGTGCCGGCGGTCGCGTGTCCGGAAATCCGCCCGGAACACCCCCGGTTCGGCCCGCCGGACGGATCCGGCGGGCCCGACTCACGTCGGCTCAGGTCAGGTCGAACTCTCCCTCGCGCGCCCCCGACACGAAGGCGCCCCATTCGGCGGGTGTGAAGATCAGGGAAGGGCTCTCCGGGCGGCCGCTGTTGCGCATCGCGATGAAACCCTCGACAAATGCGATCTGGACGTCTCCCAGACCCCGGCTGCTCGAATGCCACTCGGCGTTGCTGAGGTCCAGCTCCGGCTTGTCCCAACCCGTGAACGGCTGCTGCTGGATGGTGCTCTCGGCCACGTCCGTGCTCCTCCCGGTTCGTCGTCCGCGGCCAGCCTAGCGATCGGTTCCGGGACCCGACAGGCCACGTGAGGGGGACCTTTGCGGAGCGCTCTCAGGTCGAGGGCGGTTCGGCCCCGACGAGCCACATGGCGAAGAACTGCGATCCGCCGCCGTAGGCGTGCCCGAGGGCCCGGCGCACGCCCTCGACCTGGTGTTCCCCGGCCTGGCCGCGCACCTGGAGGGCGGCCTCGGCGAACCGGATCATGCCGGAGGCGCCGATGGGGTTGGACGAGAGCACCCCGCCGGACATGTTCACCGGCAGGTCGCCGTCCAGCTCGGTCACCCCGGCCTCGGTGAGTTTCCAGCCCTCGCCCTCGTCGGCGAAGCCGAGGTTCTCCAGCCACATGGGCTCGTACCAGGAGAACGGCACGTACATCTCGACGGCGTCGATCTCGCGGCGCGGGTCGGTGATCCGGGCCTGCCGGTAGACGTCGGCGGCGCAGTCCTTGCCGGCCCGCGGGGAGACGGCGTCCTTCCCGGCGAACAGGGTGGGTTCGCTGCGCATGGCGCCGCCGTGCATCCAGGCGGGCGGGCGGGGCGCGCGGGCGGCCCCGGCGCGGTCGGTGAGGACCATCGCGCAGGCGCCGTCGGAGGAGGGGCAGGTCTCGGAGTAGCGGATGGGGTCCCAGAGCATGGGCGAGGACTGGACCTTCTCCAGGGTGATGTCGTGCTCGTGGAGGTGGGCGAAGGGGTTCTTCAGGGCGTTGCGCCGGTCCTTGTAGGCGACGAGGGAGCCGATGGTGTCGGGGGCGCCGCTGCGCCGCATGTAGGCGCGCACGTGCGGGGCGAAGAAGCCGCCCGCACCGGCGAGCAGGGGCTGCTGGAAGGGGATGGGCAGGGACAGGCCCCACATCGCGTTGGACTCGGACTGCTTCTCGAAGGCGCAGGTCAGCACGGTGCCGTGGACGCGGGCGGCGATGAGCCCGGCGGCGACGAGGGCGGTGGAGCCGCCGACGGAGCCGGCCGTGTGGACGCGCAGCAGGGGTTTGCCGACCGCGCCGAGGGCGTCGGCGAGGTACAGCTCGGGCATCATCACGCCCTCGAAGAAGTCGGGCGCCTTGCCGATGACGACGGCGTCGATGTCGGCCCAGGTCAGCTCCGCGTCGTCGAGGGCGCGCCGGGCGGCCTCGCGGACCAGTCCGGCGATGGACACGTCCCGGCGGGCCGCGACGTGCTTGGTCTGGCCGATCCCGACGACGGCCACGGGTTCCTTGCTCATCGCGGGTCCCCTTCCAGTACGGCGACCAGGTTCTGCTGCAGACAGGGGCCGGAGGTGGCGTGGGCGAGGGCGCGGTCGGCCTCGCCCCGGTGGATCGCGGCCGCCGCCTCGCCGAGGCGGATCAGTCCGGCGGCCATGACGGGGTTGGCGGCGAGCGCGCCGCCGGAGGGGTTGACGCGCACGGTGTCGTCGAGGCGGAGTGCCTTGCGCAGGACGATCTCCTGCGCGGTGAAGGGGGCGTGCAGTTCGGCGGTGTCGACGGGCCGCTCGAAGGCCCCCGCCTTCTCGGCGGCGAGACGGGTGGAGGGCGAGTCGGTGAGGTCGCGGACGCCGAGGGAGTGGGGCTCGATCCGGTGGTCGATGCCACGGATCCAGGCGGGCCGTTCGCACAGCTCGCGGGCCCGGTCGCCGGCGGCGAGGATCACGGCGGCGGCGCCGTCGCCGATCGGCGGGCAGTCGCCGGTGCGCAGGGGGCGTACGACGTAGTCGCCGTGCGGGACGGGGCCGCGCAGTTGGGCGTGCGGGTTGTCGGTGGCGCGGCTGCGGGCGGCGACGGCCGCCAGCGCGGGTTCGTCGGTCTCGTGGGCGTCGATGAGGGCTTGTGCCTGGAGTGCGGCGAGGGCGACGGAGTCGGGCCACAGGGGTGCCACGTAGTACGGGTCGAGCTGGCGGGTGAGGACGTCGCGCAGGGAGCCCGGGGAGGACTTGCCGTAGGCGTAGACGAGGGCGGTGTCGGCGTCGCCGGTGAGGAGTTTGGTCCAGGCCTCGTACAGGGCCCAGGCGCCGTCCATCTCGACGTGCGACTCGGAGATGGGGGGCCAGGCGCCGACGCCGTCGAGGGCGAGGGTGAAGGAGAAGGCGCGGCCGGCCAGGTAGTCGCTGGAGCCGGAGCAGGTGAATCCGATGTCGGCGGTGCGCAGTCCGGTGCGGTCGAGGACCTCGTGCAGGACCGGCATCAGCATCTCGACCTCGGAGAGGTCGTCGGTGCTGCGGCGGTGGTCGGTCTGGGCGAAGGCGACGACGGCGATCTCTCGGGTCACAGCAGCTCCCGGTAGGTGTCGTAGTCCGCGTCCGGCTCGCCGGTGGGCCGGTAGTGGTCGGGGTGGCGGGCGCCCTCGGTCCACACCGGTTCCACTCGCAGGCCCATGCGGACCTGGTCGTAGGGGATGCCCGCGATCCGGCCGTGCAGGGCGAGTCCGGCGCCGTCGAGGGCGATGTGGGCGTAGACGTAGGGGACTTCGATGTCGAGGTTCCTGGCCTTGATGTTGACGATGCAGAAGGTGGTGACGGTGCCGCGGGGGCCGACCTCGACCTGTTCGGTGGTGGCGACTCCGCAGGTGGGGCAGGCGCCGCGGGGCGGGACGTACACCTTGCGGCACTGCGGGCAGCGTTCGCCGACGGTGCGGTGCTCGGCGAGGGCGTCGAGGTAGGCGGACTGGGCGCGGCCGGGGGTGTAGGTGTAGTCGAGGCGGGCGGGGGTGACGATGCCGGTGACCGGGTCCGCGAACTCCCCTGTGCTGCCGCTGGGTTGGGCGGGTGCGCCGCCGTACGGGTCGAAGCAGGCGATGTCGGTGATGGCGCCGGTGCGTGTCGCGGCCCAGCGGACGCGGACGCGCATGCCGGTGCGGACGGAGTCGGGGCCGGGGGCGTCGAGGACGTGCAGGAGGGAGGTGTCGGCGCCGTCGAGGCGTACCAGTACCCAGGCGAAGGGGGTGGCGAGGGGCTGGCCCGGGCGGGGATGCGGGTTCCAGGCCCAGGTGGTGACGGTGCCGGTGGGGGCGACTTCGACGAGGTCGCGGAGTTCGTCGGCGGTGACCGGGTCGTACTCGACGGGCGGGACGAGGACGCGGCCGTCGGTGGTGCGCACGCCCAGGACGACCCGTTCGCGCAGGCCGGTGAGGAAGGCGCTCTGGACGGGGCCGAGGGAGCGGGTGAAGGGGAACTCGACGACGAGGGGCGCGCGCAGGACTTCGGGCATCGGGGTCTCCTTCAGTGTCGCCGGTACTCGGGCGGGCGCTTCTCCGCGAAGGCGCGGGCGCCTTCCTTGGCGTCGGCGGTGTCGAAGACGGGCCAGCCGCGCTCCAGTTCGGCGGCGAGGCCGTCGGTCTCGGTCATGTCGGCGGTGGCATACACGGACGCCTTGACGGCCTCGACGGCGAGCGGGCCGCAGGCGTTGATCCGGTCGGCGATCTCCAACGCCTTGTCGAGGGCGGTGCCGTCGGGGACGACGTGGCCGATCAGGCCGATGGCGGCGGCCTCCTGCGCGCTGTAGGGGCGGCCGGTGAGGAGCATCTCCAGGGCGTGGGTGCGCGGGATCTGGCGGGGCAGGCGGACGGTGGAGCCGCCGATCGGGAACAGGCCGCGGCGGACCTCGAAGAGGCCGAAGGTGGCGGACTGTCCGGCCACGCGGATGTCGGTGCCCTGGAGGATCTCGGTGCCGCCCGCGACGCAGTAGCCCTCCACAGCCGCGATGACGGGTTTGCGGGGGCGGTGGTGGCGCAGCATCGCCTTCCAGTGCAGGTCGGGGTCGGCGGTGAGCCGGTCGCGGTACTGCTCCCCCGCCATTCCCTTGCCCGCGAGGGCCTTGAGGTCCATGCCGGCGCAGAACGAGCCGCCCGCGCCGGTCAGCACGATCGAGCGGACCGAGTCGTCCTCGTCCGCCTCGGTCCACCCGTCGTACAGACCGACGAGCATGGGCAGCGAGAGCGCGTTCTTCGCTTCGGGCCGGTCGAGTGTGAGTACCAGTGTGGCGCCCTCGCGGCGCACGCCGAGGTGTTCGGTTCCGCCCATCGCCCGTCTCCCCTCTTGAGAACGAGAACAGGTTGCAGGAGCCGCCCGAGCACTTCAATAGTTTTCTGACACTCAGTCAGATTTGTTGTGCGCGGAGTCTTCACAGCCGAGCCGCCCTTTGCTCTGATGACCGGCAACCGAGGGGCAGCGAGGTCAGGAGGAGCGGTGGAGTACAACCTTGCCGACCTGTTCGAGTCGGTCGTGGACGTCGCGCCGGACCGCGAGGCGCTGGTGTACCTCGACCACCCCGGCACAGGTGCGGAGCGCAGGCTGACCTACGCCGAACTGGACGCGGCCGCGAACCGTATCGGGCACCACCTGCTGGACAGCGGGATCGGGCCCGGTGAGCACCTCGGGCTGCATCTGTACAACGGGGTCGAGTACCTGCAGACCGTGCTCGGCTGCCTCAAGGCGCGGATCGTGCCGGTGAACGTCAACTACCGGTACGTGGAAGAGGAGTTGGTCTACCTCTACCGGGACGCGGATCTGGTGGCGGTGGTCTTCGACGCCGAGTTCGAGGACCGGGTGGCGGCGGCACGGCCGCGTGCGGAGAAGCTGCGGCATCTGGTGCGGGTGGGCGAGGGCGGCTCGCTGGGAGTGCCCTTCGCCGAGGCGGAGGCGGCCGGTTCGCCGTCGCGGGGGTTCCCGGAGCGGTCGGGGGACGACCAGTTCATCATCTACACCGGCGGGACGACCGGGATGCCCAAAGGCGTGATGTGGCGCCAGGAGGACCTGTTCTTCGCCGGGCTGGGCGGCGGCGCGCCGACCGGTGAGCCGGTGAAGTCGCCCGAGGAACTGGCCGAACGGGTCGCCGCGGGCGGGTCCGGCATCACCTTCTTCCCCGCTCCCCCGCTGATGCACGGCACCTCCACGCTCACCGCGTTCATCGGCTTCAACTTCGGCCAACGGATCGTGCTGCACCGCAAGTTCGTGCCCGAGGAAGTACTGCGCACCGTCGAGAAGGAGAAGGTCTCCAGTATGTCGCTGGTGGGCGACGCGATGCTGCGACCGCTCATCGACGCCCTCAACGGCCCCATGAAGGGCACCGACTGCTCGTCGATGTTCTCGGTCTCCTCGTCCGGCGCGATCATGTCGGAGACGGTGCGGCGGCAGTTCCTGGAACTGGTCCCGAACGTCATGCTGCTGAACAACTTCGGGTCCTCCGAGTCCGGTTTCAACGGCACGGCCACCGAGGACTCCGGTCCCCGGCGCGGCTTCCGGATCCGGGTCAACTCCCGTACACAGGTGGTCGATCCGGTCACCCATGAGCCGGTCGCGCCGGGCGAGGTCGGGCGGGTCGCGCAGTGCGGGCACGTCCCGCTCGGCTACTACAACGACCCGGTGAAGACCGCCGAGACGTTCTTCGAGAAGGACGGGCAGCGCTGGGTGCTCCTCGGTGACATGGCCACCGTCGACGAGGAGGGCGTGGTGACCGTCCTCGGCCGCGGTTCGCAGTGCATCAACACGGGCGGCGAGAAGGTGTACCCGGAGGAGGTCGAGCAGGCCCTGAAGTCGCACCCCGACGTGTACGACGCGCTGGTCGCCGGGGTGCCGGACGCGAAGTGGGGCCACCATGTGGCCGCCGTCGTCCAGCTCCGCGAGGGCGCCGGTCGGCTCTCCCTGGAGGACCTCCAGGCGCACTGCCGTACACATCTCGCCGGGTACAAGATCCCGCGCCAGCTGGTACTGACGGACACGGTGCGCCGGTCGCCGAGCGGCAAGGCGGACTACCGGTGGGCACGGGAGGTGGCCCTGGGGGCGCGGTAGACCGGGCGCCGCGGCCGGCCCGGAACCGTCCGACGGGCCGACCGGCGGGGAAGCTGGGATTCTGGAGGCAGCAGGGTCACCGGGACCCGGCGGACGACGGTGGTGAGCGGAGTGGTCACGGTCGAACCGAGCGGGCCGGGCGGGGCTGCCACGGAGCTTGATCCGCTGGGCGCCCCTTATCTTCCGGGGCGTTTCACCGTTCCGGCCCGGCCTCCCACGTTTCTGCGCCGCAAGCGGCTGCACGATCACCTCGACGAGGCCCTGACGACGCCCTTGACCATGGTCAACGGGGCCGCGGGCGCGGGCAAGACCCTGCTGGTCGCCGACTGGGCCGACGGCCTGGACCTGCCGGTGTGCTGGCTCACCGCCGACGCCGATCTGGCTCCCGGGCTGTTCTGGGCCCATCTGATGCAGTCCCTGCACGGGCAGGGCGTGCTCACCCCCGGCGAGGTCGGCTCCCCGGCCGACGCGGACCAGGTGGACTCCAAGCTGCTGGCCCGCCTCGCGGTGGGGCTCGCCGGGCATCAGGGGCCCGTCGTGGTCGTACTCGACGAGTTCCACCGGGTCACCGACCCGGGCATCGGTGAGCAGCTCGACTTCGTCCTCCAGCACGCCGGGCCCGCACTGCACCTGGTGCTCGTCACCCGCACCGAGCCCCTGCTGCCGCTGCACCGCTACCGCGCGGCCGGGACCCTCACCGAGATCCGCAACGCCGAGCTGGCCTTCACGCCCGAGGAGACGGTGGGTCTGCTCCGGCTGCACGGTCTGGAGCTGCCGCTGGCCGCCTGCCGGTGCCTGGTGGAGCGGACCGAGGGCTGGGCCGCGGGCCTCAGGCTGTGCGCCCTGGCCGCGCAGGACGCCGACGACGCCGAGGCCTACCTCAAGGAGTTCGAGGCCGGACAGAGCACGGTCGCCGACTATCTGCTCGGCGAGGTGCTCACCCTCCAGTCACCCGAGACGCAGGACCTGCTGCTGCGGGTCAGCATCCTGGACCGGTTCACCCCTGCGCTCGCCGACGCGCTCACCGGCCGGGACGACGCGGAACGGATCCTGGAGGGGCTGCGCCGCCGCAACGCCTTCGTGGAGTCGCTCGGGCACTCCCGGTACCGGCTGCACCCCCTGCTCCGGGAGATCCTGCGCTCCCACCTGGAGGTGACCCGGCCCGGTCTGCGCCGGCGCCTGCACCGGCTCGCGGCGCAGTGGCTGCACTACTCGGGCCACCTCCCCGAGGCCCTCGCGCACGCCGCCGCCGCGGGCGACTGGGAGTTCACCGCCGCCGCCCTGGTCGACGACCTGGCCATCGGACAGCTGTTCACCGGACTGCGCGCCGGTGACCTCGCCGGGCTCTTCTCCGGCATGACCCCGCGGACCACCACCCCCGCCGCCGAACTGATCCGCGCCGCCCGTGCCCTGGACCACCGCGACGTCACCCGCGGCCTCGCCCATCTGCACCGTGCCGAACAGACCCTGGCCACCGAGGCCACCGACCCCACGGCCGCCCAGCTCAGCTGCGCCCTCCTGGAGGCCCACGCGGCCCGGCTGACCGGCGCCCCGGGCCGGGCGGAGAAGGCGGCGCGGTCGGCCCAGGGGCTGACGGAGGAGGTCCGGGACGAGCGCCTGGAGCGGCATCCCGAGCTCAACGCCCTGCTGCTGACCCATCTCGGCGCGACCCATCTGTGGGCCGGGCGATTCGACGAGGCGCGGGACGCCCTCGGCGCCGTCGTCGCCTCCCCCGTGGGAGCCGCGACGGCGCTGCCGCGTCAGGAGTGCCTGAGCCATCTCGCGCTCATCGACTACCTGGAGGGCTGGCTGGACCGGGCCGAACGCAAGGCGCTCGCCGCGCTGGCCGAGGCCGGGCGGTACGGGCTGCCGCCGACCTCGGGGTCGAGCGTGGGCCATCTGGTCCGCGCCGTGGTGGCCGTCGAGCGCGACGAACTCGACCTGGCCGAACGCCTGCTCGGCGAGGCGGCCGGATTCGGCCCCGGCGGAGCGGACGACCCGGTGACGGCGGCGGGCCGGGCGCTGGCCACCGCGCGGCTGCGCCTGGCGCAGGGGGACCTCCCCGCCGCGCTGGCCGCGACCGAGCCGACCTTCACGGCCGAGACGGTCTCCCCCTGGGAACGGGCCGGGCCGCCGCCCTCGCCAGTGCCGCGCACCTCGCCGGAGGCGACCCGGAGACCGCCGCGCGGGCGCTGCTCGACGCCCCGGACGGCCAGACCCCGTGCGCGGTGCAGGCCGCGCGTGCCCTCCTCGCCACCGGCCACCCCGAGGCCGCGATCGAACTGCTCGACACCGTCCCGCCGGAAACCGACGCCGGGCCCGCCGTCACCGTGCCCGCCCTGCTCGCCCGCGCCCAGGCGCACAGCCTGGCGGGCGACCCCACGGCCGCCCGCCGCGTCCTCAGCCGCGCCCTGCTGGAGGCCCGCCGGGAACGCCTGCGCAGACCGTTCCTGGAGACCGGCCCCTGGCTGCACCGCATGCTCGCCCACGACCCCACCGAGACGTGGCTGACGGGGACCACCAAGCCCGGCGGAACCGCCCCGCTCGTCGTGGAGGACCTCAGCGAGCGCGAGCACGACGTACTGGTCCGGCTCGCCCGGATGATGTCCACCGAGGAGATCGCCGCCGACCTGTACGTCTCCGTCAACACCGTCAAGACGCACCTCAAGGGCGTCTTCCGCAAACTGGCGGTCAACCGCCGCACCGACGCCGTACGCCGGGCCCGCGAACTCGGCCTGTTGTGACCGAAGTGAGGTGGGCATGGCGCGCTGGCGGGCTCTGATCGTTCTCGGGGCGGCCCAGTTCCTGATGGTGCTGGACACCTCCGTGATGAACGTGTCGATCAGCCAACTCGTCGAGGACTTCGACACCGAGGTGACCGCCATCCAGGCCGTCATCACCCTGTACGCGCTGATGATGGCCGCCTTCATGGCCGTCGGCGCCAAACTCGGCGACATCCTGGGCCGCCGGCGGCTGTTCCTCATCGGCCTGGTGGTCTACGGCGTCGGCTCGGGGCTCACCGCGCTGGCACCGACGGTCGGGGTCCTGGCGGTCGGCTGGTCGGTGATCGAGGGGCTGGGCGCGGCCATGGTGCTGCCGGCCATGGCCGCGCTGGTCGCGGAGACCTACCGGGGCCCGGACCGTGCCGTGGCGTACGGCGTCATCGGCGGGCTGGCCGGTGCGGGCATCGCGGTGGGGCCGCTGCTCGGCGGCTGGGTGACGACGTACCTCACCTGGCGGCTGGTCTTCGCCGGGGAGGTCGTGGTCGTCGTCGCCATGCTGGTGTGCCACCGGGTGATCACGGAGGTCCCCAGGACCGGGCCGCGGCCCCGGATGGACGGCGTCGGCGCGGCCCTGTCCGCGGCGGGGCTCGGGCTCGGGGTGCTCGGGGTCCTGCAGAGCGGCTCCTGGGGCTGGGTCCAGCCGCGCAACCCGCCCTTCACGGTCCTCGGGTTCGCCCCGACGCTGTTCTTCGTCGCCGGATCGGCGCTCGTGCTGTACGCCTTCGTGGCCTGGGAGCGCCGCCGGGCCGCCCGGAACGCCGACCCGCTGGTGCACCTGACCCTCCTGGAGCGGCCCGCGCTGCGCGCCGGGCTGCTGACCATGCTCAGCCAGAACCTGATCCTGCTGGGCCTGTTCTTCGCCGTTCCGCTCTATCTCCAGGTCGTCCAGGGCTTCGACGCGTTCGAGACGGGACTGCGGCTGCTGCCGGTCTCCGTGACGATGCTCCTCGCCTCCCTCGGCGCCTCCCGGTTCGCCCGCAAGGTAGCGCCGCGCACCCTGGTCAGGGTCTCGCTGCTGACCCTCGCGGCGGCCGTGGTCTGGCTGCTGGCCACCATCGACCCGAAGATCGACGACTCCCAGTTCGCCGGTGCCATGGCTCTTCTGGGCCTCGGCATGGGCCTGCTCGTGTCGCAACTGGGCAACGTGGTGCAGTCCGGCGCCTTGGAGGAGGAGCGCAGCGAGGCCGGCGGTCTGCAGTACACCGCACAGAACCTGGGCTCGGCGCTGGGCACCGCGCTGATCGGCTCGCTGCTGATCGGCGCGCTCGCCCAGTCCTTCACCACGCACGTCGAGGACGACCCCCGGCTGTCGGCCGAGGCCAGGGAACAGACGGGCATCGCCCTGGAGGCCGGGGTGTCCTTCGTCTCCACCGACCAGGTGCGTGCCGGGGCCGAGCGGGTCGGGCTGCCGCCCGCCGAGGTGGACGCCGTCACGGAGGACTACGCCGCCGCCCAGTTGAAGGGCCTCAAGGCGGCCGTTCTCGCCACGGGCGGGATCACCCTGGCGACCTTCCTGGTGACGGCCCGGCTGCCGGGCCGCGCCGAAGCCGGGCACGGGGCGCAGTCATGAGCTCCGAGGAGGCCCGGGCGGCGCGGGAGGCCCGCAAGGAACGGCGCGCCGAGCGGCGGGCGCACGCCGACTTCACCGGCGGTGTCTACGGCTCGCTGCTCGCGGCCTCCGTGGTGCTCGGCGCGGGCTCGCTCGGGAACTTCCCGCGGGTGGAGCTGGTGGTGCTGTTGGTGCTCACCGGCGTGGTGTTCTGGCTGGCGCACGTGCACGCCAAGCTGTTCGGGGAGCGGCTCGGGCAGCACGCCCTGGACCGGCACACCGTGCTGGCGGTGTGCCGCGAGGAGTGGCCCATCCTGCGGGCCTCACTGCCCCCGGCGCTCGCCGTGGCGGTCAGTCCGCTGCTGGGCCTGGATGTGCAGGGCGGCATCTGGCTGGCCCTCGTCGTGGCCGTGGTGGGCCAGGTGGGCTGGTCGGTGCGGGCGGCGCTGCGGGTGGGGGCGTCCTGGCGGCTGGTGCTCATCAGCGCGACGGTGAATCTGGTGCTGGGGCTGGTGATCGTCGCCTTCAAGCTGTGGGTGAAGCACTGAACCTCGGCGGCCGCACCATCCCGTTTCACCTGTACCGGGTGAGGCCCCGCGGCGGCCGGCGCCGCAGGATCGTAGGGCGGGGTGCGCAACGCCCCCGCGACGACCTGTCCTCCGCCCGCGCACCACCTTTCGCGGGGAGCACCGCCATGCGCTACGAGATCCGTGTCGACGGCCAGATGTCGGAAACGCTCGCCAAGTCCTTCCCCGAGCTGAGTCATGTCGTGATGGCGGGACAGACCATCCTCTTCGGCCCGGTGGTCGACGAGGCCCACATCTACGGGCTCGTGGCCCGCTGCCAGTCCCTGGGACTGCGCATCGTGGAGATGCGCCGGCGGCCCGAGTGAGGCCGCCCCGCCGTCACGCCGCGCGGGCGCTGACCCGGCCCGAGCGCGCCGCCGCGCCCAGCGCCTCGAAGTCCCGCTCGTTGCGGTCGGCGTACACCTGCGCGAACTGGACCAGCGCCCGGTCGAAGCGGTCGCTGCCGCCGAGGTAGGAGTCGATGGCGACGGGGTCGCCGGAGCGGGCGTGGGCACGGGCCAGGGAGGCCCCGCACAGCTGGGCGAACAGGTTCAGCAGCCGGGGGTCCATGGTCTCGGGGCGCGCGATGCCCTTCCAGTCCCGCAGCTGCCGTACGTAGAAGTCCCGGCCGCGGCCGTCCAGGCCCACCACGCGGGTCCAGCCCAGCAGGATGTCGCTGGTGGTCTGGATGAGCCGCTGTCCCTCGACCACCCGGCGGCCCTGGTTGTCGTAGTCGTCGCCGCCGGTGTGCGCGGCGAGCACCGACTGCTGGGCCTCCTTGGCCTGGAGCAGCAGGGGATCGTCGTCGTTGCGGCCGAGCAGGAGCAGGATCCAGCAGCGGGTGCCGACGCTGCCTACGCCCACGACCTTGCGGGCCATGTCGACCAGCCGGAAATGGCGCAGCAGGTGGCGGCGCTCGGCGGACAGGCTGGCCCGGTACTGGTCGAGGACGGTGGCCAGTTCCTTCTCGGTGGCCGTGGTGTCGGGTCCGGCCAGCTCGGCGAGCGGGGTGATCAGCGGCGGGTCGGCGGCGATCCGGCGGCCCTCGGGGGTGTCGGTGGTGAGCTTGGCGAAGGCCTGGAGGTGGGTGCGGGTGCGCGCCTTGGCGGCGGCCTGCGCACTGCGGCGCCGGGCCCGCTTGTCCAGGGACGAGGCCATGAGTGCGCGCAGGCGGTCGGCGTCGTCCTGGGCGTACCAGACGTCCAGGGTGCGCATTCCGGCGAGCTGCCGGATGCGCAGCCGGTAGGCCCGTACGCACTCGCGTACCGCGGTGTCCTGCTCTCGGGTGGTGAAGCCGTTGGCGCGGGCGGCGATGACGAAGCTGGCGGCCAGGCGCTTGACGTCCCATTCGAAGGGGCCGACGAGGGTCTCGTCGAAGTCGTTGATGTCGAAGACGAGGTGCCGCTCCGGGGAGGCCAGCAGCCGGAAGTTCAGCAGATGGGCGTCCCCGCAGAGCTGGACGGTGAGCCCGGTGTCCGGGTGGGCGCCCAGATCGGCCGCCATGATGGCGGCGGCGCCGCGGTAGAAGCGGAACGGTGACTCCAGCATCCGTCCGTAGCGGATGGGCACCAGCTCCTGAAGCCGGGCCGCCGACTGGGCCTCGATCACGTCGACGGGGTCGAAGCGCTGCGATCCGGCCTCGAAACGCGCCTGGGCGGAACGGGGCACCCGGCGCCGGGCCTGCCTGCCGAGGGCCGCCCGCTCGCCCGGGGTCAGGTCGAAGGAGTACGTACTCCGTGCGATCATGGCCCGCCTCCTCGTCGGTAGCCCGCCACCGGGGCTGCGCGGCTCCACCCTCGCCGCCGCCCCGGCGAGAGGGATCACCCTTGGCGGGTGATCCGGTATCGGGCGGTCCGGCGGGACGCTGGCCCGGTGGGGTCTCCCCGCACCGCCCCGCCGGGCCCCGGCGGCGGCGTGTCCCTGGGGGCGAGGAGGAGCGATGACCGAATCGCAGGGCACGGCCGGGCCGTCGTCCGGGACCGACCCGTTCACCGGCAGGCCGCTCCGGGATGATCCCGAGGACGTCCTGGGCCGGCTGGGCGGGTCGTGGACCTGGATGCTGGGGTCCGCGCTGGCCACACTGGTGCCGGGCATCCTGCTCCTGGTGTGGCCGGATGCCACCCTTCAGGTCGTCGCCGTGCTCTTCGGCCTGTATCTGCTGGTCACGGGCGCGTTCCGGTTCGTGGCCGTGTTCGGCCAGGAGCGCGGCGAGCGGGTTCCCGGGCTGCTGATCTCGGTGCTGTTCGTGCTGGCCGGGGTGCTGTGCATGCGCAACCCCTTGCAGACCATCGCCGCCCTGTCGGTGATCGTCGGCGTGGTGTGGCTGGTGTCGGGCCTGCTGACCGCCTATACGGCCGTGGCCGCGAAGGACCTGCCGCACCGGGGCGTGCTCTTCGCCGCGGCGCTGCTCGGCATCGTCGCGGGGATCGTGGTGCTGGCCCTGCCGAGCGAGTCGGCGGTGGCGCTGACCCGGCTGCTGGGCCTGTGGCTGGTGCTGCTGGGCCTGATGGAGATCGCGGTGGCCTTCGCCTGGCGGTCGGCGGTACGCCGGATCACCGCGTGATCCTCGGCTCACCCCCTTTGGGTGAGGCCGGTCCCCCTTTGCCGTGTGCACGCTCGGAACGGACAACGACAGTCGGGCAACCGCCCGGACGGAGGCGACAACATGAGCACAGCCACGTACCTCGCGTACGACTTCCCGCTCCTCAGCATGTTCTGGACGATGCTGTGGTTCTTCCTGTGGATCATGTGGTTCATCCTGCTGTTCCGGATCATCGTGGACATCTTCCGCGACGACCAGCTCAGCGGCTGGGGCAAGGCCGGCTGGCTCCTGTTCGTCATCCTGCTGCCCTTCCTCGGCGTGCTCGTGTACGTCATCGCCCGCGGCAAGAACATGGGCCATCGCGAGATCGCGCAGGCGCGCGCCCAGCAGGAGGCGTTCGACTCCTATATCCGCGACACCGCCGGTGGCCGCGCCAGCAGCGCCGACGAGCTGACCAAGCTGGCCCGGCTCAAGGAGAGCGGCGCCATCACGGAGGAGGAGTTCCAGCGGGCCAAGACACAGATCCTCAGCGACTCCGGGACCGCGGGCACCCACCAGGAACCGCAGTCCGCGACGGCGGCCGGCCGCTGAGGCCGGCGCACGAGATGAGATGAGGCAGCGGCATGACAGCGACTCACAGCGCACCTCCGCACGGCACGGCGAAGCAGAGCTGGGCCACCGGTCTGACGGTCTTCGCCGGTGTGATGCTGATGATCGGCGGCGTGCTCGACATCACGCGGGGCATCATGGGGATCGCCGAGGACGACGTCTTCGTCCGTACCCCGGACTACGTCTTCCAGTTCGACCTGACGAGCTGGGGCTGGATCCATCTGATCCTGGGCATCGTCGCCGTGCTGGTCTCGCTCGGTCTGTTCAGTGAGGCGACCTGGGCACGGGTGGCGGGCGTGGCGATCGCGGCGCTCGTCATCATCGGCAACTTCCTCTCCCTGCCGTACTACCCGGTGTGGTCGGTGGTGCTGATCGCCATCTCCGCGCTGATCATCTGGGCGTTGTGCGTGGAACGTCCCCGCGACTGAACGACCCGGACCCGGTGTCCGGCGGTAACCCCGCCCTGGCGCGCGTACCGTGCGTATGCACCGGCCCGGCGGCTGAACGCAAGCCGACGGCCGACCGTACGCATGATGACGGGACGCAAGGAAGGGACCAGGGGTGTCGCAAGTCACGGACCAGCTGCCGGACACCGAGAAGGACGAGGAGGAGGACCGCACCGAGGAAGTGGCCGAGCGCCCCGGACTGTTCCGATGGCGGGTGCGGTACCCGCGGACGGCCCGGGGCGTCACCGTGGGCACCACCGTGCTCGCCGGCGTCCTCGTCCTGTGCGCGCTGGTGCTGCCCAACCGCGTCGAACGGCTCACGTTCGACGCGTTCTTCCGCATCCCGGCCGAGGGTGTCCTGATCGCCGGTCTGCTGCTGTCGGTTCCCGCGCGCGCCCGGCGGATCATCGCGGTGGTGACCGGGGTGCTGCTCGGTCTGCTGTCGGTGCTGAAGTTCCTGGACATGGGCTTCTACCAGGTGCTGGCCCGCCCCTTCGACCTGGTCCTGGACTGGATCCTGCTCGACGACGCGGCGGAGTTCGTGCGCGAGACGTACGGACGGACCAGCGAGATCCTGGCCGTGATCGGGGTGGTGCTGCTGGTGGTGCTGGTCGTGGCGGCGACCACGCTGGCGACCGTGCGGGTCACGAACCTGATGACACGTCACCGGCCGGTGGCGGCCCGCACCACGCTGATCCTCGGCACCGCGTGGATCACCTGCGTCACGCTGGGCGTGCAGTTCACCGACGTGCCGCTCGCCTCCAAGATCAACGCCGACTATGTCAACAAGCGTGTCGACCAGGTGCAGGCCGGGCTGAAGGACGGGGAGATCTTCCGCAAGCAGGCCGCCGTGGACGCCTTCGCGAAGACCCCGCCCGACCAGTTGCTCACCGGACTGCGCGGCAAGGACGTGCTGTTCACCTTCATCGAGAGCTACGGCCGGGTCGCGATCGACGATCCGGCGATGGCCGAGCAGACCGACTCCGTGCTCACCGAGGGCACCGAGCGGCTGGAGAAGGCCGGGTTCGCCGCGCGCAGCGGCTGGCTGAAGTCCCCGGTGACGGGCGCGGGCAGCTGGCTCGCCCACTCCACGTTCCTGTCCGGACTGTGGATCAAGAACCAGCAGCGGTACCGGAGTCTGACCACCAGCGACCGGGCGACCCTGAACAGCTACTTCCGCAAGACCGGCGCCTGGGACACGGTCGGCATCGTGCCGGGGGTGCGCCGGGCGTGGCCGGAGGGCAAGTTCTTCGCCCTGGACCGCATCTACGACTCCGAGCACCTCGGCTACCACGGCCCCTACTTCAGCTGGACGCCGGTGCCGGACCAGTTCAGCCTGGAGGCGTTCGAGCGGCTGGAGCACGGCAAGAAGGACCGTGACCCGATCATGGCGGAGATCATCCTGGCCTCCAGCCACAACCCCTGGTCGCCCATCGCCCGGATGATCGACTGGGAGGACCTGGGCGACGGTTCCGTCTTCCACCAGATCAAGGAGGAGGGCACGGACCCCAAGGAGGTCTGGAAGGACTCCGAGAAGGTCCGCGCCGAGTACGCGAACGCCATCGAGTACTCGCTGCGCAGCCTCGTGGAGTACATGGAGCGCTACGGCGACGAGGACACGGTTCTGGTCTTCCTGGGTGACCACCAGCCGGTGCCGACGGTCACCCAGGGCAGCCGGAGCAGGGACGTGCCGATCTCGATCGTGGCCAAGGACCCGAAGGTGCTGGAGCGCGTCGAGGACTGGGGCTGGACGGAGGGCCTCAAGCCGGCCGAGGACGCCCCGGAGTGGCCCATGAACACCTTCCGGGACCGGTTCATGACGGCATACGGGCCGGACGGGGGGCGGTAGTCCGCTTTACGGGCGTCCGTGCAGTTGCGGGCGTCCGTCCAGGAACCGGCTCACGCGGTCGGCGAACCAAGCGGGGTCGTCCAGCCAGGGGTAGTGGCCCGCGCCCGGCTGGACGGCGACCTCGGCGTGCGGGAAGACGGCGGCAGTGCGGTGGGCCAGCTCCGGGTCGGGGGCGCCGTCGAGTTCGCCGGTCAGCAGGAGCACGGGGGCGGTGAGGCGGGACAGGGCGGCCAGGGTCGCGGGCGGGTCGTAGGCGCCCTCGGAGCCGTACACCTCGGCGGCCTCGTCGTTGAACTCCTCGTCCGCGCGGGCCTCGTGCTCCTGGGCCGCCGCGTCCCAGCGCCCGTAGAAGAGGGGCGCCATCTCCGGGCCGGGGTCGGCGGAGCCGTCGAGCCAGGACTCCAGTGCCCGGAACGCCTCCTCGAATCAGGGCTCGCCCTTGCGCAGCAGCGCGGCCGAGCGGCGGTCCTCCGGGGTCGCGGTGGTGCCCAGCGCCCACGGGTTGGCGGTGACCAGGACGAGGCTGCGCACGCGCTCCGGATGGCGGGCCGCGTACAGCATGGCGAGGCTGCCGCCCGCCGAATGCCCCATCAGGTCCATCCGCGCCAGCCCCAGACGGACCCTCAGCGCCTCCACGTCCGCCACCATCCGGTCGCAGCGGTACGTCGCCGGGTCGGCCGGTGCCGCCGAGTCGCCCGTGCCGCGCAGGTCGAGCCGGACCAGACGGCGCCCGGTGTCCAGGCCGCCCAGGTTCCCGAGGTAGGAGGAGGCGCGCATGGGCCCGCCGGGCAGGACGACCAGCGGGTCTCCCTCGCCCCGGTCGTGGTAGGCGAGGCGGGTTCCGTCGGCGGCGCTGAAGATCGGCTTGGGCCGATCCTAGGACTCGGCGAACCGGTCCCGCAGTTCCCTTTTGAGGATCTTGCCGCTGGCGTTGCGGGGCAGCACGTCCACGAAGACGACCCGCTTGGGCGCCTTGAAGTGCGGGAGCTTCTCCTTGGCGTGCTCGACGAGTTCGGCCTCGGTGACCTCGCCGCGCGGGACGACGACAGCGGTGACCGCCTCGATCCAGCGCTCGTCGGGCAGCCCCACCACCGCCACCTCGGCCACCGCGTCATGGGTGTAGAGGGCGTCCTCGACCTGGCGGGAGGCGACCAGCACACCACCGGAGTTGATGACGTCCTTCACCCGGTCCACGATCGTGAAGTAGCCGTGCGCGTCACGCACCGCGAGGTCGCCGGAGTGGAACCAGCCGTCGCGGAAGGCCTCGGCGGTCTCCTCCGGCTTGTCCCAGTAGCCCTCGCACAACTGCGGTGAGCGGTAGACGATTTCGCCGGGTGTGCCGTCGGGCACGTCCTTGCCGTCCTCGTCCACGACCCGGGCGTCCACGAAGAGCACCGGGCGCCCGCAGGAGTCCATGCGGCCCTTGTGCTCGTCGGGCGCGAGGACGGTGGCGAGCGGGCCGATCTCGCTCTGCCCGAAGCAGTTGTAGAAGGCCAGGTCCGGCAGGCGTTCGCGGAGCCGTTCCAGCACCGGCACCGGCATGATCGAGGCGCCGTAGTACGCCTTGCGCAGGGCGCTCAGGTCGCGGGTGGCGAAGTCGGGGCGGTTGGCCAGGCCGATCCACACCGTGGGCGGGGCGAACAGGCTGTCCACGCGTCCGGCCTCGATCAGGTCGAAGAGTCGGTCGCCGTCGGGGGCGTCCAGGACGATGTTGGTCGCGCCGACCGCGAGGTAGGGCAGCAGGAAGACGTGCATCTGCGCGGAGTGGTAGAGCGGCAGCGAGTGCACCGGCTGGTCCCCGGCGCTCAGGTCGAGGGCGGTGATGGCGCTCAGGTACTCGTGCACCAGGGCGCGGTGCGTCATCATCGCGCCCTTGGGCAGGGCGGTGGTGCCGGAGGTGTACAGCAGCTGCACCAGGTCCTCGCCGCGCGGCTCCGGGCCGTCGTGGGCGGGGGCGGAGGCGAGCAGTTCCAGCAGGGAGCCGTCGGCGTCGCGCAGTGGCAGGGTGCGGGTGCCGTCCGGGAGCCGGGGGGCGAGGTCGGGGTCGGTGAGGACGAGGGAGCTGCCGGACTGGTCGATCAGGTAGTTCAGGTCGTCGCCGGTGAGGTTCTGGTTGACCGGCACATGGACCAGGCCCGCGCGGGCGCAGGCGAGGAAGCCGATCAGATAGGCGTCGGAGTTGTGGCCGTAGGCGCCGACCCGGTCGCCGGGCTTGAGCCCCTGCCCGAGCAGGACGCCAGCCGCGCGGGAGACGGCCTCGTCGAACTCCTCGTACGTCCATGTCCGGTCGCGGTACTCGACCGCGACGCGGGCCGGGGTGCGGCGGGCGCTGCGCCGCAGTACTCCGTCAACCGTGCTGCCGTGTCCGGGCGTCATGGAAGTTGATCCTCGGTGCCCGTACCGCGGAGGTCAAGAGACCGTACGAGCGACACGTTCCCCTGGCACATACCGGTTGGTACGCTCAACCGCCCCTTCCCCCAATGACGTTGGGAGGCTCGATGCGCATCAGACCCGGACGGGTCGTGGCCGCGGCCGTCGCCCTGCTCACCGCCTCGGCCGTACTGCCGGCCTCCGCGGCCGAGCGCGCGGACCGCGGTGAACGCCCTTCGCACGGCGGCCTGTCGGCCGTGATCCGCTACACCGAGTACGGCATTCCGCACATCCTCGCCAAGGACTACAAGAACCTGGGCTTCGGCACCGGCTGGGCCCAGGCCGCCGACCAGGTGTGCACGCTCGCCGACGGTTTCGTGACCGTGCGCGGGGAGCGCTCCCGGTACTTCGGGCCGGACGCGCCGTCCGACTCCGCGCTGTCCTCGGCTGGCAGGAACCTCTCCAGCGATCTGTACTTCCGGGGGGTGCGGGAGTCGGGCACGGTGGAGAAGCTGCTCGCCCAACCGGCGCCGCGCGGGCCGAGCCGCCAGGTCAAGGACCTGATGCGCGGATTCACGGCCGGGTACAACGCCTGGCTGAAGCAGCACAGGATCACCGACCCGGCGTGCAAGGGCGCCCCCTGGGTGCGCCCGGTCAGTGAACTCGACGTGGCCACACGGGCGTTCGCGCTCTCCGTGCTGGGCGGTCAGGGGCGGGCCGTGGACGGCATCACGGCCGCGCAGCCGCCTACGGCGGGCACGGCCGCCCAGGCCCCCGACGCGAAGGACACCGCCCGCGCCGCGCGGGAGCTGTTCGCCGCCGACACCGCCGACATGGGCTCCAACGCGGTCGCCTTCTCCGGCACCACCACGGCCAACGGGCGCGGTCTGCTGCTGGGCAACCCGCACTATCCCTGGCAGGGCGGCCGCCGCTTCTGGCAGTCGCAGCAGACCATCCCCGGCGAGCTGAACGCGGCGGGCGGCTCGCTGCTCGGCAGCCCCACCATCTCCATAGGCCACAACTCCCACGTCGCGTGGAGCCACACCGTCGCCACCGGCGTGCCCATGAACCTGCACGAACTGAAGCTGGACCCGGCCGACCCGACCGTGTACGTCGTCGACGGCAAGCCGGAGCGGATGACGAAGCGCACGGTCACCGTGGCCGTGCAGGACGGCGCACCGGTCACCCGCACCCAGTGGTGGACGCGGTACGGGCCGGTCGTCACCTCGCTGGGCTCCGCGCTGCCGCTGCCGTGGACGGCCACCACGGCCTACGCGCTCAACGACCCCAACTCCCGCAATCTGCGCGTCTCCGACGCCGGTCTCGACTTCAGCAAGGCCCGCAGCACCGCGGACATGCTGCGCTCCCTCAAGCGCACCCAGGGTCTGCCCTGGGTGAACACCATCGCCGCGGACTCCAAGGGCCACACCCTGTTCACGCAGTCCCAGGTCCTCCCGCGGATCACCGACGAACTGGACCGGACCTGCTCCACACCGCTGGGCCGGTTCACCTACCCCAGCGCCGGACTGGCGATCCTCGACGGCTCGCGCGGGGCCTGCGCGCTCGGCTCCGACCCCGACGCCGTGCAGCCGGGCATCTTCGGCCCGGCGAGAATGCCGACGCTGACGGACGCGCCGTACGCGGAGAACTCCAACGACAGCGCCTGGCTGGCCAACGCGGACCGTCCGCTGACCGGGTACGAGCGGGTCTTCGGCACGATCGGCACCCAGCGTTCGCTGCGCACGCGCGGGGCGGTCGAGGACGTCGCCGCGATGGCCGAGCGCGGTGGGCTGAAGGTGAAGGACCTCCAGGCGCAGCAGTTCGCCAATCGGGTGCCCGCGGGCGACCTGGCCGCGAAGGACGCGGCGAAGGCGTGCACCGCGCTGCCGGGAGGTACGGCGACGGCCTCTGACGGTACGTCGGTGAAGGTCGCGGGCGCCTGCAAGGTGCTGGCCTCCTGGGACCGCTCCATGGACACCGGCAGCCGGGGCGCGCTGCTCTTCGACCGGTTCTGGCGCAGGCTGACGGCGACGGTTCCGGCGGCGCAGCTGTGGCAGGTGCCGTTCTCTGCGGCGGACCCGGTGGGCACGCCCAACACCCTCAACACCTCCGCCCCGGGCTTCGCCACGGCACTCGCGGACGCGGTCGCCGAGCTGCGGGCGGCGGACATCGCGCTGGACGCGCCGCTCGGGCGCAACCAGTTCGTGGTGCGCGGCGGCGCCCGGGTCCCGGTTCCGGGCGGCACCGAGGGCCTGGGCGTGTGGAACAAGATCGAGGCGGCGTGGGACGCGTCCAAGGGCGGCTATACGGAGGTGTCGACCGGCTCCAGCTACATCCAGGCCGTGGGCTGGAACGGCACGCGCTGCCCCGTGGCGCGCACCCTGCTCACCTACGCGCAGTCCTCCAACCCGGCCTCGCGGCACTACAGCGACCAGACCCGGCTGTTCTCCGGTGAGAAGTGGGTGACGTCCCGCTTCTGCGAGAAGGACATCCACCGGTCGCCCGCGCTGAAGGTGGTGGTAGCGCGCGAGCGGCGCTGACCGCGCTCACACCGGACGGGTGCGCCCCTCCCAGTACGGGTCGCGCAGCCGTCGTTTGTAGAGCTTGCCGTTGGGGTCGCGGGGCATCTCCGTGACGAAGTCGACGCTCTTCGGGCACTTGAACCCGGCGAGCCGTGCGGCGCAGTGGGCGAGGAGGTCGGCCGCCAGGTCCGGACCCGGGGTGCGTCCCGGGGCGGGCTCCACCACGGCCTTGACCTCCTCGCCCCAGTCGTCGTGCGGGATGCCGAAGGCGGCGGCGTCCGCGACCGCGGGGTGGGCGAGGAGGACGGACTCGATCTCGGCGGGGTAGATGTTGACGCCGCCCGAGATGATCATGTCGATCTTGCGGTCGCGCAGGAAGAGATAGCCGTCCTCGTCGAGGTAGCCGAGGTCGCCGACGGTGAAGAAGTCACCGATGCGGTTCTTGCGGGTCTTGGTCTCGTCCTTGTGGTAACTGAAGCCCCCGGTGGCCATCTTCATGTAGACGGTGCCGAGTCGGCCCGGCGGGAGCCGGTTGCCGTCGTCGTCGAACACCGCCAGCTCACTGATGGGCCACGCCCTGCCGACGGTGCCGGGCTTCTTCAGCCAGTCCTGGGCGGTGGCGAAGGCGCCGCCGCCCTCGCTGGCCGCGTAGTACTCCTCCACGCACATCCCCCACCAGTCGATCATCGCCCGTTTCACATGGTCGGGGCAGGGGGCGGCGCCGTGGATGGCGTGCCTCATGCTGGTCACGTCGTAGCGGTCCTGGACCTCCCGCGGCAGGGCCAGCAGGCGGTGGAACTGGGTCGGGACCATGTGGGTGTGGGTGCAGCGATGGGTGTCGATCAGGCGGAGCATCTCCTCGGGCGTCCACTTGTCCATGAGCACCAGGCGGTGGCCGATGTGCAGGGACGCGCCGGCGAACTGGAGCACGGCCGTGTGGTAGAGCGGCGAGCAGACCAGGTGCACGTTGTCGTCGTACGGCTTGATGCCGAAGATGCCGAGGAATCCGCCGAGATACGCCTCCTCGGGCGGCTTGCCGGGCAGCGGGCGGCGGATGCCGCGGGGGCGGCCGGTGGTTCCGGAGGTGTAGTTCATGACCCAGCCGAGGGTGCGGTCGGGGGGCGGTGACTCCGGCTGCCCGTCGAGGAGTTCGGCGTACGGGCGGAAGCCCTCGATCGTGCCGACGCAGTAGCGGTGGGTGGCCGGGAGTCCGGCCTCTTCGGCCGCCCGGCGTGCCGTGTCGGCGAACCGGTCGTGGGCGACGAGCACCTTGGCGCCGGAGTCGGCGACGATCCAGGCGATCTCCGGGGCGACGAAGTGGTGGTTGACCGGAACGAGGTAGAACCCGGCCTGGCTGGCGGCGAGAAAGGCGGCGAAGAACTCCGGGCCGTTGGGGAGGACCACGGCGAAGGCGTCCCCGCGGGCGAGTCCGGCCGCGCGCAGGCCGTGGACGAGGCGGTTGGCGTCGGCGTGCAGGCGTCCCGCGGTCCATTCCCCGCCGTCGGGGGCGATCAGGACCGTGCGGTCGGGGTCGCGGGTCGCCTGGGCCCAGAAGCCGGTGGGGGGTGCGGTGGTCATCGGCCGCTCCTTCCGGCGATGCGGTTGATGCGGTCGACGGCCTGCTCGAAGCCCCGGGTGAGGTCGTCGAAGACGGCCTGGACGCTGCGTTCGCAGGTCATCCGGCCGACGATCTGGCCGACGGGGGTGCCGAGCAGCGGCTCGACCTCGTAGCGCTGGATACGGGAGACGGCGTCGGCGACGAGGAGCCCCTGCAGCGGCATCGGGAGGGTGCCGGGGCCGGACGGGTCGTCCCAGGCGTCGGTCCACTCGGTGCGCAACTGGCGGGCGGGTTTCCCGGTCAGGGCACGGGAGCGGACGGTGTCGGCGGAGCCCGCGGCGAGGAGTTTGCGGGTCAGGGCCGGGGAGTGCAGATCGGCCTCGGTGGTGGTGAGCCACACCGAGCCGAGCCACACGCCCTGGGCGCCGAGCGCCAGTGCGGCGGCGACCTGCTGTCCGCTGCCGATGCCTCCGGCGGCCAGTACGGGCAGCGGGGCCACGGCGTCCACGACCTCCGGGGTGAGCACCATGGAGGCGATCTCGCCGGTGTGGCCGCCCGCCTCGTAGCCCTGGGCGACGACGATGTCGATGCCCGCCTCCCGGTGCTTGCGGGCGTGGCGGGCGCTGCCGGCCAGGGCGGCGACCAGGATGTCCTGGTCGTGGGCGCGGTCCACGACGTCGGCGGGCGGTGAGCCGAGGGCGTTGGCGAGGAGGCGGATCGGGTAGTCGAAGGCGACGTCGAGCTGGGTGCGGGCGACCTGCTCCATCCAGCCGGTGATCCGCCAGCCGGACGCCTCCCCCTCGGCGAGTTCGGGCACGCCGTACTTGGCGAGGGTGTCCCGTACGAACGCGCGGTGCCCCTCCGGGATCATGGCCTCCACGTCGGCCTCGGTGACGCCCTCCACCTTCTTCGCGGGCATGACGACATCAAGGCCGTAGGGGCGGCCGTCGACGTGGGCCTCGATCCAGTCGAGGTCGCGTTTGAGGTCGTCGGGGGCGGTGTAGCGGACCGCGCCGAGCACCCCGAAGCCGCCCGCCCGGCTGATGGCCGCGGCGACGGCGGGGAACGGCGTGAAGCCGAAGACGGCGTGCTCGACTCCCAGTTGCTTGCTCAGCTCCGTCTGCATGGGCGCAGGATGCCGGACTCCTGCGGAGGACGGAAGAGGTTTCCTGATGGTCCGTCAGATTCGTTCGGTCCGATCCCGGTGGTTGACACACCTCCCGCCTGACAGGAAAGTTTCAGCGCGCAAGGTGATCCCGGAAAGATACTTTCAGGCGGACTCGCGGGAGGAACCTCGATGACCGACGACAGACGCGGCCTGACCCGGCGTCAACTGACCCGAAGAGCACTGGCCCTCGGCGGCGCCCTGGCCGTCGCCCCCTTCCCGGCGGGCCCGGCCGCGGCAGCGCCCTCCGACGGCCGCCGCACCCTGCGGTACGGCTCCCCGGAGCGTGCCGGACTCCTCCCGGCGCACCTGCGGCAACTCGTCACCGACGCGGAGGCGTTCCTCGGCCCCTCCCCCGCCCACCCCTGGTACGCGGGCGCCGTGCTGCTCGCCGGGCGGGGCGGCACCGTGGCACTGCACGAGCCCATCGGCATGGCGGTGCGCTACTCGGCGTACGACGAGAGGACCGACACGGGCGTCGAGTTCCCGGCCGACCGGCAGATCCCGATGGCCAGGGACACCGTGTTCGACCTGGCGTCGGTGTCCAAGCTGTTCACCTCGATCCTCGCCGTGCAGCAGATCGAGCGGGGAGCGCTGGGGCTGGAGGCGACGGTCGCCTCGTATCTGCCGGAGTTCGGCGCGGCGGGCAAACAGGACATGACTGTCCGTCAACTGCTCACCCACACCTCCGGGTTCCGCGCCTGGATCCCGCTCTACAACGCGCCCACCCACGAGGAGAAGCTCCAGCTCATCTGGAACGAGGCCCCGCTGAACCCGCCGGGCAGCCGCTACCTCTACTCCGACCTCAACCTGATCTCGCTCCAACTGGTCCTGGAGAAGGTCACCGGCCGCCCGCTGGACGCCCTGCTCCACGAGGAGATCACCGGCCCGCTCGGCATGGACCGCACCCGCTACAACCCGCCCGCGTCCTGGAAGCCCCGGATCGCGGCCACCGAGGACGCCCGCAAACCCTGGTCCGGGCTGGACCGGGGTCTGGTGTGGGGCGAGGTGCACGACGAGAACGCCTTCGGTCTCGGCGGCGTCGCCGGACACGCGGGCGTCTTCTCCTGCGCCTGGGATCTCGCGGTGCTCGGCCGGACCCTGCTCAACGGCGGCGCGTACGGCAGGACGCGGATCCTCGAACCGGGCTCGGTGGAGCTGATGTTCACCGACTTCAACACCGACTTCCCCGGCGACGAGCACGGTCTGGGCTTCGAGCTCTACCAGCACTGGTACATGGGCGCGATGGCGACCCCGCGCACGGCGGGTCACACCGGCTTCACCGGCACCTCGCTGGTCCTCGACCCGACCACCGACTCCTTCCTGGTGGTGCTCGGCAACTCGGTGCACCCGGTGCGCAGTTGGCGCTCGGGGTCGGCGCCCCGGGTGGCCACCGCCAACCAACTCGCCCGAGCCGTACCGGTCCGCCCGCGACACGGCCGTACGGCCTGGTTCTCCGGTATGGCGGGCTCCGCGACGGCCACACTCGCGCTCCCCTCCCTGGACACCTCGGCGGGCGGCGCCCGGCTGCGCTGCTCGCTGTGGTGGGACACCGAGCCCCAGGCCGACGTGCTCGCCCTGGAGGCGTCCACGGACGACGGGGCGACCTGGCAGCCGGTGCCCTTCACGACCGACCGCCCCGGCGAACCGCCACAGGAACGCCCCGCGGGCACGGTCACCGGCTGGTCGGGCCGCGTATGGCACCGGGTGACCGCCGACCTGCCGCCCGCCCGGAGTGTCGTCCTGCGCTGGCGGTACGCCACGGACCGCCTCTACGTGGGCCGGGGCGCGTACGTCGACGGGCTGCGGGTGCGGACCCCGCGCCGGGTCCTGTTCGACGAGTCCCGCCCGAAGGACGCGGCACGGATCTCGGCGTCGGGCTGGACGGCATCCGGCGACTGACCGGTGCCCGGGGTTAATTCACCTGCCGCCGGGCGCAACCCTGGCTACAGTTGCCGTTGTTCAGGTGCGCAGGTTGCGGCTACTTCGCCTCTCAAGCGGGTAACGCGGGTTCGAATCCCGCCACCGGCGCTCGCGCCGGTGTCGTCCAGCGGCCCAGGACGCCTTACAGTGCGCCGCCGCCGCCGTCCTCGATCTCTGAACACCTTGGCAGGAGAGCCGCCCACCGGCTGGAGAAGCCAGCGGGCGGCTGCGCCTGTGTCCGTGCCCTTCAGGCCTCCCACGTCTCCGGGCCACCGCCCTGCCAGTCGATCAGCGCGGACTGCACGACGTCCATCTCGTCCCAGTCCTGCAGCCCCGCCTCCTGGACGAAGGCCACGACGTCGAGCGGCCGGTAGGCGATGCCGACGAAGCGGCCGCCGATCCGGACGCGTCGGCCGCCGTCCGGGGCGGGCGGGAGGACTGCGACGGGGCGATCGGTGGCCATGCGCCCAGCCTGCCCGCGGGGCGGGCCGGGCGCACGAGATGGTGCTCCGGTCGAAGGCGGGGAGCGCCGGGCTCAGGCCCCGGCCCGCTCCAGTACGGCCATCGCCGCGTTGTGGCCGGGGACGCCGCTGACCCCGCCGCCGCGTACCGCGCCCGCGCCGCACAGCAGGACGTTGGGGTGCTCCGTCTCCACGCCCCAGCGGCCGGTGCCCTCCTGGGCGTGGGGCCAGGACAGGTCGCGGTGGAAGATGTTGCCGCCGGGCAGGCGCAGGTCGCGCTCCAGGTCGAGGGGGGTCTTCGCCTCGATGCACGGGCGGCCCTCGGCGTCCGTGGCCAGACAGTCCGCGAGGGGTTCGGCCAGATGGGCGTCGAGCTGGGCGAGGGTGGACTTCAGGAGTTCCTCGCGTACGGCGTCGTTGTCCCGGTCGAAGAGCCGGGCGGGGGTGTGCAGGCCGAAGAGGGTGAGGGTCTGGTAGCCGCGCTCGACGAGGTCGGGGCCGAGGATCGTCGGGTCGGTGAGGGAGTGGCAGTAGATCTCCGAGGGCGGCGCGGTGGGCAGCTCACCGGCGGCGGCCTGGGCGTGGGCGGTGGCGAGCTGCTGGTAGCCCTCGGCGATGTGGAAGGTCCCGGAGAACGCCTCGCGCGGGTCGACGGAGGTGTCGCGGAGCCTGGGCAGCCGCTTGAGCAGCATGTTCACCTTCAACTGGGCGCCCTCGGCGGGGTCCGGCGCGGTGGCCCCGGTCAGGGCGGCCAGTTCCTGCGGGGAGGCGTTGACCAGGACGTGCCGGGCGGCGGCGACGCCCTCGCCGTCGGCGGTGCGGTAGGTGACCTCGGCCGTGGTGCCGTCGGTGGCGATACGGACCGCCTCGTGGCCGGTGACGATCTCGGCGCCCGCCGCTCGGGCCGCCGCGGCGAGGGCGTCGGTGAGGGCGCCCATGCCGCCGACGGGCACGTCCCAGTCCCCGGTGCCGCCACCGATGACGTGGTAGAGGAAGCAGCGGTTCTGCTTCAGGGAAGGGTCGTGGGCGTCGGCGAAGGTGCCGATGAGCGCGTCGGTGAGGACGACGCCGCGTACGGTGTCGTCCGCGAAGCGGTCCTCGATCGCGACACCGATGGGCTCCTCGAACAGCAGCCGCCAGGCCTCCTCGTCGTCGACGCGGCGCCGCAGCTCCTCCCGGCCGGGCAGCGGTTCGGTGAGCGTCGGGAAGACCCGCTGGGCGACCTGTCCGGTCAGCCCGTAGAAGCGCTGCCAGGCCGCGTACTCGCGCTCCCCGCCGGTCAGCCTCGCGAACGCCTCCCGGGTGCGTCGCTCGCCGCCGCCCACCAGCAGCCCGGTGGCCCGGCCGTCCCGCTCGACGGGGGTGTACGAGGAGATGGTGCGGGCGCGGACCCGGAAGGTCAGGCCCAGGTCCCGCACGATCTTCTTGGGCAGCAGGCTGACCAGGTAGGAGTACCGCGACAGCCGGGCGTCGACGCCCTCGAACGGCCGCGTGGAGATCGCGGCCCCGCCGGTCCGGTCCAGCCGCTCCAGCACGAGCACCGACTGCCCGGCCCGCGCCAGATAGGCGGCGGCGACCAGACCGTTGTGGCCGCCTCCGACGATGACGGCGTCGTACGCGCGATGTCCCGGGTGTCCCTCGTGTGCAGGCATGCCTCTTGGTAACACGGGATGATCTAGGTCGGCCAGGGCTGGGCAGCGATCAGGTTCCGCCGGCCGGGCGCCTTCAGCGTCCGCCCGTCGTCCCCTGCCGGCGTAGCGCCGCGACCCTGCGGTACAGGTCGGCCGCCTCTGCTGCGTGGCCGAGTTGTTCCAGGCAGTGGGCCTCGTCGTTGCGGCTGGCGAGGGTGTCGGGGTGGGCGGGGCCGAGGACGCGTTCGCGGGCGGTGGCGACCCTGCGGTACTCGGTGAGCGCGTCGGGCCAGCGTCCCAGCCAGCCGAGGGCGACGGCCACCTCGCGGCGGCTGACGAGGGCGTCGGCGTGGTCGGGGCCCAGGACGCGTTCGCGGATCGCGCAGACGTCGCGGGACTCGGCGAGGGCCTCCTCCCAGCGGCCGAGGCGGCCCAGGTTGACGCCGAGTCCGTGGCGGGCGCGCAGGGTCTCGGGGTGGGTGGGGCCGTGTGCCCGGGTGCGGTCCTCGATCAGCGCGCGGTACACCCGCAGCGCCTCCGTGCTGCGGCCGAGGCGGCCCAGGCTGATGCCGACCTCGTAGCGGGCGGCGAGGGTGTCGGCGTGGTCGGGGCCGAGGGCCCGGGCGCGTGCCTCTGCGACCTCCTGGTAGGTGCGCAGGGCCTCCGCCCAGCGGCCCAACTGGCCGAGTGCGTAGGCCACTTCGTAGCGGGTGACGAGGGTTTCCGGGTGGTCGGGGCCGAGCACCCGGGTGCGGGCGGCGGCGACCTCGCAGGCCATGCGGTAGGAGTCCTCCAGCCGGCCGAGCCTGCTGAGGTTGAAGGCCAGGTTGTGGCGGCAGCGCAGGGTGTCGGGATGGTCGGGGCCCATGGTGCGCTCGCGGGCGGCGAGCACGGA
>NZ_FLSP01000027.1 GCF_900091315.1 Streptomyces sp. DI166
GGCCCTGTCCGGGCCGCAGTCGGCACCGGCGGCCCCGGCGCAGCCCGGCCCGCGGCCCGCGCCGCAGGTCCCCGCCCAGGGCGTCGCCTCCACCCCGCTCACCAGTGGCCCCGGCGGCGGTCAGCCCTCCTGGGCCCAGCAGGTGCACCGGCTGGCCGGTGAGGACCAGCCGGTCGCCCCCTGGAAGCCGCCGGTCGAGGACCCCTTCCAGGCCGCCGCCCGGCGCCAGGCGTCCGCCCGGCCCGCCTCCCTGGGCAGGCGGTTCGCCGCGCGGCTGCTGGACACCGTCGTCGTGCTCGGCGTGACCGGGGCGGCCGCCGTGCCGCTCGGCACCAAGGCGCTCGACCACATCGACCAGAAGATCGACGCGGCCCGCTTCTCCGGCGAGACGGTCACCGTGTGGCTGCTGGACTCCACGACCTCCGTCTACCTCGGCATCGTGCTGGGCGTCCTGCTGGTCTTCGGCGCGCTCTACGAGGCGCTGCCCACCGCCAAGTGGGGCCGCACGCTGGGCAAGAAGCTGTTCGGGCTCGAAGTGCGCGACATCGAGGCCCACGAACCGCCCACCATGGGCGGGGCGCTGCGCCGCTGGCTCGTCTACAGCGTCCCCGGACTGCTGGTGATCGGGGTCGTGGGTGTTCTGTGGTGTCTGTTCGACAAGCCGTGGCGGCAGTGCTGGCACGACAAGGCCGCGGGTACGTTCGTGGCGGGATGACCCGGTACGGCGAGCGGCGCGGATGATTCCGTACTCCGGACGGCCGCTCGCCGGATGCGGGAACCGGGGGTTCGCGGTCGACTCGGGCCATGAGCAGTGAACCGCCTCCCGGCCCCGGCGGACAGCCGCCCGAGGACGACCCGTTCAGGAAACAGCCCCCGCCCGGGGACTCCGGCGCGGGCTCGCCGTACGACAGCCAGCCGCCGCCGTACCAGGGCGGTCCCTACGGTGGTGACCCCTACGGCTCCGGCGGCTACCCGGCCGATCCGCTGGCCGGGATGCCGCCGCTCGCGGACGGCGGCCGGCGCACCCTGGCCCGGATCATCGACATGATCATGGTGGCCGTGGTGGTGTGGCTGCTCACCTGGGCGTTCCGGGTCAACGAGCTGGACATGAGCGCCGACAACGTCAACTACGGCAAGTCGCTCGTGCAGTCCGTGATCGCGGCCGTCCTCTACATCGGCTACGACACCTTCATGATGTCCCGGACCGGCCAGACGCTCGGCAAGAAGTGGCTGGGCATGCGGGTGGCCAATCTGGACAACGGAGCCACGCCCTCCGTGCAGACCTCGTTCGTGCGCGCGCTGGTGCTGTGGATCCCGTTCGCCTTCTGCTGCGCCTGCATCTGGACCGCGATCTGCGGCGGCTGGAGCTTCTTCGACAAGCCCTACCGGCAGGGCCTGCACGACAAGGCGGCCAAGACGGTGGTGGTCAGCACGCGTTGAGGCGGTGCTGCGGCGCGGGTCAGGCGGCGCGCTCGGGAACCGGTGCCGGGGCCGGCGCGTCCTCCGCCACGGCGGGGCCGGGCGGCGGATCGCGATGACGCGCGCCTTCGGCCTGGGTGCCGTCAGCGCCACCAGCAGTCCGAGGGCAACTGCCGCGACGGCGATGAGCGCGATGGCCGCACCCGAACTCGCCTGTGACAGCAGCAGCATGGCGAAGGTCGACAGAAGCACGGTGCACGAACCGTAGGCGAGCTGTGCGGCGGTCGGACGAGGCATGGTGATCGTGTCCTCGGAATCGGGGGTACACGGGGGTGTGGGCCTGGCATTCCGCCAACTTCTGGGCGTTCCGCCAGTCGACTCTAATCGCGTGCATGCCCGAGCGGAACGAACAGTAAGCGTGACCTAACCAACAGTACCGGTGCACGGGGGGCGCACGGAGTCATGGTGTCCACGAACTGGACGCTGTCACGCGCCTGTCGAGTATGCCGCGGGTGTCCGTAAAGCGGATCGCGACTCCGCATAGTGCAATTGACCTGCTCAAGTCAAGGTCTGTCTTTTCTGCTGAACCTCTAGTCAAATGTCGTCACTTGACTACACGCGTTGATCACGCGCGCGCGAATCTCCATGACCAGGAACCCTCCCGTCGCGCGCGCACAACGCGGGGGAGGATCTCAAGTGACCAGCAGACCCTGGACGTTCAGAGCGGCGGCCACCGCTGTCGCGCTCGCGGCGGCCGCCGCCACGCTGTCCGCCGCCGGCGTGGCACAGGCGGACTCGCCGGCCCGGCCGGAGGCCGTGGACCGCCACGACCCGCACCCTGGGAAGGGTACGGACTCGCACGACCTCAAAGGCCCCCTGAGCGACACTCAGGCCGCCCAGCGCGAGGAGGCCCTGAACCAGGTTCTCTCCGGCAAGGCTTCGGTGAAGGACCGCAAGGGCTCGAAGGTCGTCCAGCTGAAGAGCAAGAAGGGCGACAGCAAGTACGTCGAGCTCGGCCGTGAGAAGACCGACAAGATCTTCACCATCCTGGTGGAGTTCGGGGACCAGATAGACAGCCGCTACGGCGGCACCCCCGGTCCCCTGCACAACCAGATCGCCAAGCCGAACCGGAAGAAGGACAACTCCACGGCCTGGCGCGAGGACTACGACCAGCAGTACTTCGACGACCTGTACTTCGGCCACGGCAAGAACGTGGACTCGGTCAAGACGTACTACGAGAAGCAGTCCTCGGGCCGTTACTCGGTCGAGGGCGAGGTCTCCGACTGGGTGAAGGTCCCCTACAACGAGGCCCGTTACGGCAACAACGCCTGCGGTGACAGCAACTGCCCGAGCGTGTGGAACGTCGTCAGCGACGGTCTGAACGCCTGGGTCGCCCAGCAGAAGGCGGCCGGCCGCACCGACGCCCAGATCAAGGCGGACGTCGCTCGCTACGACGAGTGGGACCGCTACGACTTCGACGGCGACGGCGACTTCAACGAGCCGGACGGCTACATCGACCACTTCCAGATCGTGCACGCCGGTGAGGACGAGTCCGCCGGCGGCGGCGTCCAGGGCGAGGACGCGATCTGGGCGCACCGCTGGTACGCCTTCGGCACCGACGCCGGCGCCACCGGCCCCGAGCAGAACAAGCTCGGCGGTGCGAAGATCGGCGACACCGGTATCTGGGTCGGCGACTACACCATCCAGCCGGAGAACGGCGGCCTCGGTGTCTTCGCCCACGAGTACGGCCACGACCTCGGTCTGCCGGACCTCTACGACACCAACGGCGGCGAGAACTCCACCGGCTTCTGGACGCTGATGTCGTCCGGCTCCTGGCTCGGCCAGGGCAAGAAGGAGATCGGTGACCTGCCCGGCGACATGACCGCCTGGGACAAGCTCCAGCTCGGCTGGCTGAACTACGACACCGCCAAGGCCGGGGTCAACTCCTGGCACAAGCTGGGCGTTGCCGAGTACAACACCAAGCACAAGCAGGCGCTGGTCGTCAATCTGCCGAAGAAGGCCGTCACCACTGAGATCGTCACTCCCGCCGAGGGCCAGACCCAGTGGTGGAGCGGCAGCGGTGACAACCTCAAGAACACGCTGACGCGTTCGGTGGACCTCACCGGCAAGTCGAAGGCCGAGCTGACCTTCGACGGCTGGTACGACATCGAGGCCAACTACGACTACCTCTACACCGAGGTGTCGACCGACGGCGGCGCCAACTGGACCGCGATCGACGGCACGGTGGACGGTCAGCCGGTCCCGCGCGACGGCAGCGACAAGCCCGCGCTGCACGGCACGCTCGACGGCTACAAGAAGTTCGCGTTCAACCTGGACGCCTACGCGGGTCAGAAGATCGACCTGCGCTTCCGCTACCAGACCGACGGCGGCGTGGCCCAGAAGGGCTTCGCGGCCGACGCGATCTCGGTGACCGCGGACGGTGCGGCGGTGTTCACCGACAACGCCGAGACCGCGGACGCCGCTTGGAAGGCGACCGGCTTCTCCCGTATCGGCGCGTCCTTCACCAAGGACTACGCGCAGTACTACATCGCCGAGAACCGGCAGTACGTGTCGTACGACAAGACCCTCAAGGTCGGCCCGTACAACTTCGGCTTCGCCGACCGCCCGGACTGGGTCGAGCACTACGCGTACCAGAACGGTCTGCTGATCTGGAAGTGGGACACCTCCCAGGCGGACAACAACACCAGCCAGCACCCGGGTACCGGTCTGATCCTGCCGATCGACTCCCACCCGACCGCGCTGAAGTGGACCGACGGCACGCTGATGCGCAACCGCATCCAGGCCTACGACTCGCCGTTCAGCACCTTCCGCAGCGACGGCATGACGCTGCACAAGGCGGGCGTCGCGAAGTGGATTCCGGGCTCGAAGGGTGTTTCGGTCTTCAACGACCGGAAGAACGACTACTACGACGAGTCGAACCCGACCGGTGGCGTCAAGATCACTGACACCAACACCAAGATCAAGATCACCAAGGAGGCCAAGAACGGCTCCACGATCGAGCTTGAGGTTGGCAAAGCGGGCCGGTAATTAGCATCTGCCCAGGTCAGAGCGTGATCGGCGGTGACCCCCTGGCGGGTTGCCGCCGATCCGTGTTTAGGTGCGTCCTGTGGCTCTCTTATTGACACCGACGCACACGGGGGTGTGACCGCATGGCCGCAGGAGGTTTCTGCAAGCTGCCGACCGGCAGCGTGGTGGTGGCGCTGAACCTGCCCTCGCCGTCCGCCGACGGCACGGGCTCGGTCCGCGTCCTCGTCCACGCCCGCAACCGGGCCCGGGCCCTGACCAGGCTCCGGAATCTGGGTCTGCGGGCCGTCTACCTGCGCGGCAACCTGGCTCCTCCGACCCCGGACGAGATCACCGCGGTCCTGCACCATCCGGACGGACTGATATGGCGTACGGCCCCCGACCTGGGCGTCACCCCGGCCGCGGATCTGGAGCAGGAGCTGTGGCGCCCGATCAGATCCCTGCTCAGACGCCCGGCGGCACCGGCGTAGGGGCGGATGCCCGACGGCACCGGCGTGGGGCGGCTCGGGCGTGGGGCGGCACCGGCGCAGGTCGGCTCAGGCCACGACCGGCTTGCCGGTGAGCTCCACGCCCGCCTGCCGCAGCTCCTCCAGGGCCCGGTCCGTCGTCTCCGCCGCGACCCCCGCCGTCAGGTCCAGCAGGACCTGGGTGCGGAAGCCCTCGCGGGCCGCGTCCAGGGCGGTGGCCCGGACGCAGTGGTCGGTGGCGATACCGACCACGTCGACCTCGGTGACCTGCCGGGCGCGCAGCCAGTCGGCCAGCTTCACGCCGTTCTCGTCCGTGCCCTCGAAGCCGCTGTACGCCGCCGCGTACGCGCCCTTGTCGAAGACCGCGTCGACGGCGCCGGAGGCCACCGCGGGGGCGAAGTTCGGGTGGAAGCCCACTCCCTCGGTGCCCGCGACACAGTGCGCGGGCCAGGAGCGGACGTAGTCGGGGTTGTCGGCGAAGTGGCCGCCGGGCGCGATGTGGTGGTCCCGGGTGGCGACCACGTGCTGGTAGCCCGAACCGGCGGCCTGCCCCACCAGCTCGGTGATGGCGGCGGCGACATCGGCCCCGCCGGCCACCGCGAGGCTGCCCCCCTCGCAGAAGTCGTTCTGCACGTCTACGACGATCAAGGCGCGGCGCATGGTGGGTGTCCTTCGACGGAGTGTGAACTTACGAGCCTAGAGACTGGGACGGCACTGCGGGAGGGCGCACCCGCATTGGCTACCCGGGCACCCTCAGAGGTACTCCGTCGGAATGACCGGTTCCCCCCGCGACAACTGCGTCGCCGACAGCGGCAGCCCCGCCCGCGCGGCGATGTGCCGGTCCCGTACGACGTCCAGCGGCTCACGCGTCACCACGTCACCGCCCTTGACCAGCTCCACGAGCAACTGCCGGTCCGCCAGTCCGGCCGGAACCGGTCCGGTTCCGATGACCTCGGCCTCCGCGGTGCCCTCCGCGTCCACCCGCCGCGCCGCCCACTTGCGGCCGCCGATGGAGGTCTTGCCCCCGGTCGACTTCTTCGCCACCGGCACCAGCGGTGCCGCCGGATCGGCGGAGGCGGCACGGGCGACCAGCTTGTAGACCATCGAGCAGGTCGGGTGCCCGGAGCCGGTCACCAGCTGGGTGCCCACGCCGTACGCGTCCACCGGCGCGGCGGCCAGCGAGGCGATGGCGTACTCGTCCAGGTCCGAGGTCACGATGATCTTCGTGTCCCGCGCCCCCAGCTCGTCCAGCTGCTGCCGCACCCGGTGCGCCACCAGCAGCAGATCACCGGAGTCGATGCGGACCGCGCCCAGCTCGGGCCCGGCCACCTCCACGGCCGTACGGACCGCCTCGGCGACGTCGTAGGTGTCCACCAGCAGGGTGGTGCCCCGGCCGAGCGAGTCCACCTGGGCCCGGAACGCGTCCCGTTCGGTGTCGTGCAGCAGGGTGAAGGCGTGCGCGGAGGTGCCGACGGTCGGGATGCCGTAGCGGAAGCCCGCCGCCAGGTCGGAGGTGGAGGTGAAACCGCCCAGGTAGGCGGCGCGCGAGGCGGCGACCGCGGACAGCTCGTGGGTGCGCCGGGCCCCCATCTCGATCAGTGGCCGGTCCCCGGCGGCCGAGGACATCCGGGAGGCCGCGGCGGCGATCGCGGAGTCGTGGTTGAGGATGGAGAGGATCACCGTCTCCAGCAGCACGCACTCGGCGAAGGAGCCCTCGACCCGCATGATCGGCGAGCCGGGGAAGTACACCTCGCCCTCGGGGTAGCCCCAGATGTCCCCGCTGAAGCGGTAGTCCGCCAGCCAGTCGAGCGTCCGCCCGTCGACCACGGCACGCTCGCGCAGGAAGCCGAGGACGCCCTCGTCGAACCGGAAGTTCTCCACCGCGTCCAGCACCCGTCCGGTGCCCGCGACCACCCCGTACCGCCGCCCGTTGGGCAGCCGGCGGGTGAAGACCTCGAACACGCTCCGCCGTTCGGCGGTACCCGCCTTGAGCGCCGCCTGGAGCATCGTCAGCTCGTACTGGTCCGTGAAGAGCGCCGTCGACGGAACTTCCACCGGCAGCCCAAGGTCCGCTGTGTTCATGGCAACGACCATACCGCACTTCGCGTCAGTGTGACGATTTATGGGGGGCGTGGCAGCATGGGCTGTGTGACGTCACCCGCTCCCGTAGAGATCGAACGCACCGAGTCGGCGGAAGAGGTCTTCGCCGTCCCCGAGCCCGACGTCCCCTGGGTCACGATCGTCCACAATGACCCGGTCAACCTCATGAGCTACGTGACGTACGTCTTCCAGACGTACTTCGGCTATCCCAAGGACAAGGCCACCAAGCTCATGCTCGACGTCCACCACAAGGGCCGGGCGGTCGTCTCCAGCGGAACCCGCGAGGAGATGGAACGCGACGTGCAGGCGATGCACGGATACGGACTGTGGGCCACCCTCCAGCAGGACCGGAAGTAGCGACCAGCGCTGATGCCAGGAACCTTCGAACCGCTCCCCGGCGGCGGCGCGGCCGTCGCCCTCGACGACGTCGAGATCTCCATCATCCGGTCGCTGGCCGTGCAGCTCCTGGAGCTGATCGGCCCGGGCCCCGGCGCGGAGACCTCCGACGACCCGCTCGCCGAACTCTTCACCGACGGCCCGAGCGAGCCGCCCGCCGACCCCGTCCTGCGCCGCCTCTTCCCGGACGCCTACAGCGACCCCGAGGGCACCCCCGGCCCCGAGCAGGCCGAGGAACAGCGCGCCTACTCCGCCGAGTTCCGCCGCTACACCGAGAACGACCTGCGCGCGGGCAAGCGGGAGAACGCGCTCGCGGTGATCCGCACCCTGGACGGGCTCAGCGCCGAGTCCGCCGGTGACGGTGGAGCGGTGCTGAAGCTGGACCCGGACGAGTCCCGGCAGTGGCTCGGCGCCCTCAACGACCTGCGCCTGGCGATCGGCTCCCGCCTCGACATCACCGACGAGGACGACACCGAGCTGCTCTACCGCCTGCCGGACGAGGACCCGCGCAAGCCGATGGTGATGGCCTACCTCTGGCTGGGCGGCCTCCAGGAGACCCTCGTCTCCACGCTCATGCCCTGAACGTGACGGTTGTGACCGTTGTGCGGACTCGCTCAGCGGACGCTCAAATCCGGATAACGATCACGTCAACCCCTCGGCACCCTGTGCCCCTTTTATGTCCCCTTTGCGCCCTTTTCTCTGTGGAGTGCGCCACATTCGCGCCCTGAATTCCGCCGTGCGGCCGTGATAGACCTTCAACCCGCTCGGCGCGAACACCACCCGCATGTTCGGCCGGGTGCGCCACCGAGCCGACCATCGTCGGCCAGGCACCGCTCCATCATCCGGGGGGATCGAGATCCGGTCCGCGGCCGCACACACGGCCCGGGTCGGCATGGAGAAAGGCGCACGAACACATATGACCTCCGCTCAGGTCGACACGGAGAAAACACCGGAAGAGGGCTACGAGCGCGGACTCGGCAGCCGCCAGGTCCAGATGATCGCCATCGGCGGCGCCATCGGCGTCGGCCTCTTCCTGGGCGCCGGGGCGAACATCGCCAAGGCCGGCCCCAGCCTCATCGTCATGTACGCCCTCGCGGGCGTGATCATCTTCTTCATCATGCGGGCGCTCGGCGAGCTGCTCCTGTACCGCCCGGTCTCGGGCTCGTTCGCGGAGTACTCCCGCGAGTTCCTCGGCCCGTTCTTCGGCTACTTCACCGGCTGGACGTACTGGCTGATGTGGGTGGTCACCGGTATGGCGGAACTGACCGCCGCCGCGATCTACATCAACTACTGGTTCCCGGAGGTCCCGCAGTGGACGTCCGCGCTGGTGTTCCTGGTCATCCTGTTCGGCGCCAACCTGATCTCGGTGAAGCTCTTCGGCGAGATCGAGTTCTGGTTCTCGATGGTCAAGGTCACCGCCATCATCGGCATGATCGTGATCGGCCTCGGTGTCCTCACCTTCGGCTTCAGCAACGCCGGTGACAGCGCCGCCGTCTCCAACCTGTGGGCCTTCGACGGCTTCTTCCCCAAGGGCATCGGCTCGTCCCTGATGACCCTCCAGGGAGTCATGTTCGCCTACCTCGCCGTCGAGCTCGTCGGCGTCACCGCGGGTGAGTCGGAGAACCCCGAGAAGACCCTCCCCAAGGCGATCAACACCCTGCCCTGGCGTATCGCCCTGTTCTACGTCGGCGCCCTCACCGTCATCCTCTGCGTGGTGAAGTGGACCGAGTTCGCGGAGGGCGTCAGCCCCTTCGTGAAGGCGTTCGCCGTCATCGGCATCCCGGCCGGCGCGGGCATCGTCAACTTCGTGGTGCTCACCGCCGCCCTGTCCTCCTGCAACTCGGGCATGTACTCCACCGGCCGCATGCTGCGCACGCTCGCGGACAACGGCGAGGCCCCGAAGGTCTTCAGCAAGCTGTCCTCCACCAAGACGCCCGCCTTCGGCATCACCATCTCGGTGCTGTTCATGGGCATCGGTGTGGTCCTGAACTACATCGTCCCGGAGAAGGCCTTCGGCTACGTCGTCTCCGTCGCCACCGCGGCCGGCATCTGGACCTGGCTCATGATCCTCATCAGCCACGTCCTGTACCGCCGCGCGGTCGACGCGGGCCGCCTGCCCGCCTCGTCCTTCCCCGCCCCGGGCGGCGCGAAGTGCAGCTGGATCGCCATCGTCTTCCTGCTCTTCGTCACCGGCCTCATCGCCTACGACGCCGACTCCCGGGTCTGCCTCTACGTGATGGCCGGCTGGGCCGCCGCCCTCGGCATCGGCTGGCTGGTGCTGAAGTCCCGCAGCCCGGAGGTCACCCAGCGCCGCGACCCGGAATTTGAGAAGGTCGGCTGACCCCATCCCAGCCGTCCGGCATTCGGGCCGCCCCGTACCACCCATCGGTACAGGGCGGCCTGTTTGCTTATCCTGGCCAGATGCTGACCATCACCCAGGCCCTCGTCGACCAGATCGTCGCGCACGCGCGCAAGGACCACCCCGACGAGGCGTGCGGCGTCATCGCGGGCCCGGCCGGAAGCGACCGCCCCGAGCGTTTCATCCCGATGCTCAACGCGGCGATGTCGCCCACCTTCTACGAGTTCGACTCCGGCGACCTGCTGAAGCTCTACCGCGAGATGGACGACCGCGACGAGGAGCCGGTGGTCATCTACCACTCGCACACCGCGACCGAGGCCTACCCCTCGCGCACCGACATCTCCTACGCCAACGAGCCCGGCGCCCACTACGTCCTGGTCTCCACCGCCGACACCGACGGCCTCGGCGAGTTCCAGTTCCGCTCCTTCCGGATCCTGGAAGGCGAGGTCACGGAGGAGGAAGTGAAGATCGTCGAGGCGTACTGAGCGCCTGCCGATCTCGCACTGATCGCGTACTGATTGCGTACTGATCGCGTACTGATCAGTAGGACGCCCGCGCCCCGATCTCACACCCCGGATGATTCATGTCCGCCCTGTGAGATCACACTCCAGGAGCCGGTCCGGGAATCGATACGATGACCCCATGGTTCTTCTCGACGTGGGCGACAAAGCGCCGGGCACGCTGCTCGTTGCGCGGCTGCACGTCGACCTGTGCAGGCTGAACAGCGCCATCTGTTGACCCGCCCGCTGTAGCCGTACGGCCGCGCAGCCGCGGCGCGCCGATGCGCGCCCACCGAGACCAGACCACTTTTTCCGACAGGAGCCCCTTGCCATGGCCATCGAGGTCCGCATCCCCACCATCCTCCGCACGTACACCGACGGTCAGAAGGCGGTGGAGGGCAGCGGAGACACCCTCGCCGAGCTGTTCCAGGACCTGGAGACCCGGCATGCGGGCATCAAGGCCCGCATCGTGGACGGCGAGCAGCTGCGCCGGTTCGTCAACGTCTACCTGAACGACGAGGACGTCCGCTTCCTCGAAGGCATCAACACCAAGCTCACCGACGGCGACAACGTCACGATCCTGCCGGCCGTGGCCGGCGGCATGGCCTGATCCGCATGCGCTACGACTCCCCGCTGGCCGCGGTGGGCAACACCCCTCTGGTGCGCCTGCCGCGGCTGTCGCCGTCCGCCGACGTCCGGATCTGGGCCAAGCTGGAGGACCGCAACCCCACCGGCTCGGTCAAGGACCGCCCGGCCCTGCACATGATCGAGCAGGCGGAGAAGGACGGCCGACTCACCCCCGGCTGCACCATCCTGGAGCCGACCAGCGGCAACACCGGCATCTCCCTGGCCATGGCGGCCAAGCTCAAGGGCTACCGCATGGTCTGCGTGATGCCCGAGAACACCTCCCAGGAGCGCCGGGAACTGCTCGCCATGTGGGGCGCGGAGATCATCCCCTCCCCGGCCGCGGGCGGCTCCAACACCGCCGTGCGCGTCGCCAAGGAGCTGGCCGCCGAGCACCCCGACTGGGTGATGCTCTACCAGTACGGCAACCCGGACAACGCGGGCGCCCACTACGCCACCACCGGCCCCGAGATCCTCGCCGACCTGCCCTCCGTCACCCACTTCGTGGCGGGCCTGGGCACCACCGGCACCCTCATGGGCGTCGGCCGCTACCTGCGCGAGCACAAGCCGGACGTGAAGATCGTCGCCGCCGAGCCGCGCTACGACGACCTCGTCTACGGCCTGCGCAACCTCGACGAGGGCTTCGTGCCCGAGCTGTACGACGCCTCCGTGCTCACCTCCCGCTTCTCCGTCGGCTCCGCCGACGCGGTCACCCGCACCCGGGAACTGCTCCAGCAGGAGGGCATCTTCGCGGGCGTCTCCACCGGCGCCGCCCTGCACGCGGCGATCGGCGTCGGAAAGAAGGCCGTCAAGGCGGGGGAGTCCGCCGACATCGTCTTCGTCGTCGCCGACGGCGGCTGGAAGTACCTGTCGACCGGCGTCTACACCGCGGCGACGACCGAAGAGGCCATCGAGGCACTCCAGGGCCAGCTCTGGGCGTGAGCGTCCCTTACGACGCCAGGTGACGGACCTGGTCCCACAGGACCGGGTCCACCACCCCCACCTTCTTCCGGAAGCCCCACACCGGCACCTCGCGCAGCTCGTCCGTCTCCAGGAAGCTCGCCCGGCCCTGTGCGTCGCTCACCGCGCCCGGCGGCAGCGGGATCACCCCGGACCGCTCGTCGTGGTAGCGGCTGGTGATCTTCGCGACCCGGACCCGCCTGCCGTGCACCGCCAGCACCAGACACGGCCGGTCCTTCGCACCGGGCCGGTCCTCGAAGGGCACACTCGCCCACCAGATCTCCGTGGGCCGCGGCCGCACCGCCGGCCGGCGCCGGGCCGACCGCGCCGAGGACCTGCGCCCCCACCCGTCCACCAGCGCGGCGACCAGCGCCAGCAGCACCACCGCCGCGAGCGCCAGCCACCAGGACGTGTCCATACGACGACATTACCGGCGCGCGCCAAGCCGTGCGCGCCCTTCTCGCGCCTCCTGCGCCCCACTGCCAGCCGAACCGGTGACACCACAGGTGAGTTCGCCCACAACAGCCCTTGGCGGAGGAGCGACCGGGCGTTTCGCGCCTTACGCTCGACAAACCGCACGACCCCCGTCGCCCCCCATCCGGATTTCCCGCCAGCGGAGGTTTCTGCTTCATGAAGCTCACCGTCGTCGGCTGCTCGGGGTCGTTCCCGTCCGCGGAATCGGCCTGTTCGAGCTACCTCGTCGAGGCCGACGGCTTCCGGCTGCTCCTCGACATGGGCAACGGCGCCCTTGGCGAGCTGCAGCGCCACTGCGGTCTCTACGACCTCGACGCGATCTTCCTGAGCCATCTGCACGCCGACCACTGCATCGACATGTGCGGCTATTTCGTCGCGCGCTACTACCGGCACGACGGCGGCCGCTGCGACCCCATCCCGGTCTACGGACCCGAGGGCACCGAGCACCGCCTGACCACGGCCTACGCCGACACCCCGTCGGCCTCCTCGATGAGCGAGGTCTTCGACTTCCACACCGTCAAGCCGTCCACCTTCGAGGTCGGCCCGTTCACCGTGCACACCGAGCGGGTGGCGCACCCGGTGGAGGCGTACGGCATCCGGGTCGAGCACGGCGGGAGGTCCCTGACGTACTCCGGCGACACGGGTGTGACGGCGACCCTCGACGAACTGGCCCGGGACACGGACCTGTTCCTGTGCGAGGCGGCGTTCACGCACGGCAAGGAGAACATCCCCGACCTGCACCTCAACGGCCGTGAGGCGGGCGAGACGGCGGCCCGCGCGGGCGCCCGCCGCCTGGTGCTGACCCACATCCCGCCGTGGACCGACCCCGCCACCAACCTCGCGGACGCCCGCGCGGTCTACGATGGTCCGGTGACGCTGGCGGCGCCGCGGCAGACGTACGAGATCTGACGCCGCGGTGGCCGGCCGAGGTTCAGGCGGCGCTGTCCGGTACCTCGGCCAGTACCCGGGCGAGCATCTCGAAGTCCTCGGACACGCTCCGGCCGGCGCCCCGCGCGACGGACTTGCGATATGCCGGTACGACCGTCTCGTAGCGGCCGCTGGCGAGGGCCAGCGTGGCCTGCACCTCGAACAGGCGGGCCATGAGATGGCGATTGGACAGTTCCTCGTCCGCCTCGGCCGAGGTGATGGCGTCGACGAGGGCGGACAGCCGGCCCAGGAGGCGGCTCGACTCAAGGAGCGTGCCGTAGTACGTGGCCTCCACCGTCCGTCCGGCCGCCGCCAGCAGGTCCGCATACCTGCGCAGGTGCTCGGCCTCGCCGAGCTGGAGGGCCAGCTCGCACAACAGGCTCCAGGAGTCGACGATCCGTTCGCAGCGGTAGCCGGGCGGGCCCGCGGGCACAGCGTCCCCCGCCGAGGCCGCCAGCCTCGTGAAGGCATCCCTCAACTCGTTCTGGGACGGGGGCTGGCGATCGAGGGCGTCACGGATCTCGTAGTACACCCACTTCGGGTTGTCCGGTTCCTCGGCTCGGGCCTGCCGTGCCAGCCGGACGTACAGCTCGCGCTTCCCCCTCTTCTCGATCACCTCCGGCAGATAGCCGAAGTGCTCGAAGCGGACATCGACCTCGACGCGTGCCGGGGCCTGGCCCTGCGGGTCGTAGGGGTGTTCGTGGACGCGGCCACGGAAGCGGAGCGGGCCGTCCGCGCGCAGGACACGCTGCGTATTGGTGTACGCCCGGCCGCCGCCGGTGTCGGCAACGACAGGGGAGACGACAAGGGCGGAGCCGTCCAACAGAGGGTCCAGATAGTCGAGCACGGACAGGGCGCGCCTGAGCCGTCCGGCGTGCGACGGCATGAGGACCTCGTCGGCGTCCACATGGCACAGCCAGCCGTCGGTGACCTCGGTGAATGCCAGATTGCGCTGGTGGGCGAAATCGTCGGCCCACGGCGCGGACCGGATCCGGGTGCTGTCGCGAGCCCGGAGTGCCTGTTCGACGGTGTCGTCGGTGGACGCGGAGTCGATTACCAGGCAGTGGTCGACGTCGTCGGCCAGTGCAGTCAGGCACCGGGCGATGCGTTCCTCCTCGTTGAGGGTGAGCACAACCGCGGTCACCGGGCGGGGGCGGTGCGCGGCGTATCCGGCGGCCAGTTCCACGAGGTCCGGGCAGGACAGCTCCGTGGCCGCGAGATCGGGCGACAGGGAGGTGATCAGCCTCAGGTCGGCGGCGAGCGGGGAACCGGCGAGGGCTCCGTTCCCATGGGCGAGATCGAGCAGGTTGGAGAGGTTCATGGCGGGGGCGGGCTTCCCTTGTGGAGGGCGGTCGGGGAGTCGAGGGAGTGTTCCAGGTCGAAGGCGAGGTCCCGGACATGGCCGTGCGAGACCATGACCTTCGTTCCCTTGACAGTGCGCAGCGCGTCCCAGATCCGGGCGACGGTATCCCGGTCGATGCCGCTGAAGGTCTCGTCGAAGAGGTACACCCGAGGGCCGTGCAGGACCGCGCGGGCGATCGACAGCCGCTGTATCTGGCCGCGCGACAGGCCCGTGCCCGTTTCCCTTATCGGTTCGTCGAGACCCTCGGGGAGGCTGTCGAGCACCTCCAGGAAACAGGCAATCCGACAGGCATGAAGGATGTCGGCCTCGCTGCGCCGGGTGCCGAGGGTCAGGTTCTCGCGCAGCGAGGCGGTCAGCAGGACCGGGTGCTCGGGGACGTACAGGACATGGCGTGGCAGCTCGGCCGAGGGGATGCGGTTGATCTCGGCGCTGCCGAGGGTGATGCTGCCGCCGTAGTCGGGGTGTACTCCGGCGAGCAGGGCGAGGAGTGTGCTCTTACCGGAGCCGTTCGCGCCTCGCAGGAGCATGGACGTGCCGTCCGGGATGTCCAGGTCGAGGCCGTTGAGTGTGTCGTGCCCGGCGCCGGGGTGGCAAAAGCGAAGTGACCTGACGGTGATATCGGCCGGTTCGAGCGGGGACTCGGCCTCCTCGGCCGACAGGGTGAGCCGGGCGTCGTCGCGCTGGAGGACCACGTCGCGGTACCGGCCGAGGGCGGCGGACGTGCGCTGGACGGTGACCTGGAGGGACGCCACGGAGTCCATGGCACCGAGGAAATAGCCGGCCATGGTAAGGAAGCCGAAGACCTGGCCGACGGTGAGTGAACCGGAGAGCATGCGGCTCAGCGCCGCCCAGGCCGCCACCACCGTGAAAACGGTCTGGCTGGCCGTCTTGATCACCGAGTTGATGTTCTCCAGACGGCCGAGACGGGTTTCGGAGGCGATCCTGCGATCCAGTGCCCGGTTCATTCGGGAGAAGGCGAAATCCCGTTTTCCGTATCCTGTCAATTCGGTTTGTCCGCGCAGCGAGTTGAGTGTTTCGGATTTGAGTGTGGCATCCCGCTGCAGGGCCTCCTGGGAGGCATTTCTGATATGCGGGAAGAGCAGGATGGAGCTCAGTACGTTGACTGCAGCGGGCGGAATCAGAAAAAGGAAAAGAGTCGGCCCTGTGGCGAGCAGATAGCCGCCCACGGAAAGGATGACGCAGAGGTCGATGGCTGCTCGTACGGAGGCCGCGGTGACCAGTGACTGGATCTCTTGCACATCGTCGATCCGGCTGACCAGATCACCGGCCCTGCGGCTTTTGAAATAGCCGGCGGGTAGCCGCAGAAGTTTGCGCAGATAGCGTTCCGACAACTGCCGCTGGAGGGACTGGCTGAGTGCCACGACGGCGCGGCCCCGTAGGTACTGGATGCCCGCCGCCACCAGGGCGATGCCGATGAACTGGGCGGACATGACGGCCAGCGCCCGTCGGGAGCCGTCCCGCATGACGTGGTCAACGGCCAGCTGGACGAAGAGGCTGTTCAGCAGCGCCACCAGCGCCACCACGGCTGTCGCCACCAGGACGAGGGAGAGCTGTCCCCGGTGGGCACGCAGGGCCTGCCACACCAGGCTTTGGGCATGTGACGCCCGGAGCCTGGCCCCCAGTGGCAGCCGTGCCGTCGGCCGGTCGGTGACCAACGCCTCCCCATGAAACACCTCGGCGAGCACGTCGGGCGACAGCCGCATCGGACGCTGCGTCAGGGGGTCACCGATGATGAAGTGGCCGCTGTCGGTGACCTCGTGGACGACCACGAAGTGCCGATCACCGTCCTCGTCCAGCAGGATGATCGTCGGCCCCGCGAGTCGTACGGCCTGTCCGAGTTGTTCGGTGTCCAGCCTGAGCGGTTCGCTGTCGACGCCGTAGCCGCGCAGGACCTCGCGGAGCCTGAGCAGGTTGGAGCCCCGCTCGCCCAGCCCCGTGGACTCACGCAGGACCGCCGCGTCGGCCACCATGCCGTGCCGCAAGAGCACCGAGCGCACGCACGCGGGGCCGCAGTCGGTGTCTCCCGACTGCTGGGTGTGGTATCTCTGCCACTTCACCGAAGAACTCCAGGGCGAGGAAAGGAGCGCGCCCGCCTCCGAAATGAGGCGGGCGCTGATCCGTACTACAGCTTGTCGCAGCCCAGCGACTTCCAGAGCCCGTAGTAGTCCCCGTGACTGCAGGACATCGGATTGCCGATCTGAGCGAAAATCCACTCGCACCGGGCGCGGCTCGGCTTGCCCTCACCCGAGGCCGCGGCGGCCTCCTCATCGGTCAGTGCGGCGAACTTCAGGTCACGCAGAGCTTGCAGGCTCATTTCTTTCCCCACTTCTTTTGGTCGCGGCCGCTTTCGGCCTGGTCTAGACCATAGTTGGGGGTCTTCTTGGTGATCAAGGTGCGACCCTGTGATCATGATCATAGGATCCTCCGGGCTGGAATTCCCGTCTGATGAAGCGGGGGGTGTCGACCCGTTTTCCTGGGTGGACATGCAAAACTCCCCGGTCCGTCGGGCAGACCGGGGAATTTAGAGTGAAGCGGTTTTGGGGGTCTTACTTGGCCTCGGCCTTCTGTATTTCCGCCAACTCCTCGTCCGACTCCCGGCCGGGCGTGGGCAGGTTGAACTTGGTGATGGCGAAGCGGAAGACGGCGTAGTAGAGGACGCCGAAGCCCAGCCCCACCAGTGCCAGGCCGAACGGATTATTGGCGATACCCAGATTCAGGGCCCAGTCGATCGCGCCCGCCGAGAAGCCGAAGCCGTCGCGCATGCCCAGTGCCCAGGTCAGTGCCATGGAGATGCCGGTGAGAACCGCATGGACGGCGTACAGGACCGGCGCGATGAACATGAAGGTGAACTCGATCGGCTCCGTGACACCGGTGACGAAGCTGGTCAGCGCGAGCGAGAACATCATGCCGCCGATCACCTTGCGGCGCTCCGGGCGGGCGCAGTGCACGATGGCGAGACAGGCGGCCGGGAGGCCGAACATCATGATCGGGAAGAAGCCGGTCATGAACTGGCCCGCGGTCGGGTCACCGGCCAGGAAGCGGGCGATGTCGCCGCTCTTGCCCTCGTAGTCACCGGCCTGCAGCCAAGGGAACGAGTTGAGCAGGTGGTGCATGCCGATCGGGATCAGCGCACGGTTGGCGACGCCGAAGATGCCGGCACCGACCGCACCTGAACCCACCAGCCACTCACCGAAGTTGTGCAGACCCGCACCGAGGACCGGCCAGATGTAGCCGAAGGCGATACCGATGACCACGCCCGCCAGCGCCGCCAGAATCGGCACGAGTCGGCGGCCGCCGAAGAAGCCTGCCCAGTCCGGCAGCTTGGTGCGGTAGAAGCGCTGGTAGAGCAGCGCGACGACGAGGCCCATCACCACGCCGCCGAGGACCTTGGCATCCGCCGGGGCGTCCACCATGACGACCTTGCCGTCGACGGCCGTCGCCACCTTGGGCAGGTTCTCGTCGGTGAACGTGGCGAGCACGTTCTTGAAGACCAGGTAGCCGACGACGGCGGCGAGCGCCGTGGAGCCGTCCGACTTCTTCGCGAAGCCGATCGCGATGCCCACGGCGAACAGCAGCGCCATGTTGTCGAGAATCGCGTTGCCGCCGGCTGCCATGAACGAAGCGATCTTCGTCAGGAATCCGGGAAACTCCGGGCGGCCGAGCATGTCGGTGTTGCCGAGACGCACCAGCAGTGCGGCGGCGGGCAGGACGGCCACCGGCAGCATCAGGCTGCGGCCGATACGCTGCAGCACAGCCATCACGCCGGGGCCCTTCTTCTTGTCGGCCGCAGGAGCGGCGCTGGCCGTGGACACAACTTCCTCCATGGAGCATGGCGCCGCCCGGGGGTAGATGAAGGGGAGGGCGACGCAGGTGGTCTACACCACTCAGTGGTGTAGACCTGTTGTAGCACGATGAAGGCGGCATAAGGAACCCGCGATTCCTGTGCGGGAACCGCGGGTTGCGCAACCGTTATTCGGGCCGAAAAGTCAGACCTTTGTGACGTCCTCGACCTCGTCCTCCGGCTCCCGTCCGGGGGTCTTCAGATCGAACTTCGTGATCGCGAAACGGAAGATCGCGTAGTACACGACTGCGAAGCACAGACCGATCGGAATGATCGCCCACGGCTTGGTCGCCAGATTCCAGTTGATGATGTAGTCGATGAGACCGGCGGAGAAGCTGAACCCGTCGTGCACCCCGAGCCCCCACGTCACCGCCATCGACACACCCGTCAGCAGCGCGTGGATCGCGTACAGCACCGGCGCCACGAACAGGAACGAGTACTCGATCGGCTCGGTGATACCGGTGACGAACGACGTCAGCGCCACCGACAGCATCAGACCGCCGACCTCCTTGCGGCGGTGCGGCTTCGCGGTGTGCGTGATCGCCAGCGCCGCGGCCGGAAGCGCAAACATCATGATCGGGAAGAACCCGGAGAGGAACTGCCCCGCGTCCGGGTCGCCCGCCAGGAACATATTGATGTCACCGTGCACCTCGGTGCCGTCCGGCTTGGTGTACGTGCCGAACTGGAACCAGATGGGCACGTTCAGGAACTGGTGCAGCCCGATCACCAGCAGCGCCCGGTTCGCGACACCGAAGATGCCGGCGCCCCACGAACCCGCGTCGCTCAGCCAGTCGCTGAAGTCCTCCAGCGCGTCACCGATCGGCGGCCAGATCCACAGACACAGCGCCGCGAAACCGATCGCGACGAACGCCATGATGATCGGCACCAGCCGGCGGCCGTTGAAGAAGCCCAGCCAGTCCACCAGCTTGGTGCGGTGGTAGCGGGCCCAGAAGAAGGCCGTGAGCAGCCCGATGACGATGCCGCCGAACACGCCCGGGTTCTGGTAGGTGAACGCCTGCACCGTCCCGTCCGCCGTCCCCTGGCAGCCGATCCCCGGCACCGCCTCGGTGCCGCTCGGGCAGTCCTCCGGGAACTGGCGCAGCACATTGAAGTAGACGAGGAACCCCGCCACCGCCGCCAGCGCCGTCGAACCGTCCGCCTTCTTCGCCATGCCGATCGCGACACCGACGCAGAACAGCAGCGGCAGGCCGAGCGAGCCGTCCAGCAGCGCACCGCCCGCGCCGTTCATCACCTTGGCGACGTTGTCCCAGCCGAGCCCGTCGTCACCGAACACATCGGGCTGACCCAGCCGGTTCAGGATGCCCGCGGCCGGCAGCACGGCGATCGGCAGCTGGAGGCTGCGGCCCATCTTCTGCAGGCCCTGGAACGCCGTGTGCCAGCGCTGTCGTGCCGGGGAGATCTCGGAGGGCGCATTCATCAGTTGGCGACCGCCTGTCAGGTGGTGTAGACCAGTTATCCGACGATTGGGTTGCTGTGACGTCATCTTTCGGTACGTACGGCGCAATCGCTCGTAAAGTTGGGCCAACTGTGCGTAAGGAGACCGAAATGGCCAGCAAGGCGGAGAAGATCGTCGCGGGGCTCGGCGGCATCGACAACATCGAAGAGGTCGAAGGCTGCATCACCCGCCTGCGTACCGAGGTCAGCGACGCCTCCCTCGTCGACGAGGCGGCACTGAAGGCGGCCGGCGCCCACGGCGTCGTCAAGATGGGCACCGCGATCCAGGTCGTCATCGGCACCGACGCCGACCCCATCGCCGCGGAGATCGAAGACATGATGTGACCCGGCGCTCCCCGCGGAGCCCGGACCCACACGAAAGGGGCCCTTTCCCACCAGGGGAAGGGCCCCTTCCGTACGAGGACTAGGCTCATCGGCATGTCACGCATCGACGGCCGCACCCCCGAACAGCTCCGCCCGGTCACCATCGAACGAGGCTGGAGCAAGCACGCCGAGGGCTCCGTCCTCGTCTCCTTCGGCGACACCAAGGTCCTCTGCACCGCCTCCGTCACCGAAGGCGTCCCGCGCTGGCGCAAGGGCAGCGGCGAGGGCTGGGTCACCGCCGAGTACTCCATGCTGCCCCGCGCCACCAACACCCGCGGCGACCGCGAATCCGTCCGGGGCAAGATCGGCGGGCGCACCCACGAGATCAGCCGCCTCATCGGCCGCTCCCTGCGCGCGGTCATCGACTACAAGGCGCTCGGCGAGAACACCATCGTCCTCGACTGCGACGTCCTCCAGGCCGACGGCGGCACCCGCACCGCCGCCATCACCGGCGCCTACGTCGCCCTCGCCGACGCCGTCGCCTGGGCCCAGGGCAAGAAGCTCATCAAGCCCGGCCGCCAGCCCCTCACCGGCACCGTCTCCGCCGTCTCCGTCGGCATCGTCGGCGGCGTCCCCCTGCTCGACCTCTGCTATGAGGAGGACGTCCGCGCCGACACCGACATGAACGTCGTCTGCACCGGCGACGGACGCTTCGTCGAGGTCCAGGGCACCGCGGAGGCCGAGCCGTTCGCCCGCGACGAGCTCAACTCCCTTCTGGACCTGGCGGTTTCGGGCTGCACGGAACTCGCTGTCCATCAGCGCGAGGCCCTTGGTACCGTCCTGGAAAAGTAAAGGACGCGCCAAGAACAGCGTCCGGCACGGGCAACCACGCCGACCGCCCCCGCGTCATCAGGGGTACGGGCGTACGAAACCTCGTACGCCCGGCCAGGCACGGGGGCCTGACACAGGGCCTGAGCACGGGAGGGACACCAGCATGGGCGCGAGCCGACGCCGTCGGAGCCGTATCACCGTTGTCGCCGCGGTGGCGGCCGTAGGGCTGACGGTGGGGCTGACCACCGGCTGCGACGCCGTCAGCAAGGCGCTGGACTGCGTCCAGACCGCCGAGGCGGTCGCCGACAGCGTCACCGACCTCCAGCAGGCGGTGGAGAACGCCTCCAACGACCCGACGCAGATCGACGAGTCCCTCAACGCCATCGACGACAACCTCGACGAGGTCACCGACAAGACCGACAACGCCGACGTCAGCAAGGCCGTCGACGACCTCGCCAAGGCGGTCGACAACGTCCGCACCGCCATCAAGAACGGCGACGAGACGCCCGACCTGTCCCCGGTCACCGACGCGGCCGGCGAACTCACCAAGGTCTGCACCCCCTGATACTGGGGGCATGACCCGCCTGATCCTCGCCACACGCAACGCCGGAAAGATCACCGAGCTGAGGGCGATCCTCGCCGACGCAGGACTCGACCACGACCTCGTCGGCGCGGACGCCTACCCGGACATCCCCGACGTCAAGGAAACCGGGGTGACGTTCGCCGAGAACGCCCTCCTCAAGGCCCACGCCCTCGCCCGCGCCACCGGCCTGCCCGCCGTCGCCGACGACTCCGGCCTCTGCGTGGACGTCCTCAACGGCGCCCCCGGCATCTTCTCGGCCCGCTGGGCCGGCACCCACGGCGACGACAAGGCCAACCTGAACCTGCTCCTGGCCCAGCTCTCCGACATCCCCGACGCCCACCGAGGCGCCCACTTCGCCTGCGCGGCAGCCCTGGCGCTCCCGGACGGCCGCGAGCAAGTGGTCGAGGGCCAACTCCGAGGCACCCTCCGCCACACCCCCACCGGCACGAACGGCTTCGGCTACGACCCCATCCTCCAGCCGGACGGCGAAACCCGAACCTGCGCGGAACTGACCCCGGAGGAGAAGAACGCCATCAGCCATCGGGGGAAGGCGTTCCGGGCGTTGGTGCCGGTGGTGCGGGAGCTGTTGGGCTGACAAAGAGCCCGACGCCTTCGTATCGGGGCGTCGGGCTTCCTTCCTGTGGGCCCGGTGGGACTCGAACCCACGACACACCGGACCTAAACCGGCGCCCTCTAGCCAGCTGGGGTACGGGCCCGCAGCGCTGCCTACTCTACTGGTCCCCGGGGAGCCGATGTACGGCGAGATCGATTCGCGTAGGTGCCCGTCTGGCTGTGGCAGGAAGGGCAGAGATACCGGAGGTTCTCGCGACGGTTGTCCAGACGGTCACCGTTGATGTGGTCGATCTCCAGGACCAGACGCTTGCCTTGCCACATGTCGCCGATTCCGCACTCGGCGCAGATGTGCGGGACGCCGAGGTCGTCGAGGGCGCGTCGTAACAGGGCGGTCTTGGTGCGGTTCGAACCCGGCTCCTTGCGACGCAGAATCTCGTCGGGGGACTTCCGGTGCCGTGACGCCGAGCCGCGAAAGTGTCCCTGCCCGGTGAAGTGATCAGTGGGGATGCCATGTGCCTCCAGACTGCGCTTCACGCGTGCCCGAGCGGCGCCGTCGGTCTCTTGGTAACCGAGGGTTCTGAGCACACCGGCGTAACTGGTGGCTTGGGCGGCCGCCGCTGCGAGGGCGTCCCGTGGATGGGTATCAAGGCTGCGTCCATGACCACGGTTGAAGTGCGATGTGTCGATGCCGAATTCGTCCAGCCGCTTTCTGACGAGCCCGTAAGGGCTGTCCTCGGGCGGATACCCCAGGTACTCGAACATTTCCCGGATGCTGTGCGAGCAGGCTGCCGCCTCCTCCAGCAGCTCGCGTGCGTAGGACCGTTTCTCCCGGGGCGGGAGCGGCTCTTCGACGAAGTGCGAGGTGTCGATCGCGTAGTGCTCAAGTCTCCGGCGCAGGTAGCGCCGAGGACCGCTGCCCAGGGGCGTGCCCAGCCGTCGCATCAGATCCACCAGGCTGGTCGAGACGGCTGCGGTCGCCACCAGTACATCCTTGGGATACCTGGGTGCTCTCATGCCTCCCTCCGCTTCCGGCGTCCTCGATAGGTGTCGGTCGTGGCATGGCAGTTGGGGCACAACAACCGCAGGTTCTCGGGGCGGTTGTCCCACCAGTCCCCGCTGATGTGGTCGACTTCGAGACGGAGCGGTTTGCTGTTCCACTCCGGCCCTGTTCCGCACGCCGCGCAGACTTCGAGGACCCCGGTGCGCAGGAGTTCTCGGAGCAGCCGCTCGCCAGGGACCCTTCCGTCCTCAGGGCTGCGCAGGGTGAGCAGGCCGCCCAGGGATCCCTTCGGGCGTCCCTTGCGGGATGGGGTGAAGTGGGACGTGTCGATGCCGAGCGCGGCGATCCGGCGACTCACATGCGTCTGGTTGCCGCCGACCTGACTGATTCCGAGGTGGCGCACGACGTCCTTGAAGCTGGTCGAGGCCGCCACCGCCGCGCGCAGGCGTTCCTCTGTGTACCGCACTTGGTTTGTGGCCAAGTGCGAGATATCCACGCCGGCCTCGGCCATCTTCTCGCGCAGGTAGCGCCTGCTGCCCGGAGTCGGCTTGCCGCCGCACCACCGGACCGCCTCGTCGATGTGCCTCGTATTGCGGGCTGCTTCCTCAAGCAGCCCGCGGGTGTATCTGGCAGCCATGTCCCCTCCGTCCCCACCACCCGTTCGTGGCTCGTACGGAGTAACGAACCGTTTATCGGACAGTCACGCACGAAATGCGGAACGGCCCGTACCGGGGATGCCGGTGCGGGCCGTTCCGTAGAGGTGGGGGTGTGGGGTCAGATGCCCAGGTCCTTGATGATCTTGGCTACGTGGCCCGTCGCTCGGACGTTGTACAGGGCGCGTTCCACCTTGCCCTCCTCGTCCACGACGATCGTGGAGCGGATGACGCCCATGTAGGTCTTGCCGTAGTTCTTCTTCTCGCCGTAGGCGGCGTAGGACTCGGTGACCTTCTTGTCGGGGTCGGCCAGGAGGGTGACCTTCAGGGACTCCTTCTCGCGGAACTTCGCCAGCTTCTCCGGGGGGTCGGGGGAGATGCCGATGACGTCGTAGCCGGCGCCGGCCAGCAGGTCGAGGTTGTCCGTGAAGTCGCAGGCCTGCTTCGTGCAGCCGGGGGTCAGGGCCGCCGGGTAGAAGTAGACGATGACCTTGCGGCCCTTGTGGTCGGCCAGGGAGACCTCGTTGCCGTCGGCGTCGGGGAGGGTGAAGGCGGGGGCTACGTCCCCGGGCTGGAGTCGCTCGCTCATCTCGCTAGCGTAACCGGGGGTCCTGACAGTGCGGCGCGGCGCAGAGCTGACAGACTGTCCGCATCAGTATCAGCGGACTTCGGAGGCCGAACGGTGGCGGAAACGTCGGACACCAGAACCCCGGCGCAGATCGAGGCGGACATCAGGCGCCGCCGCGAGCTGCTGGCCGAGACCCTGGACGAGATCGGGGTGCGGGTCCACCCGAAGACGATCGTCGGGGATGCGAAGGCCAAGGTCGTCTCCAACATCGACCACACGCTCGGCCGAGCCTATGTGCACGTCAATCACGTCGTCAGCGACGTCAAGGCGCGGTTCGTGAACGAGGACGGCGCACCGCGTCTGGAGCGGGTCGTCCCGGCCGCGCTGCTCGTCGTGGGCGTGGTGGGGCTGCTGACCGTCGGCACGCGGCGCCGCAAGCGCTGACCCGGCGGCGTACGGACGCGGCGAAGGCAGGTAGGTTCGAGGCGTGAGCGCCAACAGAAACGACACCACCCCACACGACAAGCTGCCCATCCGGATGCTGCACGACCGGGTACTGGTGCGGCAGGACACCAACGAGGGCGAGCGGCGTTCCGGTGGCGGGATCCTGATTCCGGCCACCGCGGCGGTCGGCCGTCGGCTGGCCTGGGCCGAGGTCGTGGCGGTGGGGCAGAACGTACGGACGGTGGAGCCCGGTGACCGGGTGCTGTTCGACCCGGAGGACCGGGCCGAGGTGGAGGTCCGGGGGGTCGCGTATGTGCTGATGCGCGAGCGCGACCTGCACGCCGTGGCCGCGGACCGGTTCGAGGGGTCCGAGGACTCGACTGGCTTGTACCTGTGATTGTTCGCTTCCAAGGGGCTGGTGACCATCGTCACCGGCCCCTTTCGGCTTCCCTTTGCTAGTTTTGAAGGCAGCCCCGACGAGACGCGCCGTACCGGGTGAAGGCAAAGACGACGCACCCGTGTCCGTTCGCACGCCGTCTCGCGGAGGTTTCCATGGCCTGGGTGCTGCTTGTCGTCGCCGGTCTGCTCGAAGTCGCCTGGTCGGTCGGGATGAAGTACACCGACGGCTTCACCCGCCTCGTCCCCAGCCTGTTCACCGGTGCCGGGATCGTCGCCAGCATGCTGCTGCTGTCCTACGCCGCCCGTTCCCTGCCGATCGGTACCGCCTACGGCGTGTGGGTGGGCATCGGCGCGGCCGGTGCGGCGGTGGTCGGCATGGTCGTGCTGGGGGAGCCGGTCACCGCCGCGCGGATCTTCTTCGTCTGTCTGCTGCTGGTCGCCGTGGTGGGCCTGAAGGCGACCAGCGGCCACTGACCGGGGGCCGCTCAGTCGCGGCGGCTCGATCCCAGCGTGCCGAGGGTCGTCCCGGTGGTGACCCCGCCGCCCGTGTCGCCGCCCCCGTTGGTGGCGCCGCCGTCGGTGGTGCCCCCGTCCCCCGTACCGCCGCCGGTGGGGGTGCCGCCTCCGGTGGTGGCGCCCCCGTCGACGGTCCCGCCGTCCGTGGTGCCGCCCTCGGTGCCGCCGTCCGTCGTGCCGCCGGTGGTGGTGTCCCCGCCGGTCTGGCCCTGGGTCTGGCCCTCGTCGGCGCCCGGGGTCTGGCCGCCGGTCTCGTCGCCGCCGGTCGTGCTGTCGCCCTCGTCCTCGTCCTCGTCGGGGTCCGTGCCGGTGTCCGGCTGGGTGGGCGGGGCCTGGACGATGTCGGCGCCCTCCTGGAGTTCCAGGTCGAACTCGGTGACCGGCTTGCCCTTGAGGGCGGCCTTGGTGAACTGCGCCCAGATCTGGGTGGGTGCCCCGCCGCCGTTGACGCGTACCTGGCCCATCGCGCCGTACAGCGGCTTGTGCTCGGCGGTGACCGGGTCCTGGCCCATCACCGCGACGACGGTGGCCAGTTCCGGGGTGTAGCCGGCGAACCAGGCGGCCTTGTCCTTCTCCGCGGTGCCGGTCTTGCCCGCGACGGGCCTGCCCGCGGACTGCGCGGCGGTGGCGGTACCGGACTGCACGACGCTCTGCAGCATCGAGGTGGTGGTGTCGGCGGCGGCCCGGCTGACGGCCTGCGAGGTCTTGCGCTTGGGCAGGTCGATGACGTCGGAGCCGTCCTTGGTGATCCGTTCGATCATGGTGTACGTGCCGCGCTTGCCGTGGTTGGCGAGGGTCGCGTAGGCCTCCGCCATGTCGAGGACGCTGGCGGTGGCGGTGCCGAGCGCGATCGACGGGTAGGGGGCCATGTTCGGGGTGTCGCGGGGCACGCCGAGCTGGATCGCGGTCTGCTCGACCTTGTCGGGGCCGACGTCCACGGCCATCTGCGCGTACACCGAGTTCACCGACCTGTTGGTGGCCTCGCGGACGGTGATGTCGCCGTAGGAGTACTGGTCCTCGTTCTCCGGGTTGTAGGGGTCGCCGGGCCAGCCCTCGACGTAGCGCTTGTTGGTGCCGTCGTAGATCGTGTTGGGGGTGATCGTGCGGCCGTCCTGGGTGGTGGACTCGTTCTCGACGGCCGAGGTGAAGACGAACGGCTTGAAGGTGGAGCCGACCTGGAAGTCCCGGCGGGTGGCGTTCGGGGTGTACTGCTTGATGTAGTCGATGCCGTTGTAGAGGGCGACGACCTTGCCGGTCTTCGGGTCGACGGAGGCGCCGCCCGCGCGGACGTAGGAGTCGACCTTGCGGGCCTTGGGGTCGAGCTTGTCCATCAGCTGGTCGTTGACGGCCTTGACGAAGGCGTCCTGCTTGGACTTGCTGAGCGTGGTGGTGATGCGGTAGCCGCCGCGCTCCAGCTCCTTCTCGTCGACGATCCGGTTGTCGATCAGGTAGTCCTTGACGATCTGCACGATGTAACCGCGCTGCCCGGACAGGTTGGTGGGGACCGTCGCCTCCCTGGGCACGGGGAACTTCGCCTCGGCCCGCTGGGACTCGCTCAGCCAGCCCTCCTTGACCATGCCGTCCAGGACGTAGTCCCAACGGGCCTTGGCGGCGGCCTTGTTCTGCGGGTGGGCGGCCACGTCGTACTGGCTGGGCGCGTTGAGCAGCGTGGCCAGGTAGGCGCCCTGGGCGGCGGTGAGTTCGGAGGCGTCGATGCCGTAGTAGGCCTGTGCGGCGGCCTGGATGCCGTAGGCGTTGCGGCCGAAGTAGCTGGTGTTGAGGTAGCCCTCAAGGATGTCGTCCTTGGACTTCTCGCGGTCCAGCTTGATGGAGATGAAGAACTCCTTCACCTTGCGGGTGACGGTCTGTTCCTGTGCCAGGTAGTAGTTCTTCACGTACTGCTGGGTGATCGTGGAGCCGGACTGCTTGCCCTTGCCGGTGGCGGTGTTCCAGCCGGCGCGCACCATCGCCTTGGGGTCGATGGCGGACTCGCTGTAGAAGTCGCGGTCCTCGGCGGCCAGTACGGCGTACCGGGCCTCCTTGGAGATCTGCGAGAGGTCGACGTTCTCCCGGTTGATCTTGCCGTCCCGGGCGAGTTGGGAGCCGTCGGCGTACAGGAAGACGTTGGCCTGCTTGGTGGCGAGCGCGTTGGCCGGCGGGATCTTGACCATCGAGTAGCCGAGGAAGAAGAGGCCGACCAGGAGCAGTGTGCCGGTCACGAAGGTGCCGAGCACCATGCGCCAGGTCGGGACCAGCCGTCGCCAGCCGGTCCGCTTGGGCCGCTTGGGCTTCTCGGTCGGCTGCTCTGCCTGCGGCTGCGGCTCGTCGCTCATGTAGTGCCTGGACTCCTGTTTCGCGTCGTACGTTCCCGTACGACCTCGTACGCGTTCTGCGCCCCCCGTTGAAGACTCTCGCACCATGCGTTCCGTTCCCGGATCCACGGCACGCTTCGGCAACGGAAAACGCGTGGCGTGCGTCACTGCCTGGGCGTTAGGCTCCTGCGTTTTGACGCGCGGCGGCCTGGGAGGGTTGTGGTGGTGGGCTCCGGACGGTTGTACGGGACCGTCGCGGTGGGGGGATTCAGACGATACGCGACGTATCGGGCGGCGACCGCCGCCGGGGTGTTCACCAACACCGTCTTCGGTGTGATCCTCGTCTACACCTACCTGGCGCTGTGGGACGAGCGGCCGCGCCTGGGCGGGTACGACCAGGCGCAGGCCGTCACGTACGCCTGGCTGGGCCAGGCCCTGTACGCGACGCTGGCGATCCAGGGCGGCGGTGCCGAGAAGGAGTTGATGTCCCGGATCCGCACCGGCGAGATCGCGGTCGATCTGTACCGTCCGGCCGATCTCCAACTGTGGTGGCTGGCGGGTGACTTGGGCCGTTCGGTGTTCCAGCTGCTGGGCCGTGGTGTGATTCCTTTCACGTTCGGGGCGGTGTTCTTCACCATGGCGCTGCCCCGGTCGGCCGCCACCTGGGCGGCGTTCGTGGTCGCGGTGGCGCTGGCGATGGTGGTGAGCTTCGCCATCCGCTACCTGGCCGCGCTGGCGATGTTCTGGCTGATGGACGACCGGGGCATCAACCAGACGGTGATGATCGCGGGCGTCTTCTGCTCCGGCATGGTCCTGCCGCTGAACGCCTTCCCGGAGGAGATCGGGTCCGTGGTGCGGGCGCTGCCGTGGGCGGCGCAGCTTCAGGTGCCGGCGGATGTGCTGATGGGGGAGACCTCGCTGTGGACGGCGTACGCCTTCCAGGCGGGCTGGGCGGTGGCGCTGCTGGCGCTGGGGCGGCTGCTGCAGGCGGCGGCGACGCGGCGGGTGGTGGTGCAGGGTGGCTGAGCCGATGCGGCGGGTGGTGGTGCGGCGTGCCGAGCCGGCGCGGCTGGGGGAGGGGCTGCGTGCGTACCGGCTGATCGCGGGGATGTGGATCCGGTCGACGACGGCCTACCGCACCTCCTTCGCGCTGACCGTGGTCGGCAACCTGCTGATCACCGTCCTGGACTTCGTCGGGATCCTGCTGATGTTCTCGCAGGTCGACACGCTCGGCGGCTGGACGCTGCCCGAGGTCGCCCTGCTGTACGGCCTGGTCGCGACCGCGTTCGGCCTGGCGGACCTGCTGCTCGGCTCGATGGACGCGCTCGGCGCCCGGATCCGGGACGGCTCCTTCGACACGCTGCTGGTGCGGCCGGTGCCGGTGCTGGCGCAGGTCGGCGCCGACCGGTTCGCGCTGCGCCGCCTGGGCAGGATCACCCAGGGCACGCTGGTGCTGTGCTGGGCGCTGCTCACGGTCGAGGTGTCGTGGACGGCGGCGAAGGTGCTGCTGGTGCCGGTGGCGGTGGTCAGCGGTGCGGTGATCTTCGGCGCGGTGTTCGTGGGGGGCGCGGCCTTCCAGATCGTGGCGCAGGACGCGGCGGAGGTGCAGAACGCGTTCACCTACGGCGGCAGCACGCTGCTCCAGTACCCGCCGACGGTGTTCGGGACGGAGCTGGTGCGCGGGGTGACGTACATGCTGCCGCTGGCCTTCGTGAACTGGGTGCCGGCCGCGTATGTGCTGGGGCGGCCGTATCCGCTGGGGCTGCCGGAGTGGGCGGCGTTCGCTCCGCCGCTGGTGGCGGCGGGGTTCGCGGTGGCGGCGGGGCTGGTGTGGCGGGCGGGGCTGAGGGCGTATCGGAGCACGGGGAGCTGAGGGCGGATGTTCATCGAGGTGGACGGGGTCGAGAAGGTCTTCGAGGTGCGCCGCAGGACCGGGTTCCTGAAGCGGGAGCGGCGGCAGGTGCGGGCGGTGGACTCGATCTCCTTCACCGTGGCGCGCGGCGAGATGGTGGGGTACATCGGGCCTAACGGCGCGGGCAAGTCGACGACGATCAAGATGCTGACGGGGATCCTGACGCCGAGCGGGGGGCGGCTCAGGGTCGCCGGGATCGATCCCTCGCGCGAGCGCAGGCGGCTGGCGCACCGGATCGGGGTGGTCTTCGGCCAGCGCACCACCCTGTGGTGGGACCTGCCGCTGATCGACTCCTACCGGCTGATGCACCGCATGTACCGGATCCCGGACGGCCGTTACCGGGAGAACCTGGACCGCTGTGTGGAACTCCTGGAGCTGGGCGGCCTGTTGGACGTCCCCGTACGTCAACTCTCCCTCGGTCAGCGGATGCGCGGCGACATCGCGGCGGCGCTGCTGCACGATCCGGAGGTGCTGTACCTGGACGAGCCGACGATCGGCCTGGATGTGATCTCGAAGGCCAAGGTCCGTGAATTCCTGCGGGAGTTGAACCACGACCGCGGCACCACGGTCCTGCTGACCACCCACGACCTCCAGGACATCGAGCAGCTCTGCTCCCGGGTGATGGTCATCGACCACGGCCGCATGGTCTACGACGGCCCGCTCGCCGGACTGCACGAGGCGGGCGGCAGCGAGCGGATCCTGGTGGTGGACCTGGAGCGCGAACTGCCGCCGATCGAGGTGGGCGGCGCGGCCCGGGTGGTACGGACGGAGGGGCCCCGGCAGTGGCTGGCGTTCCCGGCGGGCGAGCCCGCGGCGGGCCTGGTGTCACAGATCGCGGCGGACTACCCGCTGGTCGACCTCTCCGTACGCGAGCCGGACATCGAGGCCGTCATCGCACGGATGTACGCGGACAAGGCGAGCGCGTAGGGGGAAGTGCGTGGATCGGGCCATCGCGTGGGGGTGGATGTACGTGGACACGGCCACCGGGTGGGGGTGGATGTACGTGGACACGGCCACCGGGTGGGGGTGGATGTACGTGGACACGGCCACCGCGTGGGGTGGATGTACCTGGACCTGGCCACTGCATAGTGCGGGGCCGGTGGAACTCGTAGTCTGAACGCATGACCGAGGAACTCCCTGAGCTTCGAGCATCCGACGCCGATCGTGAGCGGGTCGCCGAGATCCTGCGGGAAGCCCTGGCCGAGGGGCGGCTCGACATGGAGGAGTTCGGGGAGCGGCTGGACGCCACGTACAAGGCGCGTACGTACGGGGAACTCACCCCGATCACCCGGGACCTGCCGGTCGCGGGGACCGTGAACCTGGTGAAGGGGCCGGAGCCGGACGGCAGTTGGGCGAGCCGTATCACCGGCGGCGAGGGCACGTCCTCGCTGGGCGTGGCGGTCATGTCCGGCTTCGAGCGCAAGGGCCGCTGGACCGTGCCGCGCCGCTTCAACTGCTTCGCCTTCTGGGGCGGCGGCGAGATCGACCTGCGGGAGGCGAACTTCGCGGACCGCGAGGTCGTGATCAACTGTGTCGCGATCATGGGCGGTATCAACGTCGTCGTCCCGCCCGGTGTCGAGGTCTCCACCCGCGGCATCGGCGTCATGGGCGGCTTCGACCAGCGTGAGGACGGCATCCCGGGCGACCCCGGCGCGCCCCGCGTCATCATCACCGGCTTCGCCTTCTGGGGCGGCGTGGGCGTGGAACGCAAACTCCCCAGGGCCGAACGCCGCCGCCTGCGCGAGGAACGCCGCCAGGAGAAGCTCCAGGGCAAGCAGCGACAGGCCCTGGACAAGCACGGGTCGCACCACCGGCCGTACGGGGACGACGACTGAGGGAGACTGAGGGGATCCCCTCTGGGGGTTCCCCTTACAGCCGTGCCGGTGCCGAGCCCTTCAGGGACTTCAGGTCCACCGTCTCCGCCATCCGCTCGTAGCCGCGGTCGCTCATGTGGAGGTGGTCGCCGGAGTCGTACTCGGGGCGGAGTTTGCGGGGGTCGTACGGGTCGCGCAGGGCCTTGTCGAAGTCGACGACCGCGTCGAAGACCTCGCCCGAGCGGATCCGGGAGTTGATCTGCTGGCGGACCGACTCGCGGGCGTCCGTGTAACCGGGGTGGCCGCCGAAGGGCATCAGGGTCGCGCCGATGACCTTCAGACCGCGGGCGTGGGCCTGCCCGACCATCGTGCGCAGGCCGCCGACGACGCGGTCGGGGTCGGCGAGCTGCGGGTCGCGCAGGATGTCGTTGATGCCGAGGACGATGATGACGACCTTGACGTTCGTACGGTCCAGCACGTCACGCCCGAAGCGGTCCAGGCCGCTGGGGTTGTCCGCGGGGCGGCCGAGGCCCCCGGTGAGGATGCGGTTGCCGCTGATCCCCTGGTTGGCCACGCCGTAGCGCGGCACGTCCTCCCCGGCCGCCTGCGCCGCGCGCAGCCGCCGGACCAGGCCGTCGGTCCAGCGCCGGTTGGCCCCCGAGGTGGAGGTGATGCCGTCGGTCAGCGAGTCCCCGAGGACCACGACCGTGCCGTCGGCGTCCTTGGACAGCACGTCCAGCGCGGTCAGGTACCGCCAGACGCCCACCTTCTCCGTGTACGCCGTCCCGGTCGCGTCCTCGGTCCGGTCGCCCTGGGCGACGTAGGACGTCTGGCGGGCGTGCCGGTGGTAGGTGACCGGCCCGGACGGGGTCGGGGAGTACGTGGTGACCAGCACGTCCGCGTCCGCGGGCACCGCCACCCGCACGGCGTCGCTGAGCACCTGCCCGCCCGGCGGGATGACGACGGTGGTGTCGCCGCCGAAGGTGAGCCGCCGCATGGTGTCGGTCAGCGCCTGGGCCGTGTCCGAACCGGACGCGACGGCCAGCGAGGCGTGTGTGATCGTCAGCGGGGACTGGCCGTAGAGGTTGGACAGCGTCACCCGGGCGCTCGTACCGCCGACCGAGGTGTGGACGACATTGCGCACCGAGCGGCCCGCCATCCCCTCGACCTCGGTGCCCGGCTCCGCGGCGCCCGGCGAGGCCGACCAGGTGCCGACCCAGGTGCCGGTGGAGACCGGAGCGGCCTGGTTGCGCGGGCTGTTCCCCTTGGCCAGTGCGGTCCCGCGGGAGCTGCCGGAATCGGCGCCGACGGTGACGTAGATCGCCGCGGACAGCCCCACGATCAGGGCGACGACGGCGGACAACAGGGCGCGGTGTCTTGTGGGGGACACCCCCACACCCCCAGCAACACGCCTGGTCATGCGGTGTGTGTCTCCTCGGGCGAAGGGAGCCCGAGGCTCCGTTGTGATCATCTCATGATGCGTCATGAGATCAGGGGGGCATGAACTGACCCCCCATTGGGCCGTGGAGTTCCCCAGTGTGCTCCCCCCACCGGACAGACGTCGGGAACTCTCGTTTCGTTCCAGGAGTCGGTCAGGAAGGGACAATGTGTACGGGGACGGTGAACGGGTGGAGCGGATGGAACGATCGGAAACGGACGAAACAGCGGCTTCGGATCTTTCGGGCGTAGAGGATCATGCCCGGCGGGACGGCCCGGCCAATCCCGCCGGCGTCCCCGCCTCGGCCGTCCGTGCGATGACGACCTTCAGCGCCGCCGACCGCGAGAAGCAGCGCGGCGTGCGCCGGATGAAGCTCACCGCGACCGGCCTGCTCCTCTTCGTCGCCCTCGTCTACGTCCTCGCCACCTGGGCCGAGCACCAGGGCGCCGGCGCCTGGGCGGGCTACGTCGCCGCCGCCGCGGAGGCCGGCATGGTCGGCGCGCTGGCCGACTGGTTCGCCGTCACCGCCCTCTTCCGCCACCCCCTCGGCATCCCCATCCCGCACACCGCGATCATCCCCACCAAGAAGGACCAGCTCGGCATCTCCCTCGGCGAGTTCGTCGGCGAGAACTTCCTCTCCGAGGACGTCGTGCGCCAGCGCCTGCGTTCCGTCGGCATCGGCAGCAGACTCGGCGCCTGGCTGGCCGTCCCCGACCACGCCGACCGGGTCACCGCCGAACTCTCCGCCGCCCTCAGGGGCGCGCTCACCGTGCTGCGGGACTCCGACGTCCAGGCGGTCGTCGGGGAGGCGATCACCCGGCGGGCCGACGCCCAGGAGATCGGCCCCGGAATCGGCAAGATGCTGGAGAAGGTGGTGGCCGACGGCGGACACCGGCGCGTGGTCGACCTCGTCGTCTCCCGGGCCCACGACTGGCTGGTCCTGCACGACGAGCAGGTCATGGCGGCCGTCCAGGGCGGCGCTCCCGGCTGGACCCCCCGCTTCGTCGACAAGCGGGTCGGTGAGCGCGTCTACAAGGAACTGCTGCGCTTCGTCACCGAGATGCGCGACATGCCCTCGCACCCGGCGCGCGGCGCCCTGGACCGCTTCCTCACCGACTTCGCCTCCGACCTCCAGTCCGACACCGACACCCGGGCCCGGGTGGAGCGGCTCAAGGGCGAGGTGCTCGGCCGGGGCGAGGTGCAGGACCTGATCGCCTCCGCCTGGACGGCCGTAAGATCCATGATCGTCTCGGCGGCCGAGGACGAGCGCAGCGAACTGCGGCTGCGGGTGCGCGCCTCGCTGCTGTCGCTGGGCGCCCGGATGGCCGTGGAGCCCAAACTCCAGGGCAAGGTGGACAGCTGGGTGGAGGGCGCCGCGGTCTACGTCGTCACCACCTACCGCAAGGAGATCACCTCCCTCATCACGGACACCGTGGCGGGCTGGGACGCCGAGCACACCACCCGGAAGATCGAGGCGCACATCGGCCGCGACCTCCAGTTCATCCGGATCAACGGCACGGTGGTCGGCTCCCTCGCCGGACTGCTCATCTACACGGTGTCCCGGGCGTTCGGGGCGTGACGCCGGGTCGCTGCTGACGACTTCGGGCGCATAAGCGCCGGTCGGCGGGGCACTCGGGCCGGGCCAAGGTGTCCGGAAGGAGCCGTTCCGATGACTGCAGCAGCGTCCGCCCCCGTGCCCAAAGAGGCCGGCACCGTCACCACCGCCGTACCGGCCCGGCTGGACCGGCTGCCGTGGTCGCGCTGGCACTGGATGATCGTGATCGGCCTGGGTACCGTCTGGATCCTCGACGGGCTTGAGGTCACCATCGTCGGCAACGTCGCCGGCCGGATCGCCGAGGAGGGCAGCGGCCTCGACATCTCCTCCGCGCAGATCACCGGCACCGCGGCCGCCCTCTACGTGGCCGGTGCCTGCTCCGGCGCCCTGTTCTTCGGCCGGCTGACCGACCGCTACGGGCGTAAGAAGCTGTTCATGGTCACCCTCGCCGTGTATCTGGCGGCGACCGCGATGACCGCCCTGTCCTTCGAGTCCTGGTGGTTCTTCCTCTTCCGGTTCCTGACCGGCTTCGGCATCGGCGGCGAGTACGCGGCCATCAACTCCGCCATCGACGAACTGATCCCCTCCCTCTACCGGGGCCGGGTCGACCTGATCATCAACGGCAGCTACTGGCTCGGCGCGATCGGCGGTTCCCTGCTGTCCATCGTGATGCTGGACACCGCGATCTTCCCCAAGGACCTCGGCTGGCGGCTCAGCTTCGCCCTCGGCGTCGTCCTGGGCCTGGTCATCCTGCTGGTACGACGACACGTCCCGGAAAGCCCACGATGGCAGTACATCCACGGCCACGGTGAGGACGCGGACGAACTCGTCGACGAGGTGGAACGCCAGATCGAGCAGGAGAAGGGCGAGCCGCTGCCGCCGCCCGCCGGTGAGATCACCATCCACCAGCGCAAGAGCATCAGCTTCGTGGAGATCGGCCGCACGGTCTTCGCCCGCTACCCGCGCCGCGCCGTGCTCGGCCTGTCCCTCTTCATCGGCCAGGCGTTCCTCTACAACGCCATCACCTTCGGCTTCGGCGCCATCCTCATCACCTTCTACGACGTCCCGACCGGCAGCACCGGCTACTACTTCGCCGTCATCGCGGCCGGCAACTTCCTCGGCCCGCTGCTGCTCGGCAAGCTCTTCGACACCGTCGGCCGCCGCATCATGATCAGCTCGACCTACATCCTCTCCGGTCTGCTGCTGTTCGCCACGGCCTGGCTCTTCGACCAGGAGGTCCTCACCGCCACCTCCCTGACGGCCTGCTGGTGCGTGGTCCTCTTCTTCGCCTCCGCGGGCGCCTCCAGCGCCTACCTGACCGTCTCCGAGGTCTTCCCGATGGAGACCAGGGCGATGGCCATTGCCTTCTTCTACGCGCTCGGCACCGCGGCCGGCGGTATCAGCGGCCCGCTGATCTTCGCCAAGCTCACCGAGTCCGGCGTGGTCGGCGACACCGTGCTCGCCTTCCAGATCGGCGCGGGCCTGATGACGGCGGCCGGCCTGGTCGCGGCGTTCCTCGCGGTGCGCGCGGAACGGCAGTCGCTGGAGGACATCGCGCGTCCGCTGTCGGAGGTGGGGGACCGGGCCTCGCAGCAGGTGGCGTAAGTACCGATACTGGCAGGGTGGTTGAGACTCCCGAGTCTCCTCGCGCTGTCGAGACTTCCGAGTCTCCCGAAGCTGCCGAGACTTCCGAACTTGGAGGCGCGCCGCCCGATGACCATCCGCAGAATCGTCCCGAACATCCAGGTCGACTCCGAGAAGGCGCTGACCGAGTCCAGTGCCTTCTACGGCCTGCTCGGCTTCGAGGAAGCCATGGACATGGGCTGGGTGAGAACCCTCGCCTCACCGTCCAACCCCACCGCCCAGATCAGCCTGTTCACCGAGGAACGCACCGCCCCGCTCGTCCCCGACCTCAGCGTGGAGGTCGAGGACGTGGACGCGGTGTACGCCGAGGTCGTGGCCTCGGGCGCGGAGATCGTACGGGAGCTGCGGGACGAGGAGTGGGGCGTGCGCCGCTTCTTCGTCCGCGACCCGACGGGCCGTGTGGTGAACGTCCTGATGCACCGCGCGGCTTAGCTCTTCAGCTGTTGCGGTCGGCGACCGCCCAGGAGGCGAGGGCGACGGCCCCGGCCACGCCTATCACGGAGGGCCAGGCGCCGACCTTCTTGGCGAGCGGGTGGGACCCGGCGAAGGCGGCGACATAGGCGGCCGTGAGCGCACCGGCCGCCTTGCCACCGGCCCGGTGCTGCCACTGCTTGGCGGCGACGGCTCCGGCCGCGGCGAGCACGGCCCCGCCGAGCGGCCGCTTCTTCGTCCACCGGGCCACGCCGTACCCGCCGACCAGCCCGCCCGCGGCGATCGCGGCGCTGGGAATCTTCGCCATGTGTGTAGGCCTCCTGACTGTACGACTGATCGACTCGACTACTGGTAAAGAGGCTAATCGCCCGGCTCGACGATCACTCGAACCCCCCGAACTCACCCGAATGGAGCAGCGTGTGCGGCTTGTGACCGCCGACGGCACGGAGATCGCGCACGAGGACCACGAGGCTCCGGGCTCCCCAGTACTCCTCCTCCACGGCCTGGCGGGCCACCGGGGTGAGTGGGACGACCTGACGGCCCGCCTCCGGTCCGACGGCCACCGCGTGGTGACGTACGACGCCCGGGGCCACGGCGAGAGCACGCGCCGCCCGGTCTCGGTCACACGGGAGTCGTGCGTGGCGGACGCGGCGGCGCTGATGGACCACCTGTCACTGTCGCCCGCCGCCGTGACCGTGGTGGGCCAGTCCCTGGGCGGCCACACCGCGCTCCTGCTGGCGGCGACCCGCCCCGAGCTGCTGTCGTCCCTGGTCCTGATAGAGGCGGGCCCGGGCCCGATCCCCGTAGAGATGCCGGAACGCATAGGCACCTGGCTGGACAGCTGGCCGAAGCCGTTCCCGACCTCCGAGGCGGCCCGCGACTTCCTGGGCCACGAGGCATGGGCACGGGGCCTGGAGAAGAGGCCGGACGGCTGGTGGCCGCGCGTCGACCGGAACGTCATGGTCGACATGATCACCGACGCCGCAGGCCGGGACTACTGGCCGCAATGGCGCCGGACGACGGCGCGGGCGCTGGTGATCAGGGGCGGGAAGGGCTGGATGCCGGAGGAGGAGTTCCGGGCGATGGGGGTGGTACGCCCCGAGGCCGAACTGCGCACGATCGCCACGGCGGGGCATGACGTGCACCTGGAGGCGCCGGAGGCGCTGTACGGGGCGCTGAGGGCCTTCCTGACCCGGTAACCCTTCGCGGCCCCGTCCTGGGCCCCGGCCGGGGCGACAGCTCGCCCCGGCCGTGCCACTTACAACTGATGTGCGCCGATCAGAGCTGACCGGAAGCCGCGATCGTGATCTTCGCCGAGGTGGAGCCGCTGCGGGAGCCCAGGGCCTCGATCTTCTTCACGACCTCCATGCTGCTCTCGTCCGCGACCTCGCCGAAGACGACGTGCTTGCCGTCCAGCCAGTCCGTCACGACGGTCGTGATGAAGAACTGCGAGCCGTTGGTGTTCGGACCGGCGTTGGCCATGGAGAGCAGGCCCGGGCGGTCGTGCTTGAGCTGGAAGTTCTCGTCGGCGAACTTCTCGCCGTAGATGCTCTTGCCACCCGTACCGTTGCCGGCGGTGAAGTCGCCGCCCTGGAGCATGAAGGCCGGGATGACCCGGTGGAAGGAGGACCCGGCGTAGCCGAAGCCCTTCTCGCCGGTGGCGAGCGCGCGGAAGTTCTCCGCGGTCTTCGGGACGACGTCGTCGAAGAGGTTGAAGTTGATCCGCCCGGCGGGCTGGTCATTGATGGTGATGTCGAAGTAGACCTTGGTCGTCATACCCCCCATCCTGCACCCTCCACTCCCGTCCCACAGTCACAGGGGGTTTTCACGGACTTCGTGGTGGGGGTGGGGCATTCTTTGGGAGGAGTGCGGTGTCGGCCGTCCGGCGGGGTGTTCGCCCTGCGACGTGGGTGATTTGAGGCGGCGGGGCGGTGGCTCAGGGCGCCGGTCATGAGGGTGCGGTGGTTCGCGAAGAGCGAACCGAGGCCGAGTCCGAGGAGTTCCCGTGATCAGGGAGGCGTGCGATGTGCCGTCGAACGTGCCGACGAGCTTCACTGATCTGCTGGCCGCGTGTACCCGGTCGGCCGTGCACCTGGAAATGCGCGACTCCTGCGCAGTCGACTACGAGAAGGGCCCTTTCACCGAGTGGCGAGCCGGGCACCGCCCTAACCCCGACGACCGGGCCTCGTCGAGGCGGTCTGGGAAAGAGCGATTCCGCACGGTCAGTACGAGATCCAGTGACTTCTGTAGATCAGGCGTGCTGTGAGAGGTCAGACCTCCGCAGAGCGCTTGTGAAGTGGCGCCAAGCGTCGGGCGTGACAGAGATGACGGGGCCGTCAGAGTGCTTGGAGTCGCGCACGAAGGTGTGACCGTTACTCGTTGCGCACTCGACGCATTCACCGCCGGCGCCGTTGCTGTACGACGAGGTGAACCAGCCGCGGCCGGGCCCGGGACTGCTGAACTCTGGAACCTTCACTGGGCGAATTCCTTCAGGATCGACTTGACCAGCTGGGCGGAGCGCTGCGGACTCAGGGCCGCTGCCCGCAGTCCGTCAAATGCCCTGGTGTATTCACGGACATGATGCTCGCCCTCCAGGTACACGGCATCGGTGATGCCGTCCCGGTACACGATGTCGGGGTCTTCTGGGGCGGGGAAGCCCAGCATGGTGAAGGGGCCCGTCACCGGTCGCGTGCCGCAATCGAAAGGCAGGACTTGCAAGGTCACTGTGGGCAACGCGGCGGATTCCAGGACCCGTTCGAGCTGTTCGCGCATCACACCCCGATCGCCGATGACGTGGCGCAGTGCGCCTTCATTCACGATGAACCAGGCGTCGGGTGCGTCGGGCTGGGACAACATGACCTGGCGCTCAAGCCGCACACGTACGGCCCTGTCGATGTCCTCCGCGGACATGTGGGCGCCGGTGGTGTGGAGCTCGCGGGCGTATGACTCGGACTGCATGAGACCGGGGACCAGCTCGCACTGGTACTGGCGAATCGCCGTGGCGTCCTGTTCCAGACCGATGTAGATGTTGAACCACTCGGGCACGCCCGTCCCATGTGCTTGCCACCAGCCTCGGACTTTGGCCTGCCGGGCCAGTGACTTGAGGAAGTCGCGCAGTTCGTCGCTGGTGCCGTAGAACCGGCACAGTGCGTCGATGTCGGACGGCTGGATACGGCCGCTGCCCGTCTCCATCCGGTTGACCTTCGACCCGCTCCAGTCCAGGGCCGCGCCGACCTGGGCGCAGGTGAGTGCGCTCTTCTCGCGGAGCTTCTTCAGTTCGATGGACAGCCGCCGTCGACGTGCCGTCGGGGAACCGGACATCCCAACCCTCTTTCGGATAACGGACGTTCAGTCTCGCGCCAAGGGGCGCGCACGCCAATCACTCAAACGTGGGAATCCCTTTGTGCACATTGCACAGCGGGATGGGATTCCTTCACTCTGAGTGCAATACGACTCAGCGTGAGTGTCCATAACACTCCGCGACCATCCGGAGCCGACTGCAACGAGAGGGGCCTCTGTGAGCCACGGAGCATGCATGTCGCGAAAGCCGTGGGATCTGGCATTCCTGGCCGAGCCTGCGGAGGTGGCAGCCCTGCGCTGCGCGATGCGGCTGCAGTTGGGGATGTGGGGACTGCACGGCATTTCCGACCAGGCGCAGCTGTGCGTGAGTGAGTTAGTGACCAACGTCATCCGTCACGCGGGCGCCGGGACGCCGGCCAGACTGGCCGTCTCGATGAGCGGCACCGACCTGCGTATCGAGGTGCATGATCCCGACACCCGTGCGCTGCCCACTCTTCTCGATGTCAACGCCGAGTCGGAGGGCGGCAGGGGCATGGCCCTCGTGGACGCCGTCGCCGACCGGTGGGGTGTCCTGCTCCGGCCTGATCAAAAGATCACGTGGTGCGAGCTGAGTACGGGGCTCACCGCGCCGGACGGGCATGTGGAGGACCCCGGCGTGCTGCGGGCCGAGGCCCTGCTCAGCCTCTATGCCGCGGGCATGCGGCCTCGCTGCGCAGAGGACTCGGGCCGCCTTGCCGCTGCGGTGGCGGAGGAAGTCGCTACTGCGGCGATCACGGACTTCCTCCACTGGCTTCGGGCCCACGGCTGTGACGTGGACGATGCTTTGGACCGTGCGCAGACCCGCTTTGAGGCCGAAGCTGAGGCTGCCTAGTGGGCAGTCGCTTCACGGGACTTGCGCATCCACTCCCTCAGATCCGCCGGCGTGCGCCAGGATTCTCCGGGACGACTCCTGTGGCACATGCGGTGGCAGTTGGCACACAGGCAGGCAAGGTCGTCGAGCTTGGTCTCGCGAGTGCCGGAGACGTGGAGAGGGGTGACGTGGTGCACTTCGATGTAGCCGTCTCCGAGGTCTCCGTAGGTATGGGAGAAATCGAAGGCGCAGACCTCACACTGCAGCTTTCGCCCACGGCTGCGAACCTGCTTGATCTTCAGCGAGCGCAATTTGGGGTCGCGCTCCCGGGCCAGGGCGCGGCGGACCAGGAGGCGGCCTTCGATGGCCGTGGCTCCCGTTTCGTCCACTTCGTCAGGCTGTCGGGGGAGGAGGTGCAGTTCCCCAGAGGCGATGCCTTCCTCGATGGCCGCAGCGGCCTGGAGCATCTCAGCCTCACGCTGGGTGAACGCCTCGATCATGAGCAGCGTGGGCTTGCCGCACCGGGTGGCCTTGCCCTCATACCGCGGATGATTCGTCATGAAGTCGGTGGTCTTGCGGCTCACGCTGTCCGGCGAGCGGAAACTGGGCAGGGCCAACGCTTCCGGGCTGTGAATCGGCAGCGACCGAAGCAGCTCCGAGAGCTCCTGGACCTCCGGGTCTCCTGTCCGCAGCTCGCGCCACCCGTTCTTCACCACGAGCGCCCCTGCGAGCACAAGTTCATCCTCGGTCCAGGCAGGTATCCGCATGGGCCATATCGTATGAGTGTTCGGCGTGCCGGAAGGGGCGTTCAGTGAACCCCGGGGTGTGCTGCACACTTGGTTGGTCTCGTTGTCAGTGGGGTCTGTCACCCTCAGTGATGGTGGATTGCAAGATGTGTCTGCCGCTGTACGGCTGTAAGGAGGGGGCATGACCCGGACGAAGGAAGTCGGCGACGCCAGTACGGGGTCGGCGGGATCCGAGTTCACCTCGATCGAGATCTGCGCGGGGGCCGGCGGACAGGCCATCGGCCTGCACCAGGCGGGCTTCCGTCATCTGGCGCTCGTAGAGATCGATGAGCACGCGGTGAAAACACTGAAGCTCAACATTGAGGATCATGAGCTGTGGGCTTGGGAGAGGGACAACTGCGACATCCTTGCGGCTGACGTCAAGGAGTTCGACCCATACCGTGACGTCACCAAGAGCGGTCAGCTGCTGACGCCTCGCTCGCTGGATCTCTTGGCCGGTGGCGTGCCATGCCCCCCGTTCTCACACGCGGGCAAGCAACTGGGCAAGGATGACGAGCGAGACCTGTTCCCGCGCATGCTGGAGCTGGTCGAGGCCCTGGAGCCATGTGCGGTCATGATCGAGAACGTGCGCGGGATCATGGACCCCAAGTTCTCCGATTACCGTGACTGGATCAAGGCGCGGCTTGAGGGCGGTTCCTATCGCGGGGACGACGGTCAGCTGGCCTACGACGAGGGCCTCGGCTACACCGTGACCAGGTGGGATGTCCTGGAGGCCAGCGACTTCGGGGTACCGCAGCTCCGTCCACGCGCCATTCTCGTGGCGTTCCGCAACGACGTGATCAAGGATCTCAAGCACGAGTGGCCCTCGGCCACGCATGAGGAGCCGGTCAGTGTGGCCGAAAGCCTTGAGGAGTCCATGCGCGAGCGCTTCCGGGAGTGCTGCCAGGGGGCTCTGGCGGGGCTGGGCCAAGAGAAGTTCGACCGCTGGTTTGAGCAGGCTCGCCTCCGCGACGCTGAACTCAAAGGCAAGGGCGGCGGCATCGCCCCGACGCTCGTCGGCGGGTCAAAGAAGCACGGCGGCGCGGACCTCGGACCCAGCCGAGCCAAGGCCGCTTGGAAGCTGCTGGGCATCTCTGGGATGGGCGTTGCCAACGACATCGACACCTGCAAGGCAAAGGGCACCCAGGGGCGAGACCTCCTCGGCGACGACGGCCCCATGCTCACCGTGAAGCAGGCCGCCATCATCCAGGGGTTCCCGACAAACTGGGACTTCTCCGGGGGGAAGACCGCGCAGTACCGGCAGGTGGGTAACGCCTTCCCGCCGCCAGTCGCCTGTGCGGTCGGAAAGTCGATCATCGAGGTCCTGAAGGCGGCGAGGGAGCGCGACAAGAAGAAGGCAGCTTGATCAGCTCTCTGGCTTGCCTTTGCCAGTCATGGATCGCCGCAGCTTCACCTCGGCGGCGATCCGCTCGGCACAGACCCCCGACGGTTCGTGCTCCCAGAACCGAAGTACCGTCCAGCCCGCCGCTTCCAGGCGCTGATCCGTGTCCCGGTCGCGGGCTATGTTCCGGGCGACCTTGTCGGACCAATAGCCGGGGTTGGTCTTCGGGGGCACATAGTGATCCGGGCAGCCATGCCAGTAGCAGCCGTCGATGAAGACGGCCACCTTCGCCGGGCCGAAGACCATGTCAGCGGTCCGGCGAAGATCAGGCAGCGGGCGAGCGGCCACTCGGTAGCGCAGTCCCTGAGCGTGGACGAGCCTGCGGATCATCCGCTCGGGGGTCGTGTCACGACTTCGGATGGCCTGCATGTTCCGGCGGCGAGCGGCCGACGAGGCCCACGAACCCTCAGGCGGGGTCCAGTTGTCAGACACGCCCACTCTCCTTGGGAGAGATCAGTAAGCTCTGATCTGCGCTGCGGATGTTCCATGGATGGCCCGGAGTTTAGCCAACACGGGTGTGCGGTGCGGGCCGCTGGCTGACATCCAGCGCAGGGGAGATGCCGAGGCCGGGTTGGACTTGAAGTGCAGGAACTCGTTCCCGTGCCCAACCTTATTACCGGTCTCGTTTCGGGACGAGAAGGGAAGCAGTTCTGTATGGCTGCGGTGCTTACTGAGGCCAGGAGTAATTTCCATCAGGGCCTTGTCGACAGGAAGACGCTTTCCCTGTCGCCCGACGATGTGGCTTCGAATGCTGACAAGAGCCAGAGGACGAGCGTCAGTATCGCACTGAGCATCGCGCGTGCCCTGTCCGCTGAGTGCATCCCGAAGAAGCTCGACGGGCAGCGTGCTGGCAAGCAGTTCGAAGAGGCAGTAGAACAGTTCCTGAAGGACACCTTTCCGCTTCTCCAGTCCCTGCGGCCTGGACAATGGTCCATTGAAAACGTGGGCGGATCGCGGGCGGAATACCAGATCGCGCGGTACGAGCCGTACAGTCACCTGGCTGAGCTGGCCCGCGCGATTGAAGGTGACCGCAACCTGGCCTCGGTCCTGGGCAACTCATATGAGATTAGCCCTGATGTGCTGGTCCTCAGGAACCCGGAGCCAGACGAGGTCATTAACCGCGACCAGGAACTGGTTGATGAAGACTCCGGTCAGCGTGCCATCATCCGGAAATCGAACCAAGAGCGCTCCATCGTGCATGCCATAGTCTCGTGCAAATGGACTCTTCGCAGCGACCGAGCCCAGAATGCGCGCTCCGAGGCACTGAATGTGATCCGGAACAGGAAGGGCCGGACTCCGCATATCGCGGTGGTCACCGGTGAGCCCTCCCCGTCGCGGCTGGCGTCTTTGGCCCTTGGGACTGGTGACATCGATACCGTGTATCACTTTGCGCTGCCCGAACTGATTGACGCCGTTAATGCCACCGATAACGACGAGGCTGTGAGCATGCTCAGCACGCTTATCGATGGCAAGCGCCTGCGAGACATCAGCGATTTGCCGCTTGACCTGGCTATCTAGCGCATGAGCCGCTCAGGCCGGATCGACCGGGATCGTAGCGTCGTCGCGGTGCCGCGAGTCCTTGGCCCGGAACCGGACGAGCCTTCGGTCCGTGCTCGCCGCGGATGCTGGGGGAATGAGGGTGAAGGCCATCACGATCCTGGACGGGTCAGCCGCCCCGTTGCGGACGACTGCGGTCACGTCATCGTGCGCCTTGCCCTCGACCACCGGATAGAGCAGGACGACTCCCGTCGTGGGGCCCAAGGCGGACTTTCCGGGGGCGGAGGCGGCTTCGTCGATGAGTCGCTGGGCCGCCAGCCGGTGCTCGACGCCGGCAATGCGGCCGAAGACCGTCTTGCCGGCCTGCAAGCGCCGTCGGACCAGAGACAGCGGGACCGAGCCGAGGATGCCTGCCTCTACGCGAGCACCGGAGGTGAGGCGTGGAGAGATGAGCAGCCAGTTGTCGACCTTTGCCAGCGTTCCGTCGAGCTGGCGCAGATACGTGAGGTGTGGGTCGAAGTACTGTGGCCGCTCCCACTCAAGCTGGGACAGCACCTTGACGAGATCAGTGTGGCTGACGGTGCCGGTCAGGGCCTCGAACTTGCGGTCAAGGGCGCTGGAGGCGTCCGGGGGGTTGGTGAACAGCCTCGGCGTCGCGTCGAGGACGTCCAGCAGGGGGCGCCAACGCTCGGTGTTCCGCTTCAGTGCGGCGCGGTCCAGCGGGTATGAGGCAGGCTCGATGGGACGGCCCGGCGAACGGATCTCCACGAGCTCGGCGTTGAACATCTTGTTGCGAGCTGAGGGCTTGATCCACGGAAGGTGCTGTGCCACCAGAGGAGGCACGTCCCGGGGTGTGATCTGCGGTACGCCGTCCACCATCTCGGCATACCGGGCGAGCTGGTCCCGGAAGGTCTCCTCGTCCCGGCAGATACCTTCGTACGCTTCGTAGAGGTCCACCGACTTGTCCCGGCCGAACTGCTCCTCGCGGCCGATGTAGAGCCGCACGAGGTCCCGGTAGCCGGGCCGGAACCCGAACCAGCGCCCCATCTGCATGAGCGTGTCCGCCTGCTGCGTGGTCCGCCGGTAGTAGGTGACGGTGAGGCCCTCCACAGTGAAGCCCCGGGAGAGCTTCGTGCCGCCCACGAGGATCTTCCAGACGTGCGGGGTCCGGTCGAAGTCGAGGTCGAGCTGGTCGAAGTAGAGGTCGGTGTCCCCGTTCACGACGACTACCGGCTGGCCGCCCGAACCGATGCGCTGCCGCGAGGCGTTCACATACGGACGCAGTTCCTCGTACGAGGACGGCGTCGGCAGGTCGGAGGCGCGAGCCTCGCTCACCGGGGCGAAGTCCGATTCCCACAGGTCAGCGAGACGGGCGTGGCCCGCCGTGGAGCTGTAACCGGCCTGGTGCCACATGGAGTTGATACGCAGCGCCAGTTCGGCGTGATCGTCCTTCCGCACGGACTGATGCACCAGCATCGTGTGGTGACGGAAGGGGCCGTCGGGTACTCCGTGATCAGCGCGGTAGAGCTTCAGGGCGCCGGAGAGGACGAAAGAGTCCATGGCTTCTTGCAGGCGGTCACCCGTGGACTCGTAGATACCCCGGACATGGGCCTTCTCCTGCGAGTTGGCGTAAGTCCGTTCGTTGAGCGGGATCGCGGAGTCCAGGTCGTGGAAGTCCTGGGCGCCCATGTATCCGGAGGGACGGGGCAGGGAGATGAGGAAGTCGCTCGGGAAGATGTCCTGGTCGTCTCCGGGGTCGACGAAGACGTTGGCGAACGGCGTCGCCGTGTACCCGACGTACTGGGCGCGTGGCAGCAGGCCCAGGAGGTCGGATATCAGCTTGTTGATCGCGGTGCGGTCAGTGCTGCCGCGCTCCCACTTCTTCGGGTCCGAGGTGTTGATGGATGCCTGGTCGGACTCGTCGTCAATGATCAGGGCCGGGAGTTCCCCGAGCAGCCCATGAATCTGCTTGAGGTCCTTCACCAGCTTCTGAAGTACCGACTTGTTCTTCTTCACCACCAGGACCCGGGCGGCTGCGTGATGAAGGTTCGCCGGGTCGCAGAGCGGGAGCGTCGGCTCACGCTTCTCGAACTCCAGGGCCCGGATGCCCTGAGCCAGGCTCTTGTAGTCCTTGTCGCGGGTGGTCAGACGCTCAATGTCGAAGGCGCCCAGCACAGACGGCCGGCCTCCGTGCCGCACGAAATCGGGCCAGTCCTCGTCTCCGTCGCCGACGTAGTCGACACCCACCAGGGAGTCGAGGTCGTCGGGGTCCGCGCCGCGCAGGATGTTCTCCTGGCCGATCAGCTCCATGTCGATGCGGCGCTGTGTCTGGGCGCGCAGAAGATTGAGCGTTCCGCCGAGGACGATGACGAGGCGGTAGCCGGCGTCGATCGCCTTGGCGGTGACACCAGTGAAGTTGGCCGTCTTGCCGGACTGTACGTAACCGACGACCAGGCCCTTCGCCTGCCGGGCCTCGGCCTGCTCCGGATCGGCGAGCCGCTCGACGACCGCCCGGCTGGCCTCATCCAGGCTCGCGACCGCGGAATCCGACCAGCCCTTCGCGCGGAGCTTGCGCTCGTAGGCGGTCCAGTAGAAGGACCGGGCCGCCGCGCGCTCAGGCGTGTACCACGGGGTGAACTCCTTGGTGATGACCGTGGGGCCGGGCAGCTTCGCGACGGGTACGGCGTTGTCGAGCGCCTTGCGCAGATCGCTGCCGAACCGGAGCCGCTCATAGATCGCGAGGCGGCGTTCGTCAGTGCGCGCAGGACTGTCCTGCGCCCACTTCGGGCCCTCCGCGAAATCCCAGGCAGTCAGATGTCGGCTCCACAAGGTGATCAGAGCCGGGTCCCCGCTGATGAGGGCCGCCCGGAAGTGCTCCTCGCTGAGGTCGGCGTCTGGGTAGTCCTCGTCCGCGGCCAGGGCAGCCCAGCGCGCGAAGTGCTTGGGAACACTGCCCATGCCAGCCAGTGCGGACGTGTGGATGTCCAGGAGCACATTGGCCGGGGTGTAGCTCATGCGAAATCCTCAATCACGGATCGTGAAGCCAGTTCCTGTTGCCCCGACTTGGTCAGGACCCTGCCTGGGCGCGACGTGCGCGGTGTGCCTCGGCGGAGGCGAGAAGGATGGTGTTCCAGTAGTCGACGCGGTCCTGTCGGCTGCGTTCCCAGCGCCCTAGGCCGAAGCAGTCCTCAAGGAGCAGGTAGAGCAGCGTCTTGGTGACGGGCGCGTCGTTGGCTCCACCGCGCCTGCCGTCGTTGAAGTCCTCCCGGAACTCCTTGTTCAGTACGACGCTGTTGTTCTCCCGGTCCAGCTCGAAGAACCGGTCGCGGGGAAGCGAGCCCCAGCTGAAGGAGATCGGCTCCTCGCCGGGCTTCTCGGGCAGCTCTTCCTTGATGACCCTCTTGACCTTGGGGTCCAGGCCCTTGCCAGGCGGGGTGACCGCCTTGCGGACGATTTCCGTGCGCTTGGAGCCGTCCCGGTACGCGTTCTCCGCGTCAGACAGGTACTGGTGGAAGGTGTGCCCGTCCGCGTCGACCGCCTTCTCGACGCCCAGCGTGAAGGCCGGCGTGACGGTGACGTTCTCCTTCTTGACGTCGAGGCTCAGCACACTGTTCTCCTGAGCCGGGAGGTCCACCGCCACCCGGGCCAGGACCAGGTGTCCCTCGGGGTTACGCAGACCGTTCCAGCCTCCCGCCTGGACCAGGCGGTTATGACGGTAGAAGTAGAAGCCCTGCCGGTCCGCCAGGGAACCGATCTGACGGAAGCCGGCCTGCTTGGACTTGGCGGGCCAGATGTGGGCCGTGAGCCGCATCTCGCCAAGCCCCTCGACCGGCGCCGTGAAGACTTTCGGATACCCCTTCTTGCCGGGGACCTTGTATCCGAAGGGGTCCAGGGCTTCCACAGCGATGTGGTCTACCTCCTCGCCGATGCCGCCCTCGCCGCCACTGCTTATGTCCCACACGGCGATGTCCAGCTTCAGTCCCTGCTGGAGGAAACGGTGCAGGTAGAGGCCCAGGTGGGTCTCCAGGCGGGAGATCGCCTTGGACAGGTAGTGATCGCTCTGGCCCCGGGTGACCGTCTCGAAGGCGCGTACGCCGTCCCACCGGACGATCGTGCCCTGCCACTCGATGACTCCGTCGTACCGGTCGACGAGGTCCTGGGCGTAGCGCGCGTCGACCGTGTCACAGCGGAAACCGTCCGCGATGCCCTCCGCCGTCAGGCGGCGGCCCGCGGCACGGCTGCGCTTGGTGCGGCTGACGACAGTGAGGGAAGAGGCGTGCGAGAGCGACGCTGCTTTGAGGCCGGTGCCGTACATGCCAAGGGCACTGTCGTCGTACTCCCGGCGCCGTCCCACGGTCATCGCCGCATCAAGGCCGGCATCGTCCATGCCCCGGCCGTTGTCGATGATCAGGAGCGTGAGGATCCGCTCCGAATCCCGCAGGAAGTGCACAACGATCTTGTCGGCGCCCGCGTCGATGGAGTTGTCGATCAAGTCGGCGACGGCGACCTCGAACCCGTAGCCCTGGTTGGTCAGGGCCCTTCCGTAGCCGGCGTCTGGTGGAAGATGCGTGCTTCCGGTCGTGGGTACGTCGTACTGCCAGACGGAGCCGGGCTGGTAGGGCATCACATTCCTCAAATGCACAGCTCAGGGTGCCAACGCGCAGTGGCAGCCCATCAGGTCAAACGGGTGAATGTGACCGTACTGCAAAGGTTGGACATACGGGAGCGCGGATTGTGAAGTGGGTTGATTATTCCCTTATTTACCAGCTCTGATCGGGTGTACCGCAGCGTCAGCGAGCGGCCACCCTGTCCTGCTGCTTACATGGACCCATGACCACCAATTCCGTCACCGCAGAGCGTCGTATCGCCGCAGCTCAGGGCGTTGTGTGGGAGGTCGTGACCGATCTGCGGGGGATGGAGCGGACGCTGAGTGGGGTGTCGAAGGTCGAGGTGTTGGCCGGGGAACAGTTCGGGGTGGGGAGCCGGTGGCGGGAGACTCGGCGGATGTTCGGGAAGGACGCCACCGAGGAGATGTGGGTGACCGAGTGCGAGGCGCCCGAGCGGTATGTCGTGGAGGCCGAGTCGCACGGGACTCACTACGTCTCCGAGTGGGTCCTGCGTGCGGACGGGCCGATCACGACTACCGTCCGCATGACCTTCTCGGGGACTCCTACGGGCGGGGCCGCGGGGTTCCTGGCCAAGGTGATGGGGCGGCTGGGGGCGGGCGCGGTCAGGAAGGCCATCGCCAAGGATCTGGAGGACGTGGCCGCTGCCGCCGAGGGAAGGTGACTTCCCGTAGCCCCTGCTACTCCGACCCGTGGCAGTCCCCGTACGTCCCGCCCGAGCCGCACCAGCACGCCGACCCCCGCTGCGGCGGCCACTGCACCGCTCGGCCCCTCGCCGCCAGCGTCGTCGCGTACTGGGGGAGGAGGGACACCTCGCCGGGGGACGCGGCCTCCGACGCCGCGAAGGCCTCGTAGGAGGGGACCGTGCCGGTCACGATGCCCAGGTTCGGGGTGCCGGAGGCGGCCAGTTCGCGGAGGGAGGACTCTATGGTCGCCAGGTGTGCCTCGTGGGAGGGGTACTCCGCCGACAGGGACGGGTACGCCTCCAGGAGTTCGGTCAGTTCCGCCTCCGGCCAGTGCAGGACCGCCACCGGGAACGGGCGGGACAGGGCCTCCCGGTACGCGCCCAGTTCCGCGCGCAGGCGGCTGATCTCCGCCTCCAGTTCCGCCGGGTTGTTCGAGCCCAGGGACCACACGCGCTTCGGGTCGTGGAGTTCGTCCAGGGAGACGTGCGAGGACGGGGGCGCCTGGGAGAGGTGCACCGTGTCCGCCAGGGTGTCCCAGTCGTCGTGCGGCGCGCCCAGCATGCGGCGCACCCGGTGGCGGCCGTAGAGGAGGGGGTGGGTCGCGTACGGCGGTTCCGGTACGTCGGTCAGCAGCAGCCGTACCCCCTGCGTGAACGTCTCGTGCGCCGTCTCCAGCTCGTCGTGGGACTCCAGGGCCTCCGCCACGATCACCCAGGGCGCCGGGTCCCGGGGGGCCGCCGCCCGGACTCCGTCGATGATCGCGCGGGCCTCCGCCTCGTGGCCGTACTCCCACAGGTTCGACGCCTTCAGGGCGCGTACCAGGTGCGGGTTGTCCAGGGAGGAGACGGAGGACAGCAGGCGGTCGTAGAGCGTGCTCGCGGCGGGGCGGTCGCCGGCGAGTTCCAGGTGGGCCGCCGCCTGGAGGAGCAGGGCCTCGGCGTCCTCGGGATACAGGCCGGCGGTCCGCTCCAGGCGTGCCGCTTCGGCGGTGTGGTCGACGTTCTCGGCAGGCGTGTCGGGGCGCATGAGGGACACCGTACTGCGGGGGCCCGGCGAGCGTGAGGTATGCGCAGGCCAGGCCGCCCGCAGGAGATCAGATCGTCACCCCGTCCACGTGCAGTGTCTGCACCGCGCCCGCCGCGAACGGCACGCTCACCGTTTTTCCGCTCAACCGGGTGTCCGTGTAGGCCCGGTACATGTCGCCGCCGCCCGTCACCGTGTTCCAGCGCGGGACCACCCCACCCGATCCGCCCGTCACCGTCGTGAAGCGGGAGAGGTCGAAGGTCAGGGTCTGGGGGGAGGACGAGGTGTTCACGGCTACGAGCACGAGGCGGCGCGCACCCGCGTCGTACGCCGCCGCCGCGTAGCTCACGCCCGTGTCCAGGATTGTCATCCCCGGGCGGATGTGGCGGCTGAACTGGGCCATCACGTAGTACTTCGGCTGTACCGTCGTCGGCTGGAGCGTGTTCGCGTCGTACGCGATCATCGCCCAGCCCGTCGACGGGTCCATCACCTGCCAGTAGCACCAGGCCGTCGGGTGCAGCCAGCGGAAGTCGTAGCAGAGGTTGCGGGCCATGCTCAGGCCGCTGCCGTCGCTGTCGCCCGTCTCGGAGTTCCACAGTCTCTTGCCCGCCGTGGTCACCACGTCCGTGTGGAGGAGGTCCCGTCGGCCGCCCGTGCCCTGGTAGCCGTGCACGTTCACCTGGGACACCAGTGCCCTGGTCGACGCGCCGAAACTCGCCCATGTGCTGCGCGCCGTGTCGTAGTTCGTCTCGTCCGAGGCGGAGATACGTACGGCGTTCAGGCCACGTTTGTCCAACTCGCTGCGCAGGTACGGGAGTACGGCCGCCTGTACCGCCGGGTCCAGGTGGCAGCCCTCCTGTGTGCCGGTCGCCGTCCACCACGTCGACGCAGGTTCGTTGAAGGGGTCCACCGTCGCGAAGTTCACGCCCCAGTCGGTACGGGCGCGCAGGGCGACCGCGGCCAGGTGGGAGGCGTGCTGGCGGTAGTTCCAGCTCTGGAGGTTGTTGCCGCCGTCCGCGGCGCCGGACGGGTTGTGGTTGTAACACATCCACCACATCGGGGAGTTGGCGAAGAGTTCGGTGACCGCGCCCCGCTGCACCGCCTTCGTCAGCATCGCGCGCTGTGTCGCGTCCGCCGTCCAGTTCCAGGCCGAGGACGTGGGGTCCTCGTTGTTCCAGTCCTGCCAGTAGCCCTCGATCTGCTTGAACGCGGGGATGTTCGGCGATGCCACCATCCGCTCGCCGTTGACGCTGTTCCAGCCGCACGCGCCCAGGTTGTAGCGGGCGATGTTCAGGCCCAGGCCGGGCAGTGGCGTGCCGTTGTACGTGACCGACCTGGTGGTGAAGAACAGGTCGGCGAAGTCGTCCCGGGTACCGAAGACATTGCCCCACCAGGCCAGCGATGTGCCCCAGCCTTCCCAAGTGCCGTAGGTGGTGCCCGGGTTGACGGCGATCGTCGCGTCCGCGTGCGCGGTGCCCGTGGCCAGGACGCCGCCGCCGAGGACCGCTCCGGCCGTTGCTCCCAGCAGAGTTCTGCGTCGGATCATGATGCCTGTCCCCGCCCTCGCCGCTTCGACTGTCCCGTACATGCCATGAGGAAGCATCGGGGTGCCCCGCAGGGCTTGTCGAGGGTTGTGACACCCCTTTCTCAAACCGCTGTACGAAGCATCGAACGGGCCCGAAAACCTGGTGACTTCAGGCCGCCGCGCCTATCGTGCGGGCCCGCGGCCAAGGAGGCGTACGACATGCGCGGACCCCGCGTCGAGCGGCACGGCACGCGGCGCCGACGCGCCCTGCTCCGGCGTGCCCTGTGGACCGGCGGTGAACTCCTCGTCACCGTCGGCCTCGTCCTGCTCCTCCTCGTCGTCCACCAGCTCTGGTGGACCGACCGGGAGGCCAAGGCGGAGGCGCGGAGGGGGGTCGCGGCCCTTGAGCGGGAGTGGGAGCGCCGTCCGGAGACCCCAGCCCAAACACCCCGGGAACCCCAGGAATCCCCGAAGCCCACCCGTTCCCCACCGAAACAGCCCCGCCGAGCCCCCGCCTACGCCATCCTCTCCATCCCCGCCCTCCACCTCCGCGTCCCCGTCGCCGAAGGCGTCGACAAGGCCGGCGTACTCGACAAGGGCTACGCCGGCCACTATCCCCACACCCAACAGCCCGGCCGCCCCGGCAACTTCGCCCTCGCCGGGCACCGCAACACCCACGGCGAGCCCTTCCGGCGGCTCGACCGGCTCAGGGCCGGGGACGAGATCCTGGTGGAGACGGAGAGCGCGGTGTACACGTACGCCGTCGACCGGACCCTCGCGCAGACCTCCGCGCACGACACCGGTGTCATCGAGGCCGTGCCCCGCAGTCTCGTCCACCCCGGACGTGGGTACCGCGAGCCCGGGTACTACCTCACCCTCACCACCTGCACGCCCGAGTACACCTCCCGGTACCGCCTGGTGGTGTGGGGGACGTTGCGGGCCGTGCGACCGCGCTGAGGTATAACAAAGGGCAGAGCAACTGTTCGGCCAGGAGGGGGGATTGCGATGGCCACGCTGGCCGGGCGCACCGCGCGCCGCACCGCCCTCGTCCTTCTCGTCCTCCTCCTCGACGTCCTGCTCCTGGACTCGGGCAGCCTCTTCGCCACCGTCGCCCTCGCCGCGACGGCCGCCGCCGGTGCCGCGCTCCTCGTCTGCTCGGTCATCGCCGCGCGCTGCGCCCCCGCCGTACCGCCCACCCGGGTCCGTACGGCCATCCGCGACCGGGACCGGCGTACCGCCTTCCTGCCGCAGCGCGACCCCGACGCCAGGGGCCGCACCCGGCCACGGGCCCCCGGACTCGCCCTCCCGGCGACCGCCGCGTAGGGGCGCACCCTCAGCTGTGACCCCGCGCGGGTCGTCATGCCGCCATGTCCTCATCCCGGCACGACGAGACCCCCGGAGGGCTCACCCATGTCAGCTTTCGCCCGCCTTGTCGAGCAGCTCGCCGAGCTGCTCCAGCCCCTCTTCCACGGTTCCGCGGCCGCCGCCGCGATCGTCCTGTTCACCCTGCTCGTACGGTTGCTGGTGCACCCGCTCTCCCGCGCCGCCGCCCGCGGCCAGAAGGCCCGCGCCGAGCTCCAGCCGCGGATCGCCGAGCTGCGCCGCAGGCACGGGCGCAACCCCGAGAAGCTCCAGCGGGCCGTGCTGGAACTGCACGCCGAGCACAAGGTGTCGCCGCTGGCGGGATGCCTGCCGAGCATGCTCCAGCTGCCCGCGTTCTTCCTGCTCTACCACCTCTTCTCCAGCTCCGAGATCGGCGGCCGGGCCAATGGGCTCCTGGAGCACGAGCTGTTCGGCGCGCCCCTCGGAGGGCGGCTCGCCGGGGCGCTGAGCGACGGCGGTACCGCCCTGTTCGTCTACGGAGTGCTGTTCGCGCTCGTCGTGGTCGTCGCCCTCTTCACCTGCCGCCGCACCAAGGCGCAGCTCGCCGACAGCATGCCGCTGGACACCCCGGGCGCCGGGGCGATCAGCGCGGTCATGCCGTACGTCTCCTTCTTCACGCTGATCACCGTCGCCGTCGTCCCGCTCGCCGCCGGGCTGTACATGGTGACCAGCTCGACCTGGAGTGCCGTGGAGCGGGCGGTGCTCCACCGGAGCTGAGGCCTACGGTCCAGTACGTGAACCGGGTCTTGCGGAGTGGACCTCGGCCTTGGAGGATCGGCCAAGTCCTCCGGCAGCCGCACGCGTCGGCGGGCGCCCCCGCTATCGAGGGAGATGGTGACCATGAAGCTGCTGCGAGTCGGTACGGCCGGTGCCGAGAGGCCCGCGCTGCTCGACGCCGAAGGCGTGCTTCGGGATCTGTCGGGCGTCGTGCCGGACATCGACGGCGCGCTGCTCGCCGACGACGAGGCGCTCGCGCGGATCCGTGCCGCGGCCGGGGAGCTGCCGGTGCTGGACCCGGCCGGACTGCGGATCGGGCCGCCGCTCGGGCGGATCGGCAAGATCGTGTGCATCGGGCTGAACTACCACGACCACGCCCGCGAGACCGGCGCCGAGCCGCCCGCCGAGCCGGTCGTCTTCTTCAAGGCCCCGGACACGGTCGTCGGCCCGAACGACACCGTGCTGGTGCCGCGCGGCTCCACCAAGACCGACTGGGAGGTGGAGCTGGCCGTCGTCATCGGCCGGACCGCCCGCTATGTGGAGTCCGCCGAGGCGGCGCTCGGCCATGTCGCCGGGTACGCCGTCGCGCACGACGTCTCCGAGCGGGAGTTCCAGATCGAGCGGGGCGGGACCTGGGACAAGGGGAAGAACTGCGAGACGTTCAACCCGCTGGGTCCGTGGCTGGTCACCGCCGACGAGGTGCCCGATCCGCAGAACCTGTCGCTGCGGCTCTGGGTCAACGGCGAGCTGAAGCAGAACGGCACGACCGCCGACCAGATCTTCCCGGTCGGCGAAGTCGTGCGCTACGTCAGCCAGTTCATGACCCTCTACCCCGGTGACGTCATCAACACGGGCACGCCCGCGGGTGTGGCCCTCGGGCAGCCCGAGCCGAAGCCGTTCCTGCGGCCCGGGGACGTCGTGGAGCTGGAGGTCGAGGGGCTGGGCCGCCAGCGGCAGGAGCTCAAGAGCGCCTGACCCCTCGACATCCGGGTTCCTACTGGGACTTGCTGAGGTACTCCTCCAGCGCCTCCACCACGAAGCGGTGGTCCTCCAGTTGGGGCAGACCGCTCACCGTCACCGCGCCGATGACGCCGACCCCCTCCACCGTGAGGGGGAAGGAGCCGCCGTGCGCGGCGTAGACGTCGGGGTCGAGGCGGGAGGACTCCTCGAACGTCGTGCCCTTGGCCCGGGCCTTCGCGCCGACCAGGTACGACGAGGAGTGGTAGCGCTCCACCACCCGGCGCTTGCGGGCGATCCACGCGTCGTTGTCCGGAGTGGCACCGGGCAGCGCGGCGTGGAAGAGCTGCTGGCCCGCGCGGTGGATGTCGACGGCCACCGGGGCCTGGCGCTCCCGGGCCAGTTCCACCAGGAGGGAGCCGAGTCGCCAGGCGTCCTCGGCGGTGAACTCCCGGAAGACCAGGCGGCGTTCCTGCGCCTGGAGCTCTTCGATGGTCGGGGTGATCTCCGGGGTGAACCCGTTCTTGACCGTCACAGCGTCACCGTCACTCCGTCACGGGCCGAACGGCGCGCCGCCTCCAGCACATCGAGGGCGGCGGCCGCCTCCAGAGCGGTCACCGGGTTGGTGCCGCCCTCGGCGATGGCCCTGGCCACGGCCGCATAGTACGCGGGGTAGTCGCCGGGGAGGGTCGGTTCGGGGCGCCCGCCGCCGGTCAGCGGGGACTCTCCGGCGCCGACCCGGCCCCACAGCTCCTCCGGCTCGGTGCCCCAGCCCTCGCCGGGCAGCTCGCCGTCGCGCAGGGCCGCCTCCTGGGGGTCGAGGCCGTACTTGACGTAGCCGGCCCTGGAGCCGAGGACCCGGAAGCGGGGGCCGAGCTGGGCGGTGGTGGCGGAGACGTAGAGGTGGGAGCGGACCCCGTTGGTGTGGGTGATCGCGATGAAGGTGTCGTCGTCGGTCTCGGCGCCCGGACGGCGGACGTCGGACTCGGCGTACACGCTGGCGGCGGGGCCGAAGAGGACCAGGGCCTGGTCGACGACATGGCTGCCGAGGTCGTAGAGGAGACCGCCGATCTCCGCCGGGTCGCCGGACTCGCGCCAGCCGCCCTTGAGCTGGGGCCGCCAGCGCTCGAAGCGGGACTCGAAGCGCTGGACGTCGCCCAGCTCGCCCTCGGCGATCAGCTTGCGCAGGGTGAGGAAGTCGTTGTCCCAGCGGCGGTTCTGGAAGACCGACAGCAGCACCCCGCGCTCCTCGGCCAGCGCCGCCAGCTCACGGGCCTCGGCGGCGGTCCCGGCGACCGGCTTGTCCACGACGACCGGGAGGCCCGCCTTCAGGGCGGCGGTGGCCAGCGGGACGTGCGTCTTGTTCGGGGAGGCGATGACGATCAGGTCGAGCTCGTCGGCGCGCGCGAACAGCTCGTCGGGGCCGGTGGCGATCCGGACGTCCGGGTGCCCGGCGCGGGCCTGCTGCTGCCGCTCCGGGTTGGCGGTGACCACCGTGTCGAGGACCAGGCCCTCGGTGGCGGTGATCAGCGGGGCGTGGAAGACGGAGCCGGCGAGGCCGTAGCCGATCAGGCCGGTGCGCAGAGGTGTGCCAGTCATGGCTCCTACTTTCGCAACGCTGTTGCCAAAGTGCAAGCGGTGGGGAGAATGGGGGCGTGAGCAGGACAAGGGGAATCAGTGGCACGGGGGCGGGCGGCGCGGCGGCCGGGGTGAATCTGCCGGGGCTGCGCAGCCACAACGCCGCGCTGGTGCTGGATCTGCTGCGCACCGCCGGTCCGGACGGGATCAGCAGGCTGGAGCTGGCCGAGCGGATCGGACTGACCCCGCAGGCCGTCAGCAAGATCACCGCACGGCTGCGGGCCGAGGGCATGGCGACCGAGGCCGGGCAACGGGCGTCCACCGGCGGCAAGCCGCGTACCGTCCTGCGCCTGGTCCCGGAGGCCGGGCACGCGGTCGGCGTGCACCTGGACCGGGACGCGCTGCGGGCGGTGCTGGTGGACCTGACGGGGGCGGTGGTGGCCGAGCGGACGGCGCCGCTCGGGCTCGGCGCGGGCCGTGCGGCGGTCGTGGACGGTGTCACCCGGGAGGTGACGGCGCTGCTCGGGGAGCGGGCGGTCGGCGCGCTGCTCGGGGTGGGCGTGGGCCTGCCCGGCCCGCTGGACCACGCCCAGGGCGTGCTGCACAAGGTCACCGGATACCCCGAGTTCGACCGCTTCCCGCTCAGACAGGCCCTGGAGGGCGGGCTCGGGGTGCCCGTGGTGGTCGACAAGGACACCAACGCGGCCGCCCTCGGGCTCGCGGCCGGCGGTGCGGGGGAGTCCTTCGCCTATCTGCACTTCGGCGCGGGCCTCGGCGGCGGACTGGTGCTCGGGGGCGTGGTGCACCGGGGCGCGCGGACCGGGGCCGGGGAGTTCGGGCACCAGGTGATCCAGCTCGACGGACCGGTGTGCGAGTGCGGCAACCGCGGGTGCGTGGAGGCGCTGTGCCTGGCGGCCGTGGCCCGCGGCGACTTCGAGGAGGCGGCCCGGGTACTCGGCACGGGCGCCCAGAACCTGGTCGCGCTCCTCGACATCGACACGGTCCTGCTGGGCGGCCGTACGGTCGCGGCCCGCCCGGAGTGCTTCGTACGGGGCGTCGCGGACGTGCTCACGGAACGCGGCCGGAGAGTCGGCGAGGAGCCGGTCCCGGTACGGGTGGCACCCGGCGCGGGACGGGAGGTCGCGGAGGGGGCGGCGCAGCTGCTGCTGGGGCCGGTGTTCGGGCGGGGGGTCGGCTGAGGGTGAGGGGTGTTCGTTCGGGCGGGGGGTCGGCTGAGGCCGACCAGGCCGGGGGATCGGCTGAGGGGCCGACCCGCCGGGGGATCGCCTGAAGGGGAGGGGCGTCCGATCGGGCGGTTACGGAGGCGCGCCCGGTGTGGCGTACCCGAGCCCGGCCAGTCGTACGACATGGTCATGTGTCCATGCGACTGTTCACTCCCGCCTCCCTCGCCCGCTGCCGTTTACTGTCCCTGCCCGTCGCCCTCGCCGGTGCCGCGGGCCTGCTCCTGACGCCCGGAGCCGCCCACGCCGCCGACGCGGAGGACGCCTGTGCCGCGTCCGACGGGCGGGCCTTCCCGCTGAGCACCCGCATCCGGGGCGGGCCCAGGTCCTACGAGGCCGGGGGAGGGTACGGCACCTGGCAGTTGGAGCTGACCAACCGGACCGGCCGCACCTGCCGCAACGTCCACCCCGTCGTCGTGCTCGTCGACGAACGCCGGGCCCTCACACCCGCCCAGCCCCGGCTGGAGTTCTACGCCGGTGACGAGGTCCACCCCGTCCGCTTCGAACTCACCGACGAGCACGAACTCGTCGGCGCCTTCGACGACTTCCCCGGGTTCACCGTCGGCCCCCGCGACACCGTCACCGTGAAGGTGCGGCTCGCCGTCACCTCCGACGCCCGGCCCAACCGCGTCACCGTGAACGCCGCGATCGTCCAGCGCCACGACGACGACGGCGAGTGGATCGGGCAGTCCAACGACTACCGCTTCGGCATCGACACCGACCCGGAGACCCCGCTCGACCCGGAGGACACGGCGAGCCCGGCGGCCTCCACCGGGGCCACCCCGCCCCCGCGCTCCTTCGCCAACGAGCTTGCCAGCACCGGAAGTCCCACCGCGGCCGTCGCCGCCACCCTGGCCGCCGCGCTGCTGGCCGGCGGCGGCCTGCTGCTGCTCCTGCGTAAACGCCGCTGACCGCCGTGCGGCCTGCGAACTGTGTGATCGACGGGGTCAGGACGGCGACTTCCTGACTAGGCTGAGGGCGTCGGTACGCCGTGGTTCCGGCGCCTCTCGCCCATCCCGTACGTATGCCAGGAGTCCCGCACATGGCAGACCGCAAGCCGATCGAGTCATGGCTCACCGACATGGACGGTGTGCTGATCCACGAGGGCGTACCGATCCCCGGCGCCGACGCCTTCATCAAGAAGCTCCGCGAGTCCGGCAAGCCGTTCCTGGTGCTGACCAACAACTCCATCTACACCCCGCGCGATCTGCACGCCCGGCTCAACCGCATGGGCCTGGAAGTCCCGATCGAGAACATCTGGACCTCCGCGCTGGCCACCGCCAAGTTCCTGGCCGACCAGCGGCCCGGCGGTTCCGCGTACGTCATCGGCGAGGCCGGTCTGACCACGGCGCTGCACGACATCGGCTACGTCCTCACCGACCACGAGCCGGACTACGTGGTGCTCGGCGAGACCCGCACCTACTCCTTCGAGGCCATGACCAAGGCGGTCCGGCTCATCAACGGCGGCGCCCGCTTCATCGCCACCAACCCCGACGAGACCGGACCGTCCACCGAGGGCCCCCTCCCCGCCACCGGTGCCGTGGCCGCGCTGATCACCAAGGCGACCGGCAAGCAGCCCTACTTCGCGGGCAAGCCGAACCCCCTGATGATGCGCACCGGCCTGAACGCCATCGGCGCCCACTCCGAGACCAGCGCGATGATCGGCGACCGCATGGACACCGACGTGCTGGCCGGCATCGAGGCCGGGATGCAGACCTTCCTGGTGCTCACCGGGCTGACCCGGCCGGAGCAGGTGGAGAACTTCCCGTACCGGCCCTCCCAGGTCGTCGACTCCATCGCGGACCTCGTCGAGCGGATCTGAAACCTCCCTCCCGCGGAAAACAACCCGGACGGAGCAGTCGGGCCCCGCTGCGGATGCGGGGCCCGTGGCCCGGGAGGACGCTCCAGGTAACTGGAGGTTCACGATGGGCTCAATAAAAGTCACTCTCTGTGCAGGTGCTGCGGTAGTCGCCGCGGCGCTCACCCCGGTGGCGTACGCGGCGGACGGGGGAGGGGGCATCTCCGTGAACCCCGCCTCGCCCGCCCCGGGCTCCGATGTGGCACTGCGCCTGACGGGCTGCTCCGAGAAGACCGCGAGCGCGGTGTCGGAGGTGTTCGTCTCGGACATCAAGCTCACCGCCACCGACGAGGACGGCACGCTGGTCGGCGAGAGCCGCATCCAGTCCTCCGTCGAGGTCGGCTCCTACGACGTCAAGGTCACCTGCGGCAACACCGAGTACAAGGTCACGCTGCCGGTCGACAACGAACCCGACGCCCCGGCCTCCCCGGTCGCCCCGGTGAAGGCGGGCGGCGGTGGCTCCGCGGCGCACTTCGCCGGTGAGGAGACACCGTCCGCCGCGACCGGCCCCGGCGCGCCACACGCTGTGGTCGGCCTGGTTCTCGCCGGTGTCGCGGCGACGGCCGTGGCGCTCAGGAGCGCCCGCCGGAGCCGCGGGACGGAGTGACCGCGGTGTCCGGCCGGGTCCTGACCTGCACGGCCTGGGCGGTGCTGCTGCTCGCCCTGTGGCTGTGGGGGCGGGAGGTCACCGACGTACGGCCCGGGATGTCGACGCCCACCACCGGCGACATGGCGGCGGTGGGCCGCCCGCCCGACGTCGACCTGCCGCCCGCCGCCAGCCCGCTCGGCGAGGCCGGTCCGCAGCGCGTCGACATCCCCGCGCTCGGCGTCCAGGCGCCCGTGGTCGCCCGCGGCCTCGATCCGCAGGGCGCGGTCGACCCGCCACCCTTCGACCAGCCCGGCCTGGTCGGCTGGTACGCGGGAGGCGCGGCGCCCGGCGCGAAGGGGGCGGCGGTGCTGGTCGGGCACGTCGACACCGAGACCCGGCCGGCCGTCTTCTACAAGATCAGCGCGATGAAGCCCGGGGAGACGGTCCGGGTGCTCCGGGACGACGGGCGGGTCGCGGAGTTCACCGTCGACGACGTCCGCGTCGTCACCCGCGAACGCTTCGACGCCCGCCAGGCGTACGGCGCCCGCGAGCCGGGCCGCGCCGAACTGCGGCTCATCACCTGCGGCGGCGCCTTCGACCGGATCACCCGCAGCTACACCGCGAACGTGGTGGTCTCGGCGTACCTCACCGGCACCGGCCTGTGACCCACCTGACCCGGTCGACGACCCGCTCCCCTCGAAGCCGCCGACCGGGCTGGGTCCTCGACCGCGCGCGCACGGGCTGCGGGAGTAACCCGGCGACAGGCGCGGGAGGCTGGGGTGGCCATCCCAACGGGAGGCGACAGACCGGGGGCTGGGGCCGTCAGACACGACTCTAGAACGGACGTACGCCCCTGGCCTAGAGCCCGTCCGGCCCGACACGGCGCCGACGCCCACGCCCGGAATGCCGGGTCCCGGCGGCGGGACCGCACCCGCCCGGACAGGAACCGGCGCCACACGGTGCGCGGCGCGTGCGGAGGGGCAGTTCGCCGGGTGGGGATTCGGCGGGTTCGGGCCGCCAATGGCCGGCCGGGCACCGGCGCCGCACATCCCCCTACGACCTTCCGCCCGGCCCCTCCCCGGGCTCCGGCCCCCGGCGGAGCCGCGTCGCCTCCTCCGTGCGGTCGGTCACCCAGCGGGCCACCGTGTCCAGGGGGAGTTGGTGACGGCGGGCATGGCCGCGCAGGGTCAGGAAGGCCGTGTCCGGGGTCGTGTTCCAGCGTTCCGCCAGCATTCCCTTGGCCTGTTCTATGCGGACCCGGCTGGAGAGGGCCTGCTGGAGCTGGGTGGCCAGGGTGCGGCAGTGGGCGTAGGCGTGGTGGTTGGCCAGGCCCAGGGCCGTGGCGTCGGCCAGGGTCTGGGCCAGGACCAGCTGGGCGTCGGACGGGAGGGCGGCGGTGAAGACGTTCAGGGCGCCCAGCAGGGATCCGCGACCGCGCACCGGGACCGCGAACGTCACCGCCACCCCGTGCCGCAGCGCCAGCTCGGTGAAGACCGGCCAGCGGGCACCGGCATGCGCTGTGCCGAGGGACACCGGCGGCACCGGGCGGCCCGTACCGCAGCTGTCCAGGCAGGGCCCGCCGCCGGACTGGGCCCGCAGGAGGTCCAGCGCGAGGTCGCACGGCTCGCCGCTGCCCGCCAGCGAGGCCGTACGGCCCCCGTCGATCAGCATGAACCCGGCGGCCCGGGCGCCGAGCAGCTCCACGCAGCGGTCGCTGACCCGCCGTAAGTGGGCCGTGGTCTCGAACCCGTCCGTCAGTGTGTCCGCCGCCTCCACCAGAGCCGCCGCCAGGAGTGCCTCCCGGTTCTCGCACCGCATGTTTCCCCACGTCCCTTCGCCCGTCGCCCGCCTGCCCAGCGGCGCACCTACCCTCGCCCCCCTGCCTGTAACAGCTCACGGACAAGGCTCGGTCGACCTCGTTGGCCCCGGCGGGGGTGTGTCAGGATTGGGGCTTGGAACAGTGCACCCAAGGGGGAGTGGATGTACGGCAGGAGGGGGGCCCACAGGGGGGCCACCGCGATGGTGCTGGGGGCGGCGCTGCTGATCGCGGGGTGCTCTTCGTCGGACGGCGGGGGTGACGAGCCGGAGAACGCGGCCGGGATTACCCAGCAGCCGAAGGAGATAGACCCGTTCTGGGTCAACCCGGACGGCAACGCGGCCCAGCAGGTCGCCGCGTACGAGAAGGACGGCAAGGACGCCCAGGCCGACCAGATCCGCAAGATCGCCGAGCAGCCGACCGGCGAGTGGATCGGGCCGGACAATCCGGAGGACGAGGCGCGCGGCTACACCGAGGCCGCCGACAAGGCGGGCCGTACGGCGCTGCTGGTCCTCTACAACATCCCGCACCGCGACTGCGGCCAGTACTCCCAGGGCGGCGCCGCCGACGGCGACGCCTACCGCGAGTGGGTCGACGGCGTCGTCGCGGGCATCGGCGAGCGCTCGGCGACCGTCATCCTCGAACCGGACGCCGTACTGCACCTGGTCGACGGCTGCACCCCGGACGAGTTCCACGAGGAGCGCTACGACCTGCTCAAGGGCGCGATCGAGAAGCTCAAGTCGCTGAAGAACACCAAGGTGTACCTGGACGCGGGCAACGCGGGCTGGGGCAACCCGGACCAGATCTTCGAGCCGCTGCAGTGGGCGGGCATCGACAAGGCCGACGGCTTCGCGGTGAACGTCTCGAACTTCTACACCACCGAGGACTCCATCAAGTACGGCAAGACCCTCTCGGCGAAGATCGGCAACAAGCCGTTCGTGATCGACACCAGCCGCAACGGCAACGGCCCCTACCAGGAGGGCGACGCCGGCGAGCGCTGGTGCAACCCGCCCGGCCGCGCCCTCGGCGAGACCCCGACCACGAAGACCGCCGACCCGCTGGTCGACGCCTACGTCTGGGTCAAGCGCCCCGGCGAGTCCGACGGCGAGTGCAAGGGCGGCCCCAAGGCCGGCGAGTGGTGGCCGGAGTACGCGCTGAACCTGGCCAAGGCCAGCAAGTGACAGCGGGCCGAGGAGGCCGGTAAGCGAAAATCCCCGCGCCCCGGGAGGGGCGCGGGGATTTCCCGTGAGTGACCGCCGCTACGGCACGTGCACCCACTGTGCCTCGGACGGCACGCCCTGGTCGTCGACCGCGAACAGCATGTACCAGCCGGACTGAACAAGGTTCTTGTTCTTCGGCATGGTCACCGTCAGCTCGTTGCCGTCCTTCTCGAAGTCCAGCGCGATGGACCGCTGGTCGACGTCCGTGACGTGCGTGGTGGCGCTCGGCCGCATCAGCCGCATCTTCTTGATGGACGAGGCGTGCTGCGAGGTGAACGTGCCCGTCTCACCGCGCGCGATCTCCTCCGTCCCCTTGGACAGCGACGGACGCGAACCCTGGTACAGGTACGGCGGCGTGTAGATCTCGATCCGCTGCTCGAACTTGCCCGGCTTGGTGTTCGCCTTGTCCGCGAACAGCGAGTCCGAACCGAAGAACATCACACGCCCGTCGGGCAGCAGGATCGACCCGGAGTGGTAGTTGCGGCCCACCAGCGGATCGGCGACCCGGCGCATGTCGTTCTTCTCGGTGTCGTAGATCCGCGCCTGAAGGATGTTGGAGTCGCCGCGGCCGCGGTAGTCCTCCGAACCGCCGGAGATCAGCACCTCGTCGTTGGGCAGGATCGACGCCTGCGGGTAACGGGTGCCCTTCTCCAGCGAAGGACCGTCCACGAACTTCGGGTTGTCGGCCTTCAGGTCCACCAGCCGGGTCTTCTCGCTGGACTCCTTCGACTCACCGACCCCGCCGCCGCCGATGACCATGTACTTCTCGTTCTGCGCCGGAGGCAGCAGCACGGTGCCGGAGGTCTCCAGCCGGTCGGCGTCGCTCATCCCGGGAATCTTGGTGAACTTGTTGGTCTCCACGTCCCAGACACCGGGGTCGCGCCCGACGTCGTCGGGGCCGTAGCCCGCGTTGGACCCGGAGTAGAAGATCTTCCCGTTCTGCATCAGGAACAGCGCCGGATACGTCGGGAACTGGCGGACCTTGTCGGTGTAGGTCCACTTCTTGGTCTTCGGGTCGTAGACCTCGTTCTTGCCCGGCACCAACTGGCCGATGTCGTCGAGCCCGGAGACGCTGAGGATCTTGCCGTCGCTCAGTGTGGTGAGCGTCGGGTACCAGCGGGCCTCCTTCATCGGGTCGACCTTGATGTACTTCTCGGCGACCGGATCGAACTCGTAGGCGTCCCGGATGCCCTGGAAGTCCTTCTTGTCCAGGGCGAGCTTCTGCGCTATGCCGTACGTGTTACGCGCGTCCGCTCCGGACAGGCCCTGCACCTTGTAGTTGTCCTCGGTGCCGGTCTCGTACTTGGAGCCGCTCTTCTGCGCCTCGACGTAGATCCGGCCCAGACCGGGGTCGTTGCGCAGGAACTCGCCGGTCTGCTTGTCGAAGACCTTCTTCGCGCGCGGCACCAGCACCGGGTCCTTGGAGACGAACGTCTTGCCGTTCTCCTTGCCGGTGAACTTCGTGCCCGCGGGCAGCGTGATCGGCTTGTCCGGGTTCTCGTTGTGGACGATCATCAGGCCGCCGGCCTTGGTGACGTCACCCTGGAGCTTCTCGTACCGCTTGGTGCCGCCCGCGATCAGCAGGTTGCCGTTGGCGAGCTGGGTGTGGCCCGTGCAGAAGAGGTCGTTGGGTGTCGGCACCTTCTTGATCGTGCCCTTGACCGGGTCCCAGATCCTGGTGTCGAACTTCTTCGCGTCGAAGTTCTCCTGGTTGTTGCCGGAGCCCGCGACGAGCAGCACCTTGCCGGTGCGCAGCAGCGCCGCGTGGATGGTGTTCTGCCGGTACTCCTCCGGGAAGTCGACGATCTCCCAGTGGCCGTTGTCGGCTTTGTACTCCGGTCGGTTGATCTGGTACTGGTGGTATTTCTCGGTGCCGAAGCGGTAGAGCCACGGACCGTTCATCCCGGCCAGCGCGAGCACCACCGCCGTGCCTATCGCGAGTCGACGGACACGGCGGCGGCCGGCCTGGTCTTTCATTCCTTACGTCCCCCAAGTCCACCCAGAGCGATCTGCATGGTCTGGTCGTTGCCGTCCTGTGAGGCGGCCCAACTCGGCTTGTGCTGCGGGCTGTGGTGGCCGGCCGACTGGGTCGGCAGCGGCTGAGCCTGGTGCGGCGTCGTCGGCGCGACCGGTTCCGGCGTGGCCGGGACCCGCGGCTTCTTCTTCTCCTGGCGCAGCATGTGCCGCCAGGCAAAGATCGGTGTGGCGGTGATCAGCATCGCGAACGTCGCCCAGGTGACCATCGCGGGGTGCGCGTGCCCGTAGACGAAGCCGGCCGCGATGGACGCGCCGAAGATCACGATGAAGTACCAGTGGTAGCGGAAGGTTCCGAACCAGCGGTCGGGGCTGGCCGAGTCACCCTTCGGGGTCACCACGAACTTGCTCTTGCGACGCAGCAGCGAGTCGATCAGCGCCTTGGCGTACAGCGGCGCCGACAGCGCGGACATCACCATGCCGGCCACACCGCCGGAGCCCTCCGGCTCGTGCGGCGAGACGTTGTGGCGGCGGTTCCAGACGTACAGGCCGATCTGCAGGGCGGAGGCGTTGCCGTAGAGCATCAGCCAGACCACCGGGTCGATGTTCACACCCGAGGCACCCAGACCCATGAACAGCGCACAGCTGATCGCGGCCAGGATCCAGTTCATGGCCGCCATCGGGTAGAAGATGATCATCATCGTGTAGTTGAAGAGCTTGCTCGGCGGGAGCGAGTACCAGCCCTTCCAGTACTGCTTGAGGATCGTCTCGTACGTACCGCGCGACCAGCGCATCTGCTGGGTGAAGAAGTCCGTCCAGGCGCTCGGGCCCTCACCGACGGCGAGCACGTCGGGGGTGTAGACCGAGCGCCACTTCTTGCCGGTGGCCGGGTTCTTGTGGCGGTGGATCTCGAAACCGGTCGCCATGTCCTCGGTGATCGAGTCGTACAGACCGCCGATCTGCTTGAGCGCCTTGATGCGCACGGCGTTGGAGGTGCCGACGAACATCGGGGCGCCGTACTTGTTGCCCGCGCGCTGGATCAGGGCGTGGAAGAGGAACTGCTGGGACTCGGCGGCCTTGGTGACGAAGTTGTCGTAGTTGCCGTAGACCTGCGGGCCGATGACGAAGCCGACGTTCGGGTCGCGGAAGAAGCCGAGCATGCGCTCCAGGTAGTTGGGGAGCGGGACATGGTCGGTGTCGACGGAGGCGAAGAAGTCGTAGTCGTCGCCGTGCGCGTCCAGCCAGGCGTTGTAGTTGCCGTGCTTGGTCTTGGCGCGGTGCGGGCCCTTGGGCCGGTTCCACTTGGCGATGCCCTTGCGGGAGAAGTGGTGCACGCCGAGCCGGGCGCACACCTCCTTGACCTCGGGGTCGTCGCCCTCGTCCAGCAGCCACACGTGCAGCAGGCCCCGGTGGCGCAGCTTGACCGCGGCCTCCAGGGTCTTGGTGACCATCTCCAGCGGTTCTTTGCCGGGCACGAAGGAGGTCAGGAAGGCGACCCGGGTGCCGGTCTCGGGCACCACCGGGATCGGGTCACGGGCGACCAGCGTGGCGTGCGCGTTCGACAGGACGTTCATGCAGCGGAAGAACTCGATCAGACCGATCGAGACGAGCATGACTATGTCGAGCGCCGGGAGGAAGTCGTAGGCGGGGTAGTCGCGCTCGGTCCAGTGCTCGGGCTGGAGCAGCCAGGCCAGCAGCACGAGCGAGAGCAGCGGCGCCGCCGCGAGCATCAGCGCGACCCGGATGCGGTGCGGCTCCTGGGAGATCAGCGAGCGGTACTGCACGCGGTACGGCTTGTTCGGATCGGGCTGGGTGAGGGGACCCGCCAGCCGGCTGTAGTGCTCGTAGTCGTACTTCGGTAGCGTCTTCTTGATGCGCCTGAACGCTCCGGTCCGATGAGATGGCACTCTGAGCTGAGTGGTCTGTGACGGGTCGGAGTTCGGCCGGGCGCCCGTCGGCGTCGACGTCATGAGTCATCCCCCCACACGCAGGGTCACCGCGTGTCTGTCGGTTCCTTCGGCTGCTTAGGTCCCCCTCGACCTTCACAGACGTATCAGTGGTGGGTCACCGTCACCACATCTTCCACTTCTTAGACATGGAAACGCGACCTTCCGGTTGCATGATGCCCCCCTCGGCATCACCTCATGAAACGGGGCCCCCTCTCCCCGTCGATCCGGCAACCGGTTTCTTGCCCCCCAAGTGCCGCAAACCAGTAGCAGCTTGAAGCAACCAGGGTTCTACGGCGTTCAGCATGATCGCAAGATGCGAAACGCGGTGTTTACCGGTCATACGCGTTCATTGGGGTGCGTGTGGGGGAACTGTGTGCCCTTGGTGGACACCCAGTCAGGGCGGTCGATATCCGGATATACGGGAAGCCCCCCGCGTTGGCAGGGGGCTTCCCGGTCTGTGCGCCGCCAGGGACTCGAACCCCGGACCCGCTGATTAAGAGTCAGCTGCTCTAACCAACTGAGCTAGCGGCGCCTGCTGACACCATCACTCTACCGGACCCCGGGAGGTGCTTCCGACCACTCCAGCCCCACCGCGGCCCCGCTCGGCGGGGTGACGTACATCATTCGGACCGTCAGCATGCGGGCCCGGAAGACAGTTGAGAAACTGACGAATGTGTACACACGCGGACATTTCCACACGGAATGTGAGGGGTATCGCATGGAGACTCCGGTCTTCGAGGAGATCGAACCCGCGAGCGACTGCGACTGCCCCGGATGCGTTCACTGGCGGCGCGTCCTGCCCTACGCCGCCACCGGCCGCACCGGTATCCACCCCGCCCACCGGACGGTGATCGTGGCGGCCGCCGCCTCGGCGGCGCTCGGCGCGGGCCACGCCGTACCGGCGCTGGCGGCCCCGCAGGCACCCGGGCCGGCCGGTCTGCCCCGTCTCCCGGGGGCCGACGAGCCCGACACCCCGCAGGGCGGCAAGGCCCCGCTGCACGGTCCGGGCGGGGCTCCGGCCAAGCCCGCCAAGACGCCCGCCACCACCCGGGCGGAGATCATCAACCGGGCCAAGGAGTGGGTCGCGGCGAAGGTGCCGTACAGCATGTACCGCTACTGGACGGACGGATACCGGCAGGACTGCTCGGGGTTCGTCTCGATGGCCTGGGGGCTGCCCGGCAACGAGTGGACGGGCTCGCTCGACCAGTACGGCGTGCGCATCACCAAGGAGGAGCTCCAGCCCGGCGACATGCTGCTGTTCCACAACCCGGCGGACCCCCAGAAGGGCTCCCACGTGGTGATCTTCGGCGGCTGGACCGACCACACGCACACCTACTACATCGCCTACGAGCAGACACCCCCGCACGCCCGCAGGCAGTCCACCCCGTACGCCTACTGGAGCGACTCCGACCGGTACGTCCCCTACCGCTACAAGGGGCTGGTCAGTGGCGGTACGGGCGGTGCGGAACCGGCCGAGCCCGTGCCGGAGACCAAGGCGCCGTTCCCCGGGCGCGCCTACTTCGGTCCCGGCGCCAACAACAAGTACGTCACCGAACTGGGCCGCATGCTCGTGGCGCGCGGCGCGGCCCGCTTCTACACCACCGGACCCGGCCCGCGCTGGACGGACGCGGACCGGAGGGCCACCCAGGCGTTCCAGCAGGCGCAGGGCTGGCGGGGCGCCGAGGCGGACGGGCTGCCGGGGCCGCACACCTGGGAGCTGCTGGTCAGCGGCAAGGGCAAGGACATCGTCCCCGGCGCGGCCGGACCGCCCGCGCCCCCCTCCTCGCACGGGGTGCCCGGGTATCCGGGGCGGGCGATGTTCCGGCCCGGGGCGAACAACGCCTACGTCACCCGGCTCGGACAGCAACTCGTGAAGAAAGGGTTCGGCAAGTACTACACGACCGGTCCCGGGCCCCGCTGGAGCGAGGCGGACCGGCGCAATGTCGAGGCGTTCCAGCGGGCCCAGGGCTGGCGGGGCGGCGCGGCGGACGGCTACCCGGGGCCGGAGACCTGGCGGCGGCTGTTCCTCTGAGCGGCCGGACGGCCGCCCTTCTCCCGAGACCGGCCCGCCCATCCCGGCGACCGGTCCGGACCCCTTGTTGTGACGCATCTGGCGCGGAGGCTGGAGGCACGCATGAGCACGACCACTTCACCGACACCGGAGTCCGAGGGGCCGTCCCGGCCCGCGCGGCTGATCCAGAACGAGGTCACCACCGAGATCCCCGTCCACCTGCTCTTCCGTGACGACCCCGACCCGGTGACGGTCCCGCTGGCGCCCGCCGTGGTGGGCCGCCGCCAGGGCACCGGGGAGCAGCCGCGCCTGCGCCGCCCCGGCCCGGTGCAGGCCAGAGCCCTGCCCGAGGTCGACCCGGATCTGGCCGAGCGCCCGGCCGGGGTGCTGCCCGGCGCGGCCGGTGTCCTCGCCGGGGCCTGCGGGATCGCGGGCTGCGCGGTCACCTCCTGGTGGGCGGGGACCCTGCCGCACCTCGCGACGGAGGCGCTCGGGCTGCCCCTGTCCACCGCGGCGGGCCTCGGCCCCGCCCAGTGGGCGGCCTACGCCGGAGCCGGCGCCCTCGGTCTGGTCGGCTTCGGCGGACTGGCCCGCGGCCGGACCGGACGGGCCTGGGTGCTCGGCCTGTTCGGCCGCTACCGGGGGACGGTCCGGCGCACCGGGCTGATGTGGGTCAACCCGCTGCTGCTGCGCCGCCGGGTGGACGTACGGCTGCGGCACTGGCGCAGCGAACCGATGCCGGCGGCGGACGCGAGCGGGGTGGCGCTCAGGGTGGTGGTGCTCGCGGTGTGGCGGGTGCGGGACACCGCGAAGGCCACCCTCGGGGTGGAGGACCACGAGGCGTACCTGCGCGAGTGCGTGGAGGCGGCGCTGGCCCGGGTGTCGGTGGAGGCGCCGGGTTCGGGGCGGGGTTCGGTGACCGCGGCCGGGGAGGCGCTGACCCGGCTGGTCGCGGCGGAGGCGGCGCCGGTCGGGGTCGAGGTGTTCTCGGTGCAGCCGGTCCGGGTCGAGTACGCGCCGGAGGTCGCGGCGGCGATGCACCGGCGGCGGATCGCGGCGCTGGACGCCCAGCACCGGGCCTCGGTGCTCAGCTCGGTGGTGGACTCGGTGGAGGACACGGTGACCCGGCTGACCATGCGGGGGCTGGTCGAACTCGACGACTACGAGCGCAAGGCGCTGGTGAAGGACCTGACGGTCGCCTTCTGCTCCGGGCGCGGAGAAACAACCGGTTGATTGGTATGGACATGCTCAACTAACGGCAATACGCTCGAACTTGGTCTAGACCTACCTGCACAGCTCACAGAACCTCCCCCACGTTCCCAGGAGCGGCAGCATGCACAGAAAGACCAAGTTGTCCGCTGCCGTGGTGGGCCTCGCCACCACCGGAGCCTTCGTGCTCTCGTCCGGCGGGGCCACCGGCCACGGCTACACCGACCTCCCCATCAGCAGGCAGAAGCTCTGCCAGAACGGCACCGTGACCAACTGCGGCCCCATCCAGTGGGAACCGCAGAGCGTCGAGGGGCCCAAGGGCTTCCCGGGCGGCGGCCCGGCCGACGGCACGATATGCAACGCCGGGCTCGGCCAGTTCAGCCAGCTCAGCTCCCCGCGCACACCGAACGGCGGCGCCTGGCCGGCCACCAAGGTGACGGGCGGTCAGAGCTACACCTTCCGCTGGCAGTTCACGGCCATGCACGCCACGACCGACTTCAAGTACTACGTGACCAAGCCGGGCTGGAACCAGAACCACAACCTCGCCCGGTCCGACCTCAACCTCACCCCGTTCCTGACGGTGCCGTACAACGGCCAGCGGCCACCGCAGACCCTCTCGCACAGCGGAAGACTGCCGTCCGGGCTCAGCGGACGGCACGTGATCCTGGCGGTGTGGACGATCGCGGACACCGGCAACGCGTTCTACGCGTGCTCGGACGTCACGTTCTGAGCATCGCTTGAGCGAACACGGTTTCCCCCGCGGGTAGGTCCCCCGTGCGCACCGGCCCGGCCGGACGCACGGGGGACCAAGACCGCGGCACGGGGGACCGACCATGAACCTGCTCGTCCTCGCACCACTCCTCGTCATCGCCGGCGTTCTCTACGCCGCCCACGACGTCCTGCGCGACTGGCTGCGGCTGCACAGGGCGTGGGGCAGCGGGCTGGTGGCCGAGGGTCGCTGTCTGCGGACGTACACCTCGACCCGCTGCGTCGGTGAGCAGGGCATGGACCATACGGTGCGGCACCACGTCTACGAGTTCATGACCGCCGACGGCCAGGTCGTCCGGTTCGAGGAGCGGGGCGGACCCGTATGCAGGATCGCCGGGGACTTCGTGACCGTGTACTACAGCGCCGGTGCCACGGTGGCCGCCACGGCCGTGCCGCCGCGCCCCGTCCGGCAGGCCGTGAGCACGCTCGGCATGCTCGGCTTCCTCGGGGTGGTGGCCGTGTTCGCGGTGTTCATCCTGGCCCGGTGACGAACGGCCCTGGGAATCTGACGGTACGTCAATTACCCTGCGCGCCCATGGAGTCCACGAGTATCGCCGAACTCGTCGCGGCGCGCTGGGGGGACCACCGGCCGGGGCTGTGGTGCGAGGGGCGGGTGCTGACGCAGCACGAGGTGGCCGCCGGTGCGGCCGTGCGGGCGGCGCTGCTGGGGGAGCTGTTGCCGCCGGGGGCGGAGCCGCATGTCGGGGTGCTTCTCGACAACACCTTGGAGTTCCCGCTCTGGCTCGCCGGGGCGGCGCTCGCGGGCGCGGCGGTGGCCGGAATCAATCCCACCCGGCGGGGAGCGGAACTCGCGCGGGACATCCTGCACACCGAGTGCCGCGTCCTGGTCACCGAGCCGGTCCACCTGCCGTTGCTGCGCGGCCTCGCACTGCCGGGCGTGCGGGTCCTGGTCACCGGTACGCCGGAGTACGACGCCCTGCTCGCGCCCTACGCGGGCGCCCGCCCCGACGCCTCCCGCGCCACCGCGCGCGACCGGCTGCTGCTCTACTTCACCTCCGGTTCAACGGGCGCCCCCAAGGCCGCGATCTGCACGCAGGGTCGGCTGGCCGCCGCCGGGCGCTCGCTGGCCGAGCAGTTCCGGGTGCGGCCGGACGACGTGCACTACATCTGCATGCCGATGTTCCACGGCAACGCCGTCATCGCCGACTGGGCCCCCGCCCTCGTCGCCGGGGCGGGCGTGGCGCTGCGGCGGCGGTTCTCGGCGTCCGGGTTCCTGGACGACGTACGGGCGTACGGGGCGACGTACTTCACCTACGTGGGCCGGGCGATCCAGTACGTCCTCGCCACCGAGTCGCGCCCCGACGACCGGGACAACCCGCTGCGGCTCGGCTTCGGCACCGAGGCGGGGGCGGCGGACGCGGCGGCCTTCGAGCGGCGGTTCGGGGTGCGGCTGGTGGAGGGGTACGGGTCCTCCGAGGGCGGGGCGGCGGTGCAGTGGTCGCCCGGGACGCCGGCGGGGGCGGTGGGGCGGGCGACGCCCGGTCTTGTCGTACTCGATCCGGAGACGGGGCGGGAGCGGCCGGTCGCGCGGTTCGACGCGGGCGGGCGGCTGCTGAACGGGGACGAGGCGATCGGGGAGCTGGTGAACCGTGGGCCGAACCCCTTCGAGGGGTACTGGCGCAATCCCGGGGCGGAGGCCGAGCGGCGGCGGGACGGGGCGTACTGGACCGGGGACCTGTTCTGCAAGGACGCCGAGGGCTATCTGTACTTCGCGGGGCGGGCGGACGACCGGCTCCGGGTGGACGGGGAGAACCTGGCCGCCGCGATGATCGAGAACATCCTCGCCCGGTACGAGGGCGCCCGCGCGGTGGCCGTGTACGCCGTACCGGACCCGGTGACCGGGGACCAGGTGATGGCGGCCCTGTCCGGCACGTTCGACCCGGACACGTTCTCGGCCTTTCTCCGGGCCCAGCCGGATCTGGGTACGAAGATGGCGCCCAGGTTTGTCCGGGTTGTCCACCGGATGCCGGTCACCGCTACGAACAAGATTCACCGGGCGCTGCTGAGGCGGGAGGGGGTCCATTGTCCGGACCCGGTCTGGTGGCGCCCACCAGACGAACCGACGTACCGCCCCTTTACTACCAGGGACGCCGAAGGGCCCCTCGCTCCCACGAGAGGCCCTTCCAGTGTGCGCCGCCAGGGACTCGAACCCCGGACCCGCTGATGCTGCACTATCCGGGGGATGACCCCCGGACCCCCAGCAGTCTCGCGGATGCCGCAGGAACCCCTGGAAAAAGCGAAGACCCCTCGCTCCCACGAGAGGTCTTCGCTACCGTGCGCCGCCAGGGACTCGAACCCCGGACCCGCTGATTAAGAGTCAGCTGCTCTAACCAACTGAGCTAGCGGCGCATGACTCGCGCCAACCTTGCGATCCGATGTCTCGCGGCTGGCGACGAGAAAAATACTACCTGGTCCTCGGGGGTGCTCCGTACCACCGAGGAGGACCTAGATCGCCAGGGAGAGGAGGACCGGTGCCGCGTTGCGGTTCAGGGTGTCCGCCGCCTGGCGGAGGCGGTGGGCGTGTTCGACCGGGAGGGACAGCGCCAGGCAGCCCACGGAGGAGCCCGCGGTTATCGGCACCGCCGCGCACACCGTGCCGATCGCGTACTCCTGGAGGTCGAGGACCGGCACCGTCGCGGGCTGGGCCTCAAGCCGGGAGAGCAGGAGCTTGTCGCTGGTGATGGTGCGGGAGGTGAGCCGCGCCATCTTGTGCCGGGACAGATGGTCCCGGCGGCCGTTGTGGTCGAGCTGGGTCAGCAGGCTCTTGCCGACCGCCGTCGCGTGTGCCGAGAAGCGGAAGTCCACCCACTCGTTCACGGCGGGCGTGGCCGGGCTGTCCGCGTACTGTGTGACCTTCACCTCACCGTCGACGTAGCGGCTGATGTACACCGCCGCGCCGACCGAGTCGCGCAGCCGGTTCAGGGTGCGCTGGAGCTTTTCGCGCAGTGCCTCCTCGCGGTCCCGGGCGGAGCCCAGGCGGGTCAGTGCCTCGCCGGTGACATAGCCGCCGTCGGCGACCTGCTCGACGTATCCCTCGCGGCGCAGCATCCTCAGGAGGCTGGTCAGGCGCTCCGGGTTGAGGGCGGTGTGCCGGGCGAGCTCGGTGTCGTTGATTCCGGTGGTGTGCCGCGCCACGGTTTCCAGGACGCGCAGCGCGTCCTGGGCCGAGTGGTACGGCGCGGTCGGCTCGTGCTTCAGCGCCACGGTTCCCCCTGGGCCGGATTCCGGTCAGCCAATCGTGTCCACGATAGCCGCCAAAGCGCTTTCAGTGAGCGGCTGTTGACAAGTTTCCACCCCCGCCATCTGCGGTGATAACCCTCTGGCATATGACACGGCCATGACCTGGACACCCCTCACAGCACCGCGCTGAGAAATTCCCGGGTCCGGTCGTGCTCCGGCTCGCTGAAGATCTTTTCCGGCGTCCCCGCCTCGATGACCCGGCCGGAGTCGAACATCAGGACCTGGTCGGAGATGTCCCGGGCGAAGTTCATCTCGTGGGTCACGCACAGCATCGTGATGTCGGTGGAGCGGGCGATGTCCCGCAGCACGTCCAGTACGCCCGCCACCAGCTCCGGGTCCAGCGCCGAGGTCACCTCGTCCAGCAGCAGTACCTGCGGGCGCATGGCGAGGGCGCGGGCGATGGCCACCCGCTGCTGCTGGCCGCCGGAGAGCTGCGCCGGGTGCTTGTCGACGTGGTCGGTGAGCCCGACCAGTTCCAGCAGGTCACGGGCCCGCTCCTCGGCCTCGTCCTTGGACAGGCCGAGCACGGTGACGGGGGCCTCGGTGATGTTTCTCAGCACCGTCATGTTCGGGAACAGGTTGAACTGCTGGAAGACCATCCCGATCTTCTTGCGGACCTCGCGGACCTGCTTCTCCGGCGCCGGGAACAACTGGTCCCCGTCGACCGTGATCGTGCCCTCGTCCGGCTTGATCAGGGTCATCAGCAGCCGCAGGATCGTCGTCTTGCCCGAGCCGGACGGACCGATCAGCGTCACGTGCTTCCCGGCCTCGACGGAGAAGTCGAGATGGTCGAGGACGGTGTGGTCCCCGAACCGCTTGGTGACCCGCTCCAGCCGGATCAGCTCGCCGTTCGCGCTCTTGCGGGCGGGGTCGTTCATGTCGGGGCTGTGCTGCACGTCAGTGGACAAGGCGTCGCTCCAGGGCTCGCAGAAGAAGGGAGGCCAGATAGGAAATGACGATGAAGGCCACGCCGATCACCGTCAGCGGCTCGGTGAACTGGAAGTGCTCCTGGGAGAACAGCCGCGCCTGCCCGAGCATGTCGAGCACGGTGATCACCATCAGCATCGGCGTGTCCTTGAGCATCGCGATCACGTAGTTGCCGAGCGCCGGCACCACCCGGCGGATCGCCTGCGGCAGGATCACCGCGGTCCAGGTCCGCCGCAGCGGCAGGTTCAGCGCCGTCGCGGCCTCCCACTGGCCGACCGGCACCGCCTCGATACCGGCCCGGTAGACCTGCATCGTGTACGTCGAGTAGTGCAGCCCGATACCGACCACGCCGGTGGTCAGGGCGGAGAAGGTCACGCCCCACTCGGGCAGCACGTAGAAGAGGAAGACCAGTTGGACGAGGAGCGGGGTGTTGCGCACGAACTCCGTGAGCACCCCCACCGGCCAGGTCACCCAGCGGCTCGGCACGCGCATCAGCAGCGCCCACACCAGGCCCAGCGTGAAGGAGATCAGCGAGCCGAGCACCAACGCCTGGAGCGTGACCAGCAGTCCGTCCCAGAACTGCGGCATGAAGTCGGATACCGCCTGCCAGTCCCAGTTCACTTGACACCACCGCCCACCGGCTCGGACACCACGATCTTCTGCTCCGGCCGCTTGCCGACACCCGCCTTGAGTTTCTTCTCAAGGCCGCGCATCCCCCGGGTCAGGACGAACGCGATCACGAAGTAGATGACCAGCACATACGCGTAGATCTCCGCGCTCTCCTGGAGCGCCAGCCGCACCAGGTTGGCGCTGAAGGCGAGGTCGCCCATGCCCATCACCGACACCAGCGCGGTTCCCTTGAGCAGTTCGATCAGCAGGTTGGAGAAGGGCGGGATCATCTCCGGCACCGCCTGCGGCAGCAGGATCAGCCGCAGTCGCTGCCAGGGCGTGAAGCTGAGCGCGATACCGCCCTCCGCCTGCGCCGGGTCCACCGCGTTCAGCGCGCCGCGCACGATCTCGGAGCCGTAGGCGCCGTAGGTCAGGCCGAGGGCGAGCGTGCCCGCCCACAGGGGAACGAGCTGCCAGCCGAAGGCGAGGGGCAGCACGAAGAACACCCAGAAGATCATCACCAGTGCCGAGGTACCGCGGAACACCTCGGTGTAGAAGCCCGCGAGGAAGCGGACGATCCACAGCCGGTGGGTACGCGCGACGCCCACCACGAAGGAGACCGCCGCGGCCAGCAGCGCGCTGCACACGAGGAGTTGGAGGGTGACCCAGACGCCTTTGAGTACCAGTTCCCACAGTCCCGAAGTCATCCGCCGCACAGCTCCTTCGCGGTCAGATCGGTCATCTCGGCCTCGGTGAACCCGAACGGCTTGAGAATGCGCAGCAGTTCGCCGCTCTTCTTCAGCTTGTGCAGCTCGGTGTTGAAGGCGTCCCGCAGCTTGGTCTCGGTCGGGCGGAACGCGAACGCGCCGCCGTCCACATGGGGTTCGCCGTCCACCAGCGGCTTGAACGGCTCGGTCGACTCCGCCTTCGAGGACTTCTTCACCACCTCACGGGTGGTCAGCGCGGTCCCCGCGAACACATCGGCCCGGCCCGCCTCCACCGCGTTCAGCCCGGCGACCTGGTCCGGCACGATCAGGATGTCGCCCTCGGGGTACCCGGCGTCGACCGCGTACTGGATCTCCGCGTACCCGGTGCCGGTGGCGAACCTCGCCTTCTTCTCCACCACGTCCTGGTAGTTGCGCAGGCCCTTGGGGTTGCCCTTGCGCACGATGAACGAGTCGAGCATCTGGTAGTCCGGGTCGGCGAAGATGACCTGCTCGCAGCGCTCGGGATTGACGTACATCCCGGCCGCGACGACGTCGAACTGCTGGGAGTTCAGACCCGGGATCAGTGAGCCGAACTCGGTCGGCACCGGCTGCACCTTGTCCACCCCGAGCCGTTTGAAGATGACCTTCGCCAGCTCGGGCGCCTCACCGGTCAGCTCACCGTCCTTGTCGATGTAGCCGAACGGGATCTCGCCCGCGATACCGAGCCGTACCACGCCCGCGGCGCGCAGCCGTTCCAGCAGGTCGCCGCCGTCCTCGGTGGAGGCGGTGGCCACCCGGGAGCAGCCCGCCGCGCCCAGCGCACCGAGCGCCGCCACCCCCGCGAGCAGCGTTCGGCGGGTGGGGGCGGGCGTGTGTTCTCTGTGTTTGCTGCGTTCCAGTGCTGGAGCCATGGCGGCGCGGCTACCCGACTCCATGCGATGTATGCACCCTGGATTTCATGACCGAACGGTTCATTGAGATCTCGCTCGTGAAGCGGGACATCCACTGCACGGCGCGGCTGCTCGCCGACCGCGCCCCGCTGACCTGCGCCGCCGTCTGGGACGCGCTCCCGCTCGGCAGTGACGTCTACCACGCCAAATACGCCCGCAACGAGATCTACGCCCTCTTCCCGCCGTTCGCCCACGCGGAGCCGCCCCTGGAGAACCCGACCGTCACCCCGATCCCCGGCGACCTGTGCTACTTCGCCTTCGCGGGCGCCGAACTGGGCACCAAGGCCTACGGCTACGACCGTGAGGTGCGCCCCGGCGCCACCCTGATCGACCTGGCCCTGTTCTACGAGCGCAACAACCTGCTCCTCAACGGCGATGTCGGCTGGGTGCCGGGCACCGTGTGGGGCGAGGTCGTGGACGGGCTGGACCGGATGGCGGAGGCCTGCAACGACCTGTGGCGCTCGGGCGCCGCGGGGGAGACCCTCAGCTTCCGTCGGACATGAGCGCGTGCGCCGCCCGCAGCACCAGATCGTCCCGGTGCCGGGCGGCCACGATCTGAAGCCCCACCGGAAGCCCGTCGCCGTCCGTGCCCACGGGGACGGTGGCGGCGGGCTGCTGGGTCATGTTGAAGGGGTACGTGAAGGGCGTCCACCCCGTCCAGCGGCGGTGCCCGGAGCCCTTGGGCACCTCGGCGCCCGCCTCGAAGGCCGTGATCGGCAGGGTGGGCGTGAGCAGCAGGTCGTAGGTGTCGTGGAAGCGGCCCATCCGGCGGCCGAGGTCCATGCGGACGTCGACGGCGGCCAGGTAGTCCAGGGCGGTGTACCGGGCGCCGAGCGCGCGGATCTCGCGCAGTCCGGGGTCGAGCAGTTCCCGCTGGTGCGGGCCGAGGTGCTGGGTGACGCGGGCGGCACCGCCGAACCACAGGGTGTGGAAGGCGTCCACCGGGTCGGTGAGGTCGGGGTCGGTCTCCTCCACGAACGCGCCGAGTCCCGCGAGCCGTTCCACCGCCCGCCGTACCGCGGAGGCCACCGCAGGGCGTACCGCCACCTGGCCGCCGAAGGAGGGCGAGTACGCCACCCGCAGCCCGCGCACCCCGCCGGACAGCGCCCCGGTGAAGGAACCGGCGGCCGGTCCGAGGGCGGACCAGTCGCGGGAGTCCGGCACGCCGATGACGTCCAGCATCAGCGCCGCGTCGGCGGCGTCCCGGGTCATCGGCCCGACGTGCGCCAGCGTCCCGAACGCGCTCGCCGGATACAGCGGCACCCTTCCGTACGTCGGCTTGAGCCCGAAGATCCCGCAGAACGCGGCCGGGATACGGACGCTGCCGCCGCCGTCCGTGCCGAGCGCCAGCGGGCCCGCGCCGAGGGCCACCGCCGCGGCGGCGCCGCCGCTGGAGCCGCCCGCCGTGCGCGTCGGGTCCAGCGGATGCCGGGTGATCCCGGTGAGCGGCGAGTCGGTGACGCCCTTCCATCCGAACTCGGGGGTGGTGGTCTTGCCGAGGAACACCGCCCCGTGCTCGCGCAGCCGGGCCACGGAGGGCGCGTCCTCCTCCCAGGGGCCCTCGGCCGCGATGGTCCTCGACCCCTTCAGGGTGGGCGCCCCGCGCATCAGCAGGATGTCCTTCACGGTGACCGGCACCCCGTCCAGCAGCCCGGCCGGCTCCCCGCGCCGCCACCGCTCCGCCGACTCCCGGGCCTGCCGGAGCGCCTGCTCGGCGGTGATCCGCACGAACGCGTTCACCTCCGGCTGGATCAGCTCGGCCCGCTCCAGCGCCGCGCGCGTGGCCTCCACGGGGCTGAAGGCGCCCGTGCGGTAGCCGTCGAGGAGCTGTACGGCGGTCAGTCCGGTCAGATCGGTCATACGCCCTCCAGCGGTGGGAAGTTCAGCGTCCGGGCACGTATCCGCGTTCCTTGTCGACCACGTTCGGCAGAGTCCTGCCCGCTTCCCAGCGCTCGTACAACTCCACGAACTGCGCGCTGAGTTCGTCCCGCCAGCCGACGGTGTCGCCGCTCATGTGCGGAGAGACGATCAGCCCCGGCAGCTCCCACAACGGGCTGTCCGCGCCCAGGGGTTCGTGCCGGAAGACGTCCAGCGCCGCGCCCGCGATCCACCGCTTGGACAGCGCCTCCGCCAGGGCTTCCTCGACCACCAGCCCGCCGCGCCCCACGTTGATGAAGCAGGCGGAGGGCTGCATCATTCCGAACCGGCGGGCGTCGAACATGCCGGTCGTCTGCTCGGTGAGCGGCGCGGCGGCGATGACCCAGTCCGCGCGGGCGATCAGCCGGTCCAGGTCCTCGGCGCCGTGGATACCGGTGCGGGGCACCCGCCCGACCAGGGCGCAGATCACCCCGAGCGCCTTCAGCGTGGCGACGATCGCCCGCCCGATCGGCCCGGAACCGACCACGCACGCGCGCGTGCCCTTCAGCCGCCGCGACTCGCGGTGCCGCCAGGTCCGCTGCCCCTGGAACTCCAGGGTGCGCGGCAGGTCCTTCGCCATCGCCAGCACCAGGGCGGCGACGTACTCGGCGATCGGCTCGTCGAAGACACCGCGCGCGTTGGTGACGACGGTGTCGGAGGCGGTGAGTTCGGGGCACATCAGATGGTCGACACCGGCGCTCGCGGTGTGCACCCAGCGCGGCCGGGGCCCCTCACCGGGCCAGGCGTCCCGTACCGCCCGCGAGGTGAAGTCCCACACCAGCAGGACATCGGCACGGGGGAGTTTCTCCGCGAGCGACGCCTCGTCCGTGTGCTCGATCCGCGCCCGGCCGGTGAGTTTCCCGAGCCGGGGGAGGGGCTCGGCGTCCAGGACGAGCAGGGTGGGCGTGGTCATGCCGTTCCTTCGGTCGGGAGCGGGCGTCTGACATGCGCGGATTGACCACGCTCGCACCCGAATCTACCTTCGTCAACACGGACGCCTGCACCGTCCGCGGTTCCCACAATTCCTCGGTGAGGGCGGTGCCTGCGATGGACGTGTCCTTCCTCGGCGGACCCCGGCCGCAGCGCGGTGTCGGAGTGGTCGCCCCCTTCGACTTCGCCCTGGACCGGGAGCTGTGGCGCTGGGTGCCGGACGAGGTGTCGCTGCACCTGACGCGCACGCCGTACGTCCCGGTCGAGGTGAGCCTGGACCTGGCCCGGCTGGTGAGCGAGCACGAGACCCTCACCGAGGGCGTCCGCGCGCTGATCGCGGTCAGCCCCGAGGTGGTCGCCTACGCCTGCACCTCCGGCAGCTTCGTCGGCGGCATCGCGGGCGAGCGGGCCATGTGCGCGGCGATGACCCGGGCGGGCGCGGTGCCCGCGGTGACCACCTCCGGGGCGCTGCTGGAGGCGCTGACCGCCCTCGGGGCGCGCCGGGTGGCACTGGTGACGCCGTACACGGTCTCGGTGACCCGCTCGCTTGAGGAGTACGTGGCCGAGGCGGGCGTCAGGGTGACGGGGTGTGCGTTCATGGGGCTGACGCGGCACATATGGAAAGTGCCGTACCGCGATGTGGTGGACATGGCGCGCAGGGCGGTGCGCCGCGGCACGGACTGTCTGTTCATCAGCTGCACCAACCTGCCGACGTACGACGTGATCCCGCAACTGGAGGCGGAACTGCGCATACCGGTGATCTCGGCCAACCAGGTGACGATGTGGGCGGCGCTGCGGCGGCTGGGTACCCGAGCGGTGGGGCCGTACCAGTCGCTGACCGACCCGGCGGCCCGCAGCGGCCCCGCACTTCCGGACGTGGAACAGCAGCAGGAAGGTTCGACATGACGGCACTCGGATTCCTCTACCCGGGCCACTCCGCCGAGGACGACTATCCACGCATCGAGCAGCTCCTGGGCAGCGACATCCGGGTGGACCTGGTGCACACGGAGGTCGGTGAGGACGCGCACCGGGTCGACGCGCTGAAGGAGCTGGGCACCCCCGAGCGCCTGGCGGCCGGGGTGGAGCAGCTCAGGCTGGCCGGCGCCGAGGCCGTGGTGTGGGCCTGCACCAGCGGCGGCTTCGTGCACGGCTGGGAGGGCGCCCACGAGCAGGTGCGCACACTGGCGCTCACGGCGGGCATGCCGGCCTCCTCCACCTCCTTCGCCTTCGTGCACGCGGCGGCCGAGCTGGGGGTGCGCCGGGTGGCGGTGGGCGCGACCTACCCCGACGACGTGGCGGAGCTGTTCGCCGACTTCCTGCGCAGGGGCGGCCTGGACGTCCTCTCGGTCGAGGGCGCCGGGATCGTCATGGCGGCGGAGGTCGGCCGCTGGACCGAGGAGGACGTACTGGCCCTGGCCCGCCGCGCGGACCGCGAGTCGGCCGAGGCCGTCCTCCTTCCGGACACCGCCCTGCACACGGCGGCCCTGCTCCCCGCCCTGGAGAAGGAGCTGTCGAAACCGGTCCTCACCGCCAACCAGGTCACCGTCTGGGAGGCCCTGCGCCTGACGGACCGCAGGGTGAACGCCCCGTCGCTGGGGACCCTGTTCACCAGGGAGCCGATCGTGCAGGTCTGAGCGGTTCGCACGGGCCTCCGGGAATAAACCGGAGACACCCTCCTGTTATCGCCGGTCGGACAGGCGTACGGCACACCAGCAGGAGGCAGGCACCGATGGCGGCAGATGAGATCCGGGGCGCGGCACACGGCACCGCCCCCGTCCCGCTCTCCGTACTCGATCTGGTCACCGTCGGCTCGGGCAGCACCGCGAGCGACGCCCTGCGCACCAGCGTCGCGCTGGCCCGGTTCACCGAGGCCCGCGGCTTCCACCGGTACTGGGTCGCCGAGCACCACTCCATGCCCGGTGTGGCCTCCTCCTCACCGGCCGTGATCCTCGCCCACCTCGCCGCCCACACCGAGCGCATCCGCCTCGGCTCCGGCGGCGTCATGCTGCCCAACCACGCCCCGCTGGTCATCGCCGAGCAGTTCGGCACCCTGGAGGCGCTCGCCCCGGGCCGGATCGACCTCGGCCTCGGCCGGGCGCCGGGCACCGACGGGGCCACCGCCGCCGCCCTGCGCCGCACCGACCGGCTGAACGAGGGCGCCGACGACTTCCCGCAGCAGCTCGCCGAGCTGACCCGGTTCCTCGACGACGACTTCCCCGACGGCCACCCCTACCGGCGGATCCACGCCGTCCCCGGCCCGGTCCAGGCGACCGCGCCCGGCGGGGTGCAGTCACCGCACCGCCCGCCGGTCTGGCTGCTCGGCTCCTCCGGGTTCAGCGCGCGCCTGGCCGGGACGCTCGGCCTGCCCTTCGCCTTCGCGCACCACTTCTCCGCGCACAACACCATTCCCGCGCTGGAGCTGTACCGGGAGTCCTTCCGGCCCTCGGAGGTGCTGGCCGAGCCCTACGCCCTCATCGGCGTCTCCGCGCTCGCCACCGACGACGAGAAGGAGGCCGCGCGGCAGGTACGGGCCACCGGCCTGAACATGGTCCGGCTGCGCACCGGCCGCCCCGGGCTCTTCCCCACCCCCGAGGAGGCCGAGGCGCACCGGTTCAGCGCCATGGAGGAGGAGTTCATCGCCTCCTGGGGCGCCAACATCGTGCACGGCACCGCCGAGGAGGTCCGCGCCGGACTCGACGAGCTCCACAAGCGCACCGGCGCCGACGAGTTGATGCTCACCAGCCACGCCCACAGCGGCGAACTGCGCCTGCGCTCGTACGAACTCATCGCCGACGCCTACGAATTGCCCGCGTCGGCCTGAACACCGGGCCGACGCCTGAGGATTGCGCGCATTGGCCTGAACCCGAAGCCGGCGCCTACGGGTTGCCCGCGACCGCCTGAACCCGAAGCCGGCGCCTACGGGTTGCCCGCGACCGCCTGAACCCCCGGCGTGCGCAGCAGCTCGGAGATACGATCCGCCGTCACCGGCCGGGAGTACAGCCACCCCTGGCCGGTGTCGCAGCCGATCCGCCGCAGCCGGGACGCCTGCGCCGAGGTCTCCACGCACTCCGCGGTCACGGTGAGCCCGAGCCGGTGCGCGAGCTGGATCATCGCCTCGACCACCACCTCGTCGGCCGGATTGGGCGCGATGCCCTCGCCGTCGTACTGGAAGCCCTTGACGAAGGACCCGTCCAGTTTCAGTACGGAGACCGGGAGGCGGCTGAGGTAGGCCAGGTTGGAGTAGCCGGTGCCGAAGTCGTCGATGGCGATGCGCACGCCCATGTCGCTGAGCGCCTGCAGGGCCTGCTGGGGGCGGCCGCCGGAGCCCATCACGGCGGACTCGGTCAGCTCCAACTGGAGGAGATGCGGGGCGAGTCCGGTCTCGGCGAGGGTCTGCGCCACGTCCGCGACCAGGTCGGAGTCCCAGACCTGGCGGACCGCCACATTGACGCTGACGAAGATCGGAGGCTCGTCCGGATGGGCGAGCTGCCAGTCACGGGCCTGGCGGCAGGCGGTGGTCAGCGCCCAGCGGCCGAGCGGCACGATCGAGCCGTCCTCCTCCGCCAGTCCGATGAACCGATTCGGCGTCAGCAGTCCGAACTGCGGATGATTCCACCGGATGAGCGCCTCCACGCCGCGCAGCCGCCCGTCCTCCATGCACACCAGCGGCTGGTACTCCAGCACGAACTCCCCGCGGTCGATGGCGGGCCGGAGGGTGGAGGCCAGGGCCTGGCGGGTCATGCGGTGCGCGTTGCGCTCGGGGTCGAAGAGGGTCCAGCGGTCCTTGCCGTCGGCCTTCGCCCAGTACAGCGTGGTGTCGGCGGCCTGCATCAGCGCGGTGGGTCCGGTCCCGGCCGCGTGCCGCTCGACCACGCCGATCGAGGCGGACACCGACAGCCGGCGTCCGGAGATGTCGAACGGCGCGCGGAGCGCGGCCAGTACGGACTCGGCGAGGTCCGCGAGCTGCTCGGTGCCGGTGGAGTCCTCGACCAGCAGCGCGAATTCGTCACCGCCGAGCCGGGCCACCAGCGGGGTGCCGGCCCGGGCGTACCCGGCCTCGTCCGCGCACCGCGTCAGCCGTTCCGCGACCGCCGCCAGCAGCCGGTCGCCGACCCGGTGCCCGAGTGTGTCGTTGATGGCCTTGAAGCCGTCGAGGTCCAGGTAGCACAGCCCGATCCGCCCGGTGCCCTCCTCGTACGACTCCGCCTCCAGCGCGGCCGACAGCCGCTCGAAGAACAGGGTGCGGTTGGGCAGCCGGGTCACCGGGTCGTGGTTCTGCAAGTGCCGTAGCTGGGCCTGGAGTTCACGCCGGGCGCTGATGTCGGCGACCGACATCAGTACCCCGCCGCGCTGCGCGGCGGGCAGCGGGGCGATGGAGACCTGCGCCCAAAGGCAGTGCCCGTCGGGGTGCTTGAGCCGGCGGGTGCAGCGCAGCCGGGCCTGCCGTCCGCGCAGCACCTCGCGGTAGGCGTGCCAGGTGCGGGCGTCCGAGGTCAGGTCCACCAGATCCGCGGCGACCGCCCCGGTCAGCTCCTTCGGCGAGCTGCCGAGCAGCGCGCCGAGGGCGGGGTTGGCGCCGGTGACCAGGCCCTCCCGGTCGACGACGGCCATCGCCAGGGGCGAGGCGTCGAAGGCGGACCGGAAGGGGGTGGACTCGGAGGACGCTTCTTCGTAACTCTCTGTGACGACCGGCCCGATGAGGTCTGCCGCGGGCGCCGGCCCTTCGGACGTTCCGCTCACCGCTCGCTCCCGCAGTGCACTCGATCTTCGGATGGGTCTCGTCGGAGTTGGCCGACCGACCTGACGGCCGCCGGGCCGGACCGTGCAGGAAAGGGATCAGACAGTACAGGAAAGGTCAGGAAAGTGTGCCGATCATAGAGGCTGGGTTCGGGGCCTTCCAGCCACTCTCCAGTGTCCTGGACCGGGCCGTCGATCTGACAATTCGTTTCTGCCCGCCACTGGACGGGTTCAGCGCCCCCTCGACCACTTGTGACGGTCCGTGAGCGTTTCGGGGGTGTCGCGCGCGGATCGCGCACGTCACGGATGCGCCTCTCCTGCCCCCTCTCACCCGTCCGGTGCAGACAAACAGGGCGTAGTACGACAATCTCCACAAGGCTGGGTGCGGTGTCCCGCGAACCGCTCCCGGAGGTCCACGTGCCGCGTCAGCTCCCGCTCAGGGAACTCACCCGTGCGACGTTCCGGGGGATCGGCGACCGGCTGCGCGAGCGGCCCCGACTGCGCACCACCGCGGCCCTGTTCACCACCATGTCCGCGCTCGCGGCGACCTCCCTGCTCTCCGCGCCCTCGGTAGCCGAGCCGTTCGCGGCGGCGCCCTGCGCCCTCAAACGCACCGACGCCCACCACTCGGAGGGCCTGGACACCTGGAACGCCGCCTACCCGCGCCCGGACACCTCGCTGAACGCGGTCATGGTGTTCCTGTCCTTCCCCGACTCCGTCCCGCTGACCAGCCCCGCCGAGCTGACCGCCGACCACTTCCCGGCCACCGGCCGCTTCTTCGAACGGGCCTCCTACGGACGGTTCTCCCTGCGGGCGCATCCGCTGCGGACGTGGATCCGGATGCCGCGCCCCTCCACGGCGTACGCCATACAGCGCGACTGGCGCGCGGCGGACCGCGCCGCCTACCTCCGCGACGCCCTCGCGGTGACCGACCCCCGGGTGGACTTCTCGCGCTACGACATCGTGTACTTCGTCGCCGATCCAGACGCGCCCGGGGTGGACTCCGACGCCACGAAGGTCGTCAACCTGGAGACTCCGCTGCGCGCCGACGGCACCTCGATCCGGCGGGTGGTCACGGTCTTCGAGCAGCATCCGCCGGACCGGCTGGTGCTCGCGCACGAGACGGGGCACGTCTTCGACCTGCCGGACCTCTACCACCGGCCGCTGGACGGCAAGGGGGACTGGGACACCTACGTCGGGGACTGGGACCTGATGGGCAGCCAGTTCGGGCTGGCGCCGGACCTGTTCGCCTGGCACAAGTGGAAGCTCGGCTGGCTGGACCCGGACCAGGTGCACTGCGTGCAGGAGCGGGGCGGCGCGCGGCTGACCCTGGAACCGCTCGGCGCCGGGCCGGGCGCGGTACTGGCCGGCGTCGCGGGCGCCGCCGGGGCCCCTGCCTTCGGCCTCGGCGGCGGCACCAAGCTGGCAGTGGTCCGCACCGGCGCCGACAGCGCCCTCGCCTTCGAGGCGCGCGGCCGCGTCGGCAACGACACGGAGGCGTGCCGGGACGGCATCCTCGTCTACCGCGTCAGCAGCGCGGCGGAGTCGGGCCGCGGCCCGGTCGAGGTCATCGACGCCCACCCGCGCACGGAGGCGTGCTGGGAGAACTCGGTCTATCCACCGCTGGCAGACGCGCCGGTGTCCTTGGGAGAAACCTTCACGATCCCCGGCGAGAACGTCCGGGTGGAGGTCGAGGGGAGGACGGGGGCGGGGGCTTGGACGGTGCGGATTGTTACCGGGTAGGTCGTGTTGGGGGACGCCGCACTGGGGGCAGCGGCGGTTTTCGGACACGCACGAGGGGCCTCTCGCCATCGCGAGAGGCCCCTCGTTGTCTGTGCGCCGCCAGGGACTCGAACCCCGGACCCGCTGATGCTGGATCATCCGGGGGCAACCCCCGGACCCCCGGCCGGGCCGGTGGCGTCGAGGACCGGTTGCCCGTATGGCGAAAGGCCCCCCGCGCTTGCGGAGGGCCTTTCGTTGTCTGTGCGCCGCCAGGGACTCGAACCCCGGACCCGCTGATTAAGAGTCAGCTGCTCTAACCAACTGAGCTAGCGGCGCCTGCTGACGTCGTAGACCTTAGCATCCTGGTCGGCGGGAGGAAAAATCGATATCCGCACGGCCGCGCGGGCCGCCCGGACGGCCGCCCAGAGCAGGATCTCGGGGCCCGGCAGCCACGGGTGGCGGGTGTCCGGGGCCACCAGCCAGCGGGCGCCCGCCGGCGCGGACTCGGGGGCGCCGCCCGGCGCCGGGACGGTCACCGCGTCGCCGTTGCCGTGGCACAGCAGTGGCGGGATGTGCTCGGTGCGGCCGAACTCCTCCCAGCCCAGCAGCGACGGCAGCCGCTGGGCCGTGCCCGGCGCGGCGAACAGCAGCATGCGGCCCCGGAAGACCGCCACCGGCCCGGAGCCCGGCCCCTCGTCCCAGAGCCGGTCGAGTATCCGGCGTCCGAACATCGAGGGTGCGTTGACCACGTCGAAGACCGAGCCGCAGGGCAGCACGACGGGGGCGCCGGGCTGTTCCTCCCAGAGCGCCAGGGTGGTGCGCGGATACGTTCCTGCCGAGGCCAGCCAGGCGGCTCCGTCCGGGGTGACGCCCGCGGCGTCGAGGCAACTGCTCATGTCAGTAGGTGTACCGATCGTGAGCGGTCGGTTTCCGAGGGTTGTCGGAAACCGGGACAGGAGCGCGGGCGGGGGAGTATCTTGCCCGCCTCTTGCCCACCTGGCATATGCCGCGACGGCGGTTCCCCGGCTCCTGCGGCCCTACACGGGGTCGACGTGCTCCCGGCCCTCGACCGCTCCCCGCAGCAGGTCTCTGCCGAACTCGACCATCTTCTTGGCGTAGTCCTCGGTCCACTCCGCCCGCTCGGCGATGTCCGCCGTGGTGAGCCGGTCGAACCGGCGCGGGTCGGCGAGCTGGGCCGCCGCGATGGCCTGGAACTCCACGGCGCGGTCGGCCGCCGCGCGGAACGCCAGCGTCAGCTCGGTGGCCCTGGACAGCAGCGCCCGCGGGTCCTCGATGGACTCCAGGTCGAAGAAGTGCTCCGGGTCGGCCGCCGCCTGAGTGGGCTCGAAGAGCAGGGGCGCGGGGCGTAGCCGCGGTTCGTTCCGACGCGGCGTGGGCTCCGCCATGTCTTCTCCTTCGTACGTAAGGGCGACCCCCTGGGAAAGCGGGCCACCGTCCATTGTCCCGCGCCCACGCAAGAGGGCCTCGAACCGCAGGTCAGCGCTCAGGGCTTCCACGCCACCCGGTGCTCCCCCAGCCGCGCCAGCACCGCGTGGTTGGCCTCCCAGCCGTCCGGGAACTTCACCACCGTTCCGAGCTGGACCGGTTCCGTGGACGGGTAGTCGTCCAGGAGGTCCGTCACGCCCGCTCGGCAGATCATGATGCAGGCGTGGCGGTGGCGGGAGGCGAGGACGCACAGGCGGCCCGTCTCCAGGTGGAAGGCGGTGGCGTCGGGACGGCCGGAGAGCGGGTGCAGGACGACCGTGACGTCGTACTCGCGGCCCTGGAGACGGTTCGCCGTGTCCACCGTGACGTCCCGCACGCCCACGGCTTCCAGCGCCGCGCGGACCGCCGCCGCCTGGTCCCGGTGCGCGGTGCCGACCGCGATCCGGTCGGCGGTCAGCGGGACGGGGTCCGGTGAGCGCTCCGACGTGGCCGCGCCGCCCCGGTCCAGCAGCCGGCGTACCACCGCGGCCACGGCCCCCACCGCCTCCGGGTCCGTGCGCGGGGTCAGCCTCGCGGGCAGTTCCAGCAGGCCCCAGCCGGCCTCGGCCGCCTCGTCGATGACCCGGTCGGGGCCGGAGCCGTCGGACGGGACGGCGAAGGTGAGGCGGCGGTCGCCGTGGCCGGTGCCGCTGCGGAAGGGCGTGTACGGGTAGAAGGCGTCCGAGACCAGGGGCGCCGCCGATGCCGGGAGCCGCCAGGACACCGGCAGGCGGTGCTGGGGCAGTTCCGGGTTGTGGGCCAGGAGGGTGGTCACGGCGGACGCCGACGGGTCGTAGGACAGGCCCGCCCACTGGTCGCCGCCCACGATCGAGAACGGGTCCAGCTGGCCGGGATCGCCCACGAACAGCGCCCGCTCGAACAGCCCGGCCACGGCCAGCAGCGCGTCCGAGCGCATCTGGTACGCCTCGTCCACGATCGCGTGCCGCCACGGCTCGTCGACCTTCACATGCGCCCACTTCGCGGCCGTGGAGATGGTCACGGGCAGCCCGGTGAGGTCGGCGACCTTCGCCGACTTCCGTACGTTCGGCAGGTTGTCCAGCGCCTTGTCGTACGGGTCGGAGTCGCTGCTGTGCAGGCGGCCCACCGGCAGGTCGGGGTTCTTCTCGGCGAGGCGGATCACCAGGTCGTCGACCTGCGCGTTGGTCTGCGCCACCACCATCAGCGGGCGGCCCGCGTCGGCCAGCTCCAGCGCCGCGCGCACCACCAGCGTGGACTTCCCGGCGCCGGGCGGGGAGTCGACCACCACACCGCGGTGGGTGCTGTGCAGGGTGTCCGCGAGGATCGCGTCGGTGGCCCGCGCGGCTGCCGCGCCCGGGTCGAACACGGCGGTCACAGGATGTCCTCCTCGGTGGGCCGGTCGGCGGGTTCGGGTACGGCCTCACCGGGCGGCCCGCCGTGCGTCCACGGCGTCTGCTCCGGGTCCGGCAGCTTCGGCCCGCCGCGCTGGTCGTGCTCGAACAGCGTGAAACAGAGCCGGTCGCCCTTCTCCGGCACGGAACCCGGCTCGGGCTCCTTGCCGCGGCCCATCTTGTCCAGGATCCGCAGCGTCAGCTGGTCGCCGTCCGCCTCGACGAACTCCGCGGACTGCGGCTTGCCGCCCAGCGCGCGGTACACCTTCACCCGCTCGGCGAGCTGCGGGGTGTCGTCGGTGCGGACCGTCACCAGCGGGCGCGGGCTCGGCCGCTTGCCCTCGCTGTACGCCATCACCACGTCCGTGACCTCGCCCGCGAACGCCTCCCCGGACAGCCGCCGCGCCGCCATGACCAGCGGGTCGTCCAGCGCCTCCTGCGCGTCCAGGCGGGCCTGTTCGCGCTCGCGCGAGGCCAGCTTGTTCGCCGCGGTCACCGCGTCGTCGCGGCGCGGCTGCGGGGGCTCGCCCGCGGTGATCCGGTCCCGGTGGGCGGTGAACGACCAGCGGTCGCGCGTCCAGCGCTCCTCGACGTGCGCGCCCTCCTCGGGCAGGTGCGCGCGCAGCAGGTCCAGGCCCTGCCACACCGCGTCCCAGGTGGGCCGGGTGCACGCCTCGACCAGCGCGCGGATCTCCTGCTCGGCGGCGGTGAGGATGCCGAGCCGGGTGTCCGCCTCCAGGCCGTCCTCGGCGGCGGCCAGCGCGGTGCGCGCCCGGTCGTAGCGCTCCAGGGCGGGGGCGAGCAGCTTGTTGTCGAACGCCGGGTCGGTGGCCGGTCCGGCGGGCGGCCACAGCAGTTGGCCGCGCTCGTCGCGGGTCAGTTCCCGGCGCAGGGCGGCCTCGGCGCCGGTCTCGCCCTCGGGCGGGGCGATCCAGGCGAGCAGCGCGCCCAGGTGCTGGTCCTCCAGCGTGGACTGGCCGGTCGCCCAGTGCCGGGACAGTACGTCGGTCATGGCCAGCAGCAGCGAGGAGCCGGGCACGCGGGAGCGTTCGCCGTAGTGGGTCAGCCAGCGGCCCAGCAGCGGCACTCTCGGTGGGGCCGGGTAGGGGGTGTCCGGGTCCTGTTCCGCCGTACGGCGGAAGCGCATGGAGCGGCCGAGCAGGCGTACGTACTCCAGGCCCGCGCGGCTCGGCACGATCAGCTGGGCGGCGTCCGCGCACAGGTCGACCTCGACCTTGACCCGCTTGCCGGTCTCCGGGTCGGTGTCGGTGCGCTCGGCCGCCTCGACGACCTCGGTGTACCCCTCGATGTACGGCAGCACCACGTCCGCGAGGTCGGCCAGGAACTGGAACCGCAGGTCACGGTCGCGCGGCTGCGGCACCACCAGCAGCCGCGGCGCGTCCCGGTCGGTCCCGACCAGCGCCCCCAGCGGCGCCCCGGTCTCACCGGCGGTGGTGAGCGGCACGAACACCAGCGGCCGTGCGGACAGGTGCCGGTGGCGCACGGTGGCCGCGGGCTGCGCACGCCCGGCGTGGACGGCTTCCAGCCGGGCGAGG
>NZ_FLSP01000028.1 GCF_900091315.1 Streptomyces sp. DI166
TGCCCGTAGGTGACGAGCAGCTTCCCCTCGTCACGCATCTTGTAGCCAGTGTTCAGGCAGTCCACGACGTTGCGGCCGAGCCGGTCCACGGCTGCAGCCACCAGCCCGTCGTAAGGACCCCTCTCATCGCGAAGCCACGGGCCCAGTTTCGGCCGGGTCATCGGGTCGGTGGCGCCCGACACCTCCCAGTCATCGGCCCAGCCGATGATGTGGCCCCCGACAGACGCGGCAGCGGTCAGCACGTCCTCCCGTTGCCGCTCCGGCGACGACGTCGCGAGCTTCATCCGCGACAGACGTCGCACGCCGAGCAGGCACTTCCCGCATCCGTCGTAGGGGCGTTCGATCATGTTCAGGTCCGTACCGCGCAAGACATCTCCGTTTCGAACACGCAAGGTACGGAGATTTGGCGGCCACACCCAGGACGATCTTGCTCAAGCCAGCAAGCTCACCCCAGGAAGCTCAGTCGAACCTGACGGTTGACATTGTCTTTATTGGTGTCGACCAGGCACACCGACTGCCAGGTCCCCAGCTCCAGGCGGCCGTTCAGGACGGGGAGCGTCGCGTGGGGCGGGACGATCGCCGGGAGGACGTGGTCGCGGCCGTGGCCGGGGCTGCCGTGGCGGTGCTGCCAGCGGTCGTCGGCGGGCAGGAGGGTGTGCAGGGCGGCGAGGAGGTCGTGGTCGCTGCCCGCGCCGGTCTCGATGACGGCGACACCGGCGGTGGCGTGCGGGACGAAGACGTTCAGCAGGCCGTCCCGGCCGCCGGCCGCCTCGCGCAGGAATGCCTCGCAGTCGCGGGTCAGATCGACGACCGTCTCCGAGGAACCGGACGTCACGTTGAGGACTCGGGTGGTGAAGGTGTCTGACATGCGCCCATCCTCCGTCATCCGTTCCGGCAGCGGCGCGGGAGCCCGGCCCGTGTGTGACGGCCGTATGAAGTTCCCCCGGCCCGCGTTGACCCACGCTCCGGCGGGTTCCTACGGTCGGTCGTACGGCGTGTCCGGCCGACGGCCGCTCGTCGTCCGCACCCGCGAAAGGCTGCCGCCATGGCGACCGACCTCCACCGGCCGGCGAGTCCGTACACCGGACGCCGCACCGTCAAGCCCCCGCACGCCGTCCGCGTCGACGGTCTCACCCGCTCCTACGACGGCCGGCGCGCGCTCGACGGGCTGACGCTCGACATCCGGCCCGGTGAGTTCGTCGCCCTCCTCGGCCGTCCCGGAAGCGGCAAGTCCACGCTGCTGCGGGTACTGGCCGGGCTCGACTGTGACATCGCGGGCACCGTCCTCGTACCGCGCCGCAAGGCCGCCGCCCTGCACCCGCACCGGCTGCCGCCGTGGAAGCGGGTCTGGCGGTGCGTCCTGCTCGGGGTGCCGGGCAAGCCGGGCCGTGACGGTGCCCGGCGGGCGCTCGACTCGGTCGGGCTCGCCCACCGTACGGACGCCCGCGCCAAGTCCCTCTCCGCCGACGAGGTGCAACGCGTCTGGCTGGCGCGGGCGTTATTGCGCGAACCCGAACTGCTGCTGCTGGACGAGCCGTTCGGGGCGCCCAGCGGGGACCTGTGGCGGCGCCAGGGGTGTGCCGTGCTGCTCGCCACGCGGGACGCGGAGGCGGCCGTGCGCCTGGCCGATCGTGTCGTCGTGATCGACGGGGGCGTGATCGTCCACGAGCTTCCCCACCGGGCCGAGCGCTGAGGCCCCGGGAAGATCCTCGACCCCCGCATGGTTGGTAGAAACGTGAACAACACCGAGGTAGTCGTCATAGGCGCCGGTCAGGCAGGGCTCTCCGGCGCCTATCACCTGCGCCGCACCGGATTCGAGCCCGGCCGTGACTTCGTGGTGCTGGACCACTCCCCCGGGCCCGGCGGCGCCTGGCAGTTCCGGTGGCCCTCGCTGACGTACGGCAAGGTGCACGGGATGCACGCGCTGCCCGGAATGGAGCTGACCGGGGCCGATCTGGCGCGGCCGTCCGCCGAGGTGATCGCCGAGTACTTCGCGGAGTACGAGCGCGCCTTCGACCTGCGCGTACGGCGGCCGGTGGACGTACGGGCCGTGCGCGAGGGGGACGACGGGCGGCTGCTCGTGGAGACCTCGGCCGGGGACTGGTCGACGCGGGCGCTGATCAACGCCACCGGCACCTGGGACCGGCCGTTCTGGCCCCGCTACCCGGGGCAGGAGACCTTCCGGGGGCGGCAGTTGCACACCGCGCAGTACCCGGGGCCGGAGGAGTTCGCGGGGCTGCGGGTGATCGTGGTGGGCGGCGGCGCCTCCGGTACCCAGCACCTGCTGGAGATCGCCCCGTACGCGGCCGACACTACCTGGGTGACCCGGCGGCCCCCGGTGTTCCGCGAGGGCCCCTTCGACGAGAACCTGGGGCGGGCCGCGGTGGCGCTGGTGGAGGAGCGGGTGCGGCAGGGGCTGCCGCCCAAGAGCGTGGTGTCGGTCACCGGGTTGCCGCTCAACGACGCGATCCGGCAGGGCCTCGCGGACGGGGTGCTGGACCGGCAGCCCATGTTCGAGCGGATCACCCCGCACGGCGTGGAGTGGGCGGACGGCCGCCGCGTGGAGGCGGACGTCATTCTCTGGGCGACCGGGTTCCGGGCCGCCATCGATCACCTGGCGCCGCTGAAACTGCGGGAGCCGGGCGGCGGTATCCGGGTCGAGGGGACCAGGGCGGTCGCCGATCCGCGGATCCACCTGGTCGGCTACGGCCCCTCGGCGAGCACCATCGGCGCCAACCGGGCGGGCCGCGCGGCCGTACGGGACATCAGGCGGCTGCTGGCCGAGGAGCGCCCGGTCGCCGCGTGATGTCCCACGCGGTCACTTCGACTTCTCCTCGGGCGGGGTGCTGCGCTGGTTGCGGTTGAACTCGGCGACATTGCGCTGGTGCTCGGCGTAGTCGGCGGTGAAGCGGGTGTCGCCGGGCTTGACGGTGACGAAGTACAGCCAGTCGCCCGGCGTGGGGTTGATCGCGGCACGCACCGCCTCCTCGCCCGGGTTGTCGATCGGGGTCGGGGGCAGGCCCATGCGCTGGTACGAGTTGTACGGGCTGTCGATCCGGGTGTCGGACTCGGTGGTCTTCAGCGTGGAGCGGTTGAGGGCGTAGTTGATGGTGGAGTCCATCTGGAGCGGCATGCCGCGCTCCAGGCGGTTGAAGACGACCCGCGCCACCTTGCCCATGTCGGCCTTGGTGGCCGCCTCGGCCTGGACGATGCTGGCGATGGTGACCGCCTGGTAGACGTTCATAGCGTTGCGCTGGGCGCCCGCGGCGATCGGGGCGCCGTTGAACTTCTTGTTCGCGGTGTCGACCATCGCCTTGAGCAGCGCCTGAGGCGTCGCCTTCTTGCCGTTGGTCTCCAGCGGGTACGTGGCCGGGAAGAGGTAGCCCTCCGGGTTGCCGTCCGCGTCGGTCGGCAGCTTCAGATCGGCCTTGGCCAGTGACTTCTTGGTGGTGCCCGCGGGCAGGGCGAGGGCCTTGTCGACGGCCTCGTAGACCTGTCCGGACCGCCAGCCCTCCGGGATCACCAGGGTGGTGGGCTTCTTCTCGGCCTCGCCGTCCATGCTCAGCAGCGGCACCGCCACGGCGGTGCCGGCCACGACGGCCCCGGTCGCGATGAGGACGATTCGGCCCCGGCGCGTCAGTCGGATCGCTTTCCGTGACGGAGTGTTCATGTGCATGCGGGCACGGTAACTCGCACATGGTCACAAACCCGGCATATCTTCATTTTGTCGGCAGCGGGACGGGGCCATCCGGTTGACCGGGTAGGGCCTGGTCAGGCCGGTGGGCCCGGTGGCGCCCTCAGCTCGTCGGCTCCAGTTGCGCGTCCCGGCGCACCAGCGCCGCGTACCGGCCGTCCAGCGCCAGCAGTTCCTCGTGGGTGCCGCGTTCGACGGTGCGGCCGGAGTCCAGGACCACGATCTGGTCGGCGCCCCGGACGGTGGACAGGCGGTGCGCGATGGTGAGCGTGGTGCGGTTGGCCGAGAGCGCGTCGATGGCCTGCTGCACGGCGTGCTCGGTGCGGGTGTCCAGGGCGCTGGTGGCCTCGTCGAGGACGAGGACCGGCGGGTCGCGCAGGATGGTCCGGGCGATCGCCAGCCGCTGCTTCTCGCCGCCGGAGAAGCGGTAGCCGCGCTCGCCCACGACCGTGTCGTAGCCGTCGGGCAGGGCGGCGATGTGGTCGTGGATCTGCGCGGCCTTGGCCGCCGCGTGCAGCTCCTCGTCGGTGGCGTCGGGCTTGGCGAAGCGCAGGTTGTCGGCGACGGAGGCGTGGAAGAGGTACGTCTCCTGCGAGACGACGCCGACCGCGCGGGCCAGGGTGTCGAAGTCCAGGTCGCGCACGTCGACCCCGTCGAGGGTGACCCGGCCGCCGGTGACGTCGTACAGGCGGGGCACCAGGTGGCCGAGCGTGGACTTGCCCGCACCGGTCGGGCCGACGACCGCGAGGCTGCCGCCGGCGGGGACGGTCAGGTCCAGGCCGTCGAGGATGGGGGCGCCCTGGTCGTCGTAGCGGAACTCGACGCCCTCGAAGCGGACCTCGCCCTTGATCTCGTCGAGGTGGACCGGGTTCTCCGGTTCGGTGATGTCGATGGGCAGGTCGAGGTACTCGAAGATGCGCTGGAAGAGGGCGAGCGAGGCCTGGATCTGGACGCCGGTGCCGAGCAGGCTGACGGCGGGGCGGAACAGGCCCTGCTGGAGCGAGACGAAGGCGACGAGGGTGCCGATCGAGACCTCCGGGCCGCCGTACTGGAGGGCCAGGCCCGCGGTCCAGTAGATGACGGCGGGCATCGCGGCCATCACGATCGTGATGACGGCCATGCGCCAGCGCCCGGCCATGTTGGAGCGCACTTCCAGATCGACCAGGGCCTCGGACTCGTCGGAGAAGGCCTTGGTCAGCGAGTCGGAGCGGCCCATGGTGCGGCCGAGCAGGATGCCGCTGACGGAGAGCGACTCGGTGACCGTGGCGGCCATCGCGGCCATCTGCTTCTGGCGCTGGGTGGTGATCCTCTTGCGTTCGTTGCCGACGCGGCGGCTGATCCACACGAACACCGGGAGCAGTAGCAGGGAGACGACCGTCAGCCGCCAGTCGAGGGCGAGCATCGCGATGATCGTGGCGACGACGCTGGTGAAGTTGGCGACCAGGGAGGTGGCGGTGGAGGTGACGGTCGCCTGCATCCCGCCGATGTCGTTGGCGATACGGGACTGCACCTCGCCGGTGCGGGTCCGGGTGAAGAAGGCCAGCGACATGCGCTGGAGGCGGCCGTACACGTCGGTGCGCAGGTCGTGCATGACGCGCTGGCCGACGGTCGTCGAGATCAGGGTCTGCAGGACGCCGAAGATGCTGGTCAGGACGGCGCTGAGGATCATGCCCAGCGCGAGAAGGCTGAGCAGGCCGGTGCGGCCCTCGGGGATGGCGACGTCGAGGATCGCCTTCAGCAGGAACGGTGTGGCCACGGAGACCAGGGACGCGGCGCCGACCAGCAGGCCGACGATCGCGAGGCGCCCGCGGTAGGGGCGGAACAGACGCAGGATGCGGCGCACCTGCCGGGGCTGCTGGTCGCTGTCGTCCGGCGGTGTCCAGGTGGGTTGGTGATCGGGGTGCATGGGCTCCTACGGAGGGGTGAGTACGGGACTGACGGAGCTTAGCTCATTGTTACCTATACTCACAATGAACGTGGTCCTGTTATTGTTCCCGTATGACCAGCCCCGATCCGGTGATCTCCGACTCCGCCACCGCGGCCGACCCCGACGGCTCGCTCGCCGAGCAGTTGCTGCGTCTGACCCGGCGTGTGCACCGGATCCAGAAGCGGCACATCGAACTCTCCGGCCTGGGCGTCACCCCGGCCCAGTCCCGTCTGCTGCGCACCCTCGCCCACTACGACTCCCCGCCCCGGATGGCCGACCTCGCCGCTCGGCTTGAGGTGGTCCCGCGTGCCGTCACGTCCCTGGTGGACGGGCTGGAGGCGAGCGGCAAGGTACGCCGGGTACCGGACCCGACCAACCGCCGGGTGATCCGCATCGAACTCACCGAGGACGGTCTGAAGGCGCTGCGGGCCCTGCACGCAGCGCGGCGGTCCGCGGCACGGGAGATCCTGGCGCCGCTGACGGCCGAACAGCGTCAGGTGCTCGGGGGGTTGCTGGACACGCTGGTGGACGGGGACGCCCGCGGCTGCGGCGCGTAGCCAGGGTTCAGGCGGCACGCAGCCAGGGGTTCAGGGCAACTGCCGTACGGGGGAAGGCGTGCCCGCCGCGCGCAGGCGGTTGGCGTCCTGTCCCGGCGGTGCGCCGAACATCCTGCGGTACTCACGATTGAACTGCGAAGGGCTGTCGTAGCCCACGAGATGGCCGACGCCCGCGACATCACCCGGCCGGGCGACCAGCAGGGAACGGGCCTCCTGGAGCCGGATGCGCTTCTGGAACTGCAGCGGGCTCATCGCCGTCACGGCGCGGAAGTTGCGATGGAAGGCCGAACTGCTCATTCCGGTGAGCCGGGCGAGGTCCTCGACGCGCATCGGTTCGGCGTAGTGCTCGCGGATCCAGCGGATGGCGCGGGCGACGTAGGACAGGCTGCTGTCGGCCATGCCGATCTGGCGGACCATCGCGCCGTGCGGGCCGGTGAGCAGGCGCCAGACGATCTCGCGTTCGATGAGCGGGGCGAGCACCGGCGCGTCCGTGGGGCGGTCCAGCAGGCGCAGCAGGCGGGCCACGGCGTCCAGCAGGTCGACGTCTGCCCGCCCGGTCGCGAGTGCGGTGGCGGGCGCCGTGGGCAGGGGCGGGGCCTCCAGGAGCAGGGGTGCCACGGCGGCGGGGCGCAGTTCCAGGGCCATGCCGAGCGCCGGTTCCTCCCGGCGGGCGTTGATGAAGTGACCGGTGACCGGCAGATCGGCGGTGACCACGAGGCAGTCCCCGGCCCGGTACTCGTACACCTGATCACCGAGCAGCAGCCGCTTGCCGCCCTGCGCCATGACCACCAGCAGCGGCTCGGTGAGGGAGTAGTCCGGCTCAGCCGTCTCCACCCGGGACAGCAGCAGCCCTGGAATCCCGGTGCCGGAGGTTCCGGTCGCCGTCCGGTCCGCGATGATCCCGCGGACCTCGTCGAGCAGTTCTTCTCTCGTGCGCACGCTTCACTGTAAGGGTGCGATCGGCACGATCACCCTGGAAGCGATCGGATTGTGCAAGAGCTGAATCGGATCGGTCTACCGATGACGTGGTGATTCACGGTTCCCTTGACTCAGTCGATCCGCCCGATTCACCAATCAAGGAGCACAATCATGCCACTCGATCACTACGTCACCCTCGGCCGCTCCGGTCTGCGCGTCAGCCCCTTCGCGCTCGGCGCGATGACCTTCGGCGAGGACCCGGGGGCCGCCGGGTGCAGCGTCGAGGAGTCCGAGCGGATCCTCTCCGCCTACCTCGACCGGGGCGGGAACTTCATCGACACCGCGAACTTCTACACCAACGGCCACTCGGAGAAGATCCTCGGCGACTACTTCGCCGCGCGCCCCGGACGCCGCCAACACGTCGTCCTGGCCTCGAAGTTCTTCGGCAACCTCTTCCCCGGTGACCCCAACGGCGGTGGCGCGGGCCGCGCCTCGATCATCGCGCAGCTCCACGAGTCACTGCGGCGACTGCGCACCGACTACCTCGACGTGTACTGGCTGCACAACTGGGACCGCCACACCCCGATCGAGGAGACCATGCGCACCCTGGACGACCTGGTCCGGGCGGGCAAGATCCGCTACGTCGGTTTCTCCAACACCCCCGCCTGGCTGACCGCGCAGGCGCAGACGCTGGCCCTGCTCAAGGGCTGGACCCCGTTGATCGCCCTCCAGGTCGAGTACTCGCTGCTGGCCCGTACCGTCGAGGGCGAACTCGCCCCGCTCGCCGCCGACCAGGGCATGGCACTGGTGCCGTGGAGCCCGCTGCGCAACGGCTTCCTCTCCGGCAAGTACCGCCGCGGCGCCGAGGTCACCGACTCCGCCCGCTCGGCCTTCGTCGGCGGGCCGAGCGAGCGGGAGTACGAGGTGATCGACGCCGTCGCCGCGGTGGCGGACGAGCTGGGCGCCTCGTCGGCGGCGGTGTCCCTGGCCTGGCTGCGGTCGCGCCCGGGGACGGTCGTACCGATCGTCGGGGCCCGGCGGCTGGAGCATCTGGAGAGCAATCTCGCGGGACTTGACGTACGGCTGGCCCCGGAGCACCTGGAGGCGCTGGACAAGGTGTCCGAGCCGGAGCTCAACTACCCTTCCCCGGTGAACGGTTCGATCCGGTCGATGCTCCAGTTCGCCGGGGCCACGGTGGACGGAGAGGAGTCGGTCGTGTATCCGCCGCTGCTGCAGAGCGCCGTACGGTACTGAACCGTGGGCTCCTCCGCCGGTTCCGCCGGCGAAGGAGCCCTCGGTTGTGTCAGCAGCGCCGCCGGTCCTCGGTGAGCGTGCCCTGCGCCGTGGCCAGCGAGCGGTCGTAGCAGCCGCCGGGCACGTGCGAGCCGTGGAGGCGGTAGCGCTCGGTCGATGTGCCGACCGCGTGGCGCTGGTCGCGGGGCACGTTGACGGTCCAGGTCGCGTCGCCGCGATAGGTGTCGTCGAGCCGGGACCAGGCGCTGCGCCGTCCGTCGCGCGTGTTCTCGGACGTCGCCTGGTCGCCGAGGGTCAGGACGGTGCGCAGCCGGTCGTCGGCGCCGAGGGTGGTGGTGCCGTCCATGGTGTACGTCCGGTGCGTGTGCGTCGTCCGGGCCGGTCCGCGTCCGTCGGCCGTGACCGACTCGGTGTCGCGCCAGGTGGCGTCGAGTGCGTCCGTCGTCTCGCCGTCGGTCCACTGGTGGACGGAGGTGTGGGCCAGCGAACGGCGGACGGTGGTGGTCACCCGGCCGTGCGAAGTGTCGACGTAGCGCGCGACGGTCAGGCGGTGCGCGCTCCCGGTGTCCACCCGGTGCCGCGAACCGGGCGTGTAGGTGGAGGAGTTGTCGAGACCCCGGTCGCGGTGCGCGGTGAGCGCTCCGGTGACCCGGGCGCTGTTCTCGTCCTGCCAGACGAGGACGTTCACGGGTGCGCTCCAGCCGGGACGGCCCTCGGGGAGCCCGGCGACGGAGACCTGGATGTCGTGCGGGCGGCCGTCGTTGAGGATCCCCGCGAAGGGCGTCAGGTCGTACTCAATGGGCCGGACGTCGAAGGCGCGCGGCCCCGGAATCACGTACCAGAGGAAGGGGTTGGACCAGCCTCCGGTCCACACGTGCGGGAACGGGGCGGCGATCCCGGCCAGTTGGCCGTCGACCCGGATCTGCACCTCGCGGTTCGGGCCGTCGGCGGCCTGGCAGGAGTAAGGGGCGGATTCGGGGACCGTGAGGTACCAGTACTCCTCGCAGCCGCCGCCGGAGCCGGTGGCGTACACCTCGGCGACGATACGTTCGCTGTTGCGCGGGGTGGTGATCGTGCCGTTGGCCAGGGGCAGGATCCGGTCGGGGGTGTCGGCGGCATGTGCGGGTCTTCCGGCGTAGAAGGTCAGGGTCACCTTTACGTCGATGATGCCGGTGTACGTCTCGTCGACGACGTTCCCGATCAGCATCTCCACATCGCCGGGACGACGGAGGGTGTCGGTGTAGCGGGTGACGTCCTTCTCGACGGACCATTCGATGCCGTCGGGCGAGGGTTGCGGGGTCGAGGTGCGGAAGATCTCGACGCCGCCGACGCTCAGGTGGCCGAGCCGGTCGTACTGGCGGCCCTTGACCTTGCCGTCGAGGCGCAGCACGACCTTGCTCCAGCGGTCGCCGCACGTGCCGGGCGGGGTGTAGGTGCCGCGGTACGGCGTGAAGTCGCGGAACTGCGCCTCGGCGAGCGTCACTCGGCAGGCCTTGGTGCTCGGGGCGGTGACGGGTGGCGCGGCGGTGACCGGGTCGTGCCAGTCCGATCCGAACTCGGTGGGGGTGTCGGCTTGTTGGGCGGACGCGGGTGTCGCTCCGAGGAGCGTGCTCGCCAGGAGAGTCGCTCCGGCGAGCATGGACATGACGATCCGGCTCTTCATGGGGGGTGTTCTACGGGGGCGCCCGGGGGCGGCGCAATGGGGCGTCGGCCGGGGTGGCGCAAGCCCGTCGCCCCGCCGGACGGAAAGCGCTCCCTGCTTTCTGGGTTCCCGTCGGCGAACACCCTGGGCCCTGCTGTGCGGGGCCAGGCGGAAGCTGTGGGTCCGGTGGGGCGGGTGGGTGCAGCCGAATCGTTTCCACCGCGGCGAAAACCGCTTGCCACCACCCCTGCCCCGACGCGAACCTGACACGGTTTGCTGTCACCGCGAGCGGTGGCCACCGCTTCTCTCTCCCGCCCACCGACCCGAGCCACTGGGACGTCATGCAGATTCAAGACCTTCCGTATACCGACCCGGGCGTCCCGGACGCCCGCTCGGGTCCCCGCTTCCTGTGGTGGCTCTTCCGGAACCAGCTGGGCGGACAGTGCAAGGCCCTCGCCTGGGGCTTGCTGCACTTCGCCGCCGTGGCCTCGCTGCCGTTCTGTGTCGGCCTCGCCGTCCAGGCCGTCGTCGACCGCTCCGGTGGCCGACTCGCCCTCGCCGGCGGACTGCTGGTGCTCAGCGGCGCCGCAGTCGCCCTCGGCGACACCTTCCTGCACCGCGCCGCCGTCACCAACTGGATCACCGCCGCCGCCCGCGTCCAGCAACTGCTGGCCCGCAAGGCGTCGCTGCTCGGCTCCGCGCTGACCCGGCGCGTGGCCGCGGGAGAGGTCGTCGCGGTCTCCACGGGCGACGTCGAGAAGATCGGCTGGTTCGTGGAGGCCGTCTCCCGCTTCACCGCGGCCGCGGTCACCATCGTGCTGGTCTGCGTCGGCCTGGTGCTCTACCAGCCCGCGATCGGCGTCGTGGTCGCCGTCGGCCTTCCGGTCCTGGCCGTGGCGGTACTGCCGCTGCTGCCCCGGGCCACCAGACGGGCCGACTTCCAGCGCGAGAAGGCGGGCCGGGCCACCGAACTCGCCTCCGACACCGTCGCCGGACTGCGCGTGCTGCGCGGCATCGGCGGCGAGGAACTCTTCCTCGACCGCTACCGCCGCGCCTCCCAGGAGGTCCGCCACGCCGCCGTCCGCAGCGCCCGGATGTGGGCGCTGATCGACGCCATCCAGGTCCTGCTCTCCGGCCTGCTCCTGATCACGGTCGTCTGGTACGGCGTCCATCTGGCCCGCGACAGCCGCATCGCCGTTGGTGAACTGGTCACCGCCTACAGCTCGATCATGCTCCTCACATACCCTTTGCGGCATTTTGCCGAGATCGCGATGGCCTACTCCTTCTCACGCCCCTCGGCCCGGCGGGCCGCGCGGGTGCTGGCGCTGGAGCGGGCCACCGACACCGACGGATCCCGCGCCGGTGAGCCGCCGTCCGGCGATCTGTACGACCCGGACACCGGACTGCTCGCGCCCGCGGGCCTGTTCACCGCAGTGGTCTGCGGTGACCCGGACGCGGCCGGACGCCTGGCCGAACGGCTCGGCGGACACCCGGCCGAGCCCGGCACCTCGGTCCGGCTGGGCGAGGTGCCCTTGGACGAACTGCCGCTCGACACCGCGCGCACGGCCGTCCTGGTCCAGGACAAGGACCCGGTACTGCTCTCCGGCACCCTGCGCGAACTGCTCGACGTGCCCAAGTCCGGCGCCGTCGCCCCGGCGGAGGCCCTGGCGGCGGCACAGTGCGAGGACGTACTGGCCGCACTGGCACAGGGATCGCTCAACGCCGCCGACCCGATGGACGCCCTCATCACCGAGCGCGGGCGCTCCCTGTCCGGCGGCCAGCGCCAGCGCCTGGCCCTGGCCCGCTCCCTGATCACCGACCCCGAGGTGCTCGTCCTGGACGAACCCACCTCCGCCGTCGACTCCCATACCGAGGCGCGGATCGCGCGCGGTCTGCGGGAGCTGCGCTCCGGTCGCACCACCGTGGTGTTCACCTCCTCGCCGCTGCTCCTGGACCGGGCCGACCGGGTCGTCCTCGTCCACGAGGGCGAGGCCACGGCGGTGGGCGTGCACCGCGAACTGATCCACAAGGAGCCGCTGTACCGGGCCGTGGTGACCCGGGAGACGGACGACGAGGCGGCGGCACGGCACGAGGCGGTGCGCGAAGGAGCCGTGGCCGGGGCCGACGGGACTGCGCGACCGGGTGGCCATCCGGGACCCGACATGGGCGGCCAACCGGGACCTGACATAGAGGCCCGGCTGACCGGGGCCGCCCGGCTCGACGCACTGGAAGAAATCGAGGAATCCGCATGATCGGCGTGGCGCCACCGGCCTACGACCCCGCGGCCCCGACGACGGCGCACACCCTGCCCGTCGGCGCCCCGACCACCGTACGCGCCTACGTGACCGAACTGTTCCGCCGGCACCGCCGCGCCTTCCTGGTCCTGATCGGCGTCAACACGGCCGCCGTACTGGCCTCCATGGCCGGACCCTGGCTGCTCGGCGACCTGGTCCAACGGGTGTCGGAGGACGCCCGGGAGCTTCATCTGGGGTTCACGGTCTCGCTGTTCCTGGCCGCGCTCGCCGTCCAGGCGGTGTTCGTCCGGGAGGTCCGGCTGCGCGGGGCGATACTCGGCGAGCGGATGCTGGCCGACCTGCGCGAGGACTTCCTCGTCCGGTCCGTCGGGCTGCCGCCCGGTGTGCTGGAGCGGGCCGGAACGGGCGACCTGCTGTCCCGGATCACCACCGACATCGACCGGCTCGCCAACGCCATGCGCGAGGCCGTGCCCCAGCTGGCCATCGGCGTGGTGTGGGCGGCGCTGTTGCTGGGCGGGCTCGTGCTCACCGCGCCGCCGCTGGGCGCCGCGGTGCTGCTCGCCGTGCCGGTGCTGGTGGTGGGCTGCCGCTGGTACTTCAAGCGGGCGCCCTCCGCCTACCGCTCCGAGTCCGCCGGATACGCCGCCGTGGCCGCGGTCCTCGCCGAGACCGTGGACGCCGGTCGCACCGTCGAGGCCCACCGGCTCGCCGACCGCCGCATCGAGCTGACGAAGCAGCGGGTGAAGGAGTGGACGGCCTGGGAGAACTACACCCTCTGGCTGCGCTCGGTGCTGTTCCCGGTCATCAACGTCACGCACGTCACCGTCCTCGGCTCGGTGCTGATACTCGGCGGCGTCTTCGTCCTCCAGGGCTGGATCGACGTGGGCCAGCTGACCACCGGCGCGCTCATCGCCCAGATGCTCGTCGACCCGGTCGGCCTGATCCTGCGCTGGTACGACGAGCTCCAGGTCGCCCAGGTGTCGCTGGCCAGGCTGGTCGGGGTGCGGGACATCGAGCCGGACGCCGGGGACTCCTCGCTGGCCCCCGACGGACGCGACGTGCATGCCGACCGTGTCCACTTCGGCTACCTCGACGGCGTGGACGTGCTGCGCAAGGTGTCCCTGGAGGTGGCCCCCGGCACCCGGCTGGCGCTGGTCGGTCCCTCCGGCGCGGGCAAGTCCACCCTGGGCAGGCTCCTCGCGGGCATCTACGCGCCCCGGGAGGGCCGCATCGCCCTCGGCGGCGCCGAACTGTCCCGGATGCCGGCCGAGCGGGTCCGTGAGCACGTGGCCCTGGTCAACCAGGAGCACCACGTCTTCGTGGGCTCCCTGCGCGACAACCTGCTGCTCGCCCTGCCCCACTCCCGGCTCCCCGCCGACGCGGGGACGTGGGAGGAGTCCGTGGACGCGGAGCTGTGGGCGGCGCTCGCCGCGGTCGACGCCGACTCCTGGGCCCGGGCCCTCGACGACGGACTGGACACGGAGGTCGGCTCGGGCGGGCTGGCGCTCACCCCGGCGCAGGCGCAGCAGATCGCGCTGGCCCGGCTGGTGCTGGCCGATCCGCACACGCTGGTCCTGGACGAGGCGACCTCCCTCCTCGACCCGCGGGCCGCCCGCCACCTGGAGCGTTCCCTCGCACGGGTGCTGGACGGCAGGACGGTCGTCGCCATCGCCCACCGACTGCACACCGCTCACGACGCCGATGTCATCGCCGTCGTCGAGAGCGGCCGGATCAGCGAGCTGGGCAGCCATGACGAGCTGGTCGCGGCGGACGGGGCGTACGCGGCGCTGTGGCGGTCGTGGCACGGGTGAGGTGCGGGGGCGGCGGCTGAGGCGCCCTCCCGGTGGGGGCGGCGGCTGAGGCGCCCTCCCGGTGGGAGCGCCAGGGGCGACGGCTGGCGTGCCCTTCCTGCGGGGGCGGCGGAGGCGACTGCGGCGCCCGCCGGACGGGGGCGGCGAGGGCGGCGGCCCTGTCACGGCCGCGGGCCAAGTCACCGGCTCGGGCCCTGTCGCCGCCGCAGTCCCCTTCGCCGCCTCGGCGCCGGTCGCCGCTCCTGTCCCCGGGCCGCACGCCCCACATGCTGCTGCTACCGCCGTCACCCCTCCCGCGGCTCCGCTCCCCGGTCCCGCCTGCCTCCCGTCCCCGGCGCGGGCCCGTGCCGTTGCGCGGGTGGGAACAGGGGTGGAAGTCTGGAAAGCGGCACCGGTTCGGGGAGCGCCCGGGAAGCCTGCGGTTCGTGACGGGCGCGGCCTGTGCCCCGCGCGCCGGCCCGTCGTCGACGGTGATGTCGACGGGCCCGTCCCCAGCACCTGGAGGTATCCGTGAACAGCGCCGACGGATGGGGGGACGACGTCTACCAGCCCGACGCGTCCGAGATCCAGGACGACGCGGGGCTGCTCGACGCCGAGGACACCCTGGACAGCGACGGCGTCGACGATCCCCTGGACCGTGGCTGGTCCCCGCCGGAGCGGCCCTGGGCGGTGGAGCGCAGCGGTGTGACGGCCGCGGAACGCCATCAGGGCGAGACGCTGGACCAACGGCTCGCCGAGGAGCTGCCCGACCTCGCCACCCCCGACGGCGACGGTCTCGGCGACTGCGAGGGCACCGACGGGGAGCTGCTGGACAACGAGGTCGGCGCCACCCGCTCCGGCCGGCTCGTCGCCCCCGACGAGGGCGCGCACGAGGACGACGAGAGCGCGCTGGTCGCCACGGACGTCGGTATCGACGGCGCCGCGGCCTCGGCCGAGGAGGCCGCGATGCACATCGTCGACGAGGACGCCCTGTCCGGCTGAAGCCGCCGTCGCGCCGACCCCCGAGGAGCCCCGATGCAGCAGGACAAGCACCCCGACTACCGCCCGGTCGTCTTCCGGGACCGTGCCGCCGGGTACGCCTTCCTCACCCGGTCCACCGCGACCAGCGCAGAGACCATCGAGTGGGACGACGGTGAGACCTACCCGGTCGTGGACGTGGAGATCTCCTCCGAGAGCCACCCCTTCTACACCGGCAAGGCCCGCACCGTGGACTCCGAGGGCCGCGTCGCCCGCTTCGAGCGCCGCTACGGCGCGGGGGACACCGAGGGTTCCTGACCGGGGCCCGCCGCCCCGGCTCAGATCACATTGAGCGCTGCCGCGCAGCCCACTCCCCCGAGCAGCATGAACGCGGGCATCAGCACCTTCAGCTCCACCCAACTGCCCGCCCGGAACCGCATGGCCTTCGGCGGGCCGATCGGGTACCAGCGCTTGCGGCCGATCGGGATGGGCCACAGGATCGGGCAGCCCGACACGGTCAGCGCGTCCCCGATGTCGTGCACCAGCGCACCGAGCACGATCGGCAGGCCGAGCCACAGGTACTCCTGCCCCGGCTCGGTGAACAGCCAGTTCGCGCCGTTGTTCGGCTGGTCCAGGACCCCGGCCAGGATCCAGGCACTGGTCGCGGCCAGCAGCCAGACCAGCACATCGCTGCTGGAACCGCGCGTCGCCCGCCAGAGCAGGCCCTCGATGGCGAGCACCATGTGCGCGAAGAGGATGCCCAGTACCGCCCAGCGGCCCCCGGTGATCGCCAGGACCGAGGTGCCCGCCCCGATCAGGACGGCCCACAGCCAGGTGTGCGTGAGCGTTCGGTGACCGCCTGAGCGGCGCGGGTCGCCCTGCTTCTTGGTGGCCTTGTAGACGGCGTAGGAGAGCTTGTCGACGATCTCGCACAGCCATCGTGAGAGGGGTCCGAAGGCGCGGGAGATGGTGGCGGCCTTGTGGTCGAGGTCCGGGGCCAGGGCCGCGCCGGCGCAGATCAGCGCGCCGACCAGGACGACGGGCCAGGGCATCGGCCGTCCGGCCGCCGCGGCAGCCGCGCCGACGCCGAGCCAGGCCGCGGCGCCCGACAGTGAGTGTGCTGGTCCCATCATGGCCCTTGCCCGCCCCATTCCTCGTGCGCCGCTGTCCAGTTGACGGTGGGCGCTGACCTGCTGTCGGCGACACAGCGTAGCGGTCACGATCTTCGGTTCGGCAGCCGATTCCCCGGTCAGGCCGGTCGGCAGGCAAGATGGGTGGGTGACCCTCATCGATCAGCTGCCGCCGACCGCCGACCCCGACGCCCTCTACGAAGCCTTCGAGTCGTGGGCACAGGAGCGGGGGCTCACTCTCTACCCCCACCAGGAGGAGGCGCTGATCGAGGTGGTGTCCGGCGCGAATGTCATCGTGTCGACGCCCACGGGCTCCGGAAAGAGCATGATCGCGGCGGGCGCCCACTTCGCCGCGCTGGCCCGGGACGAGGTCACCTTCTACACGGCCCCCATCAAGGCACTGGTGTCGGAGAAGTTCTTCGAACTGTGCAAGCTGTTCGGCACCGAGAACGTCGGCATGCTCACCGGCGACGCCTCCGTCAACGCCGACGCCCCGGTCATCTGCTGCACCGCCGAGGTGCTGGCGTCGATCGCGCTGCGCGACGGCAAGCACGCCGACGTCGGCCAGGTCGTCATGGACGAGTTCCACTTCTACGCGGAGGCCGACCGGGGCTGGGCCTGGCAGATCCCCATCCTCGAACTGCCGCAGGCGCAGTTCGTCCTGATGTCGGCCACGCTCGGCGATGTCTCGATGTTCGAGAAGGACCTCACCCGGCGCACCGGCCGCCCCACCGCCGTTGTCCGCTCGGCCACCCGCCCGGTGCCGCTGTCCTACGAGTACCGTCTGACCCCGCTCACCGAGACGCTGACCGAACTGCTGGAGACCAAGCAGGCGCCGGTCTACATCGTGCACTTCACGCAGGCGCAGGCCGTGGAGCGGGCGCAGGCCCTGATGAGCATCAACATGTGCTCGCGCGAGGAGAAGGACCAGATCGCCGAGCTGATCGGCAACTTCCGCTTCACCACCAAGTTCGGCCGCAACCTGTCCCGTTACGTGCGGCACGGCATCGGTGTCCATCACGCGGGCATGCTGCCCAAGTACCGCCGTCTGGTGGAGAAGCTCGCGCAGGCCGGTCTGCTGAAGGTCATCTGCGGCACCGACACGCTGGGCGTGGGCGTCAACGTGCCCATCCGCACGGTCCTGTTCACGGCGCTGACCAAGTACGACGGCAGCCGTGTCCGCACGCTGCGCGCCCGTGAGTTCCACCAGATCGCGGGCCGGGCCGGACGGGCGGGCTTCGACACGGCGGGCTTCGTGGTCGCGCAGGCGCCCGAGCACGTCGTCGAGAACGAGAAGGCGCTCGCCAAGGCCGGCGACGACCCGAAGAAGCGGCGCAAGGTGGTCCGCAAGAAGGCGCCCGAGGGGTTCGTCGGCTGGACGGAGAACACCTTCGAGAAGCTGATCGCCTCCGAGCCGGAGCCGCTGACGTCCCGGTTCCGGGTCACCCACACCATGCTGCTGTCGGTGATCGCCCGGCCCGGCAACGCCTTCGAGGCGATGCGGCATCTGCTGGAGGACAACCACGAGCCGCGCAAGCAGCAGCTCAGGCACATCCGGCGGGCCATCGCCATCTACCGCTCGCTGCTGGACGGCGGCATCGTGGAGAAGCTCGACGAGCCGGACGCCGAGGGCCGGATCGTGCGGCTGACCGTCGACCTGCAGCAGGACTTCGCGCTGAACCAGCCGCTGTCCACCTTCGCGCTGGCCGCGTTCGAGCTGCTGGACCCGGAGTCGCCGTCCTACGCGCTGGACATGGTGTCCGTCGTGGAGTCCACGCTGGACGATCCGCGGCAGATCCTGGTCGCCCAGCAGAACAAGGCCAAGGGCGAGGCCGTCGCCGCGATGAAGGCCGACGGGGTGGAGTACGAGGAGCGCATGGAGCGCCTCCAGGACATCACCTACCCCAAGCCCCTGGAGGAGCTGCTCTTCAACGCGTACAACACGTACCGCAAGAGCCACCCCTGGGTCGGCGACCATCCGCTGTCGCCGAAGTCCGTGATCCGGGACATGTACGAACGGGCCATGTCCTTCACGGAGTTGGTGTCCTTCTACGAGCTGGCCCGTACCGAGGGCATCGTGCTGCGTTACCTGGCCAGCGCCTACAAGGCCCTGGACCACAACATCCCCGACGACCTGAAGTCCGAGGACCTGCAGGATCTGATCGAGTGGCTGGGCGAGATGGTCCGCCAGGTCGACTCCAGTCTGCTGGACGAGTGGGAGCAGCTCGCCAACCCGGAGGAGATGACCGCCGAGGAGGCCCAGGAGAAGGCCGACGAGGTCAAGCCGGTCACCACCAACGCGCGCGCCTTCCGGGTCCTGGTCCGCAACGCCCTCTTCCGCCGGGTCGAGCTGGCTGCCCTCGACCAGGTCGAGGAGCTGGGCGAGATGGACGCCGACGCGGGCTGGGACGCGGACGCCTGGGGCGAGGCGATGGACAAGTACTGGGACGAGTACGACGACCTCGGCACCGGTCCCAACGCGCGCGGCCCGAAGCTGCTGATCATCGAGGAGGAGCCGGAGAACCGGCTGTGGCGGGTCCGGCAGATCTTCGACGACCCCAACGGCGACCACGACTGGGGCATCAGCGCGGAGGTCGACCTGACGGCCTCCGACGCGGAGGGCCGCGCGGTGGTGCGGGTCACCGACGTGGGCCAGTTGTGAGCACGGGAGAATGCCAGACATGACGACGAATCCGGCCGAGAGGCTTGTCGACCTGCTCGACCTGGAGCAGATCGAGGTCAACATCTTCCGTGGCCGCAGCCCGAACGAGTCCTTGCAGCGGGTCTTCGGCGGCCAGGTGGCCGGCCAGGCGCTGGTCGCGGCGGGCCGGACCACGGACGGGGAACGGCCGGTGCACTCGCTGCACGCGTACTTCCTGCGCCCGGGCCGACCGGGGGTGCCGATCGTGTACCAGGTCGAACGGGTGCGGGACGGGCGGTCGTTCACGACCCGCCGGGTCACCGCCGTGCAGCAGGGCCGCACGATCTTCAATCTCACCGCCTCCTTTCACAAGCCTGAACAGGGGAGTTTCGAGCACCAGCTGCCGCCGGCCCGTGAGGTGCCGGACCCGGAGTCGCTGCCGACGGTCGTCGACGAGATCCGGGAGCATCTGGGCGCGCTGCCGGAGCAGTTGGAGCGGATGGCGCGCCGCCAGCCCTTCGACATCCGCTATGTGGACCGGCTGCGCTGGACTCCCGCGGACGTCAAGGACGCCGAGCCGCGCAGCGCGGTGTGGATGCGTGCCGTGGGTCCGCTCGGCGACGATCCGTGGGTGCACACCTGCGCGCTGACCTACGCCAGTGACATGACCCTCCTGGACGCCGTGCGCATCCCGGTGGAGCCGCTGTGGGGTCCGCGCGGTTTCGACATGGCGTCACTGGACCACGCGATGTGGTTCCACCGGCCGTTCCGCGCGGACGAGTGGTTCCTGTACGACCAGGAGTCGCCGATCGCCACGGGCGGGCGCGGTCTGGCCCGCGGTCGGATCTACGACCGCGAGGGGCGGCTGCTGGTGTCGGTCGTCCAGGAGGGTCTGTTCCGGGCGTTGTAGACCACGGGGATCTGTTCCAGGGGCCGTAGACCACGGGGATCTGTTCCGGGCGCCGTAGACCGCGAGGGTCTGTTCCGGGCGTTGCAGATCAGCCGCTTGCGCAGGTCATCCGCTTCTGCGGCGCAGCCAGCCGAACAGGCGGTGGGTCGGCCGGGGTTCGTCCGGTTCCGGGGCTGTCGGCCGCTGCGCGAGCGGCTTCGGTCGTGGTGCGGGCCGTTGGGTCCTGGCCTCGTCGACGGCCCGTGCCAGGTCGGCCCGCAGCCAGCCGATCTCGTCCGCGTGGTCCGCCGTCATGATCTGTTCGCAGATGCGGGCGGCCGGGGAGCCGGGTGCTCCGTGCGCGGGCGGACCGGGCCGGAAGCGGTTCAGGTGGGAGCGTTCGTAGGGATCGGGGACGATCTCCGCGATCTGCACCGGGTCGAGGAAGGCCGCGACGGCTCCGGCCTGCTGCCACGGGTCGTCGCTCTGGCGCAACAGGAAGCCCAGGTGGCGTCCGCGCCAGTTGCGGGCGCGCAGATCCAGGCCGCCGGCGAGCTGGTCGCGCAGGCCCTCGGGCGTGCGCGCCTTCAGCAGCGGGGTGTTCTTCTCGTCCGCCGCGAACTGCCGCAGCTCCTCGGCCAGATACATCCAGACGACGGCCCGGTAGCGGTTGAGGTAGAAGGACACGGGCACCACCAGACCGAGTCGGGCGAGGCGGGTGAAGCGGCCGGGCGGCACCTGCATCAGGTTGGCGCCCTCGGTGGTGCCGACGGTCCACACGCGGTCCAGCAGGGAGTCGGGGAATCCCTCCGCCGCGCGCAGCCGCTCGATCTCGTCGCGCGGGACCCGGCGGGTGCCGCCGCCTCCCTCGTCCGGCACCGTGCGGACGAGTCCGAGGTGGACGGCGAGGTCGAACTCGCGTCGCCGCAGCCCCAGTTCGCGGGCCGCGTGGCCGGGCGTGCAGGAGGTGCGGCGTGGCTGGGTGAGGGTGGATCCGGTCATGGTTGCCCCCGTGGCGTCGGTGCTCACGCTGTGTGCGTCAGCCGTGACAGAAAGGTAACCAATCCGCCGGATCTCGTGGCGGGCCTGTGGATAACTCTGCGAGGGAGCGGAAAACAGCAGGTCAGAACTCTTCCGGGGAATTTCCCCCAGGCTTGCGCGGATCCACTCCGAGGTGCTCGCCGACCCGGTTGACGAGCAGGGTCATCTCGTACCCGATCTGTCCGATGTCGGCCTCGGCGCCGCTGAGGACGCACAGGCAACTGCCGCTGCCGGCCGCGGTCACGAACAGCACGGCGTCGTCGAACTCGACCATCGTCTGACGCACTCTGCCCGCGCCGAAGTGATGGCCGGACCCCTTCGCGAGGCTGTGCAGGCCCGAGGAGACCGCGGCCAGGTGCTCCGCGTCCTCCCGGCGCAGCCCGGTGCTCGCGCCCGTCACCAAGCCGTCGTTGGAGAGGACCAGTGCGTGCCGCACATGCTCCACCCGTTCCGTCAGGTCGTCCAGCAGCCAGCCCAGTCCCTGGTTCTGCGCCATGTCCCGTCTCCCCGTGCGACATCTCCCCCAGGCCGGGGGAGGATCCGCCCGCCAGCCTTCCGGACAAGTCGTGCCCAGAGCAAGGAGAACGGGGCGAGCCACCGAAGTTGACCGAAGTCCCCGCATCCCGCGGCCGACGGGCGGATGCTGTGTCAGCCCACGGAGTCGAGCAGCCGGGCGGTGTGCATGCGTCCGGCGTACTCGACGAGCCGGATGAGTACTTCCTTGCCCGAGTCGCGTTCCCTGGCGTCGCAGAGCACGACGGGTGTGCCCTTGTCGAGGTCGAGGGCCCGGGAGACGTCCTGGGCGCCGTAGGCGCGGGCGCCGGGGAAGCAGTTGACGGCCACCACGAAGGGGATGTGCCGGTGCTCGAAGTAGTCCACGGCCGGGAAGCAGTCCTCCAGGCGCCGGGTGTCGGCGAGTACGACCGCGCCGAGGGCTCCCTGGGACAGCTCGTCCCACAGGAACCAGAAGCGGTCCTGGCCGGGTGTGCCGAACAGGTAGAGGGAGAGGCCGGAGCGGATGGTGATGCGTCCGAAGTCCATGGCCACGGTGGTCGTGACCTTCTGGTCCACCCCGTCGGTGTCGTCCACCCACTGGCCGGCCTTGCTGAGCAGTTCCTCCGTGCGCAGCGGCTTGATCTCACTGACCGCGCCCACCAGGGTGGTCTTGCCCACGCCGAATCCACCGGCGACCAGGATCTTCAACGCGAGGGCGGCCGTCTCGCCACCCAGGTCCTCGGAGGCCATCGATCACTTCTCTCGGGAGTGCCGGCAACGGTCGGCGTCGTCGGGGGCGCGCCGCACGGCCACCTGACGTGTCCGTGCGACCGCTGTGCGTATGTGCGAAGTCTGCATGATGGCAACTGCGGCCTCTCCCCGGAGGGTTCGACTGCTTTTTGCCGGTTTCTGAACTGTCATCTACAGCGCCCGCAACCCTTCGATCACTTCGCGCAGAATCCGTTCGTCAGGAAGCTGCGCGGGCGGGACCGGACGGCTGACGGTGACGCAGCCCAGTTCGAGGAGGTCGCCGAGCAGTACCCGGACGACGCCGACCGGCAGATCGGCGCCCGCGGCGAGTTCGGCCACCGACTGGGTCTCCGGGCGGCACAGATCGATCAGTGTGCGGTGCTCCGGTCCGAACGCCGCGTCGTCGACGGTGCCGAGCGTGCCCACGTCGAGGGTGACCAGCGCGATCAGGTCGAAGCGGACTCCGGTGGGTCCCGGCTTGGTGCGGCCGCCGGTCATGGCGTAGGGGCGGACGAGTGGTCCGGCCTCGTGGTCGTACCACTGGATGCCCTGCTCGCGCGGGGCGCCCTTGAGGTCTTCGGTCATGGTTGAGGTCCGTCTTCTCGGCTCAGCCCGCCGCGGGCGGCCGCGCGGTGACCCGCGGCGGGGCGTAGAAGTGCTCGCCGACACGTTTCACCAGACGGGCCATCTCGTAGGCCACGAGCCCGATGTCGGCGGTCACTGCGGTGAGGACGGCCAGGCAGGAACCGTCACCGGCGGCGGCCACGAACAGGAAGCCGTCGTCCATCTCCACCATCGTCTGGCGCACCCCGCCGGCCCCGAAGTGCCGTCCCGCGCCCTTGGCGAGGCTGTGGAAGCCGGAGGCGACCGCCGCGAGATGCTCGGCGTCCTCGCGGCGCAGGTCGCTGGACGCGCCCACGGCGAGCCCGTCGTTGGAGAGCACCACCGCGTGGCGCACCTCGTGCACGCGCAGGACCAGGTCGTCCAGCAGCCAGTCGAGTTCACCGGACCTCCCCCACTCTCGGCTTCGCTCGCGCGGGGGGACCCCCACGCCGTCCCTCATGCCGGGGTCCTGGGTCATGCGTGGTCTCCTTCGCTGCTGTCGCTGCGCGCGGGGGGATGCGGGGCGGTGCCGCGGCCGGGCTGCCGTCCGCCGCCGCGCGCCCAGCCGGCGCGGTAGGCCGCCATGCGGTCCCGGACGAGTTCGGGGGTGCGCTCGTCGTCCTCGGGGGCGGCCGGGGCCTGTTCCGCGGCCGGCGCCTGGCGCAGTTGCGGGACGAGGTTCGCCTGCCGGACGCGGCGCGGGAGGTCGTCGGAGCCGTCGGACCCCTCGGGGCCGTCGGTGTCGTCCGGTGTCCGGTGGAGTCGCAGGGCGGTGACGCCGGGAGGCGTCGGCGGATCGGCGGCGGACCGGGCGGCCACCGCCGCGGGGGGCACCAGCGCGGGCCGGTCCGCCGGGGCTTCGACCGGTTCCTGGTGCGGGTGCGGGGCGCGGCCGGGTACGCGCGCGTACTCGCGTTCGGCGGGCCGGGGCGCCTCGGCCTCCTGGCGCGGGGAGCGTTCCGCGGCACCGCTCTGCAGCAGGGCGGTGGGCAGCAGGACGACCGCGGTGGTGCCGCCGTACGGCGAGGTGCGCAGGTGCACCTTGATGCCGTGCCGGGCGGCGAGCCTGCTGACCACGAACAGTCCGAGCCGGTCGCTGTCGAACAGGTCGAGCGCCTCGGACTGCTCGATGCGGCGGTTGGCCTCGGCGAGGGTCTCCTTGCCCATGCCGAGCCCGCGGTCCTCGACCTCGACTGCGTAGCCGTTGCCGACGGGTTCGCCGGTGACGCGCACGCGCGTGTGGGGCGGTGAGAACTGGGCGGCGTTCTCGACGAGTTCGGCCAGCAGGTGGGTGAGGTCGGCGACGGCGGTGCCGACCACGGCGGCCTCGGGGAGCTGCCGTACCTCCACGCGCGCGTAGTCCTCGACCTCGGAGACGGCCGCGCGGACCACGTTGGTCAGCGAGACCGGCATCCGCCAGGCGCGTCCCGGCGCTGCGCCGGAGAGGATGATCAGGCTCTCCGCGTGGCGGCGCATGCGGGTGGTGAGGTGGTCGAGCCGGAACAGGTCGCTCAGTTCGTTGGGGTCGTCGGAGCGGCGCTCCATGCTGTCCAGCAGGCTGAGCTGACGGTGCACCAGGACCTGGCTGCGGCGGGCGAGGTTGACGAAGACACCGGAGATGCCGCTGGCGAGTTCGGCGCGCTCCACGGCGGCCCGCAGGGCGGCGCGGTGCACGGTGTTCAGGGCCTCGGCGACCTGTCCGGCCTCGTCCTCGGCGGGTTGCTGGGGCGGGGCCTCGGCGCGGATGTCGATCTCCTCCCCGGCTCGCAGTCGGCGCATGGCCTCGGGGAGTTTGCGGCGGGCGATCTCCAGCGCACTGTTGCGCAGGCCGACCAGTTCGACGACGAGGCCGCGGCCGATACGGACGGAGATCACCAGGGAGGCGGCGACGGCGAGGAGGCCGAGCAGCACGGCGGCTCCGGCCGGGGTGAGCAGTCCCCGGGTGAACGGGTCGGCCCGGTCGGCGACGCCGCGGCCCGCGTCGGCCTCGATGGCGCGCATCCCGTCCCGCACCTGCGCAAGGGACCGGTCCCAGGCGGCCCGGGGTGCGGCGGCCACGGCGCGTGCTCCCGGTGCGGCAGCCAGGACCGCGTCCTCGGCCGCGCCGACGGCGGCGTAGTCGTCCCCGGCCGCGAGTTCCTCCCACGCGGTGCGCTCGGGGCCGCGCAGGTCGGCCACGGCCGATTCGGTCAGGGCGCGCCGGGTCCCGACGGCCCCGGTGAACAGCCGCAGCCGCTGTCCGTCGAGCCGGCCCGCCACGCGTGCGCCGGCCAGTACCGCGTCCTCCTGGGCCAACGCCTCCCCCGCGCGGGAGAATTCGAGCACCACGCGCGCGTCCGAGCCGAGTGCGGCGTCCTGGATGCCGGTGAGCGCGCCGCCGACGGAGAAGGCGGCGGCGATGGTCCTGGTGTACCCCGTGTAGGCCTGGTCCCACCTCACCCGGCCGTCGAGGACGTCGGAGCGCAGCGCGCCGAGCCCTTCGGCGCGGGAGACGAACTCCTCCAGGCGGCTCGCCACTCCGGCCGGCAACTCTTCCGCGTGGGCCACGGTGCTGCGGTCACCGAGTCGCAGTCGGGCCACCGCCGCGTCGGTGCGCGCGGTGAGTTCCTTGTAGTCGCCGTCCGACACGGCGGAGGGTTCGGTGGCGAGGCGCACCGCGGTGACACGTTCGGCCTGGAGGGCGGCGACGGCGTCCGCGACGGGTCCGCGGATCGCGGCGTCGACGCGCTGGACCTGGCGCAGCCGGGAGACGTCCTGAGCGGTGGTGACGGTGGCGTAGGCCCACAGGGCGAGCAGGGAGACCACGGGCACCATCAGCAGGCAGACGATCTTGGCGCGGACGGTGCGCGGGCGCAGGTGCCAGCGGCCTCCCCGCGCGGGCGCGTCGTCCGGCGGGCCGCCGAGGGTGTCGTCGGGTCCTTCGTCGGCGGGCGGTCCGGCGTGCGCTCGGCGGCCGCGTACGGGCGGTGAGGGCGGCGACTCGGCGCCGGGGGCGGTGGTCCTACGGGGTGTACGCATGGCCTCCTCGCTCGGAAGTGGTTCGCCGGGGCGGCCCGTGGCTAACGGGCGGCGCTCTCGACCGGCCGCTGGGCGGAGGCGGAGGCCGCCCGCTCCCCCGTTGTCGGGGACAGGGCGACGAAGGCCGATGTCAGGAACAGGTAGGACCCGAGGCCGACGGCGAGGGGGAAGATGAACTGCATCGCCGTGGCCCCGGGCAGGGCGTCGCCGCCGGGCGTGACCCGCACGCCGACCGCGAACATCCCGGTGTAGTGCATGCTGCTCACCGCGGCGCCCATGATCAGGGAGGCGACGGTGACCGCGACGGGCGACTTGATGTTGAGCGCCGCCCACAGCGCCGCGGTCGCGGCGACGACGGCGATCAGGACCGACAGCCCGACGAGGACCGGGTCGTAGCTCACCTCGCCGTGCAGGCGGACCGCCGCCATACCGAGGTAGTGCATGCTGGCCACACCGAGTCCGGTGGTGAGCCCGCCGAGGAAGAGCGCGCGGGTGCGGTCGCGGCTGTAGCCGACGGCGAAGACACCGGCGCAGACCACGGCCATGGCCACGAGCAGGCTCGCGATGGTGAGCGGTACGTCGTAGCGGATGTCGGTGCCGCTGACGCTGAAGCCCAGCATGGCCACGAAGTGCATGGTCCAGATGCCGGTGCCGATGGCGGAGGCGGCGGTGACGAGCCAGTTGCGGCGCGAGCGTCCGGTCGCGGCGAGCGCGCGCACGGTGCAGCGCAGCCCCAGGGCGGCGCCGATGCAGGCCATCGCGTACGACAGCGCGGGGGTCAGCCACCCGAGGGCGGCGTGGTCCAGGTGTCCCATGGCCCCGGGACGCTAGTCCCGGCAGGGGCGCACAACCGGGGCGCGTTTCGAAAGCTGTTGGAATATGACACGGAAGACGCGCAGAACGATCGCCTCCAGCTCGAACATGCGCGCAGACGCGTCCTCCTTGTCGGTGACGCCTTCACCCGCGCCGGTGAGGGATCATGCCGAGCATGAGCGACGACCACACACACGTCCAGGAGTTCTTCACCGCTCGTGCGGCCGACTGGGACGCCCGCTTCCCGGACGACGGTCCCGCCTATGCGGCGGCGGTCGCCGACCTCGCGCTGCGCGAGGGTGACCGGGTGCTCGACGCGGGCTGCGGGACGGGGCGCGCCCTGCCGCCCCTGCGCGCGGCCGTGGGACCGTCGGGAGTGGTCGTCGGGGCCGATCTGACCCCGGCCATGCTGGAAGCGGCCGTACGGGCGGGACGGGACCGGGACGGGCGGCTGCTGCTCGCCGACGTGGCCGCGCTGCCGTTGCGGTCGGAGTCGCTGGACGCCGTGTTCGCGGCGGGCCTGATCGCGCATCTGCCCGATCCGGCGCGCAATCTGCGGGAGTTGGCCCGCGTGGTGCGCCCGGGCGGCACGCTGGCGCTGTTCCACCCGATCGGCCGGGCGGCGCTCGCGGCCCGCCAGGGGCGGCAGATCACCCCGGACGACCTGCGTGCCGAGCCCAATCTCCGCCCCCTGCTGGCCGGTTCCGGCTGGCGCATGACGTCGTACGCCGACGAGGACTCCCGCTTCCTGGCGCTCGCCGTCCGCGCGGACTGAGCGCTCAGAGGGTCCCGGCGACCACGGCGGCGAAGGCGTCCGGATTGTCGAGCATGACGTTGTGGCCGGCGCCGGGCACCGTCACCACGCGCACGCCCGCGGCCTCCAGCGCCCGGCTGCCCGGCAGTTCACCGTTGAGCCCGCCCTGCACGTAGACCCGGTCCACGGGCAGGACCGCGAGGATCTCCCGCCCCGTGGGCCGCGACCCCCGGACGAGCCCGACGGCGCTGCGGTGCAGGGCGCGCGGGTCGGCCAGACGCATCGTGGCCGCCCACAGCGGTCCCACACGGTCCAGCACGCGCGCGTGGCCGTCGTCGGCGAAATCGTCCTCCCCATAGGCGGCGATTTCGCGGCTGCCCGCGGACGGCGGCGGCAGCGGGTCGAGGGTGGCCTCGGTCAGGACCAGCCGGGAGACCAGTTCGGGGCGCCGGTGGGCGAGGACGAGGGCGACGGCCCCGCCCATGCTGTGCGCGATCAGCTCCGCGCCGGTCAGTCCCGCCTCGTCGAGCACCTTGGCCAGGGCGTCGGCATGGTCCTCCAGGGAGTAGCCGAAGTGCGCGGGCCGGTCGCTGACGCCGTGGCCCGGCAGATCCACGAACAGGCTGCGCCGCCCCGTGAGTTCCGGCCGGGCCGCGATGTGCGCGTGGTACACGGACGACATCGACCCCAGCCCGTGCACGTACACCCGCGCGGGCTCCTCCCCCGGCACCTCCGTCCACCGGACGCAGCTCCCCTTGCCGTCGAATTCCGTCTGCTGCACTGCGGCACCCTCCCCGTCGCGAACGTCTCTCCAGGAGAATACATCGGAACCGATGTATTGCGAGAGCGATGCATGCCCTTACGTGAGCACCGCACGCCCCGCGTGGTACGCGAAGATGTGGCCATGCTGGAGCTCGCCATCCTCGGATTCCTCTACGACACCCCCCTGCACGGCTATGAGCTGCGCAAGCGCATCACCGCGCTCACCGGGCACGTGCGCCCGATCGCGGAGAGCACGCTCTACCCGGCGATCAAGCGGCTGGAGAAGGCGGGACTGCTGGAGCGGACCACCGAGCCCGGCGCGGTGGCGGCGCCCCGCCATGTACTGACGCTCACCGGGGCGGGCGGGCAGGAACTGCGGCGGCGGCTGGCCGAGCCCGGCCGGCGTGACATCACCGACGAGAACCGCTGGTTCACGGTGCTCGCCTTCCTCCGGCACCTCGACGACCCGGCCGCCCAGTCGGCCGTGCTGCGCCGCCGTCTCGCCTTCCTGGAGGAACCCGCCAGCTTCTTCTACGACGGCGACCGGCCGCTGAGCGCGGAGGAGTTCGACGATCCGTTCCGGCGCGGCATCCTCACCATCGCCCGGGCCACCTCCCGGGCCGAAACCCGCTGGTTGCGCGAGACCCTCGCCTCCCTGGAGGACTGAGGGGGACTACCGGTCCGCGGACGGGTGCCCGATGCTCGTGAGCGTGCCGTTCGCTGCTGCCGCCCGGAACCGCAACTCCGTTTCGGACGGCAGGAGATGGACACGCGACATGACAACCGCACAGGGGGAAGGTGGTCAGCATGTTCGGCAAGGTCCGACGGTCCTGGGGGCGCATGCGGGAAGCGTGGCGCACGGAACAGAGCGCCCAGCAGGACGGACGTACGCACAACCTGTTCGAGGCCGCCGCCGCGTACGTCTCGGCCTGCGCGGAGGACGACCAGGAGCGCATCGACGAGGCCGCGGGGTGGGTCTCACCGGAGGCCCTGTCGTTCGGGGTGAACGAGCTGGCGTGCCGGGCCGTCATCGCCCTCGCGCGGGAGCGCGACGAGTCCCCGCGGACCGTCGCGCGGGACCTGCTCGGGCTTCCGGCGGCGTGACCCGCGTCGCCCCGGGAAGGGTGATTTCACCCCGTCCAGCCGGAAAACTGCAGCTCCGCGTGGGGGCGGGAGTCGTGACAAGGGCCTTCCCGGCGCACTAGGGTGCGCGCCGATGGACGAATGGATGGGGAGGCTGGGATGGCCGGGACGGACGAGCAGGCCGTCGCCGCCGAGGACGACGCGCTCTATGTGCTGACGGCGGTGCTGCTGACACCGGCGAAGTTCCCGAGCGTGCTGGGCGACGACTACCCCGAGGCGTGCGCGGCGCTCGGCCTCGCGCCTCTGGCCGACGGCTACGGGCTGGTGCTCGGCCAGGACGGCGAGGGCGCCCGTTGGACGGTCGTCATCGACGACGTCTCGCTGGTCGCGGTCGCCATCGCGTCCTGGGACTGCGGCATGGAGTACGACCTGTCGCCGGACGAGCGCACGGTGGTCGCCGCGCTGCCCGGCTGGCCGCTCGCGGTCGCCGTCGCCGCCCCCAACGTGCCTCCGCCGCACGACCCCGAGCCCGACATCGCGGACGGCCCGCTGCTGACACCGCCGGACACCTCCACGTGGGGCCCGGCGCAGCGCCGGCTGGGCGCGGACGAGATCGCGCTGCAGTGGGCGACGTGGCGGGAGCAGATCGACGACGCGGACTTCCCGGCCCCCGAGGAGACCGGGGAGGACTCATCCGAAGGCGCCTCAAAGGACTCGTCCGAGGGCTCCTCGGGGAACTCCCCCGAAGACGCTTCGGAGGACAAGCCAAAGGGGCACGCCGGCATCCGTCGCGTTCTCGCCGAGGCACGCGCGTACATCGAATCGCCGCCGCCGCTCGGCCGGGTCCGGTCCGCCTTCGCCTCGGGCCAGGCCCGCACCCTGCGCGCCGACGGCCCCGGCTGGTCCCTGGTGGCCAGAACCGACGACATCGCGTTCGTGCTCCTCGACGACGAGCCCGGCGAGGTCCTGCCGGTGGGACGCGGCCCGGAGCTGCCCGGCCTCCTGGAGGCCCTCGACAGGATGGCCGTGCGCCCGAGCTGAGGCCGCCGGGCGGAGCGGGTGCGACGGTCCTGGTGAGCAATCCCGATGTGCTCGGCGCCCGGGGCCGCATAGGATCGCAGTCATGCCGTCGATCATGAGTGATGTGGACCGGTTCGAGGCCGCCCGGCCCCGGCTGGAGGCCATCGCCTACCGCCTGCTCGGCTCGGCGAGCGAGGCCGAGGACGCGGTGCAGGAGACCTACCTGCGCTGGCAGGCGGCGGACACCGGGCGGATCGAGGTGCCCGAGGCGTGGCTCACCAAGGTCCTCACCAACCTCTGCCTCAACCAGCTCACTTCAGCCCGTGCCCGGCGCGAGACGTACGTCGGCCAGTGGCTGCCCGAGCCGCTGCTCGCCGGGGACCCGATGATCGGCCCGGCCGACACCGCGGAGCAGCGCGAGTCGGTGTCGTACGCCGTCCTCGTACTGCTGGAGCGGCTGTCGCCCAATGAGCGCGCGGTGTACGTGCTGCGGGAGGCGTTCGACTACGCGCACCGCGAGATCGCCGAGATCCTGGACATCACCGAGGCGGCCAGCCAGCAGACCTTCCACCGGGCGAAGAAGCACGTCGCGGCGGGCAAGGCGCGCACCGAGATCGACGAGGCCGCCGCCAAGCGCATCGTGGAGGAGTTCCTGGCCGCGGCGACCAGCGGCGAGACCGAGCCCCTGGTGCGTCTGCTCACCCAGGACGCGATCACGGTCGGCGACGGCGGTGGGAAGGTCCCGGCCCGTACGAAGCCGTTCGAGGGGGCGCTCGCGGTCGCCAAGTTCCTGCGCGGCCTGTTCAAGCCCGGCGAGGCCAAGCGGGCCCTGGTCGGGGGCGCGCCCGAGATCTACGCGACGACCGCCAACGGCGATCCCGCCATCGTCGCGGTCGTGGACGGCCGGGTCGTCGCGATCAGCTGCCTGGAAGTCACACCGGAGGGCATCGTGGCGGTGCGCAGCCAGGTCAACCCCGACAAGCTGGCCCGCGCGACGGAACAGTGGGCCGCCGCGGACCACCGGGAGCCCCCGCTTCTGACCCTCTGACCGCACCCCGACGTGATGTGACGTGCTTCACATCCTGATCCTGTCAGGAATCGGCGAGCTGCCCGGTTCAAGGATCGACACCGCGCAGAACAGCGGTGAACCGACCCAGACAGGAGCAGTCACATGAAGCACCGCATCGTCGTCCTCGGCGCCGGCTACTCCGGAGCTGTCGCGGCCGGCCGCCTCGCCCGGCGACTGCACCGCGACGACGTGTCCGTCACCCTCGTCAACGCCGAGCCCGACTTCGTCGAGCGCGTCCGGATGCACCAGCTCGCCACCGGCCAGAAACTCAAGGCCCGGCCGTTCGCCGAACTGTTCGCGGGCACGGGTGTGGAGCTCAGGCTCGCGAAGGTCACCGCGGTGGACGCGGACGCGAAGTCGGTGACCGTCGTCGCGGACGGCGCCGAGGAAGTCCTCGCATACGACACCCTCGTCTACGCGCTCGGCAGCGGCTGGAACGACCAGGGGGTGCCCGGTACCGCGGAGCACGCGTACGAGATCGCCAGCAGGCCCGGCGCGCTGCGCCTGCGCGAGCGGCTGGCTTCCCTGGGCGCCGGTGAGCCCGTGGTCGTGGTCGGCGGCGGTCTGACCGGCCTGGAGGCCGCGACCGAGATCGCCGAGGCCCGTCCCGACCTCGATGTCGCCCTGGCCGCCCGTGGCGCCCTCGGCGACTGGCTCTCCGAGAAGGGCCGGGGTCACCTGCGCAGGGTCGTGGACCGGCTCGGCATCACCGTCCACGAGAACACCGAGATCGCCGCGGTGGACGCGCACCGCGTGAAGACCGCCGACGGTACGGTCGTCCCGGCCGCCGTCACCATCTGGACCACCGGCTTCGCCGTCCACCCGATCGCTTCCGCGACCACCCTGGAGGTCACCGACCGGGGGCAGATCGTCGTCGACGACACCATGCGCTCGGTCTCGCACCCGGACGTGTACGCCGTGGGCGACGCCGCCCGGGCCATGGGCCCCGGTGACAAGCCGCTGCGCATGTCCTGCGCCTCGGGTGTCCCGATGGCCTGGCTGGCCGCCGACAGCATCGCGGCCCGCCTCACCGGCGGCAAGCTCCCGAAGAACACGATCCGGTACTTCCAGCAGTGCATCTCGCTCGGCCGCAAGGAGGGCCTGATCCAGTTCGTCACCGCGGACGACCAGGCCGTCGAGCGCGCCCTGACCGGTCGGCTGGCCGCCCGCTACAAGGAACTGATCTGCAAGAGCGCGGCCTGGGGCATCGCCAACCCGACCATGGGCATGCCGGTCCGACGCCGCCGGGTCGTCCAGCAGGAGGCCCTGCGCCCCGCGCGAACGGAGGCGGCGGCCTGAGGGCCGTTGCCGGGGCCCCGGCCCCTCGCCCGGGGCGGCACGTCCAACACTCCCCCGCGCGGGTCCTGTTCAGCCCGCCCTACCTCCGCCGTGGGCGCACTAGCGGTACGCCCACGGCGGGCGGCAGGGCGGGGAAGAACCGTCCCATCGCCGCCTCACAAACCGGCCACCATGCGACGCCCTCGATCCATGTGGTCCCAACCCATGGATGAGGCACAGAAGGAAACGCACCATGGGGCAGCTCCGGCTCCGCCCCCAACTCCCTCCCCTTGTCGCCCTGTCGACATGTTTCCCTGTGCTCTGGAGGCCGCAATGCGCTTGTCCCGAGGTGCTCCTCTCGCCGTGACCGCCCTGCTCGCGTCGGCGCTCCTGTGGCCCGCTCCCGCCGCGGGCGCCTCAGCCGGACAGGAACACTGCGCACGTCGGCATCAGATCCGTGTGCCGGGCGCGGCCTTCCAACAGAGCGCCTGTCTCGGTGACCTGACCACGACCGGGCTCGCCGGCACGCCCTACACCGATCTCGCCGACCAGGCCGGACTCACGGCGGCCGGAACTCGCGTGCCGTCCGGGGTGCCGGGGATTCAGATCGACGGGTACTTCCCGGACTCCTCGCGCTTCAACACGACCCACGGCTGGAACCACGACGCGCAGTTCGTGATCCGGCTCCCGGACCGCTGGAACGGCGGGCTGGTCGTCACCGGGGCGCCGGGCACGCGGCGCCAGTACGCGACGGACAAGGCCATCTCCGACCAAGTGCTCGCCCAGGGCTACGCGTACGCGGCGACCGACAAGGGCAACAGCGGCGTCGACTTCTACCGGGACGGTGTCCGGCCCGGTGACGCGGTGGCCGAGTGGAACTCCCGGACCACCCAGCTCACCCGCGCGGCCCGCAAGGCCGTGGCCCAGCGCTACGGGCACTCCCCGAGCCGCACGTACATCACCGGTGTCTCCAACGGCGGTTACCTCACGCGCTGGCAGTTGGAGAACCGTCCGGAGCTGTACGACGGGGGCGTGGACTGGGAGGGGACGCTGTGGATCGCGCACGGCCCGAACCTGTTGACCTCCCTGCCCACGACCGTGGCGCGCACCCTGGGCAGGGCCGGGGACGAGGACCTGTACGCGGTGGGCTTCGCTCGCGGTTCGGAATTCCTGTGGCCCTACCACGAGAAGGCCTACTGGGGTGTCACACAGAAGATCTACCGCGCCGAGTTCGATCCGACGTACGCTCCCGGCTGCCCCGGCCCGTCCGCCGGCAGCACGCCGGAGCGGATCCTCGCCCCGTGCGCCGAGGACGCGGCCTACGACTACACCTCCCGGCCCGCCTCCGTCCACCGCGCGGTGGCCCGGGTCGCGCTCACCGGGCGGATCGGCAAGCCGCTGATCACCCTGCACGGCGACCTGGACGCGCTGCTGCCGAAGGCGGCCGACTCGGATGTGTACGACCGCATGACCGGCGCCGCGGGCAGGTCCCGGCTGCACCGGTACTACACGATCGCGGGCGGCACCCATGTGGACGGGCTCTACGACAGTCACCCCGACCGGCTGCGGCCGATCCTGCCCTGCTATCGCTCGGCCTTCGACACCTTGGTCGCCTGGGTGGAGCGGGACATACGCCCGCCCGCGGGCCGGACCGTCGGCAGGCCCGCAGACGGCGTGAACGTGGTCAACTCCTGCACGCTCCGATAGCCGGTCAGGGGTGACGGTGGCAGTCGATCAAGGGTGACGGAGGCCCGGCTGACGGCTGGGCCTCCGCCGCCTCAGCGGCCGAGCTCCTTGCGGCCCGCGCGGCGCAGCCTGCGTCGCTGCGAGGGGTCGAGTGCGAGGTACGCGGCGGCCGGGACGCCCAGGATGATCAGGAGCGCTGCCCACCAGGGCAGCCAGATGAGCAGAATGATGCCGACCGCCGCACCCCCTGCGGCGATCTTCTGGTTCCTTGTCATGTGTGTCGCCTCCTCCGCGGCGCACTGCCGCTCTCTGCTCTCAAAACGGACCCGTGCTCCCCGCGGTTCCGGACCTCGACCCTGAGACGCCCCTGAGGTGTGCCCCTTACTGGTACTCCCGCGTGCCCCCACCCTCCCACGGGAGTGACGCGGAACACAGTCCCGTCATGCCGGATCCGGGCCGGACCTGCTGTACCATCGGCGACTCAGCCCAGTAGTCAAATTTGAGGAATACGCCATTCCCGTGCAGACGGCTCTCCCGGCACCCCACTCCGACCTCCACGAACTGGCCCGCTGCTCCACCGTCTTCGTACCCGGCGATCCCGCGCGCACCGGCAGGGTCGCCTTCTGGCGCCCCGGCGCCGACACCCCGCCCTCCGTCGTGGGCGGATCGGCCGAGCCCCTGACCGTGGCCGTGCCCGGCGACGAGGGCGTCGAGCGGGTGAGCGTTCCGGCCGTACTGCTGCCCGTACGTGCCGCGCTGCCGGTGCTGATCCGCGCCCGCGCAGCGGACGAGGCGCACCGCGCGGGCGCGTTCTGGGGCGCGGCGGCCGTGCTGGCGCTGCAACTCGCCGCACGCGGGCTGCTGTTGCCCGGCCTGTCCCCCTCGGACCACGATGCCTGGCGCATGGGTCCCCTGAGCGGCGCGGACATCGAGCGGGTACGCCGACTGGCCGCGGCGATGCCGCCCGAGGCGCACGCCGTACCGCTCACCACCACGGGCCCGCTGCGGCTGCCCGATCCCGAGCACCTGGTCCGCGCCTTCCTGGACGCCGTGGCGGACACCCTGCCGCGCACCTCGGCGGCACCGCTCGTCACCGGCGGTCCCGCCTACGCCGCGCCGAAGCCTCAGCACTTGCCCGAGCACCGCGCGTGGGCGGCCGATGTCGCCGCGGGCCACGACGCCGGGGTACGCCTCTCGCTGCGCGTCGAGGTCCCCGGCCTGACCGAGGACACGGGCACGCTCGACCCGGCGCCCGCCTTCCGTGCCGTGCTCCAGGTGCACGAGGTGAGCGATCAGGCGCTGGTCGCCGACGCCGCCGAGGTATGGGCCGGGAACACCGCCTTCGGTCCCCGCGCGACGATGGACGCCCTGCTGGCGCTGCGACGCGCGGTACGCGCGTGGCCGCCGCTGACTCCCCTGCTGTCGGCCGCCGTGCCGGATGCCGTGGAGCTGGCCGACGAGGAAGTCACCGACCTCCTCTCCGCGGGCGCCAGGGCGCTGGCCGCCGCAGGCGTCGACGTGCACTGGCCCAGGCAGCTCGCCCGGGAACTGACCGCCCACGCGGTGGTCGGCCCGCCCGACGACGAGGAGGGCCCTTCCCGGCTCACCGCCGACACGCCGTCGTTCCTGTCCGCCGACGCGCTGCTCTCCTTCGACTGGCGGTTCGCGCTGGGCGGACGGCAGCTCGACCGCGCCGACCTCGACCGTCTTGCCGAGGCCAACCGGCCCCTCGTCCGGCTGCGCGACCAGTGGGTCCTGGTCAACCCCGACGAGGTGCGCCGGGCCCGCGCGCGCCAGAACCGCAAGGTGACCCCCGTGGACGCGCTCGGCGCGGCCCTGACGGGTTCGGCGGAGGTCGACGGCCACCGCGTCGAGGTGCGGCCCACCGGATGGCTGGCGGCCTTGCGGGAGCGGCTCGCCGACCCCGAGGCGCAGGAGCCGGTCCCGCAGCCCGCGGCCCTCGCCGCCACGCTGCGCGACTACCAGCGGCGGGGCCTGAACTGGCTGGCGCGGATGACCTCCGTCGGTCTGGGCTGCTGCCTCGCCGACGACATGGGGCTCGGCAAGACCATCACGCTCATCGCGCTGCATCTGCACCGGCAGACCGACGACTCCTCGGCCGGTCCCACGCTGGTGGTGTGCCCGACGTCGCTGATGGGCAACTGGCAGCGCGAGATCGAGAGGTTCGCCCCGGGCACACCCGTCCGGCGCTTCCACGGCTCCCGGCGCGACCTGCGGGGCCTGGCAGACGGGGAGTTCGTGCTCACCACGTACGGCACGATGCGTCTGGACGCGCCCCGGCTGGGCGAGGTGCGGTGGGGCATGGTGGTGGCCGACGAGGCCCAGCACGTGAAGAACCCCTACTCGGCGACCGCGCGGGAGCTGCGTTCCATCGGGGCACGCGCGCGTGTCGCGCTGACCGGCACTCCGGTGGAGAACAACCTCTCGGAGCTGTGGGCGATCCTCGACTGGACGACACCGGGACTGCTGGGCCGGCTCGGCACCTTCCGCACGCGCTACGCGCAGGCCGTCGAGGGCGGTCAGGACCCGGCCGCCGCCGAGCGGCTCGCCCGCCTGGTCCGCCCGTTCCTGCTGCGCCGCCGCAAATCGGACCCGGGCATCGCGCCGGAACTCCCGCCGAAGACCGAGACGGACCGCGCGGTGTCGCTCACCGCGGAGCAGGCCGGGCTGTACGAGGCCGTGGTGCGCGAGACACTCGCGGAGATCGCCGGGGCCGACAGCATGGCTCGGCGCGGGCTGATCGTGAAGTTGCTGACCGGCCTGAAGCAGATCTGCAACCACCCGGCGCAGTACCTCAAGGAGGAACGGCCGAGGATCGCCGGACGCTCCGGGAAGCTGGAGCTCCTGGACGAACTGCTGGACACGATCCTCGCCGAGGAGGCGGGGGTCCTGGTCTTCACCCAGTACGTGCGCATGGGCCGCCTCATCGAGCGGCACCTGGCCGAGCGCGGGGTGCACGCCCAGTTCCTGCACGGCGGTACGCCGATCGCCGAGCGGGAGGAGCTGGTGCGCCGGTTCCAGGACGGCGAGGTGCCCGTGTTCCTGCTGTCGTTGAAGGCGGCGGGGACGGGGCTGAACCTCACGCGGGCCGAGCATGTCGTGCACTACGACCGCTGGTGGAACCCGGCCGTGGAGGCGCAGGCCACGGACCGCGCGTACCGGATCGGGCAGACCCGGCCCGTTCAGGTGCACCGGCTGATCGCCGAGGGGACCGTCGAGGACCGCATCGCCGACATGCTCACCCGCAAGAAGGAGCTGGCGGATGCCGTGCTGGGCGCCGGGGAGGCGGCGCTGACGGAACTGACGGACGCGGAACTGGCCGATCTGGTGGAGCTGCGAGGGGGCGCGCGATGAATCGCTACGACGGTGACGAGAGCCTGGAGCGCACGTTCGCGGCGCTGCCGCCCGCGCGGGGGAAGGGATTCGCGCGGACCTGGTGGGGTCTGGCGTGGCTCAAGGCGCTGGAGGACTCCGCGCTGGACAACGAACAGCTCAAGGCGGGCCGCAGACTGGCACGCGCGGGCGGTGTGGGCGCGGTGTCGGTGCGCCCGGGCCGCGTCACGGCCGTGGTCCAGGACCGCGACCGCACCCACCACCGCGCCGACGTCCTGCTGGAGGAGCTGTCCGGCGAACAGTGGGACCGGTTCCTGGACATGACGGCCGAGCGCGCCGGGCATGTGGCGGCGCTGCTGGACCGCGACATGCCGCCGCACCTGGTCGAGGACGCCGCGGTCACCGGTGTCGATCTGCTGCCGGGCATGGGCGAACTGCAGGCCGAGTGCGACTGCGGGGCCTGGGACCACTGCGCACACACGGCGGCCCTGTGCTACCAGGTGGCGCGGCTGCTGGACCAGGACCCCTTCGTGCTGCTGCTGTTGCGGGGACGCGGCGAGAGCGCGTTGCTGGAGGACCTTCAGGCCCGCAGCGCCCGCGGCGTCAGCCCGGTCGGGGCGGCGCCCGAACCGGGGGGAGTGGACGCGGCGGAGGCGTTCGCGGCCGGGGACATCCTGCCGCCGCTGCCGGACCTCCCGGAGCCGCCCGAGGAGCCGGGGGTGCCGCCCTCGCTCGACACGGAGACCCCTCCCCCGGCGGACACCGACCCCGCCGCCCTGGAATACCTCGCCGCGCGCACCGCCGCGGAGGCACACCGCCTGCTCATGGGCACCCTGCGCGCGGAACCGCACCACCGCGCGGAGGAGCTCCCGCTCGCGCAGGACGCGGTACGGCTCGCCCTCGGCGCTCCCGACCCGGCCGTGGCCGAGCGCCTGGCCGAAGGCTCCGGGCGCGACCGGGAGCAGTTGGCCCTGGCCGTACGGGCCTGGCGGCTCGGCGGAGCGCCCGGGCTCGCCGTGTTGGAGGAGGAGTGGGCCGTGACCGGGGAAGCGCTGGCACGCGCGCGTGCGGCGCTGGACGCGGCCTGGGACGAGGAGGAGCGGCCGTCGCTGCGGGCGAGGGGCAACCGGTGGACGGTGGTCGGTGCGCCGGCCCAGGTACGGCTGGGGCGGGACGGCCGCTGGTGGCCGTACCGCAAGGAGCGGGGCCGCTGGGTGCCGGCCGCGGGTCCGGCGCAGGATCCGGCTACGGCCCTGGCCTCGGTCGAGGGGTGAGCGGGGCGCCACGCGCGCGTGGCGCCGTGCTCAGGGCAGTTCCACGTCACCGATGTCCGGCAGCAGCGACTCGATCTCGCTGGGCAGGTCGCTCGGCAGCTCACTGGGCAACCCGCTCGGCAGCTCCGACGGAAGCGACGAGGGCAGTTCGCTCGGCAGTCTGCTGGGCAGCTCGGTCGGGATGCTGAAGGACGGCTTCGGGGAGGCGCTCTCGCTGCTCCTGGAGGGCGACTCCTCCTTCGGGTCGTCGCTTCCCGAGTTGAGCAGCACCACCAGGGCGACGACCGCGCCCGCCACCAGGACCGCGAGCACGGCGAGGAGCAGTTGACGCCGCCTCGGGCCCTCGGGCGGCGGGCCGCCGTAGATGGGTTGGCCGTCGTCGGGGGGCGGCGGCCCGAATCCGTTGGTCGGTGGTCCGTATCCACCGCCTGGGGGCGGCGTGTCGCCCGGCTCACCGGGCGGCTGGGGAGGTACGGGCGGGATGGCCATACCTCCCAGGGTCACCTCCCGACGGGGCTCACGCGAGCGACTCGCGGCAGTTGGTACCGGCCCATGGCACGGACCGGACGGTTCCGCCGTATGCACCGAAGGACGGCCCCGCGCGCGAGACGCTCACCCGCTTGTGGCGTCCCGCGCGCGGGACCGTACGCGCGCGTGCCCGCTCAGCCGCGCGCCCCCGGAAGGTGGTCCGTCCTCAGACACGCACCCCCGGAAGGTGGTTGGTCCTCAGCCGCGCGCCCCCAAGAGGTGGTCCATGGCCAGCTGGTCGAGCCGCTCGAAGGCCATGCCGCGCGCGGCGGCGGCCTCGGCGTCGAAGTCCTCGAACGCGGCGCGGTCGGCGAGCAGGGCGTCGAGGCCGTCGGCGGCCGTGGGCTGGGCCAGCTCGTCCAGGCGCGAGGCCCGCAGCGCCTCCTGGACCTCGGGGTCGGCGCGGAAGGCCGCGGCGCGCTCCTTGAGGATCAGGTAGTTGCGCATGCAGCCCGCGGCGGACGCCCACACGCCGTCCAGGTCCTCGGTGCGCGGCGGCTTGAAGTCGAAGTGCTTCGGGCCCTCGTAGCCGGCGCTCTCCAGCAGGTCGACCAGCCAGAACGCGGCGCGCAGGTCGCCGGCGCCGAAGCGCAGGTCCTGGTCGTACTTGATGCCGGACTGGCCGTTGAGGTCGATGTGGAAGAGCTTGCCCGCCCACAGGGCCTGGGCGATGCCGTGCGGGAAGTTCAGTCCGGCCATCTGCTCGTGGCCGACCTCCGGGTTGACGCCGTACAGCTCCGGGCGCTCCAGGCGCTCGATGAAGGCGAGCGCGTGGCCGACGGTGGGCAGCAGGATGTCGCCGCGCGGCTCGTTCGGCTTGGGCTCGATGGCGAAGCGCAGGTCGTAGCCCTGGGCGGTGACGTACTCGCCGAGCAGGTCGAACGCTTCCTTCATGCGGTCGAGCGCGACGCGCACGTCCTTGGCGGCGCCCGACTCGGCGCCCTCGCGGCCACCCCAGGCGACGTAGGTCTTCGCGCCCAGCTCCACCGCCAGGTCGATGTTGCGGATGGTCTTGCGCAGCGCGTAGCGGCGCACGTCGCGGTCGTTGGCGGTGAAGGCGCCGTCCTTGAAGACGGGGTGCGTGAAGAGGTTCGTGGTGGCCATCGGCACGGTCATGCCGGTGGCGTCCAGGGCCTGGCGGAAGCGCTTGATGTGCGCCTCGCGCTCGGGGTCGGAGGACCCGAAGGGGATCAGGTCGTCGTCGTGGAAGGTGACTCCGTAGGCGCCGAGCTCGGCCAGACGCTGCACCGTCTCGACCGGGTCGAGGGCTCGGCGGGTGGCGTCGCCGAAGGGGTCCCGTCCCTGCCAGCCGACGGTCCACAGGCCGAAGGTGAACCTGTCCTCGGGGGTGGGCTGGTAGTTCATGCCGCGGCTCCTTGCCTGCTGCGAGTTGCTTGCTGCCGACTATTTCGTCATGGCCGTTTACAAATTAGTATGCCGACGCGTCCCTGGGAAGAGAACAGGTGTCCCCGGACGAGAGACGTGCCCCACGTGGGGCATCCCGCACACCGCCGCCGACAGCGGCGCAGACCGAGCCGCACCAGAGGAGAGCCCCGATGTCAGCAGCCGAAGGACCGCTTGTCGTCGGCGTGGACACGTCCACCCAGTCCACCAAGGCCCTCGTCGTCGACGTGGCCACCGGACGGGTCGTGGCCAGTGGCCAGGCCCCGCACACCGTGACCTCCGGGGCGGGCCGCGAGTCCGACCCCCGCCAGTGGTGGGACGCCCTGTGCGAGGCGCTGCGCCAGTGCGGTGACGCGGCCCGTGAGGCGGCCGCCGTGTCGATCGGCGGCCAGCAGCACGGCCTGGTCACGCTGGACGAGCGGGGCGAGCCGGTGCGCCCGGCGATGCTCTGGAACGACGTCCGCTCCGCGCCCCAGGCCCGCCGTCTCGTCGAGGAACTGGGCGGCCCGAAGGCCTGGGCGGAGCGCACCGGCAGCGTGCCCGGCGCCTCCTTCACGGTGACGAAGTGGGCGTGGCTGGCCGAGCACGAGCCGGAGTCCGTCCGCGCCACCAAGGCGGTACGGCTCCCGCACGACTACCTCACCGAGCGGCTCACCGGCCAGGGCACCACCGACCGCGGCGACGCCTCCGGCACCGGCTGGTGGGTGTCCGGGACCGAGGCGTACGACGAGGAGACCCTGGCTCACGTGGGTCTCGACCCCGCCCTGCTGCCCCGCGTGGTGCGGCCCGGCGAAGTCGCGGGAACCGTGCGCGAGCACCACGACCTGCCCTTCTCCAAGGGCACCCTGGTCGCCCCCGGTACCGGCGACAACGCCGCCGCCGCGCTCGGTCTGGGCCTGCGCCCGGGCACCCCGGTGCTCAGCCTCGGCACCTCCGGCACGGTGTACGCGGTGTCCAGGCACCGCCCCGCCGACCCGTCGGGCACGGTCGCGGGCTTCGCCGACGCGCACGGCGACTGGCTGCCGCTGGCCTGCACGCTGAACTGCACTCTCGCGGTGGACCGGGTGGCGGCGCTGCTCGGCCTGGACCGGGAGGCCGTGGAGCCCACCTCCGAGGTGACGTTCCTGCCCTTCCTGGACGGCGAGCGCACCCCGAACCTGCCGGCCGCCTCCGGACTGCTGGTCGGCCTGCGCCACGACACGAGCGCCGGTCAGCTCCTCCAGGCCGCCTACGACGGCGCCGTGCACTCCCTGCTCGGCGCCCTCGACCTGGTCCTCGACGCGGACGCGGACCGCTCCGCTCCCCTGCTGCTGATCGGCGGAGGGGCGCGCGGCACGGCCTGGCAGGAGACCGTGCGCAGGCTGTCGGGCCGTCCCGTGCAGGTGCCCGAGGCCAAGGAACTGGTGGCCCTCGGCGCCGCGGCGCAGGCCGCCGGCCTGCTCACCGGTGAGGACCCGGCCGCGGTCGCCCGGCGCTGGAACACCGCAGCCGGCCCGGTGCTGGACGCCGTGGAGCGGGACGAGGCGGCCCTGGCTCGGATCGCCGGGGTACTCTCCGACGCGGCCCCGCTGCTGGAGCGGGGGTCGCGGGCCCGGTGAACGGGGCGCGGCGACCGCATCCACCGAGCGAGGACTGACGGAGGCATGACCGCACCGCTGCACGAGCCCCAGCCGCCCGGTCCCGGCCGCGCGCTGCCCGACACCCAGCAGGGCATGCGCCGCCGCAACCTGGCGCGGGTCATGCACACCGTCAGCGCGGAGGGGACCCTCTCCCGTGCCGCCGTCGCCTCCCGGATCGGCCTGACCCGTGCCGCGGTGTCCACCCTCGTGGACGAGCTGATCCGGTCCGGCCTCATCGAGGAACTGGGCCCGGAGCGGCCCGGCCGGGTGGGCAGGCCCGGCTCGGCACTCGCGGTCAGCGCGCACGGCCCGGCCGGTATCGGCGCGGAGATCGGCGTCGACCACCTCGCGGTGTGCGCGGTCGACCTGCGCGGGTCGATACGGGCGAAGGCCGTGCGGCACGGCGCGAACCGGGGACGCGCGGCCGAACCGGTGGTCCGTGAACTGACCGAGCTGGTACGCCGAGTCGTCGCGGAAGCCGAGACGGAGGGGCTGTGGCCGGCGGGGCTCGCGGTGGCCGTGCCCGGTCTGGTGGCCCGCGACGGCCGTACGGTCGTGCGTGCGCCCAACCTCGAATGGCACGACGTCGACCTCGGGGCGCTGCTGCCGGGCGACGTGCCGCTCACTGTGGACAACGAGGCGAACTTCGGCGCCCTGGCCGAACTCTGGCTCGGCGACAGCACACCCCGCGACTTCCTGCACGTGTCGGCGGAGATCGGTATCGGTGCCGCCGTCGTGGTGGAGGGGCAACTGCTGCGCGGCACCCGGGGTTTCGCGGGCGAGCTGGGTCATGTGCCGGTCCGGCCGGAGGGGCCCGCGTGTCCGTGCGGGGGCCGGGGCTGCCTGGAGCAGTACGCCGGTGAGGAGGCCGTCCTGCGGGCGGCCGGACTGGAGCCCGGCGAGGACCGGGTCGGGCTGCTCGCGGGGCGGGCGGCGGACGGGGACACGAAGGTACGCGGCGCGCTGCACGACGCCGGGTCCGCGCTCGGCATCGCCCTGACCGGCGCGGTGAATCTGCTGGACCCCGAGAGCGTGGTGCTCGGCGGGGCACTGGCCGGGCTCGCGCCCTGGCTGCTGCCGTCGCTGGAGGCGGAGTTGGCGGGACGGACAGCGGGTCCGGCCTGTCCGGTGGCCGTGTCACGGCTCGGCCCCGAGGGGCCGCTGCTGGGGGCCGCGCACTGGGTGGTGCGCGGGGTGCTGGACGATCCGGCGGGAGTCGCCGCAAGGGCGTAAGGGCTGAAAGCCCCGCCGGGACCTCACCTGTTCACCCACACGAGTTCCCCGGTTTTCCACAACCCCCGTGCCGTCCACGGAACCTGATCGGCGCCTCCGTCCAACCCCTCCCCGACGTACGGTGATTCACACGAGGGCACCCCGCGCCCCGATCACGATCACCGACCGAGAGGCATCACCCGTATGGAACGGGCACGACCACTGACCAGCAGACGCCGGCTGTTGCGGGGCGCAGCCCTCGCCGCCGTGCCCTACGCGCTGCTCCCCTGGCCGCGGGCGGGCGCGCATGTCCAGGCTCCCGACCACCCCACCGCCGAGTGGCAGCCGGCGAGCGCCGCGAACTACACCCGGGCCCGCCGCCCCGCGCAGTACAGCATCGACCTCGTCATCATCCATGTCACCCAGACCCGCTACTCCCAGACCCTGAACGTCTTCCGGAACCCGAAGAAGAAGGTCTCCGCGCACTACGTCGTCCGCTCCGGCGACGGTCATGTCGCGCAGTGCGTCCGCGAGGCGGACGTGGCCTGGCACGCGGGCGACTGGGAGCACAACACACGCAGCATCGGTATCGAACACGAGGGCTGGGTGGACGAGCCCGGCTACTTCACCGGTGCCCTGTACGGGCGTTCGGCCGCGCTGACCGCGGCGATCTGCGCCCGGCACGGCATCCCGACGGACAGGAGGCACATCATCGGACACCACGAAGTACCCGGCACCGACCACACCGACCCCGGGCCGCACTGGGACTGGGAGCGCTACATGACCCTCGTGGAGGCGGCCATGTGATCGCGAAAGCGGCACCGCCCGCGTTCAACGCGACCGGCCCGTCGTTCGGGTGACCGACGTCGAAACGGTTGTCAGCGCGTATACCCGGAGTGACGATGTCCCCCAGCCGCATCGTGTCCCCGGGAGGCCGAGTTGACCGATCCGTGGGTGGCCCTGGAGCCGGGGGCCGACCCTGCCGAGCGTGCGCGGGTGCTGCGCCGCGCGCATGAGACGTTCACCGCGGCGGGCACCGTGCCGCAGCCGGTGCGCTCCGTGGTGGCCGACTCCTGGCGGCGTTCCGCGAGAGCGGGGGTCGGGCCGGACGGCACGGCGAGTGTGGAGCTGGCGGACGGCGACCTCGGCGCCTACCGCGCGGAGCATCCGCTGGCTCGGGTGATGCCCCTGATCAGGGAGCTGATGGGTTCGTTCGCGGCCGACGGGGAGCATCTGCTCGCGGTGTGCGACGAGCACGGCAGGCTGCTGTGGGTCGAGGGGCACGCCACGACCCGGCAGCGGGCGGGGCGGATGAACTTCGTGCCCGGGGCGCGGTGGTCGGAGGCGGCGGTCGGGACGAACGCGCCGGGCACGGCGGTGGCGGTCGACCGGCCGGTGCAGGTGTTCGCGGCCGAACACTTCATCCGGCGGGTGCAGCCGTGGACGTGCGCGGCGGCGCCGGTCCACGATCCGCGGACCGGGCGGGTGCTCGGGGCGGTGGACATCACCGGGGGCGACGGGCTGGCCCATCCGCACAGCCTGGGCTTCGTACAGGCGGTGGCGCGGGCGGCGGAGTCCCAGCTCGCGCTGCTCGCCCCGGCGGGCCCGGCGGCGGACCGGCACGAGCTGTCCGCCCTGGGCCGGGACGAGGCGCACCTGCTCACCGGTGGCCGCCGGATCCGGCTGAGCCGACGGCACAGCGAGATCCTGGTGCTGCTCGCCCGCCATCCGGAGGGCCTGACCGGGGACGAGCTGCTGTGCGCGCTGTACGAGGACGAGACGGTCACGCCGGTGACCCTGCGGGCGGAGCTGGCGCGGCTGCGCCGGATCCTCGGACCCGGGCTGCTGGCCTCGCGGCCGTACCGGCTCACCGCCCCGGTCGAGTCCGATGTCGCCGTCGTGGAACGGAGGTTGGCAGTGGGCGCGGTCAGCGCCGCGGCGACGGCGTACGCGGGTCCGCTGCTGCCCGGCTCGCAGGCACCGGCGGTGGCCCGGATCCGTCGGCGGCTCGCGGACGGACTCCGGACGGCGCTGATCGCCCGCCGTGACCCCGACCTCCTGGCGGACTGGGCGCACGCGCCGTGGGGCGAGGACGACCTGGACATCTGGCGCGCCCTGGCCGCGGTACGTCCGACGGCGGCGGTCCGGTCGCGGCTGGCGGCGCTGGAGTCGGAACTGGGTGTGGCGGCGCCGCCGAGGGTGGCCGGATAGCCGGGACATGGCTCCCAGCGGCGGGCCCGGGGCGCAGTTGGGCGCGGCAGCGCGCGCCCACGGGCTGCCGCGCAACCCCACCCGGAGAGCATCCGCCGGGCAGGCCGGAGAGGGCCCCGGCCCGCGCAACGTCCTTGCAACCTCCCCGTCCCTAGCCTCCCGCCAGGAGCTGTCCAACGGCGGGCAGCGCTGTTGCGAGGAGGCTGGCCGACATGACCCGTTACGCGGCACCCGGGACCGAGGGCGCGATCGTCTCCTACCAGGCGCGGTACGACCACTTCATCGGTGGTGAGTACGTGCCGCCGCTGAAGGGGCAGTACTTCGAGAACCCCTCGCCGGTGAACGGGCAGCCGTTCACGGAGATCGCGCGGGGCACGGCGGAGGACGTGGAGCGCGCGCTGGACGCGGCGCACGCGGCGGCCCCGGCCTGGGGACGTACGTCGGCGACCGAGCGCTCCGACATCCTGCTGAAGATCGCCGACCGGATGGAGGCGAACCTGGAGCGGCTGGCGGTCGCCGAGAGCTGGGAGAACGGCAAGCCGGTGCGTGAGACGCTGGCGGCCGACATCCCGCTCGCCATCGACCACTTCCGCTACTTCGCGGGCGCGATCCGCTCGCAGGAGGGCACGCTCGGCGAGATCGACGACGACACGGTGGCGTACCACTTCCACGAGCCGCTGGGTGTGGTCGCGCAGATCATCCCGTGGAATTTCCCCATTCTCATGGCCACTTGGAAGCTGGCCCCGGCGCTCGCGGCGGGCAACGCGGTCGTGCTCAAGCCGGCCGAGCAGACTCCTGCCTCGATCCACTACTGGCTGAGCCTGGTCGCCGATCTGCTGCCGCCGGGTGTGGTGAACGTGGTGAACGGCTTCGGCGTGGAGGCGGGCAAGCCGCTGGCGTCGAGCCCGCGGGTGGCGAAGGTGGCGTTCACGGGTGAGACCACGACCGGCCGGCTGATCATGCAGTACGCGTCGGAGAACATCACGCCGGTCACCCTCGAACTCGGCGGCAAGTCCCCGAACATCTTCTTCGAGGACGTCTGGCGCGCGGACGACGACTTCCGGGACAAGGCGCTGGAAGGGTTCACGATGTTCGCGCTGAACCAGGGCGAGGTGTGCACCTGTCCGTCCCGGGCGCTGGTCCAACGGGGCCACTACGCCGAGTTCATGGAGGCGGCGATCGCCCGCACCGAGAGGATCAGGACCGGTCATCCGCTGGACACGGACACGATGATCGGCGCGCAGGCCTCCAACGACCAGCTGGAGAAGATCCTCTCCTACCTCGACATCGGACGGCAGGAGGGCGCGAAGGTCCTCACCGGCGGCGAGCGCATCGAGCACGACGGCGAACTCAAGGGCGGCTACTACGTACAGCCGACGATCTTCGAGGGCCACAACCGGATGCGTATCTTCCAGGAGGAGATCTTCGGTCCGGTGGTCTCGGTGACGTCGTTCGACGACTTCGACGACGCCATCAAGATCGCCAACGACACGCTGTACGGGCTGGGCGCGGGCGTGTGGACCCGGGACGCCAACACCGCCTACCGCGCGGGCCGCGCGATCCAGGCGGGCCGGGTCTGGACGAACTGCTACCACGCCTACCCGGCGCACGCGGCGTTCGGCGGCTACAAGGGCTCGGGCATCGGCCGCGAGACGCACAAGATGATGCTGGAGCACTACCAGCAGACGAAGAACCTGCTGGTGTCGTACTCGCCGAAGAAGCTGGGCTTCTTCTGAGTCGCTGAGCCGCTGAGCGTGGCGGAGCGGTCGGACAGGGCGTCCGACGGGCCCGTGCCCGTCGGACGCCCCCCTCAGCGCCGGGATCAGGTCCAGGGCGCGCTCATGCGGCCTCCCCACCACGGCGCCGACGCGTCGCGGAGTGTGTTCGTGCCGCAGTGGATCTCGCCCTGGCCCAGGTGGTAGGTGAACCAGTCGTCCAGGTAGGAGACCCGCATCCCGGCCCGCCGGTACACGTCGGTCACGGCCTCGGTGAAGATGTCCTTGCCGTTGATCACGGGACCCCATTGGCGCGGGGCGAGATAGCGGTCGCGGGCGACCACGATGCCGTTGACGGCGCCGGGGACGTACGCGCTGGTCTGCACCGTCGGATCGGCGGCGGCGCGGTCGCCCTGTTCGCCCCGCGCGCTCCACTTGTGCTGGCCGTGCTCCTCCAGCCGGTCCATCAGGGGTGTGTCGGCGCCGAGCCTGGTCAGGCGGGGCACGGGGACGCCGTTCCGCTCGCCCACGGGCTGGTGTTCGCGGACGTACAGGGCGGGCACCCGCACGATCTCGTCGTCGGTGACGCCGGTCTCGCGCTTGAGTATCGCCAGGTTGGCCGCGATGCGTTCGGCCGCCAGCTTGTTGTCGGCCAGCAGGTCGCGGTTTGCGAGGGCCTCGTCGATGGTCTCCCGGGGTGCGGGCATGCCCTGTTCGCGCGGCACCGAGAACATCTTGGTCCGGCCGTGGCCGTCGCGCTGGGCGTCGCGCAGGAGCTGGAGCCCGGCGTCGGGGTCGGCGATGCCGATGCGCCAGCCGCGCGGGGTGTCGGCGGGCAGGAACTGCACGAACTCGTCGACGTGGCCGACGCCGAGCCAGGAGGTGTCCAGGAGCAACGGGTCCTGCATGCCCTGCGACTTGAGCAGCTTGGTCACGGCCTTGGAGGGCTTCTCGCCGCTGTCCTTGCGCCAGCCCTGGATGACCCGCCCGGCGGGGTAGGAGCGGTCGCCGAGGGTGTAGGGCGGGATGGTCTCCAGGTTGCCCATGGAGTTCAGTGACCAGTCGTCCGGCTCGCCCCGGTCGAAGGCCTGGACGACGCCGATGTCCCGGCCGCGCACCTTCTCGAAGAGTTCACGGCCCGCCTCGCGGCCCGGCTGGTCGGAGCGCAGCATCACCCGCATCACCTGCCGCCGTCCGCGCGGTCCGGTCATGCTGACGTAGGCGGGCTCGAAGAAGTCCTGCGCCCAGATGTCGCCGTACTTCTCGAAGGTCACCAGGGGCCGGGTGATGCCGGCGGCCTTCACTTCCTTCTCCAGGGCCCCCACGAACTCGCGCTGGATCTCGTTCCAGTCCCCGGCGCCGCGCAGCTTGGTGACCATCATCTGCTGGGCGTTCTGCAGGTGATGGTGGGTCAGCAGCGGTGCCACGCGCAGGGTGACGGAGTCGGTGGTGGTCTGTCCGCCGGAGGTCACGCTCAGGCGGATCACGGCACGGCCGTCCCACTTGGCGCTGTCGCGGATGATGTCGGTGGCCTCGACGCCGAACTCGGCGCCGGAGCGCAACTCGGCGGCGCCCAGCCGGGTTTGGCCGGTCACCAGGACCCACTTGCCGTCCCGCTTGAGGAAGACGCGGGTGTGCTGGGCGCCGGTGGTGACCTTCACGCTGCCCCGGGCACCGGAGGCCACGTCCGGCATCGGCACGGTGCGCACCCGGGCCAGGTCGGCGGTGTCGGCGGTGCCGTTGACCTTGGTGTCGGAGGCGTCGTTGCAGGCCGCGAGCTTGGCGTCGGACAGTGGTCTGCCGCCTGCGTCCCTGACGGGGCAGCGCTTGGTGTCGTCGTCGATGTTGGGCAGGTAGACCGCCCCGCGCCGGACGGTCCAGGTGTCCTCGCCCGCCCGGTCGGTGTCGCCGCTGACGTCGACCCGCCCGTCACGGTTCACGTCGGCGCGCAGATCGGCCCGCACGGACGGTTCCGCGGCGAGGGCCTGCTGCGGTCCGGCCAGGACGGACCCGGCCGCGGCCAGGGCGAGAACCACGGGTCCGGCGGGGTTCGTACGTGAACGCGTACGTCGGCGCACAATGCGTCCCTTCTCGTGGAAGTCGTAGAAGATCGGATGGATCGGACAGGGTGTGTCGCCGTGCTAGAGAGCAATGAGGACGGGTGCGTTCCACCCGTGCGGCACTCGCTGTGGCACTCGGGTCCACGCGGGTAGCGTTCGACCGGCCGGATCAGGACAGACACGAGCGGGCAGACTTCGGGCACGGATCCACGGCCGAGCGGGCAGGCGCCGCCCGCGCCCGAAGGCCCACTGAGGCCTCGGGCTGGGCCTCCCACCCCCGGAAAGCGGGCATATTCGGTCATCGGTGGCGCTACGGCGAACCTGGTCAGCAGTGGCCCGCGCCGGTAGAAATTTGGCCACCGGAACCCGACGGGACGGGTTGCGGAAAATCACCGGCGCGGGATCGCGCACAGAGCCGTGAAACGGAGGTGTCGCCGTGGACGCCGATGAACGAAGGCGCGGGATTCTGGAGACGGCACGCCGTTCTGGATCCGTGGATGTCGGAGAACTCGCAGCCGACCTCAAGGTCTCCCGGGAGACCGTGCGACGCGATCTCAACCTGCTGGAACGGCACGGGCTGGTCCGCCGCACCCATGGCGGGGCCCACCCCGTGGAGAGCGCCGGCTTCGAGACCACGCTCGCCTTCCGCACCACCATGCACGTCCCCGAGAAGGCGAGGATCGCCGCGGCGGCGGCCCAGCTGCTGGGCGACGCCGAGACGGTCTTCATCGACGAGGGCTACACCCCGCAGCTCATCGCCGCCGCGCTCCCCCGCGACCGGCCGCTGACCGTCGTCACCTCCTCGCTGGCCACCGCGGGTGCCCTGGCGTCCTCGGAGAACATCTCCGTGGTGCTGCTCGGCGGCCGGGTGCGGGGCGGCACGCTGGCCACGGTCGACCACTGGGCGACCCGTATGCTGTCCGGCTTCGTCATCGACCTGGCGTACGTCGGAGCGAACGGCATCTCCCGCGAGTACGGGCTCACCACCCCCGACCCCGCGGTCAGCGAGGTCAAGACCCAGGTGCTCAAGGCCGCCAGGCGCCGGGTCTTCTCCGGAGTCCACACCAAGTTCGGTGTGGCGAGCTTCTGCCGGTTCGCCGAGGTCACCCAGTTCGAGGCGATCGTCACCGACACCGGGCTGCCCGCCTCCGAAGCACACCGCTACTCCCTGCTCGGCCCCGAGGTCATCCGGGCCTAGCCGCAGTCAACTCCCCGATTTCCGCACCCCCGCAGGTCAGGGGGTCTGGTTCCGCACGCCCGAAACATCCCCTGGAGTCAGTCATGCGCACTCGAAGAATGATCCACGTCGCCGTCACCGCCGCGGCAGCGGGCTCCCTGCTCGTCGCCTGCAGCGGCGCGGGCGGCTCCTCGGCCTCCGGTGGGGACGGCGAGTCCATCAATGTGCTCATGGTCGGCAACCCGCAGATGGAGGACATCGCCAAGCTGACGAAGGACCACTTCACCAAGGACACCGGCATCGAGGTGAAGTTCACGATCCTTCCCGAGAACGAACTGCGCGACAAGGTCACCCAGGACGTCGCCACCCAGGCCGGCCAGTACGACGTCGCCACCATCGGCGCCTACGAGGTACCGATCTGGAACAAGAACGGCTGGCTGCACGAGCTGAGCTCCTACGCCGACAAGGACGCCAAGTTCGACAAGGCCGACCTGCTCAAGCCGATGGTCACCTCGCTGTCCGGCTCCGACGGCAAGCTCTACGCCCTGCCGTTCTACGGCGAGTCGTCGATGCTCATGTACAACAAGGAGGTCATGGAGGCCAAGGGCATCAAGGTGCCCGAGCGGCCGACCTGGCAGCAGATCGCCGACATCGCGGCCAAGGTGGACCGCGCCGAGCCCGGCATGCGCGGCATCTGCCTGCGCGGCCTGGCGGGTTGGGGCGAACTCGGCGCCTCGCTGACCACCGTCGTCAACACCTTCGGCGGCACCTGGTTCACCAAGGACTGGAAGGCGCAGGTCGACAGCCCGGAGTTCAAGAAGGCCACCAACTTCTACGTCGACCTGGTGCGCAAGCACGGCGAGGCGGGCGCGGCCCAGGCCGGCTTCACCGAGTGCCTGAACGCCATGAGCCAGAAGAAGGTCGCCATGTGGTACGACGCGACCAGCGCCGCCGGTTCGCTGGAGGACCCCAGCTCCAGCAAGATCGCCGGCAAGGTCGGCTACGCGTACGCGCCGACCGTGGAGACGCAGAGCAGCGGCTGGCTGTGGAGCTGGGCGTGGGCCATGCCCAAGACCACGAAGAAGGCCGACGCCGCCTCGAAGTTCATGCTGTGGGCCTCCAGCAAGGAGTACGAGAAGCTGGTCGGCGAGAAGCTCGGCTGGTCGCGGGTCCCGGCCGGCAAGCGGGCCAGCACGTACGCGCTGCCGGAGTACAAGAAGGCCGCCGCGTCGTTCGGTGAGATCACCCTGAGGTCCATCGAGCAGGCCGACCCGGCCAACCCCGGTGTGCAGCCGCGCCCGACGGTGGGCGTGCAGTACGTGGCCATCCCCGAGTTCCAGGACCTGGGCACCAAGGTGACCCAGGAGATCTCCGCCGCCATCGCCGGAAAGACCAGCGTGGACAAGGCACTTGAGGACGGCCAGAAGCTCGCCGAGGACGTCGCCAAGAACTACCAGTAACCCCCGTGCCGCCCGGCCGGGAGACCTCCTCCCCCGGCCGGGCCCCTTTCCCACTCCCGCCGACCATCGGCAGAGGAACCTCCCATGACCACGCTCACCGCCCCGCCCAGGACGGCACCACCGCCCAGCCGTCAGCGCACCAAGCAAAGCTCCGGCAAGTGGCGCCGCCGTATCCCACTGCTGCCGGCGCTCGTGTTCACGATCGTCGTCACCCAGCTGCCCTTCGTGGCCACCATCGTCATCTCCACGTTCCAGTGGAACGTCCTCAAGCCGGGCGAGCGCCACTTCGTCGGCCTGGACAACTTCACCTTCGTCTTCACCGACGAGCGGCTGCGCACGGCGGTCCTGAACACCATCGTGCTCACCGCGTCGGTGGTCGTCATCAGCGTGGTGCTCGGACTGGCCCTGGCGATGCTGCTCGACCGCAAGTTCGTCGGCCGGGGCCTGGCCCGGACCCTGCTCATCGCCCCCTTCCTGGTGATGCCGGTGGCGGCGGCGCTGCTGTGGAAGCACGCCATCTACAACCCCGACTACGGTCTGCTCAACGGCACCCTCAACGCCGTCTACCGCCTCTTCGGCGCGGAGAACGGGCCGACCATCGACTGGGTGTCGACGTACCCCATGCCCGCGGTCGTGATCTCGCTGGTGTGGCAGTGGACGCCGTTCATGATGCTGATCCTGCTGGCCGGTCTGCAGGCGCAGCCCGGTGACGTGCTGGAGGCGGCCCGGATGGACGGGGCGTCGCCGATGCAGACCTTCCGCTTCGTCACGCTGCCGCATCTGCGCCAGTACATCGAACTGGGCATCCTGCTCGGCACGATCTACGTCGTGCAGACCTTCGACGCGGTCTACACGATCACCCAGGGCGGCCCCGGATCACAGACCACCAACCTGCCCTACGAGATCTACCTGACCATGTTCCGCAAGTTCGAGTACGGCCAGGCCGCCGCGGCCGGTGTGGTCGTCGTGCTCGGTTCCATCGTGATCGCGACCTTCGCACTGCGCACCATCGCGTCGCTGTTCCGTGAGGAGGTGTCCCGATGACCGCGCGCCTGTCCCCCTTCTGGACGTTCATCGCCTGGCTGGCGACGCTGGCGTTCTTCGCCCCGGTGGCGTGGATGGTGCTCACCTCCTTCCACCAGGAGGCGGACGCGGCGACCAACCCGCCGAGCCTGTTCGCCCCCGTCACCCTCGACCAGTACAAGCTGCTGTTCGAACGCGACATCACCCCGTTCCTTCTCAACTCGGCCATGGCCAGCGTCATTTCGACGGTCCTGGTGCTCGCGCTCGCGGTGCCAGCGGCCTACGCGCTGTCCATCAAGCCGGTCAAGAAGTGGACCGACGTGATGTTCTTCTTCCTGTCCACCAAGTTCCTGCCCGCGATCGCGGCGCTGCTGCCGGTGTACCTGATCGTCAAGGACGCCGGGATGCTGGACAACGTGTGGACGCTGGTCATCCTCTACACGGCGATGAATCTGCCGATCGCGGTGTGGATGATGCGCTCGTTCCTCGCCGAGGTGCCCAAGGAGATCCTGGAGGCCGCCGAGGTCGACGGCGCCAACCTGCTGACGGTGCTGTGGCGGGTGGTCGCGCCGGTCGCCATGCCGGGGCTGGCGGCGACCTCGCTGATCTGCTTCATCTTCAGCTGGAACGAGTTCATGTTCGCCGTGAACCTCACCGCGACCAACGCCTCGACCGCGCCGGTGTTCCTGGTCGGTTTCATCACCAGCGAGGGTCTCTTCCTCGCCCGGTTGTGCGCCGCCGCCACGTTGGTCTCCCTGCCGGTGCTCATCGCCGGTTTCGCCGCCCAGGACAAGCTGGTCCGGGGCCTGTCCCTAGGAGCAGTCAAGTGAAGGCCGCTGTCATCGAAGCCCCCGGCAAGGTCACCGTCACCACGGTGCCCGACCCCACTCCCGGACCGCGCGAGGTCGTGGTCGACGTGGCGGCCTGCGGACTGTGCGGAACCGATCTGCACATCCTCCAGGGCGAGTTCGCGCCCACCCTGCCGGTCGTGCCGGGCCACGAGTTCGCCGGGGTGGTGGTCGGTCTCGGCTCCGAGGTCACCGAACTGGCCATCGGCGACCGGGTCGCGGTGGACCCCTCGCTGTACTGCAACGAGTGCCGCTACTGCCGGGTGGGCCGCAACAACCTGTGCGACCGGTGGCAGGCGATCGGCGTCACCGTCTCGGGCGGCGCGGCGGAGTACGCCCTCGCCCCGGTCGCCAACTGCGTACGCCTGCCCGACCACGTCGACGTCCAGGACGCGGCGCTGATCGAGCCGCTGTCCTGCGCGGTGCGCGGCTACGACGTGCTCAACAGCCGGCTCGCCTCGAAGGTGCTGATCTACGGCAGCGGCACGATGGGCCTGATGATGCTGGAGCTGGCCAAGCGCACCGGCGCCGCCTCGGTGGAGGTCGTGGACGTCAACCCGGAGCGGCTGGCCACGGCGGAGAAGCTGGGCTGCAGCCGAACGGCCCTGTCCGCCGACGAGTTGGGCCGCCCGGAGGGCTGGGACGTGGTCGTCGACGCGACCGGCAACGCCGCCGCCATCCAGGACGGCCTGGAGCGGGTCGCCAAGGCGGGCACGTTCCTGCAGTTCGGGGTCTCCGACTACGCGACCACGGCGACCATTTCGCCGTACCGCATCTACAACCAGGAGATCACCATCACCGGTTCCATGGCGGTGCTGCACAGCTACGAGCGGGCGGCGGACCTGTTCGCCACGGGTGTGCTGGATCCGCAGGTGTTCATCAGCCACCGGATGCCGCTGGCGGAGTACCCGCAGGCGCTGGAGCAGTTCGCGGCGGGCCAGGGTCGCAAGATCGTCGTGCTTCCCTGAATCAGCACGAAGAAAGAGGGGGTGCCCCGGGGCACCCCCTCTTTTTTCGCGTCAGTTCCCGGAGGCCCGGTGCTCCTGCCAGTCGACGACGATCTGTTCCAGCTTGGGCATCACGAAGAGACCGAAGTCCCGCATGTCCATCAGCCGGGCGCGGCCGCCGGTGTTGGACTCGGAGAGGAGTTCGATGTCCTCCATGGAGCCCTTGGCGAACTCCCGCAGCCACAGGCTGCGGATGGCGAAGACGTCGGGCCAGGGGTCCTCACGGACCCGGTAGAGGTCCCGGCGCGAGCCCGGCTGGTTCTCCCGGCTGATGAGGCCGATCCGCACCAGGCTCTGCAGCGCCGTGGACACGGTGCCGGAGCTGATGGAAAGAAACTGGCCGATCTCGGCGGCCGTCAACGCGCCGTTCGGGGACACCAGTAGAGCGGCGAAGACGCGGGCGCTCATCCGGGGAAGCCCCGTCTCGGCGAACCGGCCCGCCAGCCGTTCCACCGCGCGGGCCTCACCGTCGGTCGCCCACTGGGGGTCGGCGGACGCCTCGCTCGCTGATTCTGCACTGCCTGTGGACACGTGTAGGGCACCTCCTTCACACACCCTAACCAGCCACCCGGCATTCTTCCAGTTCTCGCAAATTTCGAAATATTCAAGTAGCGTTAAAATCATGACGCCTCCGATCTCACTCTCCTCACTGGTCAAGACGTTCGGCCCCGTCCGGGCCCTCGACGGGCTCGACCTCACCGTGGAGGCCGGGGAGGTGCATGGATTCCTCGGGCCCAACGGCGCGGGGAAGACGACCGCCATCCGTGTTCTGCTGGGACTGCTGCGCTACGACAGCGGCAAGGTCTCCCTGCTCGGCGGCGATCCCTGGGCGGACGCCGTCGAACTGCACAAGCGGCTCGCCTACGTCCCCGGCGATGTCACCCTCTGGCCGACCCTCTCGGGCGGCGAAGTCATCGACCTGCTGGGCCGGTTACGCGGCGGCGCCAGCAGGAAACGCCGGGACGAACTGATCGAGCGGTTCGAACTCGACCCGAAGAAGAAGGGCCGCGCCTACTCCAAGGGCAACCGGCAGAAGGTGGCGCTGGTGGCGGCGCTCGCCTCCGACGTGGAACTGCTCATCCTGGACGAGCCCACCTCGGGACTGGACCCCCTGATGGAGTCCGTCTTCCAGGACTGCGTCGACGAGGAGCGCGACCGGGGCCGCACCGTCCTGCTCTCCAGCCACATCCTGTCCGAGGTGGAGAGGCTGTGCGACCGGGTGAGCATCATCCGCAACGGCCGTACGGTGGAGTCCGGGACCCTCACCGAGCTGCGCCATCTCACCCGCACCTCGATCCGCGCCGAGGTCACCGAGTCCGTCGACGGGCTGTCCCGCCTGCCCGGCGTGCACGACGTGCGGATCGGCGGCGCCGACAAACACACGGTCACCTTCGACGTCGACACCGGCGACCTCAACACCGCCGTCCAGCACCTGACGACGCTCGGACTGCGCAGCCTGGTCAGCCAACCGCCCACCCTCGAAGACCTGTTCATGCGGCACTACACCACCGCCCAGGACGAGGAAGGCGACCGGGCGGAGGCCTCGCGGTGAAGGACTACGCCGGCACCTGGACGCTGCTGCGGCTCGCCCTGCGCCTGGACCGGGTCCGCGCCACCGCCTGGATCCTGGGCATCGTGCTGTTCACCACGGCGTCCGCCCAGAGCAACAACGACCTGTACAGCACCGCGGAGGAGCGCGAGAAGCTCGCCGAGACCGTCGAGACCAACCCGGCGATGCTCGCCCTCGGCGGACGCGCCTTCGACCTGACCACCACCGGCGGGATCAACGCCTACGAGCTGGTCGCCTTCGTGGCCACGTTCATCGGCCTGATGAGCATCCTCATGACGGTCCGGCACACCCGCGCCGAGGAGGAGAGCGGCCGCGCCGAACTCGCCGGATCCGCGGTCCTCGGCCGCAAGGCATGGCTGGCCAGTGCCCTGCTGCTGGTCACCGGGATGAACCTGGTCATCGCCCTGCTGCTCGGACTCGGCCTGCGGAACACCGACCTGCCCGCGGCCGGCTCCTGGGCCTTCGCGCTCGGCTGCGCCGGTGTCGGCGTCTTCTTCGCCGTCGTCGCCGGTGTCACCGCCCAGCTCACCGACCACGCCCGCACCGCCAACGGCCTCGCCTGCGCCGTGCTGGGCCTCGCCTATCTGCTGCGCGCCACCGGCGACGCGGCCAGCGCCACCGACGACGGCCCGTCCTGGCTGACCTGGCTCTCCCCCATCGGCTGGGCCCAGATGATGCGCCCCTACACCGACGAGGACTGGTGGGTGGGCCTGCTGTTCGTCGGCGCCGTCGCCGTCCTCGTCGCGGCCGTCGGCGTGCTGATCGGCCGTCGGGACCTGGGCGCCGGTGTACTGCCGCCCCGCCTGGGCCCCGTGGAGGCCGCCCCGGCGCTGCGCTCCCCGCTCGCGCTGGCCTGGCGGCTGCAGCGGGGCTCGATGCTCGGCTGGGCGCTCGGCTTCGTGGTCATCGGCGCCGCGTTCGGCGGGGTCGCGGACGGCATGGTCGACGTGGCCAAGGACAATCCCGACATCGACGAACTCCTGCGCGACCTCGGCGGCAGCGGCAGCATCGTGGACGTCTTCCTGGCCACCATCACCTCCCTGATCGCCGTCGTCGTCGGCGCCTACGCCGTCCAGTCGGCGCTGCGCCTGTCCGGCGAGGAGTCCGCCCACCGCACCGACCCGGTCCTGTCCACGTCCGTCAACCGGATCGGCTGGGCGGGCAGTCACCTCACCGTCGCCGCCCTCGGCTCGGTGGTGATGCTCACCTCGGCCGGACTCGCGGCGGGCCTCGCCCACGGCCTCAACAGCGGTGACGTCGCCGGTGAGGTGCCCCGCGTGCTGGGCGCCGCGCTGGCCCAGGTACCGGCCGTATGGACGCTGATCGGGCTGTGCGCGCTGCTCTTCGGGCTGCTGCCCCGCTACACGGCCGTCGCCTGGGTCGCCCTGGCCCTCGCCCTGGTCGTCGGACAGTTCGGGGAGGTCCTCAAGCTCGACCGGGCGATCATCAACCTGTCCCCCTTCACCCATGTCCCCGACCTGCCGTCGGCGGACTTCCGGGCCACACCGCTGCTGCTGCTCGTGCTGCTCGCCGCGGCGCTCGCCGCGGCCGGACTGAGCGGCTTCAGGCGACGCGACATCGCCTGACCCCCGGACGCCGCCCGCGCGGACACCGCCGGGCGGCCCCGCCGCTGCGACCCACATCCCCCGGGGCCGCGACGGCATCGGGGCCACCACGCGGGCTCCCCCGTCCCGTGTGGTGGCCCCGCTCATGTCCTCGCCTCAGTGGGTACGGCCGCCCGAGCGGGCCGCCTCCCGTATCTGGGCCGCGACATGCCGGGCGACCCGCCGGTCGTGCTCCGTCTCCGGCGGCAACGCCGTGAACAGCGCCTTGGAGCGGGCGGCCAGTTGCTCCGCGACGCCCCGGTCGGTGATGACGTACGGCTTCCCGGACCGTACGCCCTCGACCACCATCTCCCCCACGGTGTCCGGGGGAAGCCCGAGTTGTCGCAGATAGAAGTCCTGCTCGGACAGCAGCGTCTCCCGGTTCTCCCGCTGCTCGGCGGTGAGTCCCAGGTCGCCGGGGAGGCGGCGGCCCGCCGCCCGGCTGGTGGCGACCATGTTGGTGGCGACGAGCCCCGGGCAGAGCACCGTCACCCCGATGGCATGCCCCTCGTGCGCCAACTGCCGGGCGAGGCCCTCGGAGAGCCCGATCACCCCCGCCTTGGCGCCCTCGTACATATAGCCGCCCTGCCCGCCCAGCGGTGCCAGCCCCGCCGTGGAGGCCGTGTTGACGATGTGGGCGGGCTCCCCGCGCTCGATCATGCGGGGCAGGAAGGTCTGCAGGCCGTTGACGACACCGCCGAGGTTGACGCCGAGGATCAGGTCCCACAGCGCGTAGCTCATCGCTCTGACCGGGTAACTGCCGCCGACGCCCGCGTTGTTGCAGAGCAGTGAGACGGGGCCGAGGCGCTGCTCGGCCTCCTCGGCGACGCGGGCGAAGGCGTCGCGCTCGGTGACGTCCAGGGTGAAGGTGGCCACCTCGGTGATCGCCGACAGCTCACCCTCGGCCGCGGCCAGCGCGTCCGCGTCGATGTCGGCGACGGCGAGCCGCATGCCCTCCTTGGCGAAGGACCGGGCCAGACCCAGTCCGATGCCCTGGGCGCCGCCGGTGATGAAGGCGGCCCGTCCCGCTAGTTCGAGCACTGCGACTCCTCTCGTTCGTGGGTTGGATGTCATGACCGCTGGGGAAGGTCCCGCAGCCAGTCGTCCACCGCGTGGGCGGTCTCGGCCGCGTGGGCCTCCATCACGGTGAAATGGTCGCCGGGAAGCTCGATCGCGGTGTGCTCGAAGCCCCACTCGGCACGCCGCCGGTACTCCGTCGGCCCGATCGGCTCGGAGGCCCGCACCAGCAGAGTGGGGGCCGTCAACTCGGCCTGGTGGAAGTCGAGATAGAGGTAGCGGGCGCGGGCGGTGACCCAGGCGTCGCCCCAGTTCTCCCCCTGGTGCTCACTCTCGCCGACCCTGTCCAGCAGCCCGGTGAGCACACTGGCCGCCCACGGATCCACGTCGAATCCACCGGCCGTGTCCCACCAGTGTGTGTCGACCAGCACCAGGGCCACCGCGCCGGACCCCGTCTCCTCCAGGTGCCGGGCGACCGCACTGGCGATCAGACCGCCGCTGGAGTAGCCGAGCAGGGCGTACGGCTCCTCCCCGGCGTTCTGCCGGATCGACTCGGCCAGGGTGCGCACCAACGCGTCCAGATCGGCGGGCAGCGGCTCACCGGTCATGAAGCCCGGCAGGGCGAGCGCGGAGACACCGCGCCGGTCGCTGAGCGCCGAGGCGAACGGCAGGTACTGGTACACGCTGGGCTTCCAGGCGAAGGTCGGGAAGCAGATCAGCTGGGGCGCGCGCGGACCGCGGGCCAGCGGGGTGAGCTGTGGCAGCTTCGCCAGCTCGGCAGGACCGGTGAAGGAGTCCCGGAAGTCGGCGGCGGAGCGCAGCATCTGGCTGATCTCCGAGAACCGCCCTTCGTGGCAGGCCCGGACAAAGATCCCGCTCAGTGACTCCGGGTCCACGGGCCGGGATTCCGCGGGCGTGACCGCGACCGGCGAACTGCCTTGCGACAACTCCTCGGCCAGATACCGGGCGAGCGCCTCGGGCGTGCGGTGATCGAAGATCACCGTCGCGGGGAGGGTGAGTCCGGTGACTGCGCCGAGCCGGTTGCGCAGTTCCACGGCGGTCAGGGAGTCGAAGCCCAGGGCGGAGAACTCACGCGTCATCTCCAGCGCGCCGGGATCGCCGTGTCCGAGGACTGCGGCGACATGACCACGCACCAGGTCGCGCAGCGCCTCCTCCCGCCCGGCACGGTCCAGCCCGGCGAGCCGTCGGGCCAGCCCGGACGCCGACTCCGTGACGTCGTTGGCAGCTGTGCCACGGCGCCTCCTGGCGACGGTCGCCAACTCCCGCAGGAACGGCGGCACCTGCCCACCGCGCAGCCCCGCCGGATCCAGCGCGGCGGCCACCGCCACGGCACCGTCGGCGTCGACGGCCGCGTCGAACACCGCCAGCCCGCGCTCCGTGCTGAGCGGCAGCATTCCGCCCTGCGCCATCCGGGCCTGCTCCTCCTCCCCGATGCCACTGGTCAGGGCACTGGCCTCCGCCCAGTAACCCCAGGCGAGGGAGGTGGCGGGCAGTCCGTGGGCGCGGCGGTGGTGGGCGAGGGCGTCGAGGTAGGTGTTGGCGGCGGCGTAGTTGGCCTGTCCGGGGCTGCCGAAGACGCCGGAGGCGGAGGAATAGAGCACGAAGAAGGCCAGGTCCTCGTCCCGGGTCAACTCGTGGAGGTTGAGGGCTGCTTGGACCTTCGGCCGCCAGACGGTGCTGAGCTGGTCGGGGGTGAGGGTGGTGATCAGGCCGTCGGCGAGGGCACCGGCAGCGTGCACGATGCCGGTGAGGCGGCGGCCGTGGAGGAGTTCGGCGAGCCGGTCGCGGTCGGCGGCGTCGCAGGCGGCGACGGTGACTTCGGCGCCCAGCTCTTCGAGTTCCGCGGTGAGCTGCCGTGCGTTCGGGGCGTCGGGGCCCTGGCGGCTGGTGAGGAGCAGACGCCGTACGCCGTGCCGGGTGACGAGGTGGCGGGCCAGGAGGGAGCCGAGGGTGCCGGTGCCGCCCGTGATCAGCACGGTGCCGTCCGGGTCGACGGGCGCCGGTACCGTCAGGGCGACCTTGCCGATGTGCTTGGCCTGACTCATGAAACGGAACGCGTCCCGCGCCCGCCGAATGTCCCACGCCCGAACCGGCAACGGCTTGAGAGCCCCTTCCGCGAACAGCCGCATCAGCTCGGCCAGAGTCTCCTGGATGCGCTCTGCTCCCGCTTCGCTCAACTCGAAGGCCGTGTACTGGACTTCGGGGAGCTGCTCGGGGTCACGGATATCGGTCTTGCCCATCTCGACGAAGCGGCCCTGAGGGGCAAGGAGTTCGAGGGAGGCGTCCACGAACTCGCGGGCCAGGGAGTTCAGTACGACATCGACACGGCGACCGGCGAAGGCCTGACGGAAGCCGAGATCGCGGGAGGAGGCGATCCGGTCCTCGGACAGACCCAGACCACGCAGCACATCCCACTTGCCCGGACTGGCCGTGGCCAGGACCTCGGCGCCGAGGTGACGGGCGAGCTGGATCGCCGCCATCCCGACCCCACCCGCACCCGCGTGCACCAGCACCGTCTCGCCCCGCTTGAGCCCGCCCAGATCGACGAGCCCGTAGTACGCCGTCAGGAAGGCCACGGGGACCGTCGCCGCCTGCTCGAAGGACCAACCCTCCGGGATCGGCACCACAAGGCGGGCATCCGTTACCGCACGGGGGCCGAAGCCCTCGGTCATCAGCCCCATGACCCGGTCGCCGGGGGCGATTCCGGTGACGTCCGGAGCGACCTCCAGGACCACTCCGGCGCCTTCGCTGCCGAGGACGGACCGCCCCGGATACATGCCCAGGGTCAGTAGCACGTCACGGAAGTTGACCCCGGCGGCGCGCACGGCGACGCGGACCTGGCCGGGCTCCAGCGGGGCGTCGGCCTCGGGGGCCGGTACGAGGGTCAGTCCGTCCGGAGTTCCGGTGCCTGTGGCGTCCAGGCGCCAGGCCTCCGTGTCCGGGGGCGGCACCAGGGAGTCCTCCGTGCCGGGCCGCACCAGCCGGGGCACCAGCACGGTTCCGGCGCGCACGGCGACCTGGCCCTCGCCGGAGTCCAGGGCCGCCGTGACGGCCGCCGGAAGCAGTTCCACGTCCGCTCCTCCCGGCTGCTCCGCCGGGTCCAGATCGGCCAGGAGGAACCGGCCGGGGTGTTCCGACTGGGCGGATCGGATCAGGCCCCAGACCGGGGCGGCGGCGAGGTCGGTGAGGGTGTCGTCACCGCCCGCCGGGACGGCGCCCCGGGTCACCAGCACCAGTCGGGAATCGGCGAGCCCTTCGTCGGCCAGCCACTCCTGGACCAGGCGGAGAACGCGCGCCGTCGTCTCCTCGTCAGCCTCGGTCGCGGTGGCGGTGACCGCGTACAGGGAGACCTGCGGGGCGGGCACCCCCCACTCCAGGACGCCACGGACCCCCGCCACGTCGAGATACGCGTCCGCCGCCAGTCCCGCACCCTGAATCGCCGCACCCAGGCCGTGCGGATCGTCGCCGATCACGGCCCAGGTGGCGTGGCGTACGGCCTCGGGGTCGCAGGGCACGGGTGTCCAGTCGATCCGGAACATGTCGTGCGTCCTGGGCGCGCGGGCCGCCGCGAGCTGGGCCGGTGTCACCGGGCGGACCAGGAGGGAGTCGACGGCGGCGACGGGCGCTCCGGTGCTGTCGGCGAGGTCGATACGCACGGCGTCCGCGGAGTCGGCACGAAGGCGGACGCGCAGTCGGTCGGCGCCGGTGGCGTAGAGGGTGACGCCGTTCCAGGCGAAGGGGAGCCGTAGCGTGGCCGCTTCCTCCGGCGCCGGGCCGTCGGCCGGGGCGCAGCCGTGAGCGTGCAGGGCGGCGTCCAGCAGGGCCGGGTGCAGGCCGAAGCGGGCGGCGTCGCTCTTCTGCCCTTCGGGGAGGGCGACTTCGGCGAAGATGTCGGCGCCGCGCCGCCAGACCGAGCGCAGGCCCTGGAAGGCGGGGCCGTAACCGTAGCCCGCCTGGGCAGCGGCGTCGTAGAACCCGGAGACATCGACGGCTTCGGCAGCGGGCGGGGGCCACTGCTCGGCGAACCGCTCCCTGGTGGAGGGCTGATCGGGCAGGAGGGTGCCCTCGGCGTGCAGGGTCCATTCCTCGGCTTCCGTCTCGGCTCCGTCGGGCCGGGAGTGCACCGATACGGCACGTCGTCCGGCGCCGTCGGGCGGCTCGACCAGCACCTGGACCTGCACAGCGCCCTGCTCGGGTTCGGGGAGGACGAGCGGTGACTGGAGGGTGAGTTCGGCGAGGTGGCCGCAACCGACCTCGTCTCCGGCTCGGATCGCCAGTTCCACGAATCCGGTGCCGGGGAAGAGGACGGTGCCCGCGACGGCGTGGTCGGCGAGCCAGGGGTGACTGCGGGTGGAGAGGCGGCCGGTGAGGATGACTCCCCCGTCCACGGCCAGACTTACGGCGGCGCCCAGGAGGGGGTGGTCGGCTGCGGTCAGGCCGGCGCCGGTGACATTGGCGGTAGCGGCGCCGGACTCCAGCCAGTAGCGGCGGTGCTGGAAGGGGTACGTCGGGAGGTCGACGCGGTAGGCGGTGCGGCCTGCGTAGACGGCGGTCCAGTCGATGTCGGTGCCCTGGACCCAGAGTTCGGCGGCACTGGCGATGAAGCGGGCGCTCTCGTCCTCGTCCCGGCGGAGGGTGCCGACGACGGTGACCGGCTTCTCAGCGGCTTCGGCTATCGCCTGCACGCCCATGGTCAGCACGGGGTGGGCACTGAGCTCGACGAAACGGCCGTAGGACAACGCCTGTTGCACGGCCTCGGTGAAGCGGACAGGCCGGCGAAGGCCCTCGTACCAGTACGAGGCGTCCATCTTCGAGGTGTCGAGGACGTCTCCGGTGACTGTGGAGATCAGCGGGATACGGGACTCCTGCGGCGAGACCGGGGCCAGGGTCTCAAGCAGCCTCGCCTCGATGGCCTCCACCTGGGTGGAGTGAGAGGCGTAGTCGACGGGGACGCGTCGGGCTCGTACACCGGCCGCTTCCGCCGTAGCGGCGATCTCGTCCAGAGCCTGCGGATCACCCGCTACGACCGTGGCATCCGGCCCGTTGTAGACCGCCACCGAAACCCGCTCACCGTACGGCGCAACCCACTCCGCAGCCCTCTCCGGGCCGGTCGCCAGCGACAACATCCCACCACGACCCGCGAGTTCATCCCGGATGGCTGCTGACCTGAGCGCGACCACCCGCGCCGCGTCACCCAAGCTCAACGCACCGACAACCGCCGCAGCCGCAATCTCACCCTGCGAATGCCCGATCACAGCGGCCGGTTCGACCCCCAGGGACTCCCAGACGGATGCCAGCGACACCATCACCGCCCACAGCACCGGCTGGACCACATCAACCCGCTGCATCCACGCATCGTCATCGCCCCGCAGCACCTCCGTGAGCGACCAGTCGACGTAAGTCGACAAAGCCACCTCACACCCGGCGATCCGCGCCGCGAACACCGGCGACGACTTCAACAGTCCCCGCCCCATCCCCACCCACTGCGACCCCTGCCCCGGGAACACGAACACCACTCCGGCGCCCGAGTCCGTCCCTGTCGCTCCCGTGACGACATTGGGCGCGACGCCCCCGGAGGCCAGCGCGCCCAGGGCCGCAGCCAGTTCCGAGGGCTCCGAACCCCACACCACCGCACGGTGGTTGAGCTTGGCCCGGGTCGTCAGCAGGCTCCACCCGATGTCGGCCGGGGTGTGATCGGCGACGGTGTCCACGAGGCGCTGGGCCTGGTCGGCCAGGGCCTCGGACGTGCGGGCGGAGATCAGCCACGGGACGACCTCGGACCCGGTGAGTCCGCCCTCGCCGGGGACGGCGAAGGGTTCCGTCGGTTCCGGGGCGGGTGCCTGTTCCAGGATCACATGGGCGTTGGTGCCGGAGATTCCGAAGGAGGAGACGGCGGCCCGGCGTGGCCGCTCGTCGGGTGTCGTCCATTCCCGGGGCTCGGTGAGGAGTCTGACCTGGCCCGCCGACCAGTCGACGTGCGGGGTCGGTTCGTCCACGTGGAGTGTCCTGGGCAGGACGCCCGCGCGCAGCGCCATGACCGTCTTGATGATGCCCGCGACCCCGGCGGCGGCCTGGGTGTGCCCGATGTTGGACTTCACGGAGCCCAGCCAGAGCGGCCGGTCCGGGTCGCGCTCCTGGCCGTAGGTGGCGATGAGGGCCTGGGCCTCGATCGGGTCGCCGAGGGTCGTCCCCGTGCCGTGCGCCTCGACTGCGTCCACGTCGGCGGCCGTGAGTCCGGCGGAGGCCAGCGCCTGCCGGATGACGCGCTGCTGGGACGGGCCGTTGGGTGCGGTGAGCCCGTTGGAGGCACCGTCCTGGTTGACTGCCGATCCGCGTACGACGGCCAGCACGGGATGACCGTTGCGGACCGCGTCCGACAGGCGCTCCACGACCACGATGCCGACGCCCTCCGCCGGGCCGAAGCCGTCGGCGGCGCCCGCGAAGGCCTTGCAGCGGCCGTCCGCGGCCAGCCCGCGCTGGCGGCCGAACTCGATGAAGGTCGCCGGGGTCGGCATGACGGTGACACCGCCCGCCAGGGCCAGTGTGCACTCGCCCTGCCGGAGTGCCTGGATCGCCAGGTGCAGGGCGACCAGCGAGGAGGAGCAGGCCGTGTCCACGGAGACGGCGGGGCCTTCGAGGCCAAGGGTGTAGGCGATCCGGCCGGAGGCGACGCTGACGGCGTTGCCGGTGCTGATGTAGCCCTCAAGGCCGTCGGGGACGCTGTTCAGCCGGGACACGTACTCCGAGGACGGGGCGCCGGTGAAGACGCCCGTCGGGGTGGAGCGCAGGGAGTGCGGATCGATGCCCGCGCGCTCGACGGCCTCCCAGGAGGCTTCCAGGAGCAGACGCTGCTGCGGGTCCGTGGCCAGCGCCTCGCGCGGCGAGATCCCGAACAGTTCGGCGTCGAAGTCGCCGACGGCGTCCAGGAATCCGCCGCCCCTGACGTAGGTCTTGCCCTCGGTCTCGGGGTCCGGGTCGTAGAGCCCGTCCAGGTCCCAGTCGCGGTCCTCGGGGAACGGGCCGATGGCGTCCTGGCCTTCGAGGACGAGCTGCCACAGGTCCTCGGGCGAGCGGACGCCGCCGGGGTAGCGGCAGGCCATGCCGATGACGGCGATCGGCGGCAGCTCCTCCAGCTGTTTGATCCGACGGCGGGCCTGGCGGAGGTCGGCAGTCGCCCGCTTCAGATAGTCGCGGAGTTTCTCCTCGTTGTTCATCGCGGGGCTCCTGTGGACACGTCGAGCACGTCAGGTCGGATGGGCCGGTTCACGCTGTCCCCAACTCGCTGTCGAGGAGGTCGAACAGTTCGTCGTCGGTGGCGTCGTCCAGGTCGTCGTCCTCGGCGGCGTCCTCGGGCGGCGCGGTGCCTTCCAGGGCGGTTAGCAGCGCCCTGAGCCGGTCGGTGATGCGGTGGCTGACGACGTCGTCGGTGGTGGCGGCGCCGATGACGCGCTCCAGTCGCTCCAGTTCCTCGGCGAGGGCCGGGGCCGTGTCGGGCGCGTCGGCGAGGGTGATCCGGGAGCGGATGTGGCGGGTGAGAGCCATGGGTGTGGGGTGGTCGAAGACGAGGGTGGCGGGGAGGCGGAGTCCGGTCGCCGTGTTCAGGCGGTTGCGCAGCTCAACCGCCGTGAGCGAGTCGAAGCCGAGGTCCTTGAAGGGGCGTTCGGCGTCGACGGACCGCGGGTCGGCGTGACCGAGCACGGCGGCGACGTGGGAGCGGACGAGGTCCAGCAGGAACCGCTCCCGTTCCGGCTCGCCGAGGCTCGCCAACCGTTCCTCCAGGGCCCCGGGCCCACCAGCGGTCCCGGCGGAGACCGCCGAGCGCCGGGTCGGGGCCGCGTGGGTCCGCACCAGACCGCGCAACAGCCCCGGCAGCGTGCCGCCCTTCGCCAGGTTGCGCAGCTCCACCAGGTCGAGCGGGCTGGCCACGAGAAGCGGTTCGTCGAGGGAGACGGCCCGGTCGAAGAGGGCGAGTCCGTGCTCCGAGGACATCGGGACCAGTCCGGCCTGTGAGAGGCGAGCGCGGTCGCGGCTGTCCATGGTGCCGGTCAGGGCGCTGACTTCCTCCCAGTAGCCCCAGGCGAGGGAGGTGGCGGGCAGGCCTTGGGCGCGGCGGTGCTGGGCAAGGGCGTCGAGGAAGGTGTTCGCCGCCGCGTAGTTGGCCTGGCCCGGGGCACCGAAGAGACCGGAGGCGGAGGAGTAGAAGGCGAACAGGCCCAAGTCGGCGTCCCGGGTCAGTTCGTGGAGGTTGATCGCGGCTTCGACCTTCGGGCGCCACACCGTGGCGAGTTGCTCCGGAGTGAGGGAGGTGACCAGGCCGTCCGCGAGGACACCCGCCGCGTGGACGACGCCCGTCAGCCGGCGGCCGTCGAGAAGGGCGGCGAGCTGATCGCGGTCGGCGGCGTCACAGGCCACGATCTCGACCGAGGCACCCAACTCCGATACAGCAGCCTCCAGTTCGGCCGCACCCGGCGCCTCCGGCCCCGTCCGGCTGGTGAGCAGCAGACGGCGCACCCCATACTCGCTCACCAGATGACGGGCCAGCAGACCACCCAGCGTGCCCGTACCGCCCGTGATGAGCACCGTGCCCCCGGGATCCACAACCGGCGGCATCGTCAGCACCACCTTGCCCACATGCCGGGCCTGACTCATGAACCGGAACGCCTCCCGCGCCCTGCGCACATCCCACGCCCGCACCGGCAACGGCTCCAGCACACCCGCCTCGAACAGACCAACGACCGTACGCAGAATCTCGCCCATCCGCTCCGGCCCGGCCTCGCCGAGTTCGACGGGGGCGTACGTCATTCCGGGATTGGCCCGCGTCAACTCCTCCGGGTCACGCAGGTCCGTCCTACCCATTTCGACGAAGCGGCCCTGGGGGGCTAGGAGTTCGAGTGAGGCGTCCACGAACTCGCGGGCCAGGGAGTTCAGTACGACATCGACACGGCGGCCGGCGAAGGACTCGCGGAAGCCCAGGTCACGGGAGGAGGCCATCCGGTCCTCGGACAGGCCCAGGCCGCGCAGGACATCCCACTTGCCCGGACTGGCCGTGGCCAGGACATCGGCGCCGAAGTGCCTGGCGAGCTGGATCGCCGCCATCCCGACCCCACCCGCACCCGCGTGCACCAGCACCGTCTCGCCCCGCCTGAGCCCGCCAAGGTCGACGAGCCCGTAGTACGCCGTCAGGAACACCACCGGAACAGACGCCGCCCGCTCGAAGGACCAGCCCTCCGGGATCGGCACCACGACCCGGGCATCGGCGACGGCCAGCGGTCCGAAAGACCTCGGGATGACGCCCATGACACGGTCGCCGGGAGAGAGATGCGTGACGCCCTCGCCCACCTCGACCACCACACCCGCGGCCTCGCTGCCCAGGATCGGCTGCCCCGGGTACATGCCGAGGCCGATCAGCACATCGCGGAAGTTCATCCCCGCCGCTCGGACGGAGATCCGCACCTGATCGGCGGCCAGCGGAGCCGTGGCCTCCGGGAAGGGGACCAGGGCCAGGCCGTCCAGGGTTCCGGCTCCGACGGTGTCCAGCCGCCATGCCTTCTCACCGGGGGGAGGTACGAGGGCGCTGCCCGTCTCTGCCCGGCCCAGCCTCGGGACAAGGGCTTCCTCATCGCGGAGGGCCACCTGCCACTCCCCCGCCTCCAGCGCCGCCGCGACGCTCTCGGCGACGGCATCGGAACCCGGCTCGGACTCCGGGTCCAGGTCCAGCAACAGGAACCGTCCGGGGTTCTCGGACTGCGCGGAGCGGATCAGGCCCCAGAGCGGGGCGGCCACCAAGTCGCGTACGTCCTCCCCGTCCCGGGGTGCCACAGCACCTCGCGTGACGACCACCAGCCGGGTGTCGCTCAGCGCCTCCTCCGCCAGCCACTCCTGTACGACGGTCAGGGTCCGCTCGGTGGTCCGGCGGGCGGCTTCCGCGGGTGCGCCCTCGGCGCCCAGGGGCGTCCAGAGGACCAGGGAGGGCGCGGGGACACCGGCTTCCAGTACGACCCGCAGTCCTTCGAGGTCGGGGTAGGAGTCGACGGCGAGCCCGGCGTTCTGTACGGCGGCGCCGATGCCGTACGGGTCCTCCGCGCCGAGTACGGCCCAGACGCCGGTAGGTGTGATCTCCTCGGACAGCGGCAGGGGCGTCGTCCAGTCCGCGCGGAACAGGTCGTCGCCCTGGGGGCCGGTCAGGGCCCCGGCCGACACCGGGCGCAGTACCAGCGAGCGCACCTGGGCGACCGGCAGGCCGGTGCTGTCGGCCACCTCCAGCGCCAAGCCGTCCTCACCCGCCGCCGTGATCCGCACCCGCACCCGGTCCGCGCCCGAGGCGAAGAGCGAGACGCCCGTCCAGGCGAACGGCAGCCGAAGTGAGTCGTCGCCGTCCCCGCCGAAGTCGCCGTAGGCGTTGGCGTGCAGGGCCGCGTCCAGCAGCGCCGGGTGGATCCCGAACCGGGCCGCCTCGGCACGTTCGGTCTCGCCCAGCTCCACCTCGGCGAAGACCTCGCCCCCACGCCGCCAGGCCGCGCGCAGTCCTTGGAAGGCGGGGCCGTAGCCGTAGCCGGCCGCTTCGGCGCCCGCGTAGAAGCCGGTCACTTCGAGGGGTTCGGCGTCTCTCGGCGGCCAGACGGTGAAGTCGGTCGCGGGGGTTGGTGTCGTCTCCGCTGCGAGTACGCCCTCGGCGTGCCAGGTCCAGGGGGAGTCCGAGTCCTCGGGGCGGGAGTGCACGGTCACTTCGCGGTCGCCGTGGTCGTCGGGCGCGCCTACGACCACTTGGACCTGCACGGCACCTGTCTCCGGGAGGACCAGCGGGGCGTGCAGGGTCAGTTCGGCGAGGTGGCCGCAGCCGACCTCGTCTCCGGCCCTGATCGCCAGCTCCACGAATCCGGTGCCGGGGAAGAGAACGGTGCCCGCGACCGCGTGGTCCGCCAGCCAGGGCCGGCCGCGGGTCGAGAGCCGCCCGGTCAGGACCAGCCCCCCGTCTGAGGCAAGGCTCACTGCCGCGCCGAGCAACGGGTGGTCGGCGGCGCCGAGTCCCAACTCTGCCGGATCGCCCGTGGTGTTGGGGGCTTCCAGCCAGTAGCGCTCACGCTGGAAGGCGTAGGTGGGGAGGTCGACCCGGGTGACGGGGCGGCCCGAGAAGACCGCGGTCCAGTCGATGTCCAGGCCGTGGACCCAGAGTTCGGCGGCGCTCGCGATGAAGCGGGTGTTCTCGTCCTCGTCGCGGCGGAGGGTGCCGACGACGGTGACCGGGTGGTCGGCCGCCTCGGCTATCGCCTGGACACCCATGGTCAGGACGGGGTGCGCGCTGACTTCGACGAAACGGCCGTGCGGCAGGGCCTCTTGGACCGCCTCGGTGAAACGGACGGGCTGGCGGAGACCTTCGTACCAGTACGCGGCGTCCATCGTGGACGTGTCCAGCACCTCACCGGTGACCGTGGAGATCAGCGGGATTCGGGACTCGCGCGGCGCGACCGGGGCCAGGGCCTCAAGCAGCCTCGCCTCGATGGCTTCCACCTGGGTGGAGTGGGAGGCGTAGTCGACGGGGACGCGTCGGGCTCGTACACCCGCCGCTTCCGCCGTAGCGGCGATCTCGTCCAGGGCTTCCGGATCACCCGCTACGACCGAGGCGTCCGGGCCGTTGTAGACCGCCACCGAGACCCGGTCACCGTACGGCCCGACCCACTCCGCAGCCCGCTCAGGTCCCGTCGCGAGCGACAACATCCCACCACGACCGGCCAGTTCATCCCGGATGGCTGCTGACCTGAGCGCCACCACCCGCGCCGCGTCATCCAAGCACAGCGCACCGACAACCGCGGCAGCCGCAATCTCACCCTGCGAGTGACCGATCACGGCTGCCGGGGTGACCCCAAAGGCCTCCCACACCGCCGACAGTGACACCATCACGGCCCACAGCACCGGCTGAACCACGTCCACCCGCTGCATCCAGCCGTCGTCGTCGCCGGACAGCACCTCCGTGAGCGACCAGTCGACGTAAGTCGACAAAGCCGCCTCGCACTCGGCGATCCGCGCCGCGAACACCGGCGACGACTTCAACAGTCCCCGCCCCATCCCCACCCACTGCGACCCCTGCCCCGGGAACACGAACACCGGGGAACCCGCAGTCACAGCAGTCCCGGACACCGTGTGCGCCGCCACGCCGCCGGACGCCAGAGTCTCAAGACCGGCCCTCAACTCCGTGACTTCACGCCCCCAGACAACCGCCCGGTGCTCAAATCCCGTACGTGAGGCCCAAAGGCTCCACCCCACATCGACCGGATCAGCGTGGACACCGGCGAGCCGCCCCGCCTGCCGGGCCAGCGCCTCCGCGCCACGCCCCGACACCAGCCAGGGCACGACCGGCGATCCCGACAGCCCCTCCGGGCCGGACACCACCACGGGCGCCGCCTCCACCGGGGGCGCTTCCTCCAGGATCACGTGCGCGTTGGTGCCGGAGATGCCGAACGACGAGACACCGGCCCGGCGCGGACGGTCCTCAACCTGCCAGTCCCGTGCCTCGGCCAGGATGCCGACCTGCCCCGCCGACCAGTCCACGTGGTGGGTCGGCCGGTCCACGTGCAGGGTGCGCGGCAGCACTCCCGCCCGCATCGCCATCACCATTTTGATGACACCGGCCACACCGGCGGCGGCCTGTGCATGCCCGATGTTCGACTTCACGGACCCCAGCCACAACGGCCGGCCCGCCTCCCGCTCCTGTCCGTACGTCGCCAGCAGCGCCTGCGCCTCGATCGGGTCGCCCAGCGTCGTCCCCGTCCCGTGCGCCTCGACCGCGTCCACATCCGCCGGCGAAAGCCCGGAGTTGGCCAGTGCCGCCCGGATCACGCGCTGCTGAGAGGGGCCGTTGGGTGCCGTGAGGCCGTTCGAGGCTCCGTCCTGGTTGATCGCCGATCCCCGGACCACGGCGAGCACCTGGTGCCCCTTGGCCCGCGCGTCCGACAACCGCTCGACCACGAGGACGCCGACGCCCTCTCCGGGGCCGAAGCCGTCGGCCGCGTCGGCGAAGGCCTTGCAGCGGCCGTCCGCGGAGAGGCCGCGCTGGCGGCTCAGTTCCACGAAGCCGGCCGGGGTGCACATCACCGTGACTCCGCCCGCCAGCGCCATGTCGCACTCGCCGTTCCGCAGTGACTGCGCGGCCAGGTGCAGGGCGACCAGTGAGGAGGAGCAGGCCGTGTCGACGGTGACCGCGGGGCCTTCCAGGCCGAGTTGGTAGGCGATGCGGCCGGAGGTGACGCTGGACATGTTGCCGGTGCCCAGGAAGCCCTCAATGCCGTCGGGCAGGGTGTTCAGCCGGGCGACGTACTCGGAGGCGAGGGCGCCCGCGAAGACGCCGGTCCGGGTGCCGCGCAGGGAGTCGGGGGCGATACCGGCGCGTTCGACGGCCTCCCAGGAGGCTTCGAGGAGCAGACGCTGCTGGGGGTCCATGGCCAGCGCCTCGCGCGGCGAGATCCCGAAGAACCCCGCGTCGAACCGCGTGGCGTCCGCCACGAAGCCGCCGCCCCGGACGTACGTCTTGCCCTGGGCTTCGGGGTCGGGGTCGTAGAGGTCCTCGTCCCAGTCGCGGTCCTTCGGGAAGGGGGCGATGGCGTCCTCTCCGGCGAGGACCATCCGCCACAGGTGCTCCGGGGACTCGATTCCGCCGGGGTAGCGGCAGGCCATGCCGACGATGGCGATCGGTTCGTCCGCCGTACCGGGGCTCGCGGCCACGGCCTGTCGCTCACCGGGGTCGGGCAGTCCGCCGATCCGGGAGCGGATGTAGTGGGCGAGGACGGTGGGCGTGGGGTGGTCGAAGACGAGGGTGGCGGGGAGGCGGAGTCCGGTCGCCGCGTTGAGGCGGTTGCGCAGCTCGACCGCCGTCAGGGAGTCGAAGCCCAGGTCCTTGAACGGCCGTTGCGCGTCCACGGTCTGGGGGTTCGGGTGTCCCAGTACGGCGGCGACGTGCGAGCGCACCAGGTCCAGCAGTGCCTTCTCCCGCTCCGTCTCGCTCAGCCCGGCCAGCCGTTCGGCCAGGGAGCCGCCGTCCGCCGCGGCGGCGGAGGCGACGGTGCGGCGTGTCGCCGCCGGGGCCCGGACAAGTCCCTTCAGGAGACCGGGCAGTACGCCTTTCGCCGCGTGGGAGCGCAGTTCCGCCCAGTCCAGCGGGCTGGCCAGGACGATCCCCTCGTCCAGGTGCAGGGCCCCGTCGAGCAGGGCGAGTCCGCGCTCCGAGGACAGGGGGACGAGGCCGCCCTGGGAGACCCGTGCCCGGTCTCGGCTCTCCATGTGCCCGGTCATGGCGCTGGCCTGTTCCCAGTAGCCCCAGGCGAGGGAGGTGGCGGGCAGGCCTTGGGCGCGGCGGTGCTGGGCGAGGGCGTCGAGGAAGGTGTTCGCCGCCGCGTAGTTGGCCTGGCCCGGGGCACCGAAGAGACCGGAGGCGGAGGAGTAGAAGGCGAACAGGCCCAAGTCGGCGTCCCGGGTCAGTTCGTGGAGGTTGATCGCGGCTTCGACCTTCGGGCGCCACACCGTGGCGAGTTGCTCCGAAGTGAGGGAGGTGACCAGGCCGTCCGCGAGGACACCCGCCGCGTGGACGACGCCCGTCAGCCGACGCCCGTCGAGAAGGGCGGCGAGCTGATCGCGGTCAGCGGCGTCACAGGCCACGATCTCGACCGAGGCACCCAATTCGGTTACAGCAGCAGCGAGTTCGGCCGCCCCCGGCGCCTCCGGCCCCGTCCGGCTGGTGAGCAGCAGACGGCGCACGCCGTACTCGCTCACCAGATGACGGGCCAGCAGACCACCCAGCGTGCCCGTACCGCCCGTGATGAGCACCGTGCCCCCGGGATCCACAACCGGCGGCATCGTCAGCACCACCTTGCCCACATGCCGGGCCTGACTCATGAACCGGAACGCCTCCCGCGCCCTGCGCACATCCCACGCCCGCACCGGCAACGGCTCCAACACACCCGCCTCGAACAGACCAACGACCGTACGCAGAATCTCGCTCGCCCGGTCCAGTCCACCGTCTCCGGGGCTGTACGCGCGATAGGTGACCCCGGGCCGCTCGGCAGCGACCTGCTCCGCATCCCGGATGTCGGTCTTGCCCAGTTCCAGGAACCGTCCGCCGTCCGACAGCAGGTCGAGGGAGGCGTCGACGAACTCGTGGGCGAGGGAGTTGAGTACGACATCGACGCGGCGGTCGGCGAAGGACTCGCGGAAGTCCAGGTCGCGGGAGGAGGAGAGCTGATCGTCGGTCAGACCCAGGGCGCGCAGCGCGTCCCACTTCGCCGGACTGGCCGTGGCGAGAACCTCCGCTCCGAAATGGCGGGCGAGTTGGATCGCGGCCATGCCGACACCGCCGGCCCCCGCGTGCACGAGGACGGTGTCGCCCGCCTCGACCGCGGCCAGGTCGACCAGCCCGTAGTACGCGGTCAGGAACACCACCGGAACCGACGCCGCCCGCTCGAACGACCAGCCCTCCGGGACCGGCACCAGCATGCGCGCGTCCGTGACCGAGAGCGGGCCCAGGCCGCCCGTCACGAAACCCATCACCCGGTCGCCGGGGGCGAGATGGGTGACGTCTGCGCCCACCTCGACCACCACTCCCGCGGCCTCACTGCCCATGATCCGCTGATCGGGAACCATGCCGAGACCGATCAGCACATCACGGAAGTTGAGCCCCGCGGCCCGTACCGAGATCCGCACCTGTCCGGCTTCGAGCTCCGCGGTGGCCTCCGGAACCGGCACCAGGGCCAGGCCGTCGAGCGTGCCCGAGGCGACGGTGTCCAGCCGCCAGGCCCGTTCCCCGGCCGGGGGCACCAGCGCGTCCCCGGAGGAGGCCCGGGCCAGCCTAGGCACGAGCACGTCCTCACCCCGGACCGCGAGCTGCCACTCCCCCGCCGCCAAGGCCGCGGCGACCCCCTCGGCCGCGAGGTCGACCGCCGCATCGGACGCCGGGTCCAGGTCCAACAGCAGGAACCGGCCGGGGTTCTCGGACTGCGCCGACCGGACCAGACCCCACACGGGGGCGGTCGCCAGATCCCGTACGCCCTCGCCGTCGCGCACAGCCACAGCACCGCGCGTCACGACGACCAGCCGAGTGTCGCTCAGCGGGTCCTGCGCCAGCCACTCCTGCACCAGCCCCAGCACGTCCTCGACGACCTCGCGTGCGGCCACCGCCGACACGTCCTCCGCCCCGGGGGGCGTCCAGAGGACGACGGCGGGCGCGGGAACACCCGCGTCCAGCACCACCCGCAGACCTTCGAGGTCCAGGTAGGAGTCCACGGCAAGCCCGGCGCCCTGCACGGCCGCACCGACGTTGTACGGGTCCTCCGTGCCGAGCACGGCCCAGGCACCCGTGATCTCCTCGGCCTCCTCCGGCAACGGCAGGGACGACCACTCCACGCGGAAGAGGTCCTCGCCCTCCGCACTGGTCAGCGCCTCCGCCGACACCGGCCGCAGCACCAACGAGCGCACCTCGGCGACCGGTTGGCCGGTACCGTCGGCCACCCGCACCGATAGCGCGTCCTCGCCCGCCGCGCCGATCCGCACCCGCAACCGGTCCGCACCCGACGCGAACAGCGACACGCCAGTCCAGGCGAACGGCAGCCGCAGCGCCTCCCCGCCGCCACCGAAGTCGCCGTACCCATTGGCGTGCAACGCCGCGTCCAGCAACGCCGGATGAATCCCGAACCGGCCCGCCTCGGAACGCGTCGGCTCCCCCAACTCCACCTCGGCGAAGACCTCGCCCCCACGCCGCCATACGGCACGCAGGCCCTGGAAGGCCGGCCCGTAGCCGTAGCCGACCGCCTCCACGGCCGGGTAGAAGCCGGTGACGTCGATGCTCTCGGCGCCCGCGGGGGGCCACTGTGTGAGGCCCGCGTCGGACGGTGCCACCGACTCGGGGCTGAGGGTGCCTTCCGCGTGCAGGGTCCACTCGGGCTCGGCGCCCTCGGGTCGGGAGTACACAGTGAGCGCGCGCTGCCCCTGCCCGTCCGGGGCACTGACGACGACCTGGAGGTGCACGGCGCCCTGCTCGGGGAGGACCAGCGGCGCCTGGAGGGTCAGTTCGGAGAGATGGGCGCACCCGACCTCGTCGCCCGCCCTGATCGCCAGTTCCACGAATCCGGTGCCGGGCAACAGCACCTTGCCCGCGACAGCGTGGTCCGCCAGCCAGGGATGCGTACGCAGCGACAGCCTGCCCGTCAGCACCAGACCCCCGTCGGCGGCGAGGCTGACGGCGGCGCCCAGCAACGGGTGGTCGGCGGCGGCCAGACCGGCGCCGCTGACATCCGCGGTGCCGGTGCCGGACTCCAGCCAGTAGCGCTGGTGTTGGAAGGCGTAGGTGGGGAGGTCGACTCGGGTGACGGTCCGCCCGGCGTACACCGCCGACCAGTTGACGTCCACGCCGTGCACCCAGAGTTCGGCGGCGCTCGCAATGAATCGGGTGTTCTCGTCCTCGTCGCGGCGGAGGGTGCCGACGACGGTGACCGGGTGGTCGGCCGCCTCGGCTATCGCCTGCACGCCCATGGTCAGCACGGGGTGGGCACTGACCTCGACGAAACGGCCGTAGGGCAAGGCCTGTTGCACGGCCTCGGTGAAACGGACGGGCCGGCGCAGCCCTTCGTACCAGTACGCGGCGTCCATCGTGGACGTGTCCAGCACCTCGCCGGTGACCGTGGAGATCAGCGGGATGCGGGACTCCTGCGGTACGACCGGGGCCAGGGCCTCAAGCAGCCTCGCCTCGATGGCCTCCACTTGGGTGGAGTGGGAGGCGTAGTCGACGGGGACGCGTCGGGCTCGTACACCCGCCGCTTCCGCCGTAGCGGCGATCTCGTCCAGAGCCCGCGGATCACCCGCTACGACCGAGGCGTCCGGGCCGTTGTAGACCGCCACCGAAACCCGCTCACCATACGGCGCAACCCACTCCGCAGCCCGCTCAGGACCCGTCGCCAGCGACAACATCCCACCACGACCAGCAAGGTCATCCCGGATGGCTGCTGACCTGAGCGCCACCACCCGCGCCGCGTCACCCAAACTCAGCGCACCGACAACCGCGGCAGCCGCAATCTCACCCTGCGAGTGACCGATCACGGCTGCCGGGGTGACCCCGAAGGCCTCCCACACCGCCGCCAGTGACACCATCACGGCCCACAGCACCGGCTGAACCACGTCCACCCGCTGCATCCAGCCGTCGTCGTCGCCGGACAGCACCTCCGTGAGCGACCAGTCGACATGGGTCGACAAAGCCGCCTCGCACTCGGCGATCCGCGCCGCGAACACCGGTGAGGACGAGAGCAGCCTCCGCCCCATCCCCAGCCACTGCGACCCCTGCCCCGGGAACACGAACACCGGGGCGCTCCCGACCACGGCGCTTCCCGCAACGGTGTTCGCCGCCACTCCGCCGGAGGCGAGGGCCTCAAGCCCAGCCGTCAGTTCCGCGGCGTCACCTCCCCAGACCACCGCCCGGTGCTCGAACGATGTCCGCGCGCTGCACAGACTCCAGCCCACGTCCACCGGGTCACCGGTGACCGTCGCCAGCCGTCCCGCCTGGGCGCGCAGCGCGTCAGCCGTGCGCCCCGACACCGGCCAGGGCACTGCCGGGGACCCCGACAGTCCCTCAGGACCGTCGACAGGCCCTGGCTGCACCGCCGGCGGCGCCTCCTCAAGGATCATGTGGGCGTTCGTCCCGGAGACCCCGAAGGACGACACCGCGCCCCGGCGCGGCCGTTCTCCTTCCGTGGTCCATTCCCTTGCCTGCGTGAGGAGTTGGACGTTGCCGGAGGACCAGTCGACGTGCGGGGTCGGTTCGTCGATGTGGAGGGTGCGGGGCAGGACGCGCTCCCGCAGGGCCATGACCATTTTGATGAGGCCCGCGACGCCCGCGCAGGCGCCGGAGTGGCCGATGTTGGACTTGATGGAGCCGAGCCACAGCGGTCGTTCGGGGTCCCGGTTCTGTCCGTATGTGGCGAGCAGGGCCTGTGCCTCGATCGGGTCGCCGAGGCTGGTTCCCGTGCCGTGGGCCTCGACCGCGTCCACGTCGCGAATGGTGAGGCGGGCGTTGTCCAGGGCCTGTTGGATGACGCGGCGCTGGGCGAGTTCGCTGGGCGCGCTGAGGCCGTTGCTGGCGCCGTCCTGGTTGGTGGCGGAGCCTCGGACGACGGCGAGGACCCGGTGGCCGTTGCGGCGGGCGTCGGAGAGTCGTTCCAGGAGGAGGACACCGACGCCCTCGGACCAGATCGTGCCGTCGGCGGCGGCCGCGAAGGCCTTGCAGCGGCCGTCGCGGGCGAGTCCGCGCTGGCGGCTGAAGCCGACGAAGCCGGAGGGGGTGGGCATGACGGTGACGCCGCCGGCGAGGGCGAGGTCGCATTCGCCGTTGCGCAGGGCCTGGACGCCGAGGTGGGTGGCGACGAGGGAGGAGGAGCAGGCCGTGTCGACGGTGACGGCGGGGCCCTCCAGGCCGAGGACGTAGGAGATGCGGCCGGAGACGACGGCGGTCATGTTGCCGGTGACGAGGAAGCCCTCGATCTCCTCGGGGACGGTGTCCAGGCGCGCGGCGTAGTCGGAGGCGACGGCGCCCGCGAAGACGCCGGTGCGGGTGCCGCGCAGAGCGGCGGGGACGATGTCGGCGCGTTCGATTGCCTCCCAGCTCGACTCCAGCAGCAGGCGCTGTTGCGGGTCCATGGCGAGGGCCTCGCGCGGGGAGATCCCGAAGAACTCGGGGTCGAAGTCGGCGGCGTCGTGCAGGAAGCCGCCCTGGACGACGTAGCTCTTGCCGTAGGCGTCCGGGTCGGGGTCGTACAGGTCCTCGTCCCAGCCCCGGTCGGTGGGGAAGGGGGTGATGCCGTCGGTGCCGTCGGCGACCATGCGCCACAGGTCCTCCGGTGTGCCGACGCCGCCGGGGAAGCGGCAGGCCATGCCGATGACCGCGACCGGGTCCTGGTCCTTGGCCTCAAGTTCGCGCAGCCGCTGCCGTACCTGGGAGTAGTCGGCGGTGACACGCTTGAGGTACTCGCGGAGCTTGTCTTCGTTGTTCGGCATCGGGGGGCTCCTAGGCTCCGAGCTCACGGTCGATCAGGTCGAACATCTCGTCGTCGGTGACGGAGTCGAGGGCGCTGCCGTCGAGCACGCTCTCGCCGGGGCCGTCGGCCGTGGGTGCGGTGGTGCTGGTCCAGCGCCACAGGACCGACTCCAGGCGTTTGACGACGCGGGCGCGGGCGGTGTGGTCGTCGAAGCCCGGTTCGACGGCGGCGAGGGCGGTGTCGAGCCGTTCGATCTCGGCGAGGACGCGTTCGGTGTCGTCGGCAGTCGCCGTGCCGCCGTCGGCGAGTGCCAGGCGTTCGTCGAGGTGGGCGGCGAGGGCGGTGGGGGCGGGGTAGGTGAAGACGAGGGTGGGCGGGAAGGTGAGGCCGGTCTCGGCGCCCAGCCGGTTGCGGAGCTGGACGGCCATCATCGAGTCGAAGCCGATGTCCTTGAACTGCCGGTCGGGGTCGACTGCTTCGGCCGAGTCGTGGCCGAGCACGGCCGCCGCCTGCCGGCGCACCAGGTCGGTGAGGTGCCGGAGGCGTTCTTCGGCGGTGAGGCCGGAGAGTGTGCGGACGAGGGCCTCGCCGGCCGCCGGGTCGGTGCCCTCGGTCGTGCCGGTGGCTCCTCGGCGGCGGGCGGGGACGGTGGGCGCGAGGTCGCGCAGTTCGGGCGGGAGGGTGCCGGTCGTGGCGCGGCGGCGCAGGTCCGCGGGGTCGAGCCGGGTCGCGACGAGCGGGGGCAGGCTCTGGTCGAGGATGTGGGCCAGGGCGGCGGCCGCGGTGCCCGGTGTCGTCTTGGCCTCCTCGTCCCAGGGGGCCGGGGTGACGAGTGCGATCGGGAGTCCGGCGGCCCGGCGTTCGTGGGCCAGGGCCGTGAGGCGGGCGTCGGGGTGGGTGGCGAGTACGGCGAAGGCGGTGACGGTGTCGTCGGGCTTTGTCAGCTCGTGCAGGTGGGCGGTGACCGTGGGGTCGTTGGCCGTGTCGACGATCGCGGTCACCTGTCGGTCCTTGAGGAGTCCGGTGAGCCAGGCGCGGTCGGTGAGGTCGCCCGTGACCGTTTCCACGTCCGTGGTGGGAAGGTCGTCGGTGGGGGCCGCCAACAGCACGGAGTCGACGGCTCGTTCGGTGGTCAGGTGGTGGACGAGGGTCGCGGCCGCGGTGCCGTCGCCGGACGCCGTGACCAGGACGGTGCCGTCCAGGGGCGGGTGGGTCCCGGGGGCCGGGACGCGTCGGGCGCGCGGGACGAGGAGGTCGCCGTCGCGCAGGGCGAGCGTCGGTTCTCCGGTGACGCGCAGGGCAGCGGGGAGGTCGGGGTCCGGGTCGGCGTCGAGGTCGAGGTGGATGACGCGCCCGGGGTGCTCGGTCTGGACGACGCGTATGCGGTGTCCTACGGCGATCCCCGCCGGGTCCGTGTGGCCGTTCCGGGTGACGACGGCGAGGCGTGCGTGGGTGAGCCGTTCGTCGGCGAGCCAGCGGTCGAGGAGGGCCGCCGCCCGGTCCGCTTCGCCGTCCCGGTTGGCGCACGGCGCCAGTACCCATTCCGGTACGGGCAGGCCCGCGTCCAGTGTGGCGAGCAGGGCGTCGAGGTCGGCGTGCTCGACGACGGCGTGGCCGCCTTCCTGGACGGTGACCGCGAGGCCGAGCGTGTCCTCCCCGAGGATCGCCCAGGTCGCGAACTCGTCCTCGATACCCGCCTGTTGGTTCTGTGCCGACGGGGTCCACTCGATCCGGAGCAGTGCGTCGGCGGCGGATGTGGCGGCGGTCAGCTGTGCGGGGTCCACGGCGCGCTGTACGAGGGCCCCGATCGCGGCGACCGGGCGGCCCGCCGGGTCGGCGAGCAGGACGCTGGTGCCGTCGGGCCCGGCCGGAGTGAGGCGGACGCGCAGTTCGGTGGCGCCGGTGGCGTACAGCCGTACGTCGCTCCAGGCGAAGGGCTGGCGGAGTTCGGACGTGTCGGTGGTGAGGGCGCTCGCGTGGAGGGCGGCGTCGAGGAGGGCGGGATGGAGGCCGTAGCGCGGGGCCTCGGTGCGCAGGGGGTCGGGGAGGGCGACGTCGGCGTAGGTCTCCTCGCCGAGGCGCCAGGCGGCGCGCAGGCCGTGGAAGGCGGGGCCGTAGCCGTAACCGGCGGCTTCCGCCCGGTCGTAGAAGCCGGAGAGGTCGAGGGGTTCGGCGCCGAGCGGGGGCCAGACGGTGAGGTCGTCCGGCTCGGGGCCGGTCTGCGGGTGCAGGACGCCCTCGGCGTGGCAGGTCCAGGGTTCGTCGGGGGTGCTGTGCTCGGGGCGGGAGTGGACGGCGACGGTGCGGGTGCCGTCGTCGGCGGGGGCGCCCACGGCGACCTGGATCAGGACGCCGCCCCGGTCGGGCAGGACCAGGGGGCTGCCGAGGACCAGTTCGCCGAGGTGTCCGCAGCCCGCCTCGTCGCCCGCGCGGATCGCGAGTTCGGTGAGGGCCGAGCCGGGGAGCAGCGCGGTGCCGAGCAGCCGGTGCTGGCCGAGCCAGGGGTGGCTGTGGGGTGCGAGGCGGCCGGTGAGCAGCAGCCCTTCGTCGTCGGCCGGGTGGACGACGGCGCCGAGGAGAGGATGGCCGGTGTCGGTGAGGCCGAGGCCCGCCGGATCGCCCGCGGTGCCGGAGGGGGCGGTGAGCCAGTAGCGGCGGCGCTGGAAGGGGTAGGTGGGCAGGTCGACGGGGTGTGGGGTGCGGCCCGCGTGGAGAGCGGTCCAGTCGACGTGGGCCCCGGCGGTCCACAGGGCGGCGGCGGAGGCCGCGAATCGGTCGGGGCCTCCCTCCTCCCGGCGCAGGGTGCCGGTGATGACGGTGGCGTCGGCGCCGACGGTGTCCTCCAGCGCGGCGACCAGTACGGGGTGGGCGCTGACCTCGACGAAGGTGGTGTGGCCGAGTTCGACGGCGGTTTCGACGGCGGCCCGGAAGGATACCGGTTCACGCTGGTTGCGGTACCAGTAGGCGGCGTCCAGGGCTGCGGTGTCGTGGGGCCTGCCGGTAACGGTGGAGAGGAAGGCGGCGCGGCCGGGGCGCGGGTGGACGGTGCCGATGGCGGTGAGCAGGGCCTCCTCGACCTCGTCCATCTGGGGGGAGTGGGAGGCGTAGGCGTGGGCGACGCGACGGTGCCAGACGCCGTCCGCCTCCAGCTCGGCGGCGAGCGCGTCCAGTGCCTCGTGGGTGCCGGCGACGACGGTGGAGGTGGGGCTGTTGACGGCGCCGACGGACAGCGCCCCGTCGTGGGCCGCCAGCCGCTCGGCGAGCCGTTCCGCGCTCTCGGCGACGGAGATCAGACTGCCGCGTTCGAGGAAGGTCGCGCCGAGGGCCGCGCGGGCGGTGATGATCCGGGCGGCCTCCTCCAGGTCGAGCGCCCCGGCGACCACGGCCGCCGCCAACTCGCCCTGCGAGTGCCCGATGACGGCGGACGGCGTGACGCCGAGCGCCTCCCAGACTGCGGCCAGTGAGATCATCACCGCCCACAGCACGGGCTGGAGGATCTCCACGCGCTCGGTCCACTCAACCCAACGGGAGTCCGGTTCCGGCCCGTTGAGCAGCTCGGTGAGCCGCCATTCCACGTGCGGCGCGAGCGCCGCCTCGCACTCGGCCATGCGGGCGGCGAACACCGGGCTCGCGGCGAGGAGTTCGCGACCCATGGCCGGCCACTGCGAGCCCTGTCCGGGGAAGACGAAGGTGACTCCGGCGGGGGCCTTGGCCCGCCCGGTGACGACCGGTCCGGCGGCCGGCCGGTCGGCGCCCTGGGCCAGGGCACGCGCCGCTGCCAGCGGATCGGGGCCGAGGAGGACCGCGCGGTGTTCCAGGGCGGCGCGCCGGGTGAGCAGCGCGTGGGAGACGTCGGCCGGGTCGGTGTCGGTGTCCAGGTGGGCGGCGAGCCGGGCGGCCTGGGCGCGCAGGGCGTCCGTGTCACGGGCGGAGAGGGTCCACGGCAGCGGCCCGCCGTGCCACACCGGCTCACCCGGGACGGGCGCGGGCACGGGCCCGGCGTCCTCGGGCGGTGCCTCCAGGATGACGTGCGCGTTGGTGCCGCTGATCCCGAAGGAGGACACGCCCGCGCGCCGGGCACGGCCGGTCTCCGGCCAGGGGATCGCCTCGGTGAGCAGGGAGACGGCGCCGGCGCTCCAGTCGACGTGCGAGGTCGGCTCGTCCACGTGCAGCGTCCTGGGCAGGACGCCTTCGCGCATCGCCAGCACCATTTTGATGACGCCCGCGACACCGGCGGCGGCCTGGGTGTGCCCGATGTTGGACTTCACCGACCCCAGCCACAGCGGCCGTTCGCGGTCCCGGCCGTAGGTCGCGAGCAGGGCCTGTGCCTCGATCGGGTCGCCGAGCTTCGTGCCCGTGCCGTGGGCCTCGACCGCGTCCACGTCGGCGGCACCGACCCCGGCGGCGGTGAGGGCGGCGCGGATGACGCGCTGCTGGGAGGGTCCGTTGGGGGCGGTCAGCCCGTTGGAGGCGCCGTCCTGGTTGATCGCGGTGCCCTTGACGACGGCGAGGATCCGGTGGCCGTTGCGGCGGGCGTCGGAGAGCCGTTCCAGGAGCAGCATGCCGACGCCCTCGGCGGGGCCGAAGCCGCCCGCGTCGGCGGAGAAGGCCCGGCAACGGCCGTCGGCGGAGAGTCCGCGCTGCCGGCTGAACTCCAGGAAGATCGACGGCGAGGGCAGCACGGTGACACCCCCGGCGAGGGCCAGCGAGCACTCGCCGTCCCGCAGCGCCTTCACCGCCAGGTGCAGGCTGACCAGCGAGGACGAGCAGGCCGTATCGATGGTGATGGCCTGGCCTTCGAGGCCGAGGGCGTAGGCGACCCGCCCGGAGGCCACGCTCGCGGAGTTGCCGATGCCGAGGAAGCCCTCCAGATCCTCCTGGCCGGGCCCGTAGGCGTGGGCGTAGTCGAGGGCGACGAGGCCGACGAAGACACCGGTCCTGCTGCCGCGCAGCCGCAGCGGATCGATGCCGGCCCGCTCGACGGTCTCCCAGCTCGCCTCCAGCAGCAGCCGCTGCTGGGGGTCCATGGCCAGCGCCTCGCGCGGCGAGATCCCGAAGAACGCGGCGTCGAAGGAGTCCGCTCCGGTCATGAACCCGCCCTCACGGCCGTAGGTGCTGCCGGGCCGCTCGGGGTCGGGGTCGTAGTAGTCCTCGATGTCCCAGCCCCGGTCGTCGGGGCACCGGGTGATGGCGTCGCGGCCCTCGGCCAGCAACTCCCACAGCGCCTCGGGCGAGTCGACCCCGCCGGGCAGCCGACAGCTCATACCGATGATCACCACGGGGTCGTCGTCGGCACCGGACGCTTCCGCGCCCGGGACATCCGCCTGTTCCTCCACCACCTCCGGGAGCACGAGCGTGAGCAGGTGGCGGGCGAGCGAACTGGTGCTGGGGTAGTCGAAGACGAGCGTGGCGGGCAGCCGCAGCCCCGTGCGGGCGATGAGCCGGTTGCGCAGGTCGACCGCGGTCAGCGAGTCGAAACCCAGTTCCTTGAAGGGCCGTTCGGGATCGACCCGCTGCGCGGAGGAGTGGCCGAGCGACGCGGCGACATGCTCGCGTACGACGTCCACCATGGCCCGCTCCCGGTCCCGCGTGGGCAGCGCGGCCAGCCGGGCGGCGAGATCCCCGGCCCCGGCCGGGCGCTCGCCCTCCGCGCCCGAGGCCGGTGCGACGAAGTCGGCCAGCAGCGGGCTGGGCCGACCCGTGGTGAACCCGGCGGCGAACCGTTCCCACTCCACGTCCACGACCGCGACGGCCCCCGCCGCGTCCGTCCCGCCGAGCACTGCACGGCGCAGCGCGGCGACGGCACGCGACGGCTCCATGGGCACGAGGCCCGCCCGCCGCACCCCGCTCTCCACGATCCGCTCCTTGGCCATGCCCGCCCCGGCCCAGGGCCCCCAGGCCACGGAGGTGGCGGGCAGCCCGGCGGCGCGGCGCCGCGCGGCCAGCGCGTCGAGGGAGGCGTTCGCGGCGGCGTAGGCGGCCTGCCCGAGCGTGCCGACGGTCCCGGAGAGGGAGGAGAACAGCACAAAGGCCGCGAGGTCGTGACCGGCCGTCAGCTCATGGAGGTGCTGCGCCGCGGCGGCCTTCGGCCGCAGAACACGCCGCAACGACTCCTCGGTCAGCGAGGCCGCCACTCCGTCCTCGACGATTCCGGCGGTGTGTACGACGGCCCTGAGCGGCAGTTCCTCCGGTACGGCGGCCAGCACCTCGGCAAGCCGCTCCCGGTCGGCCGCGTCGCACGCCGTCACCGTCACCCGCGCGCCCAGCCCGCGCAACTCCTCGGCGAGCGCGTCGGCACCGGGCGCCTCCCGCCCGCCGCGGCTGAGCAGCAGCAGATGCTCGGCACCCGCCTCGGCCAGGGACCGCGCGACATGAGCTCCCAGCGCACCGGTCCCACCCGTGATGAGCACGGTCCCGCGCGGCGGCCACTCCCCCTCCTCCCGGGCACCGATCGCGCCCCGGACGAGCCGCCGCGCCGACAACCCGGCCGGACGCACGGCGAGTTGATCCTCACCGTCCGCCCCGAGCAGCGCCGCGGCCAGCAGTCGCCCGGTGCGCTCGTCGAGCGCTTCCGGCAGATCGACGAGACCGCCCCACAGATCGGGCAGCTCCAGCCCGACGACCCTGCCGAGCCCCCAGAGCGCGGCGCCGCCCGCGTCGGGCGGTGGGTCGGAGGGCGTCACGGCGACGGCACCCCGGGTGGCACACCACAGGGGCGCGTCAATACCGGCCGCGGCGACCGCGTGCAGGAGGGCGAGGGTGGCGGTGAGTGCGGGGGCGAGGCCGTCGTCGTCCGGGGTGGTCGCGGCGGGGTCGCAGCCCAGGAGGGAGAGCACGCCGGTGAAGGGGGTGTCGTCGGTGGCGCAGCGGGCCAAGTGCTCCGTAAGTCGGTCTCCGGTCACCGGGACCGGCTCGATACCGGCTGCCGCAAGGGCGGTGACAATGCCGGTGACCGGCTCGGCGGCACCCTCGGGCACCACCACCAGCCAACGGCCGCTCGCCGTCGCCCCCGGAGGCGGCAGCGGCTTCCAGGTGACCGTGTAGCGGAGGGCGTCCACGGCACTCCGCTCCCGTCGGCGGCGCCGCCAGGCGGCCAGGGCAGGGAGCGCTTCGCGCAGGGCGTCGTCGTCGGAGTCGAGGGCCGCCGCGAGGGCGGTGACATCCTCCTGCTCGACGGCTTCCCAGAAGCGGGACTCCTCGGTGTCGGGGGTGTCTGTGGGGGTGGGGCGTCCAGCCAGTAGCGGTCGTGTTGGAAGGGGTAGGTGGGGAGGTCTACGCGGTGGGGGTTGCGGCCGGCGAACAGCGCGGGCCAGTCGATGTCCACGCCGCTCACCCAAAGGCGGGAGATGGCGTGGGTGAAGGTCTCGACTTCGTTGTGGTCGCGGCGGGTTGCGGCTACGAGCACGCCGTCGGTGGATTCGGCGGCCATCGCGGTGAGTGTGGCGTCCGGGCCCAGCTCCAGGAACTTGGTCACGCCCGCTTCGGTGAGCGTGCAGAGGCCGTCGGCGAAGCGGACGGCCTCACGGACGTGACGGACCCAGTAGGCGGGAGTGCGGATGTCCTCGGCGGCGATCGCTCCGGTCAGGTTCGAGACGAGAGGGATGCGCGGGGCGGCGTAGGTGATGGCGGCCGCCACCTGCTCGAAGTCGGCGAGCATCGGCTCCATCAGCGCCGAGTGGAAAGCGTGGGAGACCTTCAGGCGACGGGACTTGATCCCCGCTGCCGTGAGGCGTTCCCGTACGGCTTCGATGGCTTCCTCGGGACCCGAGAGCACCATGGACGACGGCCCGTTGACGGCGGCCACGTCCACACCGTCCAGATACTCCTCAACAGCACCGGACTGGACGGCGAGCATGGCTCCACCGGGCGGCAGCGCCTGCATCAGCGAACCCCGCGCGGCAACCAGGCGGCAGGCATCCTCCAGCGAGAACACACCCGCCACATGAGCGGCGACGACTTCACCGACGGAGTGGCCCATCACAAAGTCCGGACGCACACCCCACGACTCCACCAACCGATACAGAGCCACTTCCACAGCGAACAGACCAG